>JBIKNF010000027.1:0-11984 GCA_044358835.1 Vampirovibrionales bacterium | reverse complement strand
CCTTGGGATGAACCATGAAACTGCTTTCCCCTCCCGCGCTGACGCGCCCACGCGTTCAGCCCCCTGCGTGGGCGCCCGCTCCCGCGAGCCCCACCTACCCCACCCCCGCTTCCACCGCTCGAGTAGGGTTGCTTTATTGAGTAAATCTATACGAACCGAATTTACGGACGAATCCCCTTGGTTATTTGTTAGCTTGTGTTCGTGCTAAAAATTTCGGTTTGGTAAACTTGAACTAATTTTATGATAGGCTAAAGCATTATGACTACAGGGAAAAAACAAGTATTATAAAAAGTTGCACATTCCTGAACGCAAATTTCGGGAATTATTGCGATGTTTTGAATTAGATTTAAACGCCAAAGAAAGCACTCAAAAACTCCTTACCTGATGCCGTTATGATGCTTTACTTCTAGCTTCGATTGTGGTTGCAATCTATTCCTTCGACGCATCTGTTGTTTTTTTGCGAACCGCTGTTGTTTTACCGCTGCGTTTACTTGCGGTGGCGGGTTTGGCTTCAGTCGATGACTTCGTTAACCCTTTGGCCAAAGTCTCTACTTTTTCTGCCTTTTGGGGAGTTACTGCCACCGTCGACTGCTTGGCACGAGGTTTGTAAGGCTTTTTAAGGGCTACTTTCCCTTGAACAGGTAATGCTTGTTGAAAAGTTCCTTCAGCATTCAGGGCGGGCTTTTCAATATCGTTCATAAAGGCCAAGGCATCTAACACTTTTTGCTTGGCTTGTTCTTTGGCCGCACGCACTTTGGGGTCTTCTGCCACACGAGCGATTAAAAGGTCGATTTCGGCTTCTGTTAAGGCCAAATCGCGACGGTTGGGTTTGATTAAGGGAGGATCTGAATTGTTGAATAAGGCCAAGCCTCGCGCCAGTTTTTCTTCTGGGGAAGCATCCTGAGGAATGGCATCAACATCCACCCCAGAATCAAGGAGCGAAAGAATGTTATTGACTTTTTCTTCGGCTTGAACCGTTTTAGAAGGATGGGTCACCTCTTCAATCAAGGCAAGGCGTTCTGCTTCAGAAAGCTCAAAAGGTCCTAATACGGGTTCTTCCGGAGTCGTTTGAAGCTGGGGTTTGGCTGGGGTTTCACGAAAAACGGCTTTATTCATGGGTTCTTCACCTTCTTTTAAATGGGTATTTTCAGTATGAACGATTTCAACGGTGGTTTGATCTAAAGATTCGAAAAGTTCCTCTGAATCTTTATTTTCTTCTTCGGCATGTGAAACATTTTCTGAAGTCTTTTGGGCTGTGGCGTCTAACGATTTGAAGGGGACGTCTTCTACTGTTTCTGTTTCGGCTTTGTTTACAACTTCTTCAGGGGGGGTGACCCATAACACCAAGAAGCGACCCATTCGTTTAATCGTTGGGATTAATGCGGTTGGGACTGTTTCTTGTAAAGACGCTAAGCGGGTCATTTCAGGATCCAGTTCCATGCGTTGTAAGGTTTCGTCTTTAATGGCGGGGTTATTAGGAATAAAAGGATCTTCTATTTCCCCAACTTGTTCTAACGCTTGGTTAAGCATGGCTTCAGCCAGTTTTTCTTCTTCTAAAAGTGCTTTGCGTTCGGCTTTGCGTTGCTGCCCTTGTAGTTCAAAGTCACTTAAATTTTTGTCAAACACCAAATTAATTAAGGTATGCACTTCAATTCGACTTTGTTTGGTTGACGTAAAATCGTCCCCACTGGGATATTGCGAAGCCAAGTTATTTAAGGCTTGTAAGCAGAGTAAAAGCCGTTGCCCCACCAGCGAACGTCCCTGTTCATTTAAGCTCATCACTTCATTTAAGGCACGAGACACCATAGAATGATGGGCTTTATTCTGCATGAATTGCCGAAAGCGTTTAAGCCCTTGGGTGCTGGATTCTTCTTCACTGACGTGGGCTTCATAATCGCCGTAGGCCAGTTCTTTTGCGTAGGCATAGAGTTTTTTACCCACCAGTTCTTGCACATAATCAGGTAAGGGTTTCAGAAAGTTTAAGGCACGACTGAGCGTAGGGTATTGTTCATACCACGCGTTAGGATCTGCACTGGGATCGTTCAAACTTGATTTAGGAGGCGTCATAGGTTGTTACTTTCAAGAAATGGACCTGTTCTACACGGCTTTACTTTCGGACGCCTAAGCCCTTTCCTTCAAGGGGCTCCCCTAAATTAAGGAGTCAGCCAAGCGAACACTTGCGTGAATACCTGCGTAAAGTGTGATTTTTTTGAGGTGATTGTTTTTATTTGTAACAAAAATTAAAGTTTCCTCTGGCTCTGCCGAAAGGAATTTATGTTACAACAATTAAAACAATAGCACGCTTGAAGGGCTCGTTTGTTTTAATACTAATATAGATGCTTCTTAAACAGCGTAAATCATTTTAGATGAACCCAATCAACCCATTTCACATCTACTAGGCATTTTAGGGAAGCAAACTCATTTTTTCACACGTCAACCCATTCAGGGTATTGACACCGTTTTAAGAGATTTTTAAACGACAAGGACATAAGGATTCAAACATGACCCAAAACACCTCAGCCGAAACGAAGAAAACCCCCACCCCTACCCTGCTAAAAGGTACCCAAAGCAAAGCCAGCTTGCCTTCACAAGTGTCAGTCCCTATGAAAGGGGCGTTTACGTCTAATCGCTTATTGCACCAGCAAGTGTTAGAAAAACCCACGCCAGAGACCCCTTTGCGTTTAACCTTAGAAGAATTGCCCGCCCCGCTTACCCTTAAAGCCAAGCTCGGCAAAGACGCCCAAATCGCTGAATGGCTCACCACCTGGATTAAAGCCGGTTTTGAATCAGGCGAGTTGCATGAAAATCACCTACTTCCCTTGAAAAAAGATCTTTCAGATTACTTGGGCGTTAGTGTTGGAACTGTACAGAATGCCATTCGTTTTGTGGAAGATGAGGGGTGGGTGGAATCCAAACAACGCATTGGTACCTTGCTCAAAAATGCCAGCCACACGCAAGAAGAACAACGCATCCGCAAGCAAACATCTAAACGAGACCAAACCGTTTTGGCTATTCAACAGTACATTGTGAACCAAGGCATTGCGGTAAACGACTTATTGCCTTCTAGCCGAGAAATGGCCAAAATCATTCACGCCACACCCAACACCACTCGTTTGGCCATGGAATTTTTAACGCATGAAGGCGTGCTTGAAGCCATGGGCAATCGCGGAAAAAAACCAAACTGGACGCTCAAACGCCTGCCAACGGTTGAAAATGTGGGCAATGACTTTGCCTCTATTCAAACGGATACCCTAATCGATCAAATTGAACGTGAATTAAAAGCGCTCATTTCCGAACGCTATGAAGTCAACGACAAATTGCCTCCGCATCAGGAACTGGCCACCTTGTTTAAGGTGTCGATTAAAACCGTTCATGACGCCATGCAACGTCTAGCTGAACAAGGCATGATTCATTCCAAACGCGGACGCTACGGGACGTATGTCACGCGTTTGCCACTCCACTTTATTTCCGTCAACACCATGGAATCGCTGTTTATGCCCGCAGAACAACACATGGAACTGTACGATTATGAAAAGGCGTACCAAGCCTTAGACGAACAAATCAGCACGTTTCAACAGGGCGAACAATTGCCGAATGTGCATGACTTGGCAAGCGAAATTGGGGTAACCGCCAATTCGGTGCGACGTGGGTTAAAGCAACTGCAGGAAGAAGGCCGGGTGACGTTTAAGCGGGGTCGCTTTGGTGGAGCCATTGTGCAGTAAAAGGCCCGAACAAAAAATGCGAGTAAGCGGAGGCTTTTAGAAGCCTTCGCTTGTTCGTTGAATGAACAGGGCTTAAAATCGTGCACTTTATGCACTAGGCATAGTGCTTAAAAATACGTTATACTAAAAAAGAGTGGCTTTTTTGAACAGGCCTTCACCCCCCCAGCACATTCCTTGAAAATCGAACAAAAAACCGACTTTCGTGTGTCGAAAAACAGACTTTCATGGCCAGAAAACCGACTTTCGTGGCCAAAAAACAGACTTTCGTGGCCAGAAAACGGACTTTCATGGCCAGAAAACGGACTTTCATGGCCAAAAAACGGACTTTCGTGGCCAGAAAACGGACTTTCGTGGCCAAAAAACCGACTTTTGTGAGTAAATATTCGCGCGTGTAGCGTAACAATTTCTTTACAAGGCATCTTTTTTGGATATAATACGTTTTGAAGCTTATGTGGCTCGCCCCCGTTTTGTGTTGGTTTGAACTATAAATAAAGGATTATCTGTCGTGCGTCTTTCTACCCCTCTATTTTCGGTGCCCTCTATGAACCCTTCCGTGCAAAAGCCTGCTACATCTATCGCATCACAGCGCGAGGGGGGGGGGGGGGTCAAAGCATCTCAATTACGGGGATTACCAAGTCGTTTCCCAGAATTGGATGAGATAAAAGTATTAAACAAATCTATTATTGCCACCTTCACTAACGGCAAAAGACTTGTACTTTCAACAAGTTTAACTATTAAACAAGTTGTGGACCAACTTAGTGGACATATTAAACGTATATATCACCATAATGAAGTACCTACTCAGGGACCTGCACGTCCATAAAGACGGCGGCGGTTTTGCCTTCCGCCAGTAACGACGCCTGCACCGCCGTGGGGGGACGCTTCATCGCTTCCAACACCCCTGTAAAGGGATTCAACACCGACCACATCGACGCCATTATTGTAGCCGATGTTTGCCGGATTCTAGATCATGCGGTTTCTTTGCCAGTGATTTAACTGTCTTGGGCATAAGTGCATTACGATAGAATTCTGAGTTGGCCAGTCCCGCCATCAAATCAGTTGTGTTGTGACCTACACCCTCCACAACATGAAATTCGTGAGGGATATCAAGGGACTTAAGATGTTCGTGAAACCGACGGTTTAGATTTAGAGTAAAATCTTTTGACCCAATCGCCTGTCGAATGATTGTCCCCGATTTTTTTAAAAATTGGGCCTGTGATTCAGCAACTGTCCAGGGGTGTGTTGACTTAAAATAAGAGATGTCACCGTCACAGACATCGTTAAGTATTTGCTCTCTCAGCGGGTTTCCTGTTGCTCGAGGTCCTTCAAAATTTAGATCAAGTGGACCGGCTGCTAGTATTGAAACACCCCCAAACAACCCCGCATGTTTAAACCCGATTCGCGCAGCTCCATAACCACCCATGCTAAAACCTTCGATAATTCGCCCCTCTCGAGTAGCGATTGTTCGCATTGTCTTTTCGACGTTAGGGATTAATTCATCGATAAAAACTGTCTCTATCGGAGCAAGACCATCTTTCGAGTTTGTCCATAATCGCTTTGACAACCCATTAACGAAGACGACAATCATCGGCGGCACTCTTTTGTTCCGAATTGCAAGATCAAACATTTGCGAAACTGGCAAAATGTGATTTACTCCCCCTTCTGTGCCATGGAGCCAATAGAGAACAGGAAACCGTTTTACATCAGACTCCTTGTAAGAAGCCGGCTTGTATACGTGATAACTCACTAAGGACTTCGCGGCTTGGCTTCTAAATGTATGAAAGCTTACCCTCGGCGCATAGACCTGTTGCGTCACCCACGAAACCTCGTCTTTTCTGTTATTAATAGCAGGCTTAGCTTGATACTGTGAAAATACACTCAAGGCGAGAAGTAATAGCAAATTAGCAAGTAAGATAGTTCTGATGAATTTCATATATTCTCCTTTCTGGAGGGCAAACAGATTAGTTCAGTGGTGAGCATAGGGAAACGTCTACAATGCTATGCCATAGAAGTGGGGGGGTCACGAAAAGCGGTCGAAACGTTTGAAATTACATCTAACTTTAAAATATAACCAGAAACTCTATTTCAAATTTATGAAACAATACTAAGAAAATAAAAAGTTATACATTAACAAAAACGTAACAACCCCTAAAAGTTTGTTTAGATGAAGTCCTTCACAGTAACAAAGATAGATTTACTTTCAAAACTGTGCAAGCCAAGTAACTTGAATACCAAAATGAGACGATTTTATTCAAGAGAACCTATTCCACTAAACCAGCTACCTCATCAACCTACTCAGGTACCTGCACATCCATAAAGACGGCGGCGGTTTTGCCTTCCGCCAGTAACGACGCCTGCACCGCCGTAGGGGGACGCTTCATCGCTTCCAACACCCCTGTAAAGGGATTCAACACCGACCACATTGACGCCAAATACACCACACACACCAACAAGCCCAAAAACACCCCACATTCTGAAAGTAATACCATGGCTCGACGACGACGATTCAGCGTGTTGCGCTGGGCGCTAGGGCGTTTCGCCGTTTGAAGATTCATAGTAGCCGAAAACCCTTGAAAAGACACGGGATCCGCTTGACGAGACAGGCGCTGAGGGGAAAGACGATGATTCATTTTAGACCGTTCCTATTCATTACACAAATTTATTTACAAATGCATTTACATTATGGACTTCACAACAAGGGGGTGACCCCTCTAAGTTATTGATTTCTTGACGAGCTTAACACTGGGTAAACGTTCGCTTCGTCCTTCTTAAGATTCACTCATTCACTCATTCACTTTCAAAAGATGAACACAGGGTTGCGTTCATCTTAATCTTTCTATGTACATCTTACGGTAGATAGTGCGTTTTGGTAAAGGCTTTCTTATCGCGTCCTTCAAATAGAGGAGGGGGCTTTGCGGAAGTGCAAAGCAGGTCGAAACAAAAGCAAAGGCTATAGAAAGCTCTGCGAAAGTTTCTTTACCCCCTCTCCCTTAGGGAGAGGGTTGGGGTGAGGGATTCGAGATGTCCAGTTCACGCTGGTGACTCCCTCCTCCTAGCCTCTTCCCTAAGGGAAGAGGGACAAGGCAAAATAGACTTTTTCAGATTCTTTTAAAAAAAGCCTTTGTACTCAATCACACCACAAACAACCGTATAGAAAAGGGGGATTCCTCATGGGACTTTCCGCAACGCAGGGGCGTTATGTGTCGCTTCAAGCTCAAAAAATTGACGTTGAAATGACCAGTCAACAAATCGCCAACGAACGCCTCCGGCTCACCAATCAAACCAACGAATTGTTTAACCTAGGCAGTAATTTGGATCCCAATTCAGACGATTCCTTGAAGTTAAACCTCAAGTTGCAGTCGATTGTCAACATCGAAAAATCATTAACCCTTCAACAAACCCGTTTAGATACTTACTACAAGGCCATTTCAGCCGAACTTGAAAGCTTGAAGAAAATTGTTGACGACCGCGCCAAAAACCTATTTAAAGAAGACTAAAGTCTTTGGATGCCTCCTTTCTTAACCTTTTGAAGTGAGTCCCTACATTTATATCCCTAAACCTATGGAGTTCTTTCCGTGACCTACAAAAATGATTCAATCCAAACCATTTTAATGCGTTACGGCAAAGTCAGCGACGCCTTAAACACCGAAACCTACGAAACGTGGGACGCCATTCGTAGCCACGCCGTGGCGGGAAACGCCCTAGGCGGAAGTGGACTAGGGGCCTTTAGCGGATTTTTAATGAACATTGCCAGAACCTTCGGTTCGCCCGCGTTTTCACCTATTTTAGGTTCACAAGCTATTTCCATACCGGGGACTAATTTTTACGCCCCTTTTAGCGGAGGCACAGGCATTGTCCCGGGGGGGCAGGCGTCCTTTGGCTTAGCGCCTTGGGCTCAATCGAGCGGGCTACCCACCACGGGCGGAGCCGCTTCAATTAACTATGGGAACTACGGCAGTCTTCAAAATTACGCCAATAGTTTGGGCGCCTTAAGCGAGTTTAGTCGTTTAGGCATTGGCCGTGGGGACTTTGACTTTACGGGCATTGGGGATGTAGACTTCCCTAAAGAGGCGTTCATCGGTGGGGCGGCGGCTTCGGTGGCGGGGGGTGAAGTCGTAGGTGGGGCGAGCTTTAGCAATAGTTTTGGTGGCATCGGTTCAGGCGGAGGGCTTGCGGCCACGGGGGCAGGGCTAGCTTCAGGCTTGGGCTTGGGGCGTAACTGGTTGATGCCCACGGCTTCCGCGTTGTCAGGCATCGGGGGCTTGTTGACGACCCTTGGGCCGTTGTTTGGGCCCGTGGGCTTGGCGGGTGTGGCCGCAGGTGGTGTGTTAAACGGTATTTCAGGGGCGATTTTAAATGGCTTTCAGCAAACGAATCAACGGGTTTTGGCGAATGCGGACACCGTGCTTGAAGAAAAACTGAGTCATTTAGACGTCACCAAGAAAATGATTTCAGCTCAAACGAGCTTGCTCAAAAAACAGCTTAAAGACGCTTACGAAGAAGACAAAAAAGCGTTAGACAATATATAGGAAGCGCCCATGACGGTTATTTCTCAACATATTGAAATTTGCGATGAAGTGCTACACGATCTTATTGATACTCTAAAAGTGTTGGAATTAAAGTACGCCTTCACCCCACTTAAAAAAGTGTTTTTTGCTTTTGTGGTACTAATGAGTGTACTGGCCTTGCTACACATGGGGCTTCCCCTTCTTCAACTACCTACCGATTTTTTACAATTCATGCAACCTGTTGTGCAAGCACCGCTCATGCTAATTCTTTCTGGGGTTGCGGGGTTGTTTCTCGTTCTAGATTTTCTTTCTTTTTTCATTAAGAAGAAAACGACTAAACCCACTAAAATTGATTTGAGATCGTATGTATTGGATTTTGATCTTTGCCTAGAAAATGCCTATCTCCATACGGTTTCTTACAACGTGTTTAAAGGGGCCACAGTCATTCCCTTTTCGGCCTTTAGTCACTGTAAACAGGTTTCAAACTTTATTTTATTACAACAACAACAAGGGGTTGGCCCAGAATGGATTTTCCTCAAAAAAGACGCCATCACCCACGCCGATTTCCAACGCCTCCAAGAAGCGATCCCCTGCTTGCAAGGCTTAAGCGTCGATCCTCAACAGTTTAAAGAGGAGACTCTTTCTAATGACTGATATAATTTCTCAAAATATAATCATTAATAATGAAGATCTACTTGATATACAGCCAAAATATGGTTTTACAAAGTATAATTTAACACTTTTTATTTTATTAATGATTTGTGTCATTCTTTTGGGTTTAAAGCTTTGTTTTTTAGAAGGTGTTCCTGATACTTTTTTATTTTTACAATTTTTAGATAGTGAAATGAGCTATATTGTGATAGGCGGTATTGCAAGAATTTTGTTATTATTGTGTTTAATTCAGTTAATCTGTTTTTGCATTGTGACATACAACAATCTTAAAAAAATTGATATTGGTTCCTATTTATTAGAGTTTAACTTAACCAATAAAACTATTTTGCTTAACACGGTTACATTCGAGTTCTTTAAAGGCTCTTTTACTTTACCTTTTTGTGCCTTTACGAAAAGTCAACAATCCAAACACTTCATTTTATTACAACAAAAAACGGTGACCTACCCCGAATGGATCTTCCTCAAAAAAGACGCCATTACTTACGCCGATTTTCAACGCCTCAAAGAGGTCATCCCCTGCTTGCAAGGCTTAACCGTCGACCCTCAACAGTTTAAGCAGGAGTCCCCCACCCATGAATCATGATTGGTATTACGCCTTTAAACGATGCCTATGGTACAACAATCCAGTTAAACTTCTGTTTGAACAAACGGGTCAATTGCTATGGGCCATGGCACTGTACCCCAAGAACGTCCTAGATTTCAAACGCATGGCTCGCTATTCGGCGGTGAAGGCTCCCACAAAACGACGTCGAACGCCCCTAGATGTAAAAATATAGCCTCGTTTTGCGGTGTGACCCAGAGTTTGGAGACCCCTGTAAAAACAACAGGTGGGTGCCTTAAGCTGGATCGCTGTTTCCAACCGTGAGAAAGTCTCAACCGCCTCTATCAAAAGGGGTGTTGGTCTACGTTGACACAGACGTCGTCAGGCTCCCGAGGTTCATCAATGTAGAGTCCAAACTATTGAACGCCACACCCGAGGCTATGTTATTATTGTGACAAACTTTCCTATAATTGACAACCCCCCCTCTTGAGGGGCATCGATTCTTTTTTGTGTTTACGGTATACTCGCTTACATAGAAATGTTATGTAAATGGAATGTGGTTGATGAAACTTTTTTGCGTGTTATTGAGCTTGCTGTTAAGTCTGTTTGTTTTGCCGTGTGCTTCTGCCGAAGTCGTGGGTCCTAGCCTCTTAGACGCTGGAAAATCGTCGCATCGTGTTCATCTAAACCATCTTTACGCCTTTGACGCCGAACCCTTGGCGGGCAGAACCCCCTTGCTGATTGTACCAGGGCGTTCGCAAGAAGGACAACGGAATCCGTGGTGGCGAAAGTTTGAAACCCGCTGGAAACAGCACGCGGAATTACAAGCGCGCTACAAACTCTACATTTTTATGTACGATTCTAACCAGTTTTTGGAAATCCCCACCCATGAATTTGTGCAAGAGTTTCAGTATTTTGGCAAAACCCTTGGCGAACGCAGCCCTAAAGTTGTCTTGCTCACCTATAGCCAAGGCGGCCTCATCGTGCGAAACGCCTTCATGCAAGCCCCTGAACTCCTGCGTTTTGTGGACACCATCTTCGGCATGAGCGTGCCGTACCAAGGCACCCCCCTGTTTGACGAAAGCTGGATGAGTCAAAACTTGACGCATTATTCCCCTATTCGCCGAGGCCTCGACAAAGTCGTTTACGAACTTTCCATTAAAAACAAGCGTCACCTAATTAAAGACATGCTATTTGTGAACTTTGACACATCCAAACCCGCCTACAGCTACCCTGTTCAGCCCTTTGGGTTGATTAGACGCAACCCTGTGGCGTTGGATCCCGCCCCCCCCAAATGGCTCGAAGCCACCAGCCCAGCGTTACGTCAGTTTAAACGCAAGTTAATCGTCTACGGCAGTTACCTTAAATCTCCCTTTAGTGAACGGGGGCAAAAGGGCCGCCCCCCCCACGCTTTAAGTGTTATAGACGCCCTCGCACAGCTCAACAACTGGGTGCTTGGGGCGGTGATTCCCACCTATGTGCCTAGTGTGCATCGGGCATTTAAGTTTACTGGGCAAGAAATGGCGCAATTGCCTGTGGCGAATGTACCCAATTATAATAAACCAAAGAAATACCCTCGTGGGCATGGGCATCCCTTTCGCTTTAATGACGGCTTTATTCCAGCCAGTTCCTTGTTTTACTTGCCCGTTCGAAATAAACCGTACACCGAAGACATTGGGGTGTTTCCGCAATTGTGGGACATCTGCGCGGGGCGTTTTTTAGAAGACTTGGATCATGTAGATTTAGGGCATTATCGCTTCCCTGAATTTCCGTTGAAAAAACGGGATGTGTTTCATGGCAACGAACCCGCTCGCAAGCCCATTGACTGGCTCTTTGAAGACTTGCGTCGCTTGCATACGGCAGAAGGCTTTAGCTGTTAAACAAATCCCCCGTGATGCATATCGCAATCACGGGGGGTAAATGGCTAAATAAATAGTCGAAGAGTTTTAGTTTTAAGGTGTTGCTAGGCCTAAAGTTTTTCTTAGCCCAGCAACTGCAGTACTAAGATCTTCACTAGGATTCTCCCTTGATAGTGGTTCTAAACCTATCTAAAAGTTCCCTAAGATCGCGTTTAATCTGATAAACACGTAATGTGTTAAAAGTCTCTTCTCCAGTTGCACGCATTCCCGCACGAGCGGCTTTTAGTTGATCTCCCAACTTCTTAGCCTCTGATAATAATGTCTCTACACTATTACCTACTCTCTGGTTATTGTTAGTTTTCAGAGCTTGTTGGGGGGGGGGGGCGTATCGTTGTAGTTGTAACATCATATCGTTACCTTTCATAATTAACGGAACATAGAGAAAAGCTGACTAGCTTCCAGTTAAATAGTATAGCAAAGAAAAACCGCTGTCAAAAAGTCCATCAAAGATAACGGAATTGTTACAAAGGAAAAAGGGTGTTGACAGGTGTGCGGGTTTGTAGGATAGTTGTAGAACTGGAGGGAAGCGGGGTCTTTGAATAAGAGATTTTAAACGTTCCTTGTGGTGGATTGGTTCATTGACAACTCAATAGTGGAAGAATTTAAGACGAAAAGAATGGTC
>JBIKNF010000014.1:0-33544 GCA_044358835.1 Vampirovibrionales bacterium | reverse complement strand
TCTTCTTGCGAATCGGCGAGTTGCCCTTTGATTTCGTGAAACTGTTCAGGATCCAAAAAGCTTAGCGACAAATCTTCCAATTCCGCCTTAAAGTTCCCCATCCCGATGCGGTTGGCGAGCGGGGCAAAGACTTCAAGCGTTTCATTGGCGATTTTTTCTTGTTTATGGGGTAGCATATGCTCAAGCGTCCGCATATTGTGGAGCCTGTCCGCCAATTTTAGCGTCAAGACGCGAATATCTTCCGCCATCGCCAAGAACATGTTCCGAAAATTTTCCGCTTGCTCTTCTTCTTTAGTATTAAATTGGTATTTATATTTACCAAGTTTGGTGACACCTTGCACAATTTTGGTGACTTCCGCCCCAAAGTTCTTTTCCATGTCTTCTGCGGTGGCGGTGGTGTCTTCTAGCACATCGTGCATCAAGGCGGCCTGCAGGGTAGGCACATCCACCCACATATCCGCCAAAATCAGGGCGACGCTCACGGGGTGCATAATGTAATTGGTGCCGTCTTTACGTTTTTGCCCTTCGTGGTAGTGCCGAGCGTAGTCAAAGGTGCGTTGCACCAATGCCAAGTCATCCGGTTTTGCCCCATGAACCACCAGCTTATGGCGCAATTCTTCCATAAGCACTTCTTCAATAAGGCGATCGTCTTGTGGGGTGGGGAGGGAATCTGTCATTCAGAGGGGCTTTCATTACACAGTAAAGGGATGCGAGAGGCACCCCTGCTAGTATAGCGTATTTTTCGCGTTGTGGGAATAGCGCCTTCTTGAACTTTTGTGGTTGTAGAACAACTGTTTTTAGGCTACACTAGCCCTGTGATTCAAACACCTGAGAAGGACAATCCCCTATGAGTTCCCCTAAACCCTTTACCGTGATTGCGGGCCCTTGCATTTTAGAAGGCGAAAACGGCAAAATGAACTTCGGTGTTGCCAAACGCTTGAAAGAAATTATGGCCAGCTACGGCACGGATGTTGATTTTTACTTTAAAAGTTCTTATGACAAAGCCAATCGTACCTCTAACAGTTCCTTTAGAGGCTACGGCGTGCGTGAAGGCTTAGACATTCTAAAAGCCATTAAAGACGAAGTCGGCGTGCGCATTTGCACCGATGTTCACAGCCCTGAACAAGCCCTATTGGCAGCAGAAGTTGTCGATTTTTTGCAGATTCCCGCGTTTTTGTGCCGACAAACCGATTTGCTCGTGGCGGCTGGGGAAACGGGTAAGCGCATTAACATTAAAAAGGGGCAGTTTCTTTCGCCTCAGGAAACACAGTTTTGCGCCGAAAAAGTTTTTGCCACAGGCAACCAAGACGTCTTTATTTGTGAGCGTGGCACCACCTTTGGCTACAACAACTTGGTCGTCGATATGCGATGCTTCCCGATCGTCAAAAGCCTGGGGCTTCGCACCATTTTTGATGCCACGCATAGCGTCCAACAACCCGGCGGGCTAAACGGTAAAACAGGCGGGAATCGTGAGTTTGCGCCTGTTTTGGCACGATCCGCTGTGGCGGCTGGGGTGGAAGGCTTGTTTTTTGAAACGCACCCTAACCCCAAAGAAGCGCTTTCCGATGGGCCGAATCAAATCCCTGTGGAATGGGTGGAGCCGATGATGGATCAACTTATAGAAATGCGTCAGGTGCTGGCGAAGTATCCTGATTTTACCATGGTCAATGCGTAAACTTGGATTGATACGCTTGCTTTAGGTTTAAGCACAAACACTCAACGTGTTTGCTATTGAATCTGTCATTTGGTATCACGATGTAAGAAACGCCCTAATTTCGTGTGTCGGAAAGTCGATTTTCTGGCCACGAAAGTCCGTTTTCTGGCCACAAAAGTCTGTTTTTTGGCCACGCCAGACTGGTTTTTTACTCGATTTTCAAGGAAGTTGTTGGGTTGTGAAGGCTTCTTGAAAAAAGCCACTCTTTTTCAGTATATCCTATTTTTAACCCCTTTGCCTAGTGGCTAAACTGCACGATTTTGGGGTTTTTTGTTCTCTTTTATTGCTGGTGCTTGGATATTTATCTCCCTTTTATAGCTGGTCGGTCGTCAGAGACCTTTGCTCCGCCAAAGGTCTCCAACACCTCTAAAGGCGGTTCAAGGGGGGACGGGGAAGGACGCATTGCGTTTCTCCTCCCCTTCGTCCCCCCTTGAAAATCCCCCCTTCATGTCGAAGCTAAAGCTTCTCTTGGGAAAGAAAACCGTTGGTTTCCTCTCCCAACCTCTCCATCCTAAAGGTGAAGATTCACTTCGTGAATAAGAAGTTTTTTGTCCCCACCTCCTCGCCCTATCGTTGTTCCTGCCGTCCGCAAAATGTCTCGGAAGCCTCGCATTTAGTGCGTTGTCGGCAAGTTTTCTGTCCGTCATTGCGAGCGTAGCGTGGCAATCTGTATAGACCTTGTGTGTTGATTTTTGACTCGTTGCATAAGCCGACGTCCAAGCACTAAATCCGAGCGGGTGAGCGAACTGCGAATCCCCGAGCGATTTTGCGGACGTCCCACAGGAAAAAATGGAGCAAGCGAAGAGGTTGAGATGGGGGGAGGATTTTTAAGGAGGGGGGAAGAGAAGGAGAGCCGCAACAACTTCCTTCTCTTCCCCCCTCCTTGAACCGCCTTTGGGGGTTTGGGGGTCTTTGGCGGAGCAAAGACCCCCAAGCACCAGCGTTAAAAGGAGCTAATCAAGCCCAAGCACCAGCTATAAAAACAAACGAGAAACCCAAGCACCAGCTCAAAACGGAGCTAGCCAAAATCAGGAGAGGGTTGGAGTGAGGATGAAAGATCTTTCTATATAATCTTTGGGTTATGTTCTAACGTGCCACGATCGGTCATACTGTAAAAGTCATCGGTTTGAAGGGTTGCCGAATGACCCACTCAACCCTTACAATAAATACACCCTATATTTTAAACGACTTGAACTTATGGAGACCCCTTCTATGCGTGGTTTGGCTCAACTCTATACGCTTTGCTTTGGAATGCTTGGCCTGCTGAGCCTCCTGCTTCCCCTGACCCACGCCACGGCCGCGGCCTTGCGTTACGCCCCCGCAGGTGGCACTGTGACCAGTGAGTTTGGCTACCGCGTGGATCCCTTTACCAAGCAACAACGCTTTCATAGTGGGTTAGACATTGCAGGCCCAATTGGCACCCCCATTTACACCCCAGAATCAGGCACGGTGGCTTTTTCAGGCACTTACGCAGGCTATGGCAATATGGTACTCATTAAACACGACCGTCAAGGGCTCTACACGATTTATGGGCATTGTTCCAAAAATTTGGTGCATGAAAAAGATCGCGTCCGTTCTGGCCAACCCTTGGCGTTAATGGGTTCAACAGGGCGTTCAACGGGGTCTCATCTACATTTTGAAGTGCATTATAATAACAAGTATATGAACCCTGTGGATTATTTGCTCTTTTTGCAGAATGAGCAAGTCGCCAACGGATTGATTCCTTCGCAAAGCCTTTTGGAAGAAGATCGGGTGCCACCCACGCCCTTACCCCCCGCGATCGGGGGGCCTGAGCTACCCGTGGACATCAACAGCTTGTTGCAAAAATTGGGGCAGGGTCAAGAATAAATCCGTCCTTTTATCGTCCACTAATGTACCTGACCTAAAGACCTGTGGTATAGTATTTTAAATAATTTTCCCTACAGAGACTTCTATAGTTGCGCTTCCACACTGGTAACCTTGTCCTGCATGGTTTGCGTGCGATCCGTTCGCGTGCCAAGCTTAATGGTGCTGGTAATGCGTGGTGCGCCTTGGGCATGAACCGCTTCATGGCAGGCTTTTACACAGGCCATCACCTCATCCCACTCGCCTTCAATGTTGGTGCCATACGCATGCAGGTGATGCGACAAGCCCCGTTCTTGAATAATACGTTCACAGGTAGCGACATACGCCGAAACACTCACGCCTACGCCTAAAGGCACAAGGCAAAGATCCAAAATAACGTGCATCTCACGCTCCTTTCTAATAAAAGTCACCAAATGCGGAAGGATTCACCGGCATTTCAAGGGCGGCTTGGGCAATGGCCACACAGGCGGAAGATCCAATGCGAGTGGCCCCTGCGGCCTGAACAGCTAGGGCGTCTTCTAACGTGCGAATGCCTCCACTGGCTTTAATCCCCATGTGAAAGGCGCCGAGTTCATCAAGCGTTTTTCGAATAAAGGCAATGCGTTCAGGGGTAGATCCCACGCCTTCTTTCAAATACCCTGTAGATGTTTTAATCGTGTCTATATCCGCTTCAACCGCTTGAGCAATCGCAAAACGCAACTCGTCTTCGCTCAGTAAATCCACTTCTAAAATGAGTTTAATCGGCATATCGTAAGCCACCATGCGCAGGCCTTGCAATTCTTTTAGGGTGAACTCGCCGTTAATTTCAAAATCTTTTTTCAGAAAAGCCACGTTCATCACCACATCAAACTCTTCAGCCCCTGAGCCTTGAGCCGTGGTAATTTCTTGCAATTTGGTGCTTGAATTGCACGCTCCAATCACAGGGCAGGCGTCATGATCTTCTCGACTTACGGGACGTTCAGGAAAACCCGCCACGGCCGCTAGTACGACGTTGGTTTTATGACCCAGTGCTTCACGAGCCGTCAACACGTGTTCCGGTCGAACGCAGACGGCTGCCATACCGTAATGCTTGGCTTCTTCACAAAGCTGGCGAACCGTGGCGTGAGCATCTTCACCATAGTCAAAGCTTAGTTTGGTGTGTTCTAGCTTTGTAATGAGTTGTTGAGCGGGCGTAAGAGGAGAAGTCATCGGGTGAGTTTCCTTTATTAAGTGAGGGTATGTGTTTATCATAGCCCTAATGTGTTTTTTCTTCAACACATGGCTTGGAGAGGTTTTAATAGTCGTATTCGTTTTTTTAGGATAGAATACTTCCATTCCCTTACTTCTGTAAACTTTAACAAAAGGACGTTTGATTATGATGACGCATCACCCCCTTATTATTATTGGTTCAGGCCCTGCGGGTTTTACGGCAGGCATTTATGCGGCTCGTGCCGATTTGGCCCCGCTTATTTTTGAAGGCATCCAACCCGGAGGCCAACTCACCATCACCACCGATGTTGAAAACTTCCCCGGATTCCCCAACGGCATTATGGGGCCAGATCTCATGGATGCCATGCGCCAACAAGCCCAACGCTTTGGCGCCACCACTGCGTATGAAATGGTCACACACATTGATTTTTCCAAGCGTCCGTTTACTGTGACCACCGACAGCAATTGCTATACGAGCGATGCCCTGATTCTGTGTACGGGGGCATCCGCCATTACGGGGGGCTTGCCCAATGAAGCGGAACTCATGGGTCATGGGCTTTCGGCGTGCGCCACCTGTGATGCCTTCTTCTTTCGCGGAAAAGAAGTCGTCGTCGTAGGCGGAGGCGATTCTGCGATGGAAGAAGCCCATTTCTTGACGAAATTTGCCAGCAAAGTCACCATTGTTCACCGTCGTGACGCCTTTAGGGCTTCAAAGGCCATGCAAAGTCGAGTGCTTGAAAACCCCAAAATCAACGTGATTTGGAATACGCAAGTGGTTGAACTCATTGGCACCAAAGAAACGGGCTTAACAGCCGTGAGCCTTGAAAATAAAGAAGGCGTGCGTTCCAACTTGCCGACAAACGGCTTATTTTACGCCATTGGCCACAAACCCAACACCGACTTATTTAAAGGCGTGTTAGACATGAATGAGGTGGGTTACTTAAACGTGGCACCCCATTCAAGCAAAACCAACGTCGAAGGCGTGTTCGCCGCGGGGGATGTGTGTGATCCTCACTACCGTCAAGCCATTACGTCCGCAGGGGCGGGGTGTATGGCCGCCATGGATGCCGAGCATTTCTTGTCCACCCAAGGCGCGGTTGTTTAGGAAGCGTCGTAAATGAATGAAATGAATCACTTAAGTAACAAAGTCATTCTGATTACAGGGGCCAGCAGTGGCATTGGTAAAGCGATTGCGCAAGCGCTTGATGGCTACAGGCCGCGATTGGTTTTGGTAGCACGCAGGGGTGAAGCCTTAACGGCGCTCGCTGATTCGCTTGAAAGCGAATGCTTGGTGATTCCCGCTGATTTATTAGAAACCGCGACTTTAAAACAACTGCTGGTTCAAACCCTTGAACGCTTTGGACGTTTAGATGTGCTGATCAATAATGCGGGCGTGGGGGGGAAAGTCGGGCTTTTGCCAGAACTGCCTGATGCCCAGATTCTTCGTATGATTCAGTTAAACCTCAGCGTCCCGATTTTACTTTCTAAATATGCGGTGGAACAATTTACCCAACAAGGGGGCGGCGGCACGGTGTTGAACATCAATTCCATTGCAGGCAAGTGGGCCTTTCCCTACTGGAGCGTTTACGATGCCAGTAAAGCTGGGCTAAAAGCCTTTACAGAAGCCATGAGCGAAGAGCAACGCGTCAACCAAAACCGCTTTATGAGTATTTACCCAGGGGCTTGTGCCACCGCGATTTGGGACAGCGTAGATCTCGCCCAAGTGCCTGATGCGTCAGGCATGCTAAGCCCCCTTCAAGTGGCGAATGCCGTGGTGTATGCCCTTAATCAACCTCAAGAGCTCTTGATTTCAGATATTACGCTCATGCCCACCCAAGCCTTGCTTTAGGGGAGGGCTTAGAGTTCGTTTTCTTGAAGGGTGGACGAGTCACAAATAGACGTATAATCGCACCATTGGCAGTAGCTGGTTTGAGGGTTAGCTCTAAACTGGCGTTCCTGCCACAAGGGGGTTAAGACTTCTTCTTGCACATTTTCAAGCCAACGGGCTTTTTCGGCGTGAAAACGCGAAACATCAAATGGCACATACACCGAACCCGTTTGATTTTCCTGAATCGAGCGAAACAGTTGTAAACCCGCTTCGCTCACCTGTTGACTGCTCAGCGCTTCATAAGCCAGTAAATAAATCGGCAATTGCCAATACAAATCATCGCTCACACTGGCGTCATAAGCGATTTGCCCCGCACTTATTTGAGGCAAACCTTCTAAAATGCGGTTGACTTTCGCTTCACGACCTTCGGCTTTTCTTTGTTCAAAGGTGCCTTTCGCCGTTTTATAATCCACCAAGCGAATAGAGCCATCTTCGTAATGAAAAATGGCGTCAATAAACATTTTCCAGTCAAAGCCTGCCAGTTCAGCTAGTTTGGCTTTAATGCGAAACTCTGTGTCCACACGAACGGGTGTTTTTTCGAAATAGCCTGTTTCTTGCAAAGATTCAACCGCTTCTAAAAATCGACGCAGCCAACTTTGCCTCACTACAATAGGCTGTTGCACATACACGTTAAAGGCGGGTTCTTCCAACAAGGCTTGGGGGGGTTGCCACATCGCGGGGTCATCTACATCCAAACACTGACGCACAAAATGCGTCAAGCGTTCAGAATCAAAACTCAGGCTTTTTGCGTTACACGCGTGGTGGAACAGTTCAAACATTTTATGCACCAAGGTTCCCCTAGATGCCTTGGCATTAAAGGGCGTGCTAAACTTAAAGCGTTTGTAATACAACTGACGCGGGCATTTGACGTAAGTGTCTAAATCGCTGGGGCTTAAAGGGGTTTGCCCCCCCTGCCCGTAAGACGGGTAGGCTAAGGCGTCTTGGCCCACGGCGTCTCGTAACTCGCTTAAAGCATTTAGGGTTTGCGGGGTTAAAAGAGGGGTGTCGCCTTCAAGGGCGTCCTTATTTTGAGCGGTGAAAGGCGTCTGGCCTTGATTGAAAAAATCTGCAAAAAAATGTTGAAACACCTGACGCTGGGCGTCATTATACCCGTGCAGATGTTCAGGCTGAAGAATGAAATAAAGCGCTTTGACCCCCGCCAACTGATGCACCCAAGTTTCCACTTCATTTAAGGCGTTAAACGTTTGTGTTAAAGGCGTTAAAACCGCTTCAAGCGACTCGCTTTGGTGATTTTGAAGCAGGTTTTTTAAGCCCCGTTCTTCGCGAGACGCTTGAAATAGCTGAGGGATAATCACGGTATGCAAGGCATAGGCGGGGGCTTCTTCAAGCGTGTAAACCGCAACCAAAGCAGAAAGTGCATCAGGCGCGCTAAGAGACCGTTGGGCCTCAAGCGTTGAATGCAACCAGCCCCCCCACGCTTTTAGGGGAAGTGAACCTAGGCCCTGTGCGGATTGCAAACGAGATTCAAGGGCTTCAGCACGCTTATACACCCCTTCCACAGAAGGGGTGAGAACAGCGCTAAACGGGGCTAACCACGCCCACAACCACGCTGAAAATGACACAGAAGCTTCCCCCGCTTGAAGGCTAAGGCGTTGAGAAAGGGTCGCTAAAAACGACTGGAACGCTTCAGCGGTAAAATGACGGTTGGGGTGAATAAGCGTCCACGCTTGATTGACAAGGCCTTGCAAGGCATCGGCCCAATCGGGGGCGTTGACCCATAGACGAGGATGCACCTGCCACATCGGTTCGTGTCGCGGATTAAACAAGCACGTGTCGGCTTCAATGGCGCGTTGAGGAAAATCTGCACAAACGCTTAAGAAGGTTTGGCCTATTTCAAGCCACGCCCACAACAAGGCTTCTTCAGTCGCTTCACGGGCCCCCAAACATTGTGAAAGAAAGGTCTTCCACTGCTCTTTTTCTTTTCGTGTGGGGACGACAATCGCAAGAGGCGTCGGTTGTTGACAAGCCAACGCATTTTCTAAACACGCCAATACGCGTTCGGCCACGGCCACGCGGTGGGCTTCATCCAATGAATCGAGGCTTTGCACCCAGTGGGCATGAATGTGGGGGGCCTTCGAGTTTGCTAGGGGGGCAGAAGCTTGCCAGCGGGTTTGGATGTGTTCTTTGAATCCGCAGGTTTCAGGGGGTTCAGAACGTTCAGGCTGTTCATCGGGCAAAAAGGTTAACCCCACTGGCAGGGTCAGGGTGTCTTTTACGGCATCCCAAAAGGGCGGGCGAGACAACGCACGCCATGAAGCAGGCTCCCCTTCTTCAACAAAGGCATTTTCAGCAATGCGTTTATGGAAACTAAAGTCATCGCCAAGGCTCCAAATCGTGGTGCCTTCTTCTTCGAGTAAACGCATCCACGCCCGTGATGTTTCGGGTAAGGCATGGGTATAATCCACCATCAGCAAACGAATGCCTTGACAAAAATGATGCAAGGCCTCGGCTTCATGGCGTTGCAAAAAATCGACCGTCGCCCACGCCAAGGGCTCCACCCACGCATAGGGGAGCATTCCTTGTGCCACGGTATGTTGCACGAACCACGCATACAGTTCGCTCAGGCCATAGGCGTCTTTGAGTTCTGAAAAATGGCTTTCACACAGGGTGTGCCAGTCGCTGAGGTGCTTTGTGGCAAGCAAATCGCTGAGCAATCGTGCTTTGTCGAACCCTTCAACGGCTTGCGCAGGCGGGGGGGAAAGTTCACTGGGTTGATTCACCCAATAGGCTTCCAACACAAGCAACAGATCGGTTGAAGAAAGCAATTGCCACGTGTCTTGTTGAAAAACAGGGGGGGAGCAAGCGGCTTCTAATCCCAAACCATGACGAAAATGCGCCACCACTTGGGGGACAAGTCCAATGCTTTGATTCAGCCAATTCAACGACCACTGAAACCAGCTCATCACCTTAATGCCTTGAAAACGAACGGCTTGAGGAAAGGTTTGTTCACAAAAAGCCTGCCACGCTTGAACTTGCTGACGATGTTGCACCACTAAATAACACGATTCAGACAAAACCCCCTGTTCTCGTTGCCAAGCCGTTAAACGTTCCAACACGTGTTGGGTTCGCGCTTGTGGCGTGCCCCCTAAAAAAGCGTGATGCGTTTGAATTTTTGGCGATGATGAAGGCATATTAAACGTGCATGACCTTTATGGAGTGAGTGAATCGTGGTTGAAGCTTGGGTGATATTGTATGCTAGAAAATGTGCGCAGAACAAGGCCTTACCCTTAACGACACGCCCCTGACGAGCGCAGTTCGGCTTTGGCGCGATTCCAGTAGTCGTCCCACGTGGGGAAGTCTAAATCAGCCAAGGCGCGTCCTTCCGCCAAAATCATTGATTCCATGTAGCGAAAGCGCTGTTCAAACTTTGCGGTGGCTTGCACCAAGGCCGTTTCAGGTTCTACACCAATTTGTTTGGCAAGGCTTGCGCAGGCGAAAAATACATCGCCCATTTCATCCTGCAAGCGAAGGGGGTTGCGAGGCGTGGCTTGCATTTCCGCCTTAATTTCGTCGAATTCGCTCATCACACACGCCCACAGGGTTTCATCATCAGGCCAAGTAAAGCCGGCTTTAACCGCTTTTTTGCTTATTTTACCCGCGCGCGCAAGCGCGGCTTGACCTTTATGCACGCCGTCTAAAACAGACGCAACACCTTCAGAAGACGGGGGGGCTTGACGGGCTTTAATCGCCTGCCATTGCGAGGTAACCGCTTCTGGCGAATTGATTTCTGCCGTGTGAGAATCAGGCTTAAATACGTGCGGATGCCGTTCAATCAACTTTTCTGCCAAATGGGTGCAGACGTCTTGAAAGCTAAAATGCCCCGCATCTTGCGCGATTTGGCTATTCAATAACACTTGTAAAAGCACATCGCCTAATTCATCTTTAAGCGCATGAATGGAAGCGGTTGAATCTGATGAGCAGGCTTGCATGGCTTCAACCGCTTCGTAGGCTTCTTCAAGCATAAAAGGCGTCAAACTCTGGTGGGTTTGCTCAAGATCCCACGGGCAACCCCCTTCAGGATTGCGAAGCTGTTGAACCACCGCAAGCGCCTGTTGCACGCCTTTCAATTCAAGCGAAAGCTTCGCTTCAAGGGCATCGAGCTTGTGTTGCATAGCCGTTTCAATTGAGGCTTGCCCTGTCATACATCCCTACCTTCTTGCTTACAGTATTTACTTATTTTAGCGCAAACACCTCATTTAGACAAAAACCTTTGCGGAAGAAATCATAAATTCGAAAGTCGATTGGTTGTGCCCATAACTTTTAAACGAGATGAGTGTGTTTATGGTATCTTGTAAAATAGAGTTCTCACATAAACGACTGAAAGAATCAAATGCCCCATGCTCCAAGCTCAAAATGTGTCTGTCTATTTTGGTTCACACCAAGTGCTGAAAGAGGTTTCCCTAAAAATTACCGCCCATAGCCGACTAGGCTTAGTTGGGGCCAATGGGGGGGGCAAATCCACGTTGCTTAAATGCCTGATGGGTGAACTTACCCCCAGCGAAGGCGAAGTGAGCCGTCTGCCCAATGTGCGGATTCGTTGCTTGACGCAAAACCCCGAACTCAACCCCGCCTATACCTTACAAGAAGAGTTGTATAGCGTGTTTACTGAAGTCAACGACGCAAAAGCCGAAGAAGTTCAATTGTTGAGTGAGTTGGAACACCTTAAAGGCAACGCCTATGACGATGCCTTAAACCGCATCGCCACCTTGCAAGAAACGCTTGATCGCTTGGGGGCCAAAGAACTCGATGCCAAAATTAGTCGCATGGTTACTGGCTTGGGCTTTGGCTTGCATGAACTAGAACGCCCCGTGCACAAGTTCAGCGGGGGCTGGCAAATGCGAATCAACCTAGCTAAAGTGCTGTTGCAAGGCGCCGATGTTATTTTAATGGATGAACCCACCAATCACTTGGACATGGAAGCCTGCCAATGGCTGGAAGGGTTTTTGCGTGAATACCCAGGCGGTTTACTGGTGGTTTCTCACGACCGTCGCTTTTTAGATGAAGTCGTCACCGAAATCGCGGAACTTGAGCGTGGGCAGCTAACACTGTACGGCGGTAACTATAGTTATTATGTGGAAGAACGAGAACGAAATCGTGAATTACAGCAAGCCGCTGCAGACAGGCAAGAAAAAAATCTAAAAGCACAAATGGCCTTTGTTGAACGTTTTAGAGCCAGTGCCACCAAAAGCACCCAAGCCAAAAGTCGTGAAAAACAGTTGGCTAAAATCGAACGGATTGAAGCGCCTCAAGCAGAATTGAAGCGTCTGCATTTTCAATTTCCCTTAAGCAATCCCAGTGGGCGTGAAGTGCTCGAAATTCACAAAATCGCCAAAGCCTTTGGGCAACAGAAAGAACATCAACTCTTTTCTGATGTTTCGGCCACCCTAGAATGGACCAAAGATGCCCCCCAGCGGGTGTTTATTTTAGGGGCAAACGGCTGTGGTAAAACCACGTTATTCAAACTGCTAATGGGGCTTGAAACGCCCGATTCAGGCACCATTCAATTTGGCAATCGGGTTGAATTGGGCTATTATGCCCAGCATCAATTACAGATTTTAGATCCAGAAAAAACCGTGTTTGAAACACTTGAAGAAGCCATGCCCCCGACGCATCAATCCGAAATACGGGGCATTTTAGGGCGGTTTCTCTTTACGGCAGATCAAGTCTTCAAAAAGGTGGACGTCATTAGCGGGGGCGAAAAGGGACGCCTTGCCATGGCAAAGCTGATGGTGGGTGGCCCAAATACCCTGCTCTTAGACGAACCCACCAATCACCTAGACACCCCCGCACAAGAAGCCGTAGAATCAGCCATTCGCGCCTACCAAGGCACCGTTCTGTGTATTTCTCACGATCGCTACTTTATTCAAAGTCTGGCCACCCAAATTTGGGAGTTTGACCACGGTAGGCTCATTACCTTTGAAGGCACCTACGATCAATACCTTGAAAAGCGAAACCTGTTGTTGATGCAGTCTCGTAAAAATGCAGGCATTAAACCTACGGCGAACACGACTTCAAGTTCAAGTAGCGACGGGGGCGGCGATTCCAAAGCGCAGCGGCGCCAGCTGAAAGCACTGCAAAAGCAACTCAAAGCGGTCGAAAAATCGGTGGATGCCCTTACACAAGAACGAGACGCCTTGATGGAAGAAATGGCGCATCCGCGTGTGGCGAATGATTACTTGGCGTTGGACAGGATGGGCCAGACCTTAGAAGCCCTTCAGTTAAAACTTTCGGGCGAAGAAGCGCACTGGGAACTCTTGAGTGAAGAGATCGAAGCGCTGAATTCAAATTGAAGCGAATCGTTTTATTTAGAAAAAACGCTATTACAAATAACGTTGAGGGTTGACGGGCCTTCCATTGATACGTACTTCAAAATGCAAGTGCGCCCCCGTAGAATAGCCTGTGGATCCCACGGCTCCAATCGTTTGCCCCTTGCCCACGTTACTTCCACGAGACACCCCAATGCGAGACAAATGACCGTACAACGTGGCATGGCCCTTACCGTGATTGATAATAATACACTTGCCGTAACCGCCGTACCAGCCGGCCATCACCACGCGCCCTCCGTCAGATGCTTTAATCGGCGTCCCCGTCGGGCGGGAAATATCCAAGCCCGTGTGATTCAAACGTTTACGATGAATAGGGTGAATCCGAAAACCAAAGGCAGACGTAATACGCCCTAACAAAGGCCAACTAAAGCGACCCGTAGAACCCCTAACCCCACGAACATACCCTCTTAAGAGTTCTTCAATTTTGAGAGATTCTGCCAATAATTCGCGTTCTCTTTTTTCGTAATATTCGGCATCACTGGCGTAGCGTTGCTTCATGCGTTCTTCTTCCGCTTTTTGGGCGTAAAGATTATTTTTTAATCGGCGAATCTGCCCTATAGACTGGGCTTTCTTTTCACGTTCGTTTAACAATGAACGTTGCTTGGCTTTTAGGGCGTTTGCTTCACGTTTAAGGGCATTGAAAATGCGGGCATCTTGACTAAGTATACGTTCCTGAAAATAGAGGGTGTCCACCATGTCCGAAACATTTTCAGAAGACAAGACCTGTTGCACCATGCTCACGCGTCCGCCTTTGAACCACTGTCGAATTCGCACACCCATTAGCTTGCCCAAACGCGTGGCTTTACCAATAGTACCATCTAAATCTCGTTGCAGGTATTGAATGGATGTAGTGGTTGAATTGAGTTGCGTTTCTTGATTTTCTAAGGCTCGTTGGGTGCGAGAAAGTTCAATTTGTTTGGTAATGAGTCTGTCTTGATGATAACGCACATAACGCAATTTTTCGGCACGTTTTTGACGAAAGCTCACGCGTTTTTGGTCCAATGTTTGTTTCTTTTCCTTCAGCAAGACTTTATTCACCGCAGGAGCTTGGGGCAACAGTGGCGAAAGGCAAGGTAAAACGAACAATGCCACCATTAAAATAGGCACCAAGCCCATAGGCTTCACGAATGCAATAGGCGAAATTCTATTTAAACTGGGACTAAACAGATACAATGAAGTGCCTCACAGGAAAGACCATCACAAAACTAGTTTATTTTAACATACACCCACGTAAAAGACAAAACCCCTAGGCCAAGCGAAGTTCCTTAACGTTTACAGGCTTGTTCAATACGTTCTTTAGCAAGGGTAATGGCGGCTTCTAACGTGTTGATTTGACGTTCTTCAGCCACTTTAAAAATACGTTGGGCTGTTTCATAAATGGCATGGGTTTTTTCGATGGCTTCTTGCAAGGTGCCTTGGGCCAGCTCAGTTGAAAGTACAATGACGCCTCCTGAGTTAATGGCAAAATCAGGGGCAAATAAAATGCCTTTTTGCTGAATGTCATTCGCTAAGGCGTGAGTGGCTAATGGGTTATTCGCACCCCCCGCAATGACGGTGGCCTGCGTTTGTGCAATGACTTGCGGGGTGAGCGTTCCACCAATCGCGTTTGGGGAAAGAATGTCTGCCTTAACCTGCCATATTTCATGAGGTTCTACCACCTTAAGTTGAGGAAAAAGTTCCACACAACGCGCTACTGCGGGGGCGTAGGTGTCTGAAAGTATGACGTTAAAATGAGCATGCTCATATTCCCTTTTTAAATGGGTCAACAAGTGGTAAGCCACCTTGCCCGCCCCTTGAAGGGCAATAGTTAAGCCTTCTAAGCTTTCTTGGCCGTGCTTATAAGCCACGGCGGATTTCATGCCTTGAAAAACACCCAAGCCCGTTAAAATTGCTGAATCGCCCAAGCCTCCTTTTTCAGGAGGCAAGGCCGAAACGTAAGGCGTCACTTCTTTCATGAGTTCCATGTCCGCACTGGTGGAACCAATATCTGTGGCGGTGTAGTAGGCGCCTCTTAGGGTATTGATTCGTCTGGCCATGGCTTGCACGAGTTCAGGCGTTTTAGCTTGCCCTTCTTTGAGCCAAATAACGCCTTTACCCCCGCCATAGGGCAGGCCTGCCAACGCGTTTTTATACGTCATGGCTTCTGAAAGCTTTAAAACATCTTCAAGCGCGGCGTCTTCTGTGGGGTAATGCATCATACGGCACCCGCCCAAGCCGGGGCCTAATGTTGTATTATGTAGGGCAATAAAACCGTTCAAGCCTGTTTCTTCGTCTTGCACCACAAAAACGCCTTCGTGCCCTAAGGCCTGTAATTGTTCAAATAAAGCCTTCATGCTATCGCTCTCTCCATGGGCTACTGATGGACATGGTACAATCTAAAGTACACCTTTAGCTTACGACAAACAAAAGTGATTGCCAAATAAAAAATGCCTATCGTATTTTTAGGGCTAGGCTCTAATCTTAATAACCCAAAAGCTCAATTAAACCATGCGGTTGATTCACTCAAAGCGCATCCGCATATTCAACAGCTTAGGCAAAGTCAGTGGTACACCAGTTCCCCCATGGATTGCCCTGAAGGTTCGCCTGATTTTTTAAATGGTGTGCTAGAACTTCACACCACGCTAAGCCTCAACGCATTGCATGACTTTTGCCAGTGGCTAGAAACACAAGCCGGGCGCTTGCCTGAAAAAGATCGCCTTCATCATGCACCCCGCCCCTTGGATGTTGATATTTTATTCTATGGAGATCTCATCCTTCATACGCCTGAATTGATTATTCCGCACCCGCGTTTGCATGAACGCCTGTTTGTGTTGGAACCCATGCTTGAACTGGCTCCATCTTGGGAACATCCTATTTTCAAACAAAGCATCCAGTTGCTTTTTAAAGCCGTTTAACCTGTTGTTCTGGTTGTTTGGACTGCTTTATATGTTCAACAAGGTCACCTAAATTGAACACGCTTTCTAACAATATGTTACAGAAAAGAAAGATGTGCCGTTGAATGGCCTTTATTTAAACACATAGAGCTAAGGCATATGATCTATTAAATTTAGTCAATAGAGAAAAAAGGATTTAAAACATGAGTAGCATTAATTCCGTGAGCAATTACTGGAGCGGTTCATTAAATTTTGGGACACCCAAAAAAACAACAACTAAAACAACCGCTGGTAATGTAGATCCCTTGGCCTTGTATTGGGGGCGCCCTGCGTCGGGATTGCAAAAAGCGGGTTCTAATGCCCCTTCCTTTAAACTTCAAAAAAACAGCTTAGACATTCAAGCCACCGACTTCATTACCCAGTGGGACGCCAACCAAGACAGCGTGCTAGACTTCAACGAATTCAAACAATCCGACGGCTTAACAGGCAAGGTAAAAACCAACATAGGAAGTGCTAAACTCGCTCAAGCATTATGGGCGGTTGTCGCTGGGCCTGACGGCACGTTGAGTGCGGCGGAATACAGTCGTGCATTACTAGGAATGGATAAAAACGCCGATGGTGTTATTACCCAAGCAGAATCTAATAAAATTAAAACTCAATGGGCTACAGAAGCGAATGAAGACCCTGGTACAGCAAACGTTCGCATCTACAATCGCAACGTGGCCTTGGGAACAAATGCTGGACTAGATACTGAATTTGGCTTAGGTTTTGAAGAAAAATACGCCAAAAGCCTTGAAGAGGATGAATCAAGTGATTTAATTGGTACAGATCTTTCAACAACTAACTCAATCACAGATTCTAGTGATATCGTCGCTTTACTTTCTAGTTTAGGTATTGATGTAACCACATCAAGTACGTTAGAAGACACGCCTGCTTCGCCACCTGCTGAAACAAGCACTCTACCACCTGAAATACTAGCCCTACTAAAATTATTCGGCCTTGATGCGACAAGCCTTACCTCGCCTACAACTTCAACCGCTGATGATAACGATTATGGCTTTTCAGCGGAAGTGCTGGCCTCCTTGCGCGAACCTGAAACTGTCGTTGATGGCTTACCCATCGTTTAAATTTAGCCATTTTTAAAACCACCGTAACAAGAGGCTTCATCAGTCTCTTGTTTGTTTTGTGTTTCGTTTTTGTTCATAAAACACTAGAACATTAGTGCAAAATTCGCTATACTACTAAAGTAGGCTCTTGTCAAAAAGCCATGGGTTAGTTGAAAAGGAAGGCTCAAGTTGAATCCACACACGCCAAACGACGCTGAAAACCTAAACGAAACCAAACTTTTACTGGCTATTTTGCCTCAAGGCATTCAGTCGGCTATTCATGAAGAAGAACTGCATTCACTGGTTGAAATCGTCTTGGATTTGGGACGCCCCGCCGAAGTACGCTTCTTAGACGGTTCGTTTCGAGACATTGGCACAAACCCCGTCACCCCTGAAGACATCGCCCATATTCTAGAAAACATCAGCCCTTTTTCAGACGACAACCGTTCAGGCATTGCGCGGACCCTGCACCGCATTAGTGCCATTCGCAACCGCCAAAACGACGTTGTCGGCTTGACCTGTCGCGTCGGGCGCGTATTACTTGGCACCATTGCCCCCATTGCAGATATTGTGGCAAGCGGTAAAAGCATTCTGTTATTGGGGCGCCCTGGAGTGGGCAAAACAACCAAGCTTCGTGAAATTGCCAAAGTCATTGCCAATGAACACCGCAAGCGCGTAGTGATTGTGGACACATCTAATGAAATTGCAGGAGATGGAGACATTCCACACCCTGTGGTGGGGCGCGCCCGAAGAATGCAAGTAAAAACCCCCTTGCAACAGCAAAGCGTGATGATTGAAGCGGTTGAAAATCATATGCCTGAAGTCATTGTGATTGACGAAATAGGCACTGAAGCCGAAGCACAAGCAGCGCGCACCATTGCCGAACGAGGCGTGAGTTTAATTGCCACCGCGCATGGAACGAAACTTGAAAACCTCATTAAAAACCCTGTACTCAGCGATTTGATTGGCGGTATTCAAAGCGTCACCCTGGGCGATGAAGAAGCGCGCCGACGGGCGACACAAAAAACCATTTTAGAACGAGAAAACCCCCCTACCTTTGATGTGGCCATTGAACTGCGAGACAAAAACACCTTTGCCGTTTACTTAGACGTTGGCAAAACCGTGGACGACATGCTTCGAGGCTTTGCCGTCAACCCCGAAATTCGAAAGACCGCTGAAGACGGTAGTGTTAAGATATTAAGCACCCAAGTCAAGCAGTTAATGGATCCAATCAACCCAGAAGGCGGCATGAAAACGGCGTCTCCGCAGGAAGCGGTGCTGGTGCATAAGCCCATTCAGCAGGAAAACGTGCAGTGCTTCAACGTCTTTTTATATGCGGTGACCAAAAGTTTTGTGGAACGCATTTTAGAGCGTCTGAACCTACAACACGTCATTCGTTTGACGCTTCAAATGCACGAAGCCCACGCCGTGCTTGCCCTGCGAGGGCACGCCCGCCCTGGAGCCAAGATATTACGCTTGGCCACTGATTTTGAAGTGCCGTGTTTTTACACCAAAACCAACACGATTCCGCAGATTCAGCGTGCTTTGCGAGAAGCCCTTGAAGCGACTGAACTCGGGCAGAATATTTTGGATCAACTGCGTTTAAGCGTAGGCGAAGAAAATAGCCGTACCGCATGGGCAAACTCCGCGGTGGAAGCCGATGCCAGTTCGCCTCAGCATGATGAAATTGAATCGGCGATTCAAGAAGTGGAAGCGGGCATTCAAATCGTGTTGAATACGCAGTCTTCTTTTGAACTGGAGCCTCGGCGGTCCTATATTCGCCGTTTACAGCACGATCATGTGGAAAAGTTCAACCTGATTTCCCTTTCCGTCGGCGCCGAACCTGAACGGCATCTTAAAATTTTACCGAATAAGACTTAACACCTCTAAGGTAAGAATTGCGCCGATACGGTTTTTATGCCATAATGAAGCGGTAACGTGTGGTACGTTGTCGCAGGTGAGGGCTTCGGTCACTTGCTTGAGGAAAGTCCGGGCTCCTTAGAGCAGGTCGCCAGGTAACGCCTGGTGCGGGTAACCGTGAGGAAAGTGCCACAGAAATGTAAACAGCCGATGCTTCAAAAGCAGGCAAGGGTGCAACGGTGAGGTAAGAGCTCACCAGCATGGCCGTAAGACCATGGCTAGGTAAACCCCAACAGGGTGCAAGGCTAGAGTTTGTTTGACGCGGAATCCTCGCTTGCTCGGCAGAATCCGTTTAGAACTTACGCCGCTAGAGGAGTGAAGGGTGACCTTCCCCCAAGACAGATGACGACGTTAAATACAGAACCCGGCTTACACCGCACGTTACATTTTTTCTATAGCTAAGGTCTGCGAAAGTCTATTTTGCCTTGTTCCTCCTCCCTTAGGTCGCACGCCTCGCCTATGGCGGGCTACGCTAGGAGGAGGGACACCAGCTCTGACGGGGCATCCTGAATCCCTCACCCCAACCCTCTCCCTAAGGGAGAGGGAGTAAAGCCCAGAGCAAGCACGCCATACGCATGGCCACACCGTTTCGCACCTGCTGATGGATCAACGACTTGGGGTGCGTGGCTAAATCCACGTGCAATTCCGCCCCCCAGTTCACCGGCCCCGGATGCATAAACTTCACCCGTGCATGACGCGCCAAATGTTTCGGCGTGAGTTGGATTTGTCGCACCAAGGCTTCTAAAGCTTCAGGCGTTTCAGCGGTGGACAACCGTTCCTTTTGCAAACGCAACGCCATCACCACATCCACTTCAGCCAACACGCATTCCACATCAAATTCGGGGGAATCGTTCAGGAAAAGGGTCGTTTTCCAGTGATCTAGGGTGGCACGAGAAGGGGCCAAGGCATCGGGGGCGTAAAGCTTAAGCGAAACGCCGAGGGTTTGAGCAATCGTTAAAGTCGCCGCCACCACACGACTATGCTTAATATCGCCCACAATCCCGAGCCGTAGCTTTTTCATATCATCAAACGAACACCCCGCTTGCTGATACAACGTCAACACATCCAACAGGCCTTGGGTGGGGTGATCGCTCATGCCGTCGCCCGCGTTGAGCAGGGCCAAGCGTCCGTGGGTGTGTTGGTCAAGCTCAAGGTGAATGCCGTCTTGAGCATGACGCAACACCACCGCATCAACACCCATGGCAATAAGGGTTTCTAGCGTATCTTCAAGCGATTCCCCCTTAAGCAGGCTAGAACTTTCAACAGGAAAGGGCAAGACGTTCGCCCCCAAGTTCATGGCGGCCAGTTCAAAGCTCAAGCGTGTTCGAGTAGACGCTTCATGGAAGAGCGTCGTCACCGTTTTGCCCTTGAGCAATTCGTTGTGGAAGGGCTTGCCAGTTGAACGCGCTTTTTCTAGGTCATCCACAAAGCCTTGAGCGCTTAGAATGAGGCGACGCACGGTGAGGACGTCTAGGGTGTTGGAACGAAGCAACGAACGCATGGGGGATTCCTTCTTTACAATTAAATCATAGCAAAATAGAGCCTTTAGAGCAATTGCAAACTTTTACTTGCAAATGATTCTCATATGCGATAGAATAAACACATAAACAAAGTGCCGAATCTTCAGACCATTCGAGCGCTTGACGGTTCAAACCAAATTATTCAGACATAAGCATCGCCTAAGGCGGTGCTTTTTTTTACCCTATACCCCTCCTCCTCACCTTTTCCCTATGAGAAAAGGTGAGGAGGAGGGGTATAAAATCGTCAAGACGCTTAGGCGAAATCTCCGTAAGAAGTAGCCGCAATACCGTCAATATAAGTGGCCAAACTGGTATAATTCGGTTCCGTGATATTGGTACGTATTTTTCCGTTCAATAACTTTAATAAAAAGAAGCTAGGTTCTTCTAAACTAACATGTTGAGATTCAAAAACGTTTAAACGCTCATTTTTTTGAGCAAGGGTTTTACGTAGCTGACTGATCTGGGAAGTTTCCTTAATGTCTTGGCCATTATTGACAGCTTGTTTATTTTCAGACACTAGGGCTTTCTTTAATTCTTCACGGCTATTAGTCGCATCACTTCTAAGGGCGTAGCGTTGAAGGTGAAGTAGATCCGTCTTTTTTTGTTTTAATTTTTGTTCAGCATTTGAATCATCCACAGGGCCTAGGGCTTTTTGAAGATCAAGCACTACATCATTTTTAAACGTTGTGAACTTGTGGACTTGAAAATCCTGAGGAACCCCAAAATTTAATGCCGTGGGAGTGGAAAAATCGTTAGTGGTTAAAAAACCTTTTTTGTCCGTTTCCATAGTAAGCAACGTTTGTTTCGTTTCTGAACTTAAGTTGGTATCGTTCCATTCAATAGCACTTAAGCCAGAACGATTCGTAAACGCAACAGAAGGTAAAATAGGGGATAGGGTAGTCATTAAAAAGTCTCACTCTGGTTATTCTTCTGGTATTCCACTTAGCACTTCTTTACAAGCAAAAGCAACCACTGAAGTCGTTCGCTTGGCACAGAAGTTCTAAGGTTTGAAAGCTTCTTGAAGAAAGAAGTCTTTCAAGGGGATTGGTATGAAATGCAGTTTGTCTGAAAGAGGTAAGGAGGTAAGGAGAGTAGTGAGTCTAAACATTTAATTAATCTCACAGTTTAATAAAGTCTAAAGGATTGGCCAAATTGAAAAACTGTAATAATTTGTTACAAAAAAGACGCCCCCCTTTGGTCATTGGGGTTGTGCTATACCCCCCTCCGCATAGAGGACGACGATCAAGAAGCCTTTAATCAAATTCGACACCTGAAACGAAACCCTTCGCGTTGCATGTGCAGTCCAGGGCATAAAGGAATCGTTTGCATGATGATGTTAGCATCCCATAAAGCCGTTAACCCTTTTGAAGATTGGATCTTTGTCGATTCGCGCACGTGGCAACGCGACGTCTTAACTCCACTTAAAGAACGTGAACTGACCTTGCTTAAACGCATGGAAGCGGTTTTTTCGTTTGAAAGTCGTTTAAGTGAACGGCACCTGGCAAGTTGGTTGATTTACCAAGGGTTAGACACCCAAGATTACAGTGATATGAACTGGAACGGTAAAGGTAACGAAGACTTAGATGAAAAGCAAGTCGTTGCCGTGATGGACACGTTTGAAGCCCTGTACAAGCTTTGTTTAAGAGACAGAGAACGCTTATTTGTGTTGCAAATTGGGTTAGAAGTGCTCATGACCTTTGGGAACATTCCGAATTTAAACGCCTGGTGGGAAAAATTGGACCACTTCACCAGTAACATCGACGGGTTTTTATTAGAAGATGTGACGTTTCACGAATCCTTAGCCGAAGCGATGAATTTGCATGCGCAATATGCTTTGATTGATCAAGATATTGACACGGCTCATAAAAATCATCGTTTTCTCAAAAAAGCAGGCTCTAGCTATAAAGGTGAAAAACGAGTCCCTTATTTAGAACAATGGTCGCATGTGTCGTTAATGTTAATCGAAATCTACGCCCATAAACAGAATGTACGTAACGCTCGCGTCTTGTACGAAGATATTTGCTTTGTGGATGAAGAACTTGCTAAAGGCAATCAGCAGGTAATAGAAGACCATGCCAAAGGCGCCGAACTCCTGATTTGGCTTAGTCGTGAACATCCTTCTAAACCCAAGACTTTACAACTACAACGAGATTTGTACAATTTAGTGGACGCTCATGTGGACAATTCCGTAATGGTGCGTCACTTTATTAATGGGGCCATTAGCATGGCTCAAAGTTACGGCAATGAAGGGCAATTGCAACCCGCGTTGCGCTTGTGGCAATTGGCGCATCGCTTTGTAACACGGGGCAATCATTATGATCACCCTGAAGTTTTAATGCTCTTAGGCAAACTGGGCATGAACGTGATTTGGACGCATACGGGTAAAGAATCCGCGAATGACGTTCAAGTGGTGTATGATCAACTCTGTGAAATGGCCGCTAGTGCCAAGGGGCATCCGATTCAGTTTTTTGAACAATGTGCCTGGGCAGGGGTCAATTTGGCTTGGGTGTACGCTCAAAAAGGAGACCTTGAAGCCTTGCCCCAACTGTTGAATGACATTCACACCTTTGAAGCCCATTACCCCATGATTTTTGGTTTTAAGGAAGCCTCAGCAGCGGCCTGCCGTAATGGTTTATGGGGAATGAGACAAGCCCAACTGCTTCACCATAATTTGGTCTTTCAGTGTATTGAACATGAAGCCCGTCGCTTGATTTTAAATGCTGTTGAAAATCGTTCGATACAGCCTACTTCACCTTATTTTCTTCAACAGCTAACAACGTTATTGTACCAATTAGGGCAGTTGGATATTCGCTTGCATGATTACGCAAGCTTTGCCAAACGTTTGGAATGGGCGGAAAATTTAAGTCAATTCAAAGAAATTTTATTGCCAGAACATGCGTTATTTGTGTGTGAATATGCCCTATTAGGGATTGAAAATCGTAATAAAGTCGAATTATTCGAACACACCGAACGTTTTTGGAACGTTCTTAACACGCTTTCATTAACCTTTACAGATTCTGAAGACATTCAACGACTGTATGCCGCGGGAGCCTGCCATTGGGCATGGCGGTTAAAGAAAGTCAAAAATATCGCTGAAATCGAAGCGCTTTTGCGTCATTTAAAGCTGATTCAAAGTAAGTTTACCTATTCTATTGAATTGTTACGCGGGGTGTGTGGCTTACATGCCACGCTTGCAACCGCCTATGTTGAAGTAGACAATTGGACACTGGCAACATCCCATTTAAACCCGATCAAAACCTTATTTTCACAAAGCAAGCAAGACGCCAAAATCCTAAATGCGTGGGCAGAAGTGCTCACCAAGATGGTGACCACCTGGCCTCACCATCGTAATGTACAATCCACTCTTCCGTATTTGGAAACATTGCTAGATCTTTCTAAGCAGTACCCTCAACATAACTTTTGGCCCAGTACGCTTGCCCAAGTGCGTGCCCACCATTGCCAAAGCTTTTTTATGCTAAAGCATGCCGATGCCGCACTTAAAGAATTGTATGCTTTACAAGAATTATGGGAAAGCTTTAAGCCTCATCATGCCGTAGAAACCGCTTACATGAATGCAAAAGCCGCCCGTGTCATGTGGAGCTGTAGCCAAGAAGATTTAGAAAAAGCCCAATTTGAATTATGGCAAGTCTTTCAGCATCATGACGTGCAACTGCGTGAAAAGCGCCCCTTGGTAGGGTGGAAAGCGAGCTTGACGAGTGCTTTAGCCGTTTTTAATTTGGCGATCAAAGAGCCGAACGCCCCCGTGGCCGATGCTGTGTTTCGCCGTTCATTAAATCTAGTCAAGCATCTTCCCCCACGTATGGCCAAAGATCCATGGCGAAGCTTGGGTTACATGGCCCTAGGGTGGACGAATCACATTGCGAGGGAAGAAGACCCACGAAAGTGGTTTCAAAAAGTCATGCAACAGCCTTTACATGAAGTCGTGCATGAATTGCTCCATCTTCCGCAAACGCAAGGCATCGCGGTTTGGGATTCACTTCGTAAGCCGATGGTTCCTTATTTTGAACATGACGCAGGCTTCACGGATTCTAGTCATTTTATTGTGGGCTTTCGTAGTAATGACGCCTTGAGCAAAGAAACGTTAGAGGCTTTACATCAAGATCCTGACCCTTTATGGATTCAGCAAAAATGTTTTGAAGTCTGTGTCTTAGAAGGATCTCAACAGGCGGAACAGTTTTATCAGCACATTCGTTCATTTGAACGTTCATAATGGTTTTTTTGGGCAATATCGTTGAATACGCCGTTCATATCAATACAATCGCTGTAGTTGGGCCAAGTCTTCGTGGGTGAATTGGTGGTTCTGCAAACTACGATGAAACATCACACTATGGGGATTCTGCGTGTGTTCTAACCCCAAGGCATGGCCTATTTCATGCAAAAAAGTGGCGTACAACTGTAAGCATTGAGTTTCAGCATCCAAGTGTTGGTTAATGCGTGGGTTACGTTGCAAAACAAGGTCACTTCTATAAATAAACAGTTGCCCTGCTTTAAAGTGGGTTTGATTGAGGGTGCGTCCCACTTCGTAAGGGCGCTGTGGATTGGTGTCATCGCTCCATGAAATAAAGATGCCTTCGCTCGTGTCATCTTGGCGAGTAAGGGGCTTAAATTGTATGCCGCCGTTACTGGCAGACTGCCAAGCCTGCAGGGCTTTTTCAAAGGCGTCAGGGGCATGGGTGTGCTTGTCATCGAAAGGTTCGCAAAAAATAGAAATCGCTTGAGGATCTTCCCAAACCGGCACCCACTGAGAAAGTTCAGCGGGGGGAAGGGCAGTTTTGGCTTTAATCGAACGTTTAGCAAACCCTTGATTCCCAGCAGGCGTGAGATTCTGTGGCCCTATTTGAAGAGGCGAGTGAAGAAAAGGTGATTTTGAAAAAGGGGGAACAGGCACGACAAGTCACCTCTTCTTACGATTCAATGTACGAAGCATCATTAGTAAACAACCGTTTCAAGTACGTTCAATAAGGCTTGGGTGGTGGTATTTAAGTCGGTTTCGACTGATGCACCCGCTGCTTTTTTATGCCCCCCCCCTCCAAAATGTTCACCTAGCAAGGCAGAAACATCAATATCGTTAGAATTAGAGCGCAAGCTGATTTTGGTGCGTCCTGAAGGCATTTCTTTAACAAAGGCAGAGACTTGCACGCCTTGAATGCAGCGTAATTGGTCGATGATGCCTTCCGTGTGTTCATCTAAAGCATTAAAGTGCTCTATTTCTTTTAAGGTGAGCGTCGTCCACATAATACGACCCTTCGCATGAGCCTTGGCCTTTAAAACCGCATGGGCGATCAACTGGGTTTGGCAAAAGGGCTGTGTTTCATAGATTTGATGATAAATATAGGTCACATCGGCTCCTGCGCGTTGAAGTTGGCTGGCGACTTCAAAGACTTCAGGGGTGGTGCTAGAATGTCGAAATCCGCCCGTGTCCGTCAACAAAGCCACATACAAACACGTCGCTGCTTCAGGATTAATGGGACTTTGCCACCTATTTAAAAGTCGTACAATCACTTGACCTGTTGCCGCGGCATCGGTTTCAATAATATTAATCTGAGCAAAGGCGTCGTTTGAAACATGATGATCGATATTGAGGGTATACGTTGCGGTTTCAAACAATTGAACCGCAGGCCCCAGCCGAGACACAGACCCACAATCAACAGAAATGGCTAAGTCATAGCGTTTTAGCACTTTTTCAGGTGTTTTGTCGATGCTAATGACTTCTTCAATACCAGGCATAAAGTGAAAGACATCAGGCTTGCGACCCGTAATAATACAGTCGATTCGTTTGATGTTAGGGAAAAGAGCACGGAGGCTATGTTTTAAACCCAACATAGAACCTAGTGTGTCTCCATCAGGGCCCACATGGGCGGTAATGAAAACGGTTTCAACAGAATCTAAAACGTTATAGGCGTCTTGGTATCGACGCAATTTTGGCAAGCGTTCAGTCGTCATACTGACGGTACTTCCTTTTGTGAAATTTTATATCCTTTATTATAACCCATATCGAAGGGTTTTGGTACAACTCTAGCTTTAAATACGCTTTATTGCAAAAAAAGCTTGCGTTTAAGTTCTGTTCACGATTAAATAAAACCAGTGAAGTTGCTAAAAAGTTACTTTACAATAAGGGCCAGTAGCTCAGTTGGTTAGAGTGCATGCCTGTCACGCATGAGGTCGCGAGTTCGAGCCTCGTCTGGCCCGCCATTAAATCCTCCGCTTTAGCGGGGGATTTTTTAATATAGTGTTTTAAATAATTTCCCCTACAAATAAAAAGAGCGATAGACTTCACGTCAATATCGCTCATACCTATGTATTCCCCCTGTAAAACTTGGTTTGAACGAAAAGGAGAGGGAATAGCTAGGGTGTTTTATGTGGTTGTGTTTGGTCGGTTTGATTCGTCGGTGGGTTTGCCGTGGGGCAAGGGGCTTGATTGTTTATTGCACCTTACATAAGCATTAAGTATTTCTTAAGAATTATGATGCGCTTTGTAACAAAACGGTGACAATCGATCCCTTTTTTAAAAACGGCACGCATCACCCTGCTTGCTCCCTCGCTGAGCAAAGCACGCGTCAATGGCGGACATCACCTCCTGACGTTGGCTGGCCATCCACGCAGGAGCCACCACATGCTTAAAGTGGCCGTTGCCCGCCACCCGATGAATCACACATTCAGGATGCAACCGCTCAATAAAGTCCACACAGGTGTTGACGTACGTGTCAAAATCCATGCTCTGCCAGCGTCCGTTGCGGTAATCTTCGGCAATGGGGGTGTGATTCATGGCCACCAACAAGTGAATTTTAACGCCCGCCACCTTAAGTTCAGCCAGTTTGTCTGCGGTTTGCATCATGTCCGCATGGGTTTCGCCCGGCATGCCTAAAATGACGTGAATACAGTGATCCAGCCCTCGTGCTTGCGTCCATTCATAGGCTTGCAAAAAATCCGCAAAGCGTTCGCATCGGTTCACCAGCGCGAGCGAACGGTCATGAATGCTTTGCAAGCCGTATTCCACACTTACATAGGGCACGCGAACTTTGTAGCTGGCAATCAAGTCAAGTATTTCAGGGCTCACACAATCTGGACGCGTTGAAATCGCGAGGCCCACGACGTCTTCATCCACCGTTAAGGCTTGGTCATACAGTCGTTTTAGGCGTTCAACGGGGGCATAGGTATTGGTGTTGGCTTGAAAATAGGCAATGAACTTTTCGGCCTTAAAACGTTTACGACGATGCGCCATGTTCTTCAACATTTGTTGAGCAATAGGTGTTTTTAAGTCATTGGTGCGTGAAGAAGAGCCGGTTTCGTCGCAGAAGGTACAGCCCCCAAAGCCTTTTGTGCCGTCGATATTGGGGCAGGTGAACCCTGCGTCAATAGAAACTTTATAGACTCGGCAACCGAAGGTGTCTTGTAAAAATTGATTGTAGGTGCGGTAAGGTTTTGTTCCAGCCAAGGCATGTGCTTCCAAAATAAACGGATGCCCAGCAGAAGAAGGAAAAGATGAGGCGGGTGAGTTAGACATGAAGCGCGGCACCTTGGGATCCTTTGAGGAGTCCTTTACCGTGGGGTGCATCCCACACGGAAAGGTTTGGGGCATAATGAGTCAGTTGTTGCACCACGCTTTGCACAGCAAGAGATTGTTTGAGCGCTTCAGGCAAAGGAACAGCCCCTTCAGAAAGGACGAGGGCTTCTACCGCGAGGTTTCGCTGTTTAAGCAGTTCAAACGACATTAACGTATGATTTAGAGTGCCAAGGGTATAACGACTCACTAAGACGGTTGAAAGGCCTAACGCTTCAATCAGATCCAGCATCAGGGTATGAGGTGTTAATGGACACATCACGCCGCCAGCCCCTTCCACCAGTACCACGTCATAGGTGGATTTTAAGGCGTGAAAACGCGCCACGATCACTTCAATCGAAATAATCCCCTCTACATCGCAAACGCTTGGGGCCGCTGGGGGCGTAAATTGATAGGTGGTTTCCACATGTAGGTTTGGGTGAAACTGTAAGTGCTTCAAACAGGCATAGGCATCGCCTTCTTCAAAAGTAGTCACGCCCGTTTGAACAGGTTTGTAAATGGCCACGCGCTTGCCTTGTTCAAGCGCCAGTTGCGCGATTTGGGCGGTGACGTAGGTTTTGCCCACATCGGTGTCCGTCCCTGTAATAAATAGATCGTCACGGTTTTGCATCGGGGGGAAGCATCCTATTTTGAGGCTCTTTTCCTACAGAAAAGGGACAAGGCACATGGACTTTTTGCAAAGTCCGCCACAACTAAAGTCTAGCATAAACGGAGGAGCCTTTAAAGCATTTTTGTAACCGCTTCTACACCTTTATGTTATACTACTAGCGAACACTCTATAAATCCCCATTGCTTACGCCTCAAGCAGAATAAGGAAATCTTATGCACGCCACAGAACCCTCTAAGCCTACAAAAACACTGAAGCTGATTTTAGTAGAAGATCATCAAATGACGCGTATTGGCCTGCGTTTAATGCTAGAACAAGAACCCCGTTACACGGTAGTTGGTGAAGCTGAAACAGGCAAAGAAGCCCTAAGCGTAGTGGAAAAACGCCAAGGCGACTGTGAGTTGATTCTAATGGATATTGGCTTACCAGACATGGACGGCATTGAAGCCACCCAACGCATCAAAGCCCGTTTTCCTTCCATCCCTGTGATGATGCTCACTTCTAAGGACGACGCCAACGATGTGTTTGCCGCCCTAGGGGCTGGAGCCGATGCCTATTGCCTAAAAGGCGCGAGTTTTGAAACCCTTAAAACCGCTATTGACACCGTAGCCGAAGGCGCCAGTTGGTTGGATCCCGGTATTGCGCGTTTGGTGTTGGGGCGTTTTCAAGGCAATTCGCTGCCTGTTGGCCAAGGTGCGGGTGAAAAATCAACGGCGCAACGTCATCATACCCTTGTGGGCGTACCGGTGCCTCACTCTCCGAATCAAACCATGGACTGCCCCTTGACGCCTCGTGAAATGGAAGTGTTGAAATTGATTGTTGAAGGCTTTTCAAACGCGGACATTGCCGAAAAGTGCGTCATTACCAAAGCCACCGCCAAAGCCCATGTGCATAGTATTCTACAAAAACTGTGTGTGGATGACCGCACCCAAGCAGCCGTCTTTGCCATGCGTCAAGGCATTGTTCGCATGGAAGATATCAACCCCATTTTTTAATCGGGCAAGCGTTAACGCCTTTTACGGCATGACCTTTGCCGTGTGAGGCATTGATTCAAAATGCTTTACCCAAAACGCACGACTTTTTTCAAGCTGTTGCGGGCTAAGCAGTTGCTGAGCATGGACGTAATAATCCATACGTGCTTTGAGCATCGTGTTTTTTTGAGCCGTGTAAGCGTCAATTAAGCCATTCATCGTTTCTTGATTAAAGCTAGGGCATCCCAAGTATTCGAGCAAGGTTCGTTTACTGGCCCGACTTTTTTCTTCTAAGGGGGTGACTTCTTTGGCGTATTGGGTTTTAAGGGCTTCAAAGGCCGTGCATTGTTCAGGCGTTAGCCCAAGCGAATCGACCCAATCTAAAGCCAAGCGATCCATACCAAAGCCCACGGTGCAATACGACTTTTTAGGCGAAGCAGCGCTGTTTGAATTCCACGGGCAGCTAAAGCGTTTGGTGCTTTTTTTAGGGGCATTACAACAAGGTTCAGCAAATGCAGAAGCATTCCCACCCAAACCACTTAAAATCAAAAGGCCTAATAGTACCGTTACGATGCTTCGTTTCATGCGGAATCCTCCTTTTTTTGGCTTCTAAAGTCCCCGACTTCTAAGGGGCAGTAGGCTGTGCGTACACCTTTAAAATCGACTGAATCAATGAAGACGTCGAACGTCCTTCCACCAAGTCAATAAACGCAATTTTGGTTCCCAGTGCCGTAAGCGTAGGCGCTTCAGGCAGGGTTTCAAGCGTGTAATCGGCGCCTTTGGTGTGAACGTCTGGCGCAAGGGCGCTCAACACATCCACCGGGCTGGTCGCGTCAAAAATGGTGACATAATCCACGCACCGCAACGCGCTTAAAAGTTCGGCACGTTCAGCTTGGGGCACAATAGGGCGTCCATCATCCTTAAAGGTTTTGACGGAAGCATCACTATTAAGAGCCACCACCAACAAATCACCCAAGGCCTTACTGGCTTGTAAGTACCGTAAATGCCCCACGTGAAATAAATCAAAGCACCCATTGGTCGTCACAACGCTTTGGCCCGCTTTTCGCAAAGGCGCCAAGGTTTCAAGCAATTCTTCAAGGGCTAACACGCGTGAAGTCGTCATGGGAAGCATTTTCCTACGTACTACAAGGTCTTTCTTTAGAAAGAGTTAGGGTTGAGAAGACGCAACAGGAGGGGCTTGTCCTTCGGCAGACCCTTGCATCTGATTTTGCATTTCTTCAGGTGAAGAAGGTTTATAATCGTCCGCAATCACGAGTTTGTTTTGCTTTTTGAGCGTTTCAATTTGCGCATCTAACCACGTTCCAATGGCTTGTTGGCGCCGTTGACCTTCAAGCAGGGTAATAATTTCAGGGGTGGCTTGGCTCAGATTTTTCTTCTGCGCGGGTTTGACTTCGCCCACTTTAACAATGTGAAATCCATAGGCTGATTTCACCAGTTCAGGGAACAATTCACCCGACTTGCCTTTTTCCAACGCCTTCCAATACCCTGGGTCACTCGTGCGTTGTTGCATAAAGCCGACTTCGCCTTTTTTAACTTGGGTCATGGTGTCTTCACTATTGCGTTCGGCCAAAGCACCAAATTTAGCAGGGGCTTTTTTAATTTCAGCCAGCAAGTCTTCGGCCTTCTTTTTCTTGGCATCAATTTCCGCCTGCACTTGTTTTTCAAGTTCTTGAGGCGTAATGGATTTGTTTTTGGCTTGAATGTCGGCTCTAATTTTGGCAGGAATAGCTTTAATTAGAATATGGGAAGAGGCAATTTGTAACGGTAAATCAAACTCAATTTCATGCGCCTTGTAAAACGAAGCCACTTCAGAAGAGGCAATTGCCCCTTTGACAAGGCCTAATTTGTCCACCAACTTTTCCAACTGCTTCATTTGTTTCAGCTGGTAATTGAAGTCTTCTTCGCTCATGTTGTTTTGCTTAAAAATGGCTTGAAGAGCAGATACCCCACCGACTTGCTTAATGATTTCTTGACGCTTGGCTTCAAGTTCTTGGGGAAGCACTTGAATGTTATTCTTTTTAACCGCTTGATCAATCACACTAAGGGCAATAAGCTGTTGAAGGGCTTGCTGCTTGATGATTTCTTTAAAAATACTGTTGTTAGCCATTTGGGGATTGTCCCCCACGCCCATTTGTTTGGCGGTTTGTTCGCAGGCTTTGTCGTACTCATTTTTGGTGATGACCGTACCGTTAATCGTCATAACGGTGGCCCCGCCTTGTGACGTATTCAACAAGCCTGTGGGTTGACCGCAACCACTTAAACTTAAGGACGCCACCAACATCAAACTCAAGCAACCCGCCACCCAGGCACGAGGCATTTTTACGAAAACAGACATAGCATTTCCTTTTTTATTCGCCTTGCTTTTTTGAAACAAGCCATACAACCAATACATCAATACACCCTATTATACTAAAATACGCTAAAATAGGCAAAGACGTCTTTACCCGTTCGATTCAAAAACCCCCAAACATAGGATGTTTCCATGCCTTCACACCCCGCAAATTTCCCTAAAACAGGGCTAGAAACACAGGTGCCTTTGTGGCTAAAACCATTGTGGCAGGGGCGTTTAGAATTTTTGAGTTATTTAGACGTTCAGCGTCAGCTTTCACGCCACACCCTAAGGGCTTATGAACGCGACAGCCTAGAGTTTATGGACTGGATCATCAAAACCCTCACGATGCCTTCGCCCAACAAGGCCACCTTACGAGATTTACCCGCTCAGTACCTCGGGCATTTGGCACGGCAACCCTTGTCACGATCCACGCTGGCCCGAAAAAGTTCAAGCTTGCGTAGTTTGCTTAAATACGTCATGAAAGAAGAGTTTTACCCCCTTTCTACCTTTAACTTGCGGTTTCATCAGCCTCGTTTACCGCAGAACCTGCCTCATTTTTTGAGCAAAGAACGCATAGACGCGTTGATTGAACTGGCCCCTGCGCTTGAAAAAACCCCCTATGCTGGCTTGCGTAACCAGTTAATTGTAAAACTGCTCTTTAGCAGTGGCATTCGTGTGAGTGAACTGGTGGGGTTGAATCTTTATGCTTTGAACCGTGAAGAAGGCGAACTCAAGGTGTTGGGCAAAGGCAATCGCGAACGCATTGCCTTTTGCAGTGCGGATTTTTTAGCGTCTTTACAAGCGTGGTTGCCCTTGCGTGAAGCGTTGCTTCAGCAGTGTCCTTCAACAGCGAAGGCGTCTAATGCGTTGTTTTTAAACACACGGGGGCATCGCCTAAGCGAACGTTCGGTGCATCGATTGTTGGCGAACTTGGGGCAGGCGGGGGGGCTGGAAGCGCCGTTGCATCCGCATGTGTTTCGGCATAGTTTTGCGACGCATTTGTTGAATAACGGGGTTGAGTTGCGTTTGGTGCAAGAACTCTTGGGGCATGTGTCGATCCGCTCAACGCAGATCTACACGCACATCAACACCGACCGCCTGCGTCAAGCTTACTTACAGGCCCACCCGCGCGCGAAGCAGGTTTGAGCAACGCCTTATTAGGGTTACGCTTTATCAAAGTATTGATCTAGTAGGGGTTGAATCTCTATTTTGAGGAAGCCTGGAAACTGTTCCTTAAACGCATCATAAGCAGAAACAATTCTTGTTAATAGCTCTCGGTCCGGAAGATCACTTTCTAGCTTGTGATGATACCGGAGCTCACTTGCAATCCCTTCGACCTCCATGACATGACGATCTTTAGCGACTTTAGCGATATTTACGTTTACAATATCATGCCAGCCCGCGACAAGCAAAGCTAGAAAGTCTCTTCTTTCAGGAAAAATGGTTTTTATTTCTTGCCAAACTTTAAAAAAAGCTTCGTCGTCGTGTACTTCTATAAGTTCATTGTGAAATAGTAATTGACCAGTTCGCAGGGTGCTGGGTTTAGCGGATGCACCTTCGCGCGGGGGGGGGGGGTAAGCGTTCATCGGGGCAAGTTTCATAATATTAAAAAATACTTTTTAAAAGTATA
>JBIKNF010000029.1:0-7806 GCA_044358835.1 Vampirovibrionales bacterium | reverse complement strand
CGCCCCCCCCCCCCCCCCCCCCCCCCCCCCCGCCGGGGGGGCCCCCGCGTGCAGCGGGGCAAGTTTCATCATCTTAAAAACTCCTTTTTAACAGTATAATACATCCAACGACTCCATAAAACGGTCGAGTTCTATGAATCTAGACGCTTAAAACAGCCTAAAACTTAAAACGTGCTAAGGCGTTACAAAAATTCATAAAGCCACACGCCACGCGTTCTTTTTCTGTTATAATAGAAGACACAACACTCAAAAAAAAGGACACCCCCCATGCCCTTCCCCTTTAAAAAAATGCACGGTTTAGGCAACGACTTTATTATGATGAAAGCCAGCGACCTGCCGACGCTTGAACTCACGGCGTTACAAGCACTCGCCAAACGGGTGTGTGACAGACATTTTGGCGTGGGAGCCGATGGCCTGATTGTGGCTGCTCCGCCGAGTGATGCGTCGTTGTTTGACTTGAAGTTCATCTACATCAACAGTGACGGGTCTATCGCCGAAATGTGCGGTAACGGCATTCGATGCTTTGCGCGTTATGTGATTGATGAAGGCTTGTGGCAAAGCAACAGCTTTCGTGCCGAAACCTTGGCGGGCTTAATTCAGCCCACCTTGCATGAAGACGGCACCGTGACCGTCAACATGGGCGTGCCGATTGTCGAATCGTCGAGCGTGCCGTTTATTCCCCACAATCCTTATGAAGCAGGCAAAGAAGCTTCCGTGATTAACCATGACGGCGATGCCTTGAGCGTTTGGCCCGTGAGCATGGGCAATCCCCATGCGATTTTGTTCTTGGAAGATGCCCACAATCAGCAGTTAAACCCTTCGGTGGACGGCCACTGGATTGAAAAACATCACCAATTCCCCGCCAAAACCAACGTGGAATTTGTGACTCGTCAAAATGCTCAAACCTATCAAGTCACCGTGTGGGAACGAGGGTGTGGCTTTACGCTCGCTTGCGGGACAGGCGCCTGCGCCACCGCCGTTGCAGCCATTTCAAGTGGACGTGCCAAGTCCACATCGCCTGTTGAAATCCAATTACCGGGAGGTGCCTTGTTTATTGAGTGGTCAGGTAATTACGGCACGCCTGTTTATATGACAGGTCCAGCAAGCTATGTGTGTGAAGGCGTGCTTTCGGCTGATTTTGAAGAGGTCTTTTCCCCACTATATACGGAGCTTCATCATGCCTAAGTCTTTTCTTGAAAACCTTGTGGTGCTTGGTTTTGGGATGCTTCTTTCAGCGCTTGTCGTCATTCTACCTGCTCAAGCAAGCACAGACACCTGCACCCGATTGCCTGAAGCGGTGTTGCTCTATTTAAAAACGTTGGATCCTAACCTAAAAGTGCGTGAAGATTGTTTGGCCGTGTTGAGTCAAAAGCGAAGCTATTTACCCGTGTTACCTCAAGGAAATGATGTGGTTCAAGCCCCCACCCAAGTGCTTGCGCAATACCCGCTAAAAAGTACTTCGCCTGATTGGGTGCAATTTGATCAAGGCTTTTACCTGCTTCGCTTGATTGAAACCGACACAGGCAAAATCACCTTTTCTCGAACCGAAACCATTCCCCCCGCTTTGAAAACAGGCTTGTTGCCCCAAAACTTCATGATGCCAGCAGGCTTTTCCATTCCTTCAGAATTGCGCATTTTGGTGGGAGATTTACCGTACGAAACCCCGCTGGCTCAAAATAGACCTTCACCCAGTTTCCCTTCTTCAAGCCAAGGCCCGCAAGCCCTTAGCCCCTTAGAAAAAGTGACGAAAGGGTTGAGTTCTAGCAACGTGATTGTGGATCCGATCCTCTTTACGGCGTCTTTAAAAAACGGGCGCTTCACCGCGTGGGACGCCATTACATGGAAGCCCAAATGGTCACTGCCCCTTCCGTGCTTGGCCACGTCTTCAAGCACCACTCAATCTGGCGAATACGTGTATGTCAACTGTCTCAACACAGCGAAAGTCAACGTCATTGATATTAAAGCCCAGCAACGCCTCAGCGAACTTGAACTTTCTGATGTGGCCCAACAACTGATTCAGCATGCCTATTACCCCGTGGTCATTGCAACGCATCGTTATGCGGCCAAAATCACTTTTTTAGACAGCCCCCACCACTTGATTAAGAGCGTCTTAAACTTACCGTTTGCCTTACAAGAAGTGGCCATGCACCCGAGACTCCCCTTGGCCTATGGGGTAGATACCGTGGGCAACCGTATTTTAGAAATTGATGTTCAGCAAATGAAACTGTTGCGCGAGTTTGACTTAAATTTGCCGTCTCATAAAATGCATGCCGTCTGGATTGATGAAAATCGTGGGCGATTTGGCACGTTTTGGATGGTCAGTCGAGACACGCAAGATCTTTACGCGATTGATTTATTTACGGGCTCTAAAATTCACACCCTTCATTTAGCGTCGCCTCTTTCTCACATGGCCTTTGTGAAAGATGAAAATGATCTCCTCACTCCTGTGTTTATTAGCCAAGGGGAATCCAACACGACACAAACCTTGTATTGGGAAAAGAACCTCCCCATACTTACGCCAGTTCAACCCATTGAAAACGCAGATGAAAAACATTATTGGATGAGTTTTCAAGCCGGAACGCACCCCAATGAACTGCTGGGTGTAGATGCCACCAGCGAAAAAGTGTACCTGTTGGATTGGAATCCCAGCTCGCAGCGTTTAAGTGTGAAACGCCCTGTTATTGCAGAAATTAAATCGCCTTTTTTAACAATCGTAGAATCACCCACCCCTGAAACCCTCGCGCTGATTCAGAAAAAAATGCAAGCGCTCGCACCTAATGAAACAGAAACGGAGATTCTAACAACCTTACGTTCCCAGCCGTCGCGTCAAAACGGATTTTCACGCCTAGGGGCAATGTTGCGGTTTGCGCCCCGTGACCTATAGAAAATCCGTAGCCCATGGGGATTTTTAAGTCTTGACACAACCACGCGAGTTGCTTGCCCAGTGGGCGAATCGGGTCTTCTTCAATCTGTGAAAAATCGGCAAACAATAGCCCTTTGGCTCCATTAAACACGCCTGCTTGTAAAAGTTGGGTGAATTGTCTGTCCAACGTGTAATAACGTTCTTTCCAATCTTCAATAACCACAACGGCGTCCTTGAAATGGGGTTGCCATGGCGTACCACATAAGGCGGCCAGCAAACTTAAATTGCCCCCACGGCTTATGCCTTCCGCGACGCCTGCATTTAAGCATTGGTAAGCATCTTGATTAGGGAGTTCAACGGGTAGTTCAGTAAACGTCGACGCGTCTAAAAAGCGTCGCCATTGGCCACGCGTGAACGCCCCTGATTCATGCACCAAGTTCGACGTCAACATGGGGCTATAATAACTCACCCACCCCAATTCCTGAAAAAAAGCGGTGTGCAACATCGTAATGTCACTAAAACCCATGACAAGTTTACACGCAAGCTTCTCGTTTTTCCACCGCTGCCAAGGTAAAAACGGCAGTAGCCGTCCAGAACCATAGCCCCCTCTGGCACACAAAATAGCGTCAATGGTGGGGTCTTCAATGGCTTCAATGAGATCCGCGAGGCGTTGTTCATCTGTACCCGCCATATAGCCTTCGTGTAGGTGGGCATGAGCCATCAGTTTTACATGGTACCCGCATGATTCAAGCCAGGCGATGCCTTGGGTTAAATCGGCTTCCGTACTGGGGGCGGCGGGGGAAATAATGGCAATGGTGTGGCCTTTTTGAAGGGCTTTAGGCTTTTTAATCATAACAGGGTGCTTTTTGCGTCCGTACTACTGGATGGGGACTTCGTTGAGGTGTTGAATATCGACGTCAAAATGGACGTCCAAAATTTTGCGAGGTCTCAGGCGTTGGTTGTCCCATTGGGTGACGCCAGCAAGTTTTTGCTGATGAATGGCCAAAGCCAGCGTTTCATTTTTAAGCAGGTTGGGCGTAAACTGTTGGGCCGTCAACACCGCCCCGTGCAACAGCCGTTCATACGATTCTTGAGAATCAAGCTGTAACAACGGCAAAGACAAGCACTGCAAGGGATTGATCGTCAACGCCCAGGGGTTTTCAGCCTGTTTCACAGCCTCTAACCGGTGAGACGTTTCGGCGTAAAAGCGTCCGTGACGGGTGCGGACCAAAGCGGTCATCATGCCCACTGTGCCAAGGGAATAGGCAATATCTCGAACCAGCGAACGAATATAAGTGCCTGAAGAGCAGGACACCCGTATTTTAAGCTCTGGTTCCGCTTGATTTAAGTGGGCTTCAATCAATTCTAAATGCGAAATTTCAACGGGTTTAACCGGCAGTTCTTCAAAGGGGATTCTCACCCCCGCGCGTGCGTAATGGTAAAGTTTTTTACCTTTATAATGCACGGCTGAATAGCGGGGCACGCGTTGTTCAATATGGCCTGTAAAGCCTTCAAACACCCGTTCTAAAAGTTCTGGGGTAATGCCCGTTGGTACAGGGCGTTCCTTCCATACATCGCCTTCAAGATCTAAAGTCGTGGTTTCTTTGCCAAGTCGCATGCTGGCGACGTAAGTTTTGGTGTCAGGAAAGTATTCAATTAAACGGGTGGCATTGCCAATACAAATGGGCAAAACCCCTTCAGCCATGGGATCCAACGTACCGAGGTGCCCGATTTTTTTGGTGCCAAATACCTTACGCATCTGTGCCACCATGTCATGGCTCGTAGGGCCTTTGGGCTTGTAGAGGTTTAAAGTCGCAAAGGGGGTTTGGGTGAGTTGACAGGAAGTGGGGTCTTCAATTCTAGCTTCCGCAAACATGGAAAGGGGTTTCCTCAATAAGTCAAAAGGAGCCTTATCGCTCCTTCGGTGACTGATGATTTACTTCTTTTCTTCACGATACAAAACGTGTTTTTGTAGCGTGGGGTCATACTTACGCAGTTCTAAACGAGTCGGGTTTTTCTTCTTGTTTTTGCGAATGCTGTAGAAATGTCCGCTTTCGGTGCTTTTCAAGCGTACGGGTTGAGCACCTTTGTCATTTTTTGCCATGGGGGAATACTCCAAAATAAGGGGATAGGTGAATAAGACTTAGTTTTTAAGGGCCGCTTCTAAGGTGGTGCCATGTGCTTTTAGCGCCGCAGCCAAGCCAAGTTTAGTGGCCCGCTTAATGACGCGAGTACTGACTTTTAAGCGCACAAAGGCCTTGCGTTCTTCACACCAAAAACGCTTCCACTGAAGATTGGGTTCTTGACGACGGCCATGCTTTTTGTTTGAAAAACTAATTTTATTGGCTTTTTTGGGCGTAGCCCCAGAAACTTGACATCTTTTCGACATACGTATAAATCCTTTTCATCTGTAAAAATACGTTCAATACAAGGTGATTTTAAGTATGACACGAACCTTTTTAAATCACAAGTCCCCAAAACACGGTTCTATTTAAAATAAATCAAGCATTCAAAACACGGGCACCCACTAAACAGTGAAGGACTTGAACTTCCCTTTTTCGGCTTTGAAGCATTTCTGTTCTTTAAACAAAAAAACGACCAAATGGCCGTTTTTTTGTTTAAAGAACAGAAGGCATCCTTCGCTGGTGTTACTTCTTGGCCATTTCTCGTAAGAACTTGCGTAAGCCGTCTTCCACAACCAGCACCTGTTTTTCAACACTTTCTACGGTTGAATGTACGTTGCGCACTTGGCCCATGAAGTGATCGGTATTTTTATGAATGCTATTCATATTCTGGCTGATGTCCTTCAACGTGACGGTTTGTTCTTCCACAGAAGCCGCTATACTACCAGAAGCCATAAAGACGTCTTCCAACATAACGGAAACCGCTTCAATACTGGATTTACCTTGGCTGGCTTCGTCTTGCACGGAACGGATTTGCTTAACGATTTCGTCAGTGGCTTGGGCGGTTTGATTCGCCAGTTCCTTGACTTGAGTTGCCACAACCGTGAAGCTCTTGCCGGCTTCACCCGCATTGGCCGCTTCAATCGTGGCATTTAAGGCCAATAGGTTCGTACGTTCCATAATGGCACGAATCAGGCTCACCACTTTTTCAATCGTGTGTGTGGTTTCATTTAAATGAGCAATTTCAGCACTGGAGTTTTTCGTTCGTTCCGCCGCTGTAGAAGTAATGCCATAAGAATGACTGATTTGCACGTTGATTTCATTGGCGGCTTCCGTCATCTGACTCGTCGCGTAGGTCATGTCCTTAATGTTTTCGGACGTTTCCTTGGCTTCTTTTTCCATCACCAACATGGTTTGCGTCAAATGGCTGATTTCGCCTTTGATTCCACCCATGCGCTTATTGATTTCTTCTTCTAAACGGCGGGCCATTTCCACCAAGTGTTTGTCCAACTTATTTTTTTCAACCAAGTTGTTCTTGAAAATTTCAACAGTTTCGGCCATTTCACCCAGTTCATCTAAACGTTCTTTAAAAGGCACTTGAACCTGTTCATTTCCTTCGGCCAATTCTTTCATGGTGTGAGTGAGGCTTGTAATAGGCTTTGAAACACTTAAGCCAATGGCAATTCCCAACGCCCCAAGTACGCTTGAAAGTAATAAACACACAAAAATGGACGTGACATAAAGGGCGTTAATATCTTCATTGATTTCAGCCGTACTTTTTTCAGAAATAAACGTCCAGTTGACGCCTTTAAAACTAAAGGGCTGGCTCATTACTTGAGTCGAATAACCGTGGTTCTTTCCTTCAAAGGCTTTGGCATTTTTAACGCCTTGCTTATAAACGGGATCCAAGGTAGTTTTTAGAATATCGGTTTGCCCTTCTTTGGTAAAACGTGAATCACTCCGATATTTCAAATCTTCACCAATTAAGAAGCTTTCGCCTGTTTTACCCATGCCCGTTTTACTTTGCATGATTTGATTTAAACGACCAATGGGCATTTGGAAAATAAGCACACCTTCAACTTTTCCACTGGTATTGCGAATGACCCGAGACATAAAGCTCGCGGGTACGCCAAAGGAAGGCGTATACGCTTTAAAATCACTGAAAGAAACATCTGCGTCCTTTGCCTTGCTGGTGGATTTCTTCAACACATCTTTGTACACAAAGGCTAAATCTGTATCTTTCCATTTTCCGTGTTTAAGGTTTGACGCATAATCCAATTCTTTAAACACGGTGTAGACGACATCTCCTGACATATTAACGAGAAACACGTCGTAATAGCCTCGTTCGTCTACCAATGCTTTAAACCATGGGTGATATTTGGCATGAATGTTCGAATACGCGGAACCATCTTTCGCTTTCATTAACATGTGCTTAGAACCCGTTGGGTTGGGGTTTTTATGAATATAGGTATTTTGCAAATAAGTAACAGGATTCTTCGTTCGAGCAATCCCTTTATAGGCGATATTGAACTCTCTTAAAGCGCTGAGCAATGAATTGTCTTTCGTCATGACTTTCATATCATTCACAATACTTTCTAAATAGCCATTAAGACTCGCACTTTGCTGTTCTAACAAAGCTTCTTGCTTGAAGTGGTTTTCTTCTTTTAAGATGCCTGATGCTTGAAACATCATGACCGAAGAAGAAATCAAACAAGTCACTAATACGGTGAATACAAACAAAGAAGGGATTTTTTTGGAAAGGGGTAAGGCATTAAATTGCGCAACAAGGTTGGTTAAAAAGTTCATGAATATACCTTTTTACTAAATGATTGGAAATAGGTTCAAATAAATAGATCGATACGTTAATCAATTAAACATCAAAACATAAGGAACAAACTACATACATTCTGCCATAAGTGGAAGGGGAAATTCGGGTTTGGCCTTAAAAATACAACACACTAATGAATTATTGTGAAGTAACGTTGTTAAAACAGATCATTTAGTCCTGTTTTAAATACCCAAAAAGGGGCGTGACTGCTC
>JBIKNF010000030.1:0-4396 GCA_044358835.1 Vampirovibrionales bacterium | reverse complement strand
GACCTCACCCTTACATAGGGGTGTCAACGCTGGTGGGTCTAAAAATGGGCCTGCCATGAATCGAACACGGAACCTCACCCTTACATAGGGGTGTCAACGCTGGTGGGTCTAAAAATGGGCCTGCCGTGACTCGAACACGGGACCTCACCCTTATCAGGGGTGCGCTCTAACCAACTGAGCTACAGGCCCTCACCTGCGGGGAATGTTCCCCAACCACTTTTCATACAGTAGCGTGAACAAAACCCCCTGTCAACTGCTTGGCGTGTAAAAGAAGCCCTTGCTTTTTTTGTGCTTTTTCGAGATACTCTTAAATGGAGAGGTGGCTGAGTGGTCGAAAGCGGCTTCCTGCTAAGAAGTTGTGGGGTCATAAGCTCCACCGAGGGTTCGAATCCCTTCCTCTCCGCCATTTTATGGCTTTTTAATTGGGACGCCACCATGACGCTTGTACAAGATTTCAAAGAACTCTTTAGCACTCAGGGGATGCAAGCATTTCGGATGAAAGCGTTTTACGCCTTTTTCTTTAAATGGGGATGCTTCACCGTGGGGCTGGTTTATCTCCTATTGCTTCTGCCCATCAAATTCACCGCCGATGCCTCGCTCCACGCCATGGATGCCATGACCAACTTGGAGCGTCTGCATTTTGTGATGTGGCATGATGCGGTTGTGTTTGAAACGAAGCGGGCGTGGCAAGGCAAAAAACGTCACACCCCACGATCGGTGAAAGAGGCGTTTGCTTACAGCGTAAACGCCTTTAAAGGAAAACCCTTGCAATTGTTGAGCCCCTTGGGTTCGCCGTATGAAATCTCTTCGGGGGATTCTTCACCTGCTCTACGTTGTGGAGGGGCAATACACTGCTATAAAACGGTGATGAGCAAGCGACATTTTGGCGTTTGGGCGTTGGATGTTCAACGCCAACGCTTGATTTACGATGCGGATGGCGGGGTGAAACCGTGGCAAGCAAACGTATTAACGAGCTTAAATGTGATGTCGCTTTTCCCCCTTAGAGATGACAAGCCCTTTGTGTTTCAGATTGTAGAAGGGCATTTACTCAAGCCGGTGGAAACGCGATGGACGAATCGCTTGTTTGAATCTCATCGCTTGTATGGGGTGTTTACGTTGTTTGAAAAGCCTTTGCCGTCTCTTGCGAAGAACGAACCGCTCTTGTTGAAGGCTTCAAGACTATAGAAAACTCTGCAAAAGGGCGTTTTACTCCCTCTCCCTATGGGAGAAGAAAATAACCTTCTTATTCACGAAGTGAATCTACCCCTTTAGGATGGAGAGGTTGGGAGAGGAAACCAACGGTTTTCTTTCCCAAGAGAAAAAGTCAGAGACTTTTTCGACCATGGTGGGGTGAGGGATTCGGGATGCCCGTCTATAGCTGGTGTTCCTCCTCCTAGCGTAGCCCGCCATAGGCGAGGCGTGCAACCTAAGGGAGGAGGAACAAGGCAAAATAGACTTTCGCAGAACTTTCTATAGTAACCGAAAGATAAAACGGTCTATGGTCTCTTCGTTGTCGCGACGATTTTTTTGCTTGGTTATGGTCGTCTATGTACACGCCCGCACAAAATAATCTAGGCTCCTAGAATAGCCTCATCGCCTGTTTCATCTATCAAACACTATAATTTAGAAGACAAAGCCAAAAAGTACTTGCCTTTTCTTCATGTTTTGGCTTGAATAGAGAAGGTACTGTTTCGTTGAGGGAAGCCTTTTAGTTTTTAATGTTAAGAACGTTCGGCCGACCTTGCTTGCAGAAAATATTCGATTAAACACCTTGTTGAACCCTTTAATAACAGAAAGTATAAAGAGACTAAACACATGGAACAAACTTTATTATATGTTGCCTTAGCGGCAGGACTTTTGGCCTTGCTGTATGGTGTCGTTACGCGTGGTCAGATATTAGCCCTCCCCGCGGGTTGCGAAAAAATGCAAGAAATCGCGGCGGCCATTAAAGAAGGGGCATCAGCGTATATGAATCGTCAGTATTCTGCCATTTCTGTAGCCGCCATTATTCTAGCCGTGTTGATGTTCTTCTTGTACAGTCAGGTCAAAGGCGTGGGCTATGCGTCCTTTATGACGAGTGGATTTTTGCTTGGTGCTTTTTTAAGTGGTCTTGCTGGCTATATTGGAATGTTTGTTTCGGTTAATGCCAACGTGCGTACCGCAGAAGCGGCTCGATCTGGCATGAATCCAGCCCTTGCCGTTGCCTTCAAAGGCGGAGCGGTTACTGGTTTATTGGTGGTGGGTTTGGCCCTGATTGGGGTGAGCGCCTTTTACATGTTGGTTCAAGGCTCTTCTGAGTTAATTCCAACCCTAGCGGGTTTAGCCTTTGGCTCTTCTTTAATTTCAGTATTTGCCCGTTTGGGGGGTGGCATTTTCACCAAGGCCGCCGATGTAGGCGCCGATTTAGTCGGCAAGATTGAAGCGGGTATTCCTGAAGATGACCCTCGTAACCCTGGCGTGATTGCCGACAACGTGGGTGACAACGTGGGTGACTGTGCAGGTATGGCTGCTGACTTGTTTGAAACGTATGCCGTCACCATTGTGGCCGCCATGTTGCTGGGTCACTTATTATTTAAAGAAACCCCTGCTGCGTTAGTCTACCCCTTATTATTAGGGGCTTTGTCTATTGTTTCTTCGATTGTTGGAACTTACTTTGTGAAAGTCGGAGCGGACAATAACCCCATGAATGCCTTGTATAAAGGATTTTATGTAGCTGTCGCTCTTTCCATGGGCATGATTGCCTTTGCCACATGGAAGTTTTTCCCTAACGGAATTGCGGATTTAACAGCGGTTCAATTGATTGTGTCTTCAGCTATTGGGATTTTGGTGACCCTTGGTTCCGTATTCGTTACGAATTACTACACCGCAACAGAATTTCGTCCCGTGCAAGAAGTTGCCGAAGCCTCTGAATCTGGCCATGGTACCAACGTCATTGCTGGTTTGGCCATTGGGATGGAAGCAACCGCCGCGCCTGTTGTCTTAATCTGCTTAGGGATTTTAACTTCCTTTATGACGGGGGGACTCTACGGGGTGGCCATTGCTGCAGTAGCCATGCTTTCGATGGCAGGCATTGTTATTGCCCTAGATGCCTTTGGCCCTATTACAGACAACGCCGGTGGGATTGCAGAAATGGCGGGTATGCCTTCTGAAGTTCGTGCCATTACGGATCCTCTCGATGCGGTGGGCAACACCACTAAAGCCATTACCAAAGGCTACGCCATTGGCTCAGCGGGATTGGCGGCCGTTGTTTTATTTTCATCTTACATCATTGACTTAGAAGATGCTGCTCGTGTCGCTGGAGATGTCGCCCTGTCTGTTCCCGGTGCCATTCAAGGACTCTTTAGTTTAGGAGACCCTTTAGTGGTGGTGGGCTTATTTGTGGGTGGGTTGATCCCTTATCTCTTTAGTGCCTTAGCCATGAAGGCCGTGGGTCGCGCCGCAGGTTCTGTGGTAAACGAAGTACGTCGTCAATTTAAAGAAAAGCCCGGTATCATGGAAGGAACAGAGCGTCCTGATTATGCCACGTGTGTGGATATTGTGACACAATCGGCCTTGAAGCAAATGGTGGTTCCAGCCTTATTACCTGTTTTGGTGCCCATTGCCTTACTATTTATAGGCAACCTATTAACGACGCAAGAGTATGCCAGCATTAAAATGATTGGTGGCATGTTGATGGGTAGTATCGTCACAGGGTTGTTTGTGGGTATTTCCATGACCAGCGGTGGCGGAGCGTGGGACAACGCTAAAAAGTACATTGAAGATGGTCATCACGGGGGGAAAGGTTCCTTTGCTCACGCGGCGGCCGTGACTGGGGACACCGTGGGCGATCCTTATAAAGATACTGCCGGTCCTGCCGTCAACCCTGTGATTAAAATTATTAACTTGGTGGCCTTATTATTGGTTCCATTCTTAATTGGTTAATCGATTTAAAATTTACGTCAAGAAAAAAGCTCCTTCGGGAGCTTTTTTAATACAACATTTTGGCGGGAATGTATCGTCATTTGCGACACACGAAATTCGATTTTTGACACACAAAACCCTCATTTTTGGCCCACAAAATATCTGTTTTTGACACACAGAATATCTGTTTTTGGCCCACAGAATACCTGTTTTTGACACACACTATAAGACTTTTTCGCTCGATGTTTAGGTGTTTTTCGGGGGGATGTGAAGGCTTCTTCAAAAAAGCTACTCTTTTTCAGTATACCCTATTTTTAAGCCCTTCGCCCAGTGGCTAAACCCCACTATTTTTGGGATTGCTCGCTTCGTTTTGATACCATTTAAACGACTGAATAGCGTATAGGTGGATTCTAGGAGCCTAGACTCGCAGATGGGTGAAGTGTACATAAACGTACATAAGCACATCGAGAACCTGAGCGACAACGAAGACGCCAGA
>JBIKNF010000026.1:0-16766 GCA_044358835.1 Vampirovibrionales bacterium | reverse complement strand
AACTTCCTTCTCTTCCCCCCTCCTTAAGCCGCTTTGGGGGTTTGGGGAGTCTTTGGCGGGACAAAGACCCCCAAGCACAAGCCCAAGAAACAAGCTAGCCAAACCCAATATTCAAAAAAAGAGTCTTGAATTATGAACGGTTTTGTGGTTTTATAGGGGCGTAAATGCTTCGTATAGTATTTTAAATAAATAACCATACGTTGTCTCTTCGTTGTCGCTACGATTTTTTTGTTTGGTTATTTAGGTCGCTCTACACGCCCGCACAAAAAAATCTAGGCTCCTAGAATAGCCTAACGTCTGCTTAATTCTTTAAAACACTATAATACCCTTTAAGGAATATATGATGTCTAACCTGTCGCAAAAGCCCCGTGTGTTAATTGTGGATGATGAGCGAGACTTGGTGCGCTTGGTGAAATACAACGTTGAACAAGCGGGTTACGACGTTTACACCGCCTATAACGGCGCTGAAGCCCTTGATGTGGCCTGGACAAAACAACCCGATGTTATTGTGCTGGATTTAATGTTGCCCGACTGCCGAGGCTTTGAATTGTGCCATGAAATCAAGCAAGCGTTGAATCCCAACCGCCCAACAAATCCTGTGCGTGTGATTATGTTGACGGCTCGCTCAGCGGAAAATGATCGGGTGCAAGGCTTTGAGTTTGGGGCGGACGATTATGTCACCAAGCCCTTTAGCCCTCGAGAATTGGTTTTGCGGATTAAGGCAATGCTCAATCGTGGAGCGGTGCAAGAAGGCGGCAAGGAAAAATCCAGCGTGCTTGAACAGGGTTGCCTCAAAATGGACACCAACGCCTTTCGGGCGTGGGTCAGCGATGTAGAAATGCAACTCACGCCCATTGAGTTTAAAATCCTGCATACCCTGCTCAAGGTGCCGAATACCGTTAAAACACGCGAACAACTGCTCTATGATGTGTGGGAAGACACCGCCACCGAAGTGCTTGATCGCACTGTCGATGCCCACGTCAAACGCCTGCGTTCCAAAATGGGTAAGGCTCGTGATATGATTGAAACCGTGCGAGGCATTGGCTATCGCTTGGAAGAGAGAACCCTTTAGATGAAGATTGTTGAAAATTGCCTGTTTTGCAAAATCGTGGCAGGCGAAATACCTGCTCAACTCGTGTTTCAGGACGATGAAGTGACCGCCTTTTATGACGTGAATCCGCAAGCTCCTGTGCATGTGCTGATTATTGCCAATACGCATACGGCGAGCCATTTCGAAACTGACGATCCCACGATTTATGCCCAAGTCTTGGCTGGAGCCAAAAAAGTGGCTCAAGAGCTTAAGCTCACCGATTATCGCTTGGTGATTAACAACGGAGCAGGGGCAGGGCAAAGTGTGTTTCACTTGCATGTGCATTTGATGGCGGGGCGTCCGTTTGGGTGGCCAGCAGGGTAAAAAACGCCCTAATTTCGTGTGTCGGAAAGTCGATTTTTGACCCACGAAAGTCTGTTTTCGACACACGAAATACCCATTTCTGACACACGAAACCCACTTTTTTGACACACAAAACCCTTGATTCTGACACACGAAACTCGATTTTTGGCACACCAAAGTCGGTTTTTTACTCGGTTTTCAAGGAAGTTGCTGGGTTGTGAAGGCTTCTTGAAAAAAGCCACTCTTTTTCAGTATAGCTATTTTTAAGCCCTTTGCCCAGTGGCGAAACCCCACTATTTCAGGGAGACTTCTTCGACGACCTTCGGGGAATGTTCCACCAAAATCGACTTCATTTTCGACACCGCAGACCCCAAGCCCATAAACACCGCTTCGGCGATAATGCTATGCCCAATGTTCAACTCAATCAATCCTGGCAATTCTAAAATCGGACGCACATTGCCGTAATGCAAGCCATGCCCCGCATTCAACTTAATCCCCAAACGCTGAGCTTCTACCGCCGCTGCGTGTAAGGCGTTTAAGGCCTCCTGAACACCCACGCCTGCTTCAAAGGCTTCACAATACTGCCCCGTGTGTAGTTCAATGTAAGGCGCCTTTAAGTCGGCACAGGCTTGGATTTGAGCGATGTCAGGATCCACAAATAGGCTCACAGGCACATTCACCGCGCTTAAACGCTGAATGCTACGTCTCAAGGCGTCTCGATGGGTAATCACATCCAAACCGCCTTCGGTGGTGACTTCTTGACGGCGTTCCGGCACGAGTGTCACCATATCAGGACGAATCGCTTCGGCCAAGGCCACCATTTCTTCGGTGTTGGCCATTTCTAGGTTGAGCCGTGTCTTCACCCGCCGGCGGAGCTCTCGAATATCGGCGTCTTTAATATGGCGACGGTCTTCACGCAAGTGGGCGGTGATGCCGTCTGCCCCGTGGGCTTCGGCGATGTCCGCAGCGGTGAGGGGGTCAGGGTAATGTACCCCACGAGCATTGCGGATCGTGGCGATATGGTCGATATTCACGCCCAATAGGACGTTTGGGGAACTAAGAGGCATCGGATTCTTCCTTTTCACGATTCGGTTTAAATTTAGTCCAAAGGGCTTTAAAAAATTTAACGCCCGCAATCAATATAATTTCAATAATGATATACACTAAAGTCATTATGAAGAAGCTCGTTAAGCTGGCTTGCCAATTATGGTAAGTCAAATAGTCCGCTAAAGCGATCATAAAACCGATTAAAGAGCTTGAAATCAATATATGAATTAGGCAGTTTTTGACGAAATGAGGGTCTTCATTATCCCCAAAATCAGAAGAAAACCAAAATGCCCACAAAACGCCAGTGCTAAAGCCAAATGCAATCTGTATTAGAGTATGAGATGGAGGAATAAAATACCATAGGGTTGCAAAAAACAAACCTGTACAAAGGTAGTTAAGAAAAATATATGCTAGTTTTTTAAAGTTTTCCACTAAGACAAGACCTTTTTCAGGGTTTCAATCACGTAGCTTTGCTCATCATCGCTTAATTCAGGGAAAATAGGCAAGCTAAAGACGTTTTCGCACGCCTTTTCCGCCACAGGAAACGCCCCTGCGCTGTAGCCTAAATCGTGGTGCATGCCTTGTAAATGCAAGGGAATCGGGTAGTAAACCCGCACACCCACGCCAAGCTCTTGCAGGCGAGCCACCACCGCATCCCGATCCAAACCAGCCTCCGCCTTGAGTGCCACGGTGTACTGATGAAACACGTGACCTGCTTCTGCTTGCGTGCGAGGCAATTCCAAAACAGAAAGGGCTTGCAAGGCGTCTGTGTATCGCTGGGCGATGCGTTGACGAGCGTCCCCCCACGAGGCCAAGTGAGGCACTTTCACACGCACCAAAGCGGCTTGAAGCTCGTCTAAACGGCTGTTCATGCCTTCATGGGCGTGATCATAAGTGGAAGTCTGCCCATGCACCCGCAATTGTCGCAAGAGCTGGGCTTTTTCGGCGGAAGAGGTCGTCAATAGGCCCCCATCGCCAAACGCCCCAAGGTTTTTGGTGGGAAAGAAGCTAAAGCTCCCCATGTCGCCAAAGCCCCCGACGGGCTTGCCCTTCCACGTGGCATCGACGGCTTGCGCACAATCTTCCACAACCGCCAGATGGTGCGCCTTGGCAAGGGACATCAAAGCATCCATGTTGACGGCTTGACCGTACAAATGCACAGGAATAATCGCCTTTGTTTTCGGTGTAATGGCTTTCTCAACGGCAGAAACATCCATGAGATAGGTGGCATCATCCACAATATCGACAAAAACAGGGGTCGCTCCTGCTCGCACAATGGCTTCAGAAGTAGCGATATAGCTCATTGGCGTGGTGATGACTTCATCGCCAACGCCGACGTTTAAGGCGCGTAAGGCGAGATAGAGGCTATCGGTGCCGTTAGCCACGCCAATACCAAAGCCTGATTCGGTGCGTTCGGCGAGTTCCGCTTCAAGGGCTTTGACGTTGTCGCCCAAAATATAGATGCCTGAGCGCATGACGGTTAACGCGGCGGTTTCAAATTCGGCTTGCAAGGCGGCGTATTGACGATCGAGTCGCATGATGGGGACGTTGAGTTGCGTGGGACGATTGGACATGGTGAGGGCTTTCATTTTGACGATATGGGTTTATTGTACAAATGAAACGTCCAAAATAAAAGCCTTTTGCGTGGAACCTTAGTCTTTCTTTACACCTTCTTAATATAGAGATCTCTGCGAAAGCCCTTTGGTGAAAGTGTCTTTACTTTCCCACGTTTTAGGAAGAGACTAGAAGCATTAAAACAAAAACAAAGTGGGATGGTTTTAGCATTTTCTTAAACGCTTTGGGTTTAGTGCTATTAAGCCATTATATTTTTAACTTTTGCAAGGATTTTCACATGAACGCCACGAACCCTGATTTTAATAATCGATTAGACTTTTCACAAAATCCACAAATAACTAAAACTCAAGAAAACACATTAAATACCAAGGGAGTGAGGCCGTTAGAAAACAACTACTCAACGCAAGTACAGCCCCCTTTGGTGGCGGACAAATTTGTCGGTCAAGCTTTTCAAAGCAAGCAGAAGCAAAGTATCAAGCCAAAAGAAAAGACACCCTTTAATCCTTGGAAATGGATGATTTTAACCCCTCTTATTGTGGGAGCTACCACTATTGTGGGGTTACCGTTAATCGGGATGGGGGTGTTTCGACATTGGTTTTTGCAAAAGCCTTCTAATTTATCGAAGGTCATAAAACCTGATGATTTACAGCGTATGTTCAAACAGATGCAAGAAGGTAAACCTATTCGTATTCCTGAAGAATTTAAAGTCCCAGTTTTTAAAGAGGGAGATAAACTAGGGAATCTAAAAGCATTTCTCAATATGCTTCGTTCCCTTCCAATTGAAAATAAAAAGAAGATTTTACAATATCTTATGAGCTTTAAAGGACTTAAAGAATCCTTTGGTTTAACTAAGGATATTTCTGCTATAATAGTTGCAGCAGGAACAGGGAATATTAAACAAGTTGAAAAAATTTTAAAGGGTATCAATTTAAATCCTATTCATCAAATTTTTGAACGAGGCGGTACGGTTACTAAAAAAGCAGGGCAAAGTATTGCCGATGCACTAAAGGGTTTGTTGACTGCATCAGAAGCCCTTAAAAGCATTGAAGCCTCTGGTTTAACAACATGGTCGCCAGAACAAAAAAAGTCTATTGAACGTTTTAAAAATTGGGTGCCTTTTGTGCAAAAAATGTACAATACGTTTGCTAGTATGCAAAGTAAGCCTGTACAATTAGAAGGGAAGACGAAACTTCACTATGAGGATTTGTATGGACACGCGTTAAAAGCGTTTAAAGCTCAAAACCCTTCTTCTCCCTTGGTAGAGGTGAAATTTGATGACTTAGAATTATTAGAAGCTTCTACTGCTATTGTGGGACTTGATCACAAAAATAGTAAAGCTTTTAAATTTCAACGACCTGATGCTTTGGCAAATCGAGCAGCAGACAATTTAGATTTCTTAGGGCAGGTAAATTACTTAATTCAAATCAGTCTTAATGAAACACTGGGTAAGTTAAACGGCGGGGGCGCCAAATTAACTCCTAAACAAATGAGAGAAAAAGCCTTTAAGGCGGGAGTCAATTCTGCTCATGATATTTTACAAGGGTCTCATTTTGACAATGAATCGTTAGGTTTGAATCGAATCGAAGAAGCGGCCAGATGGATTGGAGCCGACCCTAAATATAATCCACCCAAACCTTACTTGTCTCAAAATTTTAAGTCTAAATATAATAATGATGAGTATGGTGTCGTGATTATGGATAAAATATCAGGACAAAACTTAGCTGATTTATATCAAAAATACTTGGCAGGCGATCAAGAAGCTAAAAAAACATATGAGCGTTTTATGACGGAACATGCACATAATGTTTTATTACGTCAAGCCAGTAATGCCGTTAGTACAGATGCCCATAGTGGTAACATTTTTAATAATGGTAAAGTGATTGATGTGGCTGAACATCGTTATGTCCCCATTCAAGCCATGAATGATTTTGCAGGCTTGGTGATTGAAACATTGAGGGGGGTAAAAAGAACATATCGTCAAGCAATCACCGATATGGATTCTGGCGTGACAAGATATCAAGTAATTCCTATTGAGTTTGATGAAAAAGCGCATCAAGCCCTAAGAAAGTTGCTAGTTCCCAATGAATTAAAAAAATTAGCAGATCAAAGAAAGTTGTCTGAAAAAGCGATGGAAACCCTAGTTTTAGCAAAACTTTTTGAAGAACCCTTAGAGGTTTTTGATGTGCTATACAACACCTTAGATTTAGGAAGTGCTTTAAAGGTAATTCCTGACAGCGTAGGACTTAATAAACAGGCCGTTTCACGTGCCACTGAAAAATTTGGAACCTTTGCGAGTAGCTTATCACAATTTAAAGCTGGGTTAAAAGGGCAAAATACCCCTCTTGCCCAACAGTTTTTAGCCAGTGAAGGTAAAATGGTGGAAGACTTTGTTGAGGCCTACTCCAAAAATGCAGGTATCTCTTTAACTCAAGCCGAACGTTCGCAAATGATAAAACATATTCAAGAAAATATGTACCCTCGTGTGGATTCATTGTTGGATTAATTTTCCATAAAAGCTGTAAAATTGTACAACTTCGCTTCCTATGACAGTTTGTGGCTACAATCAGCATCACAAAAAAGCCCTACAGAGGCAGGTTGAAGCTCGACTCTTGCTCCCCTTGTCCAACAGGCTTCTTTCCCCCTTCAGGCAATGGCGTGTACTTGGCTTCTAAGGCCAGTGAAAGACGCGTACTTGAAATGGCCGTCAACGTGGGGCGCTTTACATCCAATTCGGGTTGCACCCAACCATGGCAAGCGTCTAACAACGGTTCGGGGAAGTCGGCATCCACAAAGGGTGCTTTGGGGTGGGGGTCGTTCAACTTGTCGATCCATGCATCGGGGAAATGGGTCATGGGCAATGGTTTTTTATGCACTAAAAAATAGGTTTGGCGTAAGGCATGAATGGTGTTAAACTCGCTTGCAAGCCCTTGGTAAGGACTGGCATCATCGCTTTGCACGGCCCAGTTCATGAGTTTTAAGCCATTTTCTTCATGCCCTTCATACCACTGGCTTAAGCCCAAGTTAAACCACGCCAGCGGGTAGTTCGGCATACGGCGGATGACTTGGCAATACCCTGCTGAAGCCGCCTTGAACTGCCCGTCTCGTTGTAAGACTTCGGCGAGTCCATACCATGCTCTCACGATTTCAGGGTTTTGGCTCAACGCGAGACTATAATAATATCGAGACCAATTCCACAAGGGCAGGCGTTCTTCGCGAAAGCCCAAGGCATCGGCACGGTTGCCCGCAAAACGATACACGCCCGCCAAATCTACCAACGCCCCTAGGTGGTGAGGGTTTTGATTGAGGATGGTGCGATAGATTTCAATGGCGCCGTTGACGTTTCGCAGCTGGATGAGGAGTCGCGCGTAGTTGTACTGGTATTCATAAGCGGTCGGATTTTGAGTCAAGCCTGCTTCATACTGCGCTTTGGCGGCGTGCCACTGTTTGGTTTGATGCAAGTAATGTGCCAATTTCAGGTGAAAGATCGGTTCTTGCGGAAAGCGCTGAACGGCTTGTTCCAGCAAGGCCTTCGCTTCTTTGGGATGGTTCTTTTGAAAGGCGTTTTGAATGTCATTCAAGGCGTGATATTGTTGTAAGCGTGTTTTTATTTCTCCCCAATACAAGCCCAGCATCAGCAGCAACAAACAGCCGCCCATGAAAATGATGAATTTAAAAAGTCCCTTAAGCATGAGAAGACGGCTCCTTTTTGTGGAAAGAAGTCGATCGAAACAACTGGGTCGCTACCCATTTAGGGGTAAGTGTTTCGAGTTCAAAAACATACTGAATTAAGACATCTAGGGCGATGCCGTGAATCGAGGCGATGCCCACTTGCTCAAAACCCACCAACTTTTCTTGCACCTGCTGACGCTTGCGGTTGAAGCCGTTGGTTCTGCCGTCTTGAAGCAAGACCATGCACGCCGCCAATTGAATTAAGACTTGCACGAAAATCTTTTGATGACTACGAGGTAAGGACTTCCACGCCTCTTCCCATGCTTCATGGCTTTGCCAAAAACGCCCCATTTCAAAAAGCCTAAAGCCTTCAGAAACGTCCTTCTGCACAAAATGGGGCATGCTCAAGTGACGCTTACTCCTGAGCGTCTGCATGCTTAGGGCTTTCCCAAATCGTTGGCTTTTTCGTTATGTTGAATGTTCGTGTGGCTACTTATGGCATCCCCCAAAAGCGAGGGGTTATTGGCCGTGGCTTTGGTGGGGGGAGGCTCTTCAGCACTGGCTTGATACGGCACATACAAGGTGGCTTCATCATAATCTTCATCAAGGTAGGACAAATCTAATTCAGACACCGCAAAGCTTTCTTTTAAAATCGCGTAGGTAATGGGGTCCGATTTGGTGGCTTCAATGAACTGCATAGCCGCCAGCCGCTGCGTTTCCGGAGGCATCATCTTCAACAGTTCAATGGCTTTAAACAGGGTGGGGTTTTCATCGTACCAACGATTTTTGGGACGATTAGGGTTTTCAAAAGACGCGTAAACATCCTGTAAGGCTTTGGCGGGGGCATTTTTTTCAACGCCCGCAATTAAATTTCTGGCGTAGCGTTCCGCTTGCTTGGGGGCCAATTCCATAAAATTAAGCACTTCAAGCAAGACGGGGTCTGTGTCGTACCAGCGTCTAACTTGTTGGGAAGAAGGTTCAGGTGAAGCGGGGGTGTTCATCATGGGGCTTGTCCCTATTGATTACAGCAAACTGACAGCGTGGATACTGCTAGTATAGAGTATCCAAGAGCTGTTCGGCTTCGGTTTCAGTTAAAGGTACACGTTTTATATGAGCCCCAATGGCCAGCAATTTTTCGTGCAAGCATTCATAGCCGCGATCCAAGTGCCGTAAATGATAAATACTTGAATAGCCTTCGGCGCCCAATCCTGCAATGACCATGGCCATGCCTGCGCGTAAGTCATGGCTTTTGACGCTAGCGCCTGAAAGGCAAGCCACTCCATTAACAATAGCGACATCACCCTTGACTTGGATGTTTGCACCCATGCGATTGAGTTCACCCACATGTTTAAAGCGATTTTCGTAGATGGTTTCAGACATCATGCTCACGCCGTGGGCTTGAGACATCAGGGCCATCATCGGCGATTGTAAATCGGTAGGGAAACCGGGGTAAAAGTTGGTCATTACATCAGTGGATTTAAGCCGTTGAGAAGGTTTGCGAATCACACGCAAGGCGGAATCTCCCACCACTTCTACATAGGCCCCCATTTCTCGAAACTTGGTCAAAACAGCCGTCATATGACGCGGGCGTGCTTGTTCCACCAATACATCTCCTCCCGAAGAAAGGACGCAAGCCATGAAGCTGGCGCATTCAATGCGATCTGGCATGACGGTATAGTCTACAGGCTTTAAATCACTTGATTTTACCCCTTCAATCACCAGTTCAGAACTGCCTGCGCCGTCTATTTTACAGCCCATGGCATTTAAAAAGCCCACCAAATCTTGAATTTCAGGTTCTTGCGCCACATTGCTTAGCACCGTGGTGCCTGTGGCCAATACAGAAGCCAACAACACGTTTTCAGTCGCCCCCACGCTGGGCATATCCAGCGTGAAATGCCCCCCTTTGAGCTGTGGGGCTTCGGCATACACAATGCCATGTTCCACATGAATATCTACGCCCAAGGCTTGCAAGCCCTTAATGTGGATATCCACCCCGCGTTTACCGATGGAACAACCGCCTGGTAAGGGGACTTTGGCCGTGCGGTAACGGCCCACTAAGGCCCCTAGCACATTAAAACTCGCTCGCATTTGAGACACCAACGTGTAGGGGGCTTCCGTTTGCGTGATGCCACCGGCTTGAATGACGCATTGATCGCCAATAATTTCCACTTGACGGCCTAAACTGTTTAACACTTTGGCCATGACTGACACATCCGTCAAAGCCGGCACATTGCGAATAATGGTTTGTTCTTCAGAAATTAAGGCCGCTGCCATAAGCTTTAGCACGGAGTTTTTGGCCCCTGAAACACGAATACGCCCGTTTAAAGGGTGTTGACCGTGGATGACAAGCTTGGCTTCCTTCATGTCTAACATTAGGCATTCTTTCTCTTTATTCATAGGGCTTTCTACTAACACATCATCCACCTTTTGACTTCAATACGAACGGGAGTTTAAAAGCGTTTTAACTGAATTTAATCGGGCAAGATTAGATCCGTTTCAATGAACTCTAGCATAACACAAAAAACAGGTAGAAACAAAAAACTTATCCTCTGCTCCTTTATTCTTCAATGTTTTCATTTAGTCATTGTTTTCTAGTTTTTCCTTATGGAGCATACGTTCATTGTAGACCCTAATCCATTTCGGAATGAAAAAACCATGTGAAATAACAAATATGCTAAAAATACACGCAAAAAATAGACCGTATACTCCGAAATCTTCGTCACATGTGTATTCACATGGATGCGAATAGGAAGCCAAGATCCAGACAAACACATAAAATAAGAGGATAGCAAAACCCAAATTTCGCCGACCACAATAAAAAGCATGCAAGCCACACCAACCTAAAAATATCCATAAAAGATAAGCAATCCACTGTTTTTTTAAAGCCATGTTGACCGTTTACTTTAACACCTTTCCCCAAACGTCTCATTTGACTTGAACAGGCATGACCAAGCAAAGGTATTGATCGGGGGTGGCTTGGTCTTTAAACAACGTGGGGGCCAAGGAACCGTTGGTTTCAAGGCGGACTTCATCGCCATTCATGACTTTTAAGGCATCTAACACGAATCTAAAGTTAAAGGCAATTTGAAGTTCATTGGAGTGGTCAAACTGAACAGGCATCGAATCGTGAGAGTTGCCCACATCGGGGGTATCCGCCGCAAAACGCACTTGGTCATTGGCAAAGTTCATTTTCACAATTTGCGTGCGGTCATTGGCTAAAACAGACGTTCTATCTAAAGCTGACATTAAAGCGACACGGTTCATGACGGCAGAAATCTGGCATTCTTTAGGGATCAACTGCTCGTAACGAGGGTATTGGCCATCTAGTAAGCGAGACACCGCATTATAGCGTTCCGTGCTTAAGAAGATTTGACCGTCTTTCACGGCAATGGCGACTTTTTCGCCGTCGGCTTTGCCGAAGGTGGCCACCAGTTTTTGGAACTCTTGCAAGGTTTTGGCTGGAATAATATGAGCCAAAGTCGGCGCATTTTCACTGGTTTCGATGGCTTCTGTGTGACGCGCCAGGCGAGAACCATCGGTTGCCACCATGTCTAAAACGCCTTGGCTGAGCTTAAAATAAATGCCCCCTAAAATGTTGTTAGAATCTTGCTTGGACGCGGCAAATTCGGTTTGCTTAATGCCTCGCACCAAGGTCTCTAAATCCAGTTCAACCGCAACAGTTGGATCGATCGCTGGAATCACAGGGAACTCTTCGGCAGGGAGCGTACGCAGTTCAAAGGTGGCAGAACCACAAGAAAGTTTACACGTTTGCACATTTAAATCCACCTGAAAGGTAACGGTGGACTTGGGCGGGAGCTTGGCCAAAATATCGGACAACACACGAGAAGAAAGCGTCGTTTTACCCGCCGTAGTGACTTCGGCCTGAATAAGGGTCTGTAAAGAAAAGTCTAAATCCGTGGCTGAAAGACGCAGCGTGCCTAACTCAGACGCTTCAAACAACACGTTGGACAAAATAGGCTGAATCACCCGCGTTGCCGTGGCGCGTTGCACGGCGTTTACGGCTTGTAAAATATCGTCTCGGGAAACATCGAATTGAACCATCATGGAAAGGGTGCTCCTTATTGTAGGTGTTGCAGGTTTCTTAGTCTACATATAAAAGTAGTAAACATTTGAAAGAGTTTTTTTAGTTATATCACAAACCATTTAAAAAAACCAGCCTTCTTCCCCAAACAAGGAATGAAGGGCGATTGTAACAAATTGTAACAGTATGTAACAGAGTTTTAAGGCGAATCTGTGAAGAAGGCGTTGCGAGAAGGTGGTCTGTTTATCATAGTTTAGGAACTTGTCAATAGGCAACTTCGTGTACAAACGACACATTTCCTTCAAGTGATGTAATTTTGTATTAGACGAATCCCTTAAAAAATGTTAGTGTATACCTAATCGAAACAGCGAAACAGGCTGACTCGGTTCACCTTGGTAGTCTTAATTCCAGGTCGCGCTTCAGGTTTTGCCTAAAAAATGTTAAGCAAATGTAACAAAACGCATAAATCCTTCATTCAGCGGTGTTTATGCCAATACGTAAGTGGTGTGTTCAAAAAATAAATCATTTACCTGTTCCCTGTTCGTCGTCCTATTATTATTATGTCCTGTGTTTCAACCTTATAACCCCCTTGGAGGTTCTGTCTCTTTATGATGGCAAGTACATTAACCGCTCTGAAAAGTAAGTCCGCCAACGCGAAGTCCTTTGATCAATTGGTCTATGATTTGGAAAACTCCACCAGTGAAAAAGTGCGCTACAACGCTGCACGTGTTTTGGGTGAACTGGGTGATTCCGCTGCTGTAACGCCTTTGATTCATGCCCTTAAGCATGACAAAAACGGTTCCGTGCGTTTGTATGTCGCGCGTGCCCTGGGTGAATTGGGCGATGTTTCCGCAACGCCTTATTTGATTGAATCCTTGCGTGAAGACCGCAATGTGGATGTACGTGTGCGTGCCGCCCGTGCCTTGGGGCGCTTGGGTGGTCAAGAAGTTGTTATGCCTTTAGTGGAAGCCTTGAGCGATGAAAATCCACAAGTGTGTGTGACTTCTGCCGATGCATTGATTGAAATTGGTCGCATTGCGGCGCTTCCTTTAATTGAAAGCCTCAAAAGCGAACGCGTCAACGTGCGATGCGATGCCACACGTGCCTTGGGTGAAGTGGGGGATCCTATTGCTGTGATGCCCTTGGTAGAAATGCTTAATGATGACTGGGTGAACGTTCGTATTTATGCAGTTCAATCCTTAGGCAAACTCGGTTGCGGAGACGCCGTACCCGCTTTAGTGGCGACTTTAGAAGACACGGAAGAAAACATCTTGGTGCGTTCAGGGGCGGCTTCTGCCCTAGGTCAAATTAAAGATGCTCGTGCTTTAGTTCCCTTGCGTGCCTTGATTATGAGCGCCAGTGAACTAGGTGAAGTGGAAGACATGGCCTTAAAATCTTACAAAATCATTATGGCGGCCAACTGGAAGCAAGTGCCTACGGCAAAAATGTCCAAATCACTCTAGTGCTTTGAACTCTTTCCTTGCTTGAGTTGATCCCCATGTCTAAAAAAAAGGCGATCAACCTTCGCGTTAAGCTAATAAAAAAGGGGCTTTTGCCCCTTTTTTAGGCTCATTCTTTTTCTTTAGTCTGAAAAATCCTTGTCTTTATTGTGTTTTGAATCCCTTTTACGTATGATTGAACTATAAATCGAGCGAAACATCTTATTCTCAAACCAGGCTTTGACGAAAAACTAAACAGACCTTCCTGTAACGAAAACCACTTGGTTTGTCTTTTTCACAGATGATTCACGCCCTTTTAAAACTGGAGACTCTCGTTCTGTGTCAGGCTTTTCTTCTTTAAAGCAACGTTTCGCCGAAGCCTTCCCCACTGTCGTGACGTTCATCCCCAAAGCCAATCGAAACAGCCTGACGTTTCTCTTGGCCTCTTCGATGCTGGGGCGTTTTTTGGTTGGGGTAATGCGATGCATTGCCGATTACCCCACCTTAAACACCAAAAAGGAAGAAACCAACGATCAAAAAGTCCAAACCTTTTCTGAACGCTTATTTATGGAAGGTTTGGGGGTTCCCGCAGGGTTTTTATTCATTGCACTGGGGCAAGATGCCGGCTTTAAACTGGCTGAAAAATGGCATCCTCAAAGTCACCCCCACGCCTTTCTTAAGGCGAATCCCCACTTAAATACGCCCGATTTGCAAAAAGCCTTTCTCTACACGTTCAATCAAACCCTTTCGCTTGCTGACTTAAAATCCCTTGCTCCAGAAGCCCTTACGCCACAACTTCAACACATTAAAAACCCGTTGCATAAAAACTTGTTTGAATGTGGCAAGCAACATCGTTTTGTAGAAGCCTTAGAACACTTGAACCCAAACATCACATTGCCTAAGCCCCACTGGGATTCGATTCAAACGTTCTTTCGAAGCAACAACCTAAAAACCAATAGCTACGCCATGCTAGGGGGCTTGATTTGTTCCACGCTATTTAGTGGGGTGGTTTGGCAATGGCTCAATGACGGCTTGATTCGTAAGAAAATTGAACCCCCTTTTGTTAAAGCCACCGAACCCCTTATTTTCAAGGATTCGTCTCAAAAGTCCCCAAAAACGACGCCTTTTCACGACCTTGCTCCGCAGGGTTCCCCTTCTTATGGGAGGCTACGTGTGTGATGATGACCCGAATCCCTTCCAGGCCACCCAATAGTAGCCCAAAAACAGCACAGTATGGCCTAGAATACCTAAAAGCACAAGACTTTCGCGGAACCAAGCGTGAACTCTTGAGCACGCTTGCCACCAATACCCGACGTTCCCTCTTTCAAGACACCACCTTTTTCAAAGTCGCGTTGGCCCCCATCGCTTCGATCTTACTGGTGATGGCTCGCGTTGATATGGCCTTAAAAACGGCTCGAACGGCTGAAGAAACCCAATCGCCTGAAAAAGCGGCTTACGCCAAAGAACAAACCCTCATGACGATTACCCGCGAAGTGGCAGGCTTTGGCTTGAGCTTTGGGCTTATAAGCGTGCTAAACATTTTAAGCGACAAACCCGTGCAATCGCTGTTTGGCTATTCTGTTGAACAGCCCGATGTCACAGGGCCTGTAAAGGCGTTGAATCAGGCGTTTGAAATTCTTATTGGCAAACGAAGCACCTTAAAGAAAGCCCCCATGGCCTTAGGCTCAAAAACCGTGATTCAATCGCTTGAAGAACGAGGCTTACGTCCCAACGTGATTCAACAGGCATTTCGAAAGTGCTTGCCTTATGTGGCGTTTGACGGCACGCTTGATTCGTTGGCGGAACAAATGAAAGCCGGCATGAAAAACGTGCGAAATATCGGCGTTCCCTTATTTTCAGCAGGGGTTTCCGTGTACTTGGCGGGCTGGTTGTTGGAACGAACCGCCTTGCTTAAAACTGATGCCATTCTCACCCGTGTAAAGCAAGCCCGTTCCAAAAAAGAGGCTCCTTCAACCTTATAAACACACGCCTAAGTGGTTTTTAACGCCTTAATCGCTTCATCCAAGACGACATCGTCGCCTTTTTTAGACGCCTGACGAATCCGCATTGGTAAAACCTTGACATCAGGTGCTAAGCCCACATGGTTTAAATCCTGCCCGCGAGGCGTTAAATAATGCGCCACCGTTAAGGTCAAGCCCACTTCAAGGGTCTGTAAAGGCACCACTTCTTGCACCATGCCCTTGCCGTATGTTTGGCGCCCCACCAGCAACGCGTTTTTTTGTTCATGCAACGCCCCTGCCAACACCTCACTCGCACTGGCCGAACCTTCATTGATGAGGATCGCGACTTTACCCCCGTACACCTTACCACGATGCCCCTTATACAGACGGTCATAGGCATTTCCCCTGCCGTCCACTTGCACAATCGTTTGTTCATCTAAAAAAAAGTCGGCTATTTCAATGGCATTATTCAGCATGCCTCCGCCATTATTGCGCAGGTCAATGACGAGGTACGGGCGGGTTTTTACGGCTTCTAGGGCGTTGCGAAACTCTTGGGCAATGCCTGTTCCCATAAAGGATTGTAAGCGAATAAAGCCAATTTCAGGATGCTTAGGCACTTCAATGACTTGCACATGCTGTAAATCAATTTCATCTCGAAGGACTTTTACCTGTTGAATCTCGCCTTCTGGGGATTTGATCGTCAGCATGACGGCGGTGCCTTGTTTACCGCGAATGCGTTTGGCCACGTTCAGCGTCGTCCACCCATGAATGGGCACCCCGTCAATATGGGTGATGACATCGCCCATATGCAGGCATCGGCAGGCCATGGCGGGCGAATTGGGGAGCAAGTTCATAATCGTCATGGCGTCATCCACCAAGCTAATTTCCACGCCAATGCCATAGAGTTTTGAAGATAAGGCCAGGGTTTGTTCCGCATATTGATCAGGCCGAAAAAAATGGGTGTAGGGGTCGTTTAGGCTTGCAATGGTGGATTCTATGGCGATAAAGGCATCTTCAAAGGTGTGTATTTGTTCGTAGTAATGGTCTTTCCAGCGGGCTATTTTCTGGTGATTGAAATGTTCTTCCACATACAGGGCTTCAATCTGTTGCAGGGTTTCAACAAACAAGCGACGGGCCTTGGGCTGTTGGGTGTGATAGATTTCTTCCGTATGGGACGCCCCTTCTAGCGTGCCATGCTGAGGATTCCACGACTGCCACGCGGCAGGTAAGCACGCCCACGTAGAACTGGCGATGGTCGTCAACAACGCCACCCAGAAGAAAAGCGTCCAGAGAGGTTTTAGCCAAGGGCGTTGTTTTTTACTTGGGTTGAATCGAGGCATCCACGTTCCTTTAGTTTGTTCAAGTATTTTTTTTGGGTGAACTAAGTTCTATTGTACATGAAGCACGTTAAAAGGAAGCCACTGAAAAATAGCGAACGTCTAAAAAGTGACCCAACGCTGTGCTTTACCCCCCCCCCACACCAAAGCCCTCACCAGTGGGACGACGGAAATGTAACAAAAGACGTGAAACGGGGCAATTTTGTTAAGTGGTGTGACTTTATATAAACAGCTGTATAAAACAGCCTTTACCCCCCCCTAACCCTAAAAAAGGAACTAAATTGATGATTGCCGTTGGAAAAT
>JBIKNF010000012.1:0-52800 GCA_044358835.1 Vampirovibrionales bacterium | reverse complement strand
AGGAGCCTAGACTCGCAGATGGGTGAAGTGTACATAAACGTACATAAGCACATCGAGAACCTGAGCGACAACGAAGACGCCAGACGCTATTTAATCGTTTAATTGGTATAAGAGACAAAGAGACACTGCTTTATGATGGCCAATACAGCCGTAATGCCGACAGGCCTGCAAGGATTTTTTGCCAAAATCCTGCAACACAACGACGTCTTCCTCGCGGTGGGGATGATCCTCATCGTGCTGATGATGATTCTGCCCTTGCCTCCCTTTTTGCTCGATATTCTGCTTACGCTCAACCTTTCCTTGAGTATCATCATTCTGTTGGTGACGCTGTACACGAAAGAACCGTTGCAATACTCCACCTTCCCCACTTTATTGTTGGTGTCTACCTTATTTCGCTTGGGTTTGAATGTGAGTTCGTCTCGCTTACTACTGCTTACAGGCGAAGCAGGGGCGGTGATTGAATCGTTTGGGAACTTTGTGGTGGGCGGAAATTACGTGGTGGGTTTGTTGATTTTCATTATTTTAATGATTATTAACTTCATGGTTATCACCAATGGGGCGGGGCGTGTTTCGGAAGTTTCTGCACGCTTTACCCTAGATGCCTTACCCGGTAAGCAACTTTCCATTGATGCGGACTTAAACGCGGGTGTGATTACCGAAGCCATTGCCAAAAAACGACGCGTCAACGTCCAAAAAGAAGCGGACTTTTACGGTACCATGGACGGTGCTTCGAAGTTCGTTAAGGGCGATGCGATTGCAGGGATTATCATTACCGTGATTAACATTGTTTTTGGTTTGATTATCGGGGTGGTGCAATTGGGTATGGATCCAGCCACCGCAGCGGCGACCTTTACCACGCTCACGGTCGGGGATGGCTTGGTGTCTTCCTTACCCGCGTTGTTGATTTCTTCTGCCACAGGGATTTTGGTCACTCGGGTGAGTGAAGACGACGACGCCAGCTTGGGCGATGAACTCGGCAAGCAGTTATTGTCGAACTATAAAGTGTTGGCTATTTTGTCAGGGCTTTTATTGTTGATTGGCTTTATTCCCGGTATGCCGAATGCCCCGTTCTTATTTATTGGTGCCATTACTGGGGTTGGCGCCTTCTATACCTTCAAAAACAGCAAAACCAAAGCCAAAACCGATGCTGAACAAAAAACCGCCGATGCTCTCGCTCAAGACAAAAAAGACAATCCCGCCAAAACCAGTACCGAAGAAGTCCTTGAGTTACTGCATATTGAACCCATGGAACTTGAACTGGGCTACCGCTTGGTTCCCTTAATTGAAGCGGAAACAGGGGGCGATTTGCTCGAACGCATCGCGAACATTCGTAAGCAAATGGCGCAGGATTTTGGCGTGGTCTTGCCTTCCATTCGTGTCAGAGACAATCTACACATTGAAGCCGATGCTTACACGCTTAAGCTAAGAGGCCTAGATCTAGGGCAAGGAAAAATCAATGCCGATATGCTCTTGGCGATGTCCACCGATCCTGATTTGGCCGATGAAGTCGAAGGCATTCCCACCATAGAACCCGCCTTTGGCTTACCTGCCTTATGGATTGATAAAGACGATCGTGAAGAAGCGGAACTAAACGGCTTTACCGTGATTCATCCTGCGGCGGTGCTTGCCACGCATTTAACGGAGCTGATGAAACGCAACCAATCGCAGATTCTCACGCGTCAAGATGTCAAACAACTCCTCGACAACCTCAAAAAAACGAGCGAAGCCCATACCTCGTTGGTGGACGACTTGGTGCCGTCTCAACTCAGTATTTCAGAACTGCATTACATTTTACAGTTATTACTTATGGAAAATGTCTCTATTCGAGATTTAACTTCCGTTTTGGAAAGCATTGCCTACCATTGCCGTATTTCAAAATCGCCTGATTACTTGGTGGAACAGTGTCGCGTGGCTTTAAGCCGTCACTTGTGCAAGCAACATGTGGATGAAAGCAGCGGTAAGTTGCCAGTGTTGACCTTATCGCCTGAAGTAGAAGAAAATATGGCGAATCACTTGGTGAATACCGCCACGAATAAGGACGCTCAACAAACCTTCATGCTGGCGTTGAATCCGCAGTATACGCAGAACTTGCTTTCTACGATTAACCAGCAGATTGAAGAAGTCCTAACGACGCAAGGGGTGCAACCTGTTTTGTTGTGTAATGGGAAGCTACGGGGGCATGTGCGTAAGTTAATTGAGCGCATGTTACCGCAAGTGGCGGTGTTGAGCTACAACGAAATTGGCCCGCTTACCCAAGTGCAAAGCTACGGCAGTATTCGGGTCTAATATAAAACAGTGTCAAATAAAAAACGGATGAGACAGGATTCGAACCTGCAACCCCTCACGGGGCGACCGCTTTCGAGACGGCACCCTAACCACCCGGACCTCATCCGTACCAGTGGCTTTTATTTTAACGTATCCACGTAAAATAACAACCCCTGTGGGCTTAGGGAAGACCTTCCACAAAATCAAGGCTGTTTTTTTGAATACGTTTGTTTTACAATGCTTTAAAAGGATAGTTCTTGGCCTAGCAAGCTACCCTACTAAAACCATAAGGTATGTCTACATGAAGGCGTTTCCCACAAATGAGCATAAGGCTTGGTTGGTTCTAGAAAATGGAGCCATTTATGAAGGAAGTTCTATTGGCAAGCGTGGGGAAAGTTTTGGAGAACTCGTTTTTAACACGGCGTGTACGGGGTATCAAGAAATTTTGACAGACCCAAGCTATAAAGGCCAAGTCGTCATGATGACCTCCCCTGAAATCGGCAATACCGGCATCAATACGGAAGATATGGAATCCAACGGCATGCATGCCAGTGGCTTTGTGGTGCGTCGCTTGAGTAAAGTCACCTCAAACTGGCGAGCCGCGGGCTGTTTAGACACGGCCTTAAAATACGCGGGCATTGTAGGCATTGAAGGGGTAGACACCCGAGCCATCACCCGTTCCGTGCGGAGTGAAGGGGCTTTAAAATGCGGGATTACGCCCCATGCGCATCGCTTACACGCTTTTTTAGAAGCCGTTAAATCCCAACCCAGTTTGGACGATCAAGATTTGGTGTTTAAAGTCTGCACCCCCAACGCGTATACGTTAAAAGGCACCCAAGTAGACGGTCACTTATACGCCTTAAACTGTTTGGTAGCGGTAGATTACGGCATTAAGCAAAACATTTTAAGGCAGTTACAACAATTGGTGGCTGAAATTGTGGTATTGCCCGCAACAGCAACCTTTGACGACGTTTTGGCGTATGCCCCTGACGCCGTCTTTTTGTCGAATGGGCCAGGGGATCCTCGTCGTTTAGGGGGAGCCGTCACGCTGGCCAAGCGTTGTATGGACAATGGCCTGCCGATTTTTGGTATTTGCTTGGGGCATCAAATTTTAAGCCTCGCCTTGGGGCTTTCGGCTGAAAAAATGCCGTTTGGGCATCACGGAGGCAACCACCCTGTGAAAGACGTCGAATCGGGCGTGATTTACATCACCAGTCAAAACCATAGCTACGGCGTCTGCCCCCCGACCGATGCCCACTTGGCTCAAGAAATTGTCATCACGCATGTCAATCTAAACGACGGTTCAGTAGAAGGCATGCGACATGCACATTTACCTGTAATGAGCGTACAGTTTCACCCTGAAGCATCTCCAGGTCCTGAAGAAGCGAGCATTATTTTTCATCAGTTTGTTCAGGCGTGTGCCAACGCTCATGTCACTTCCCCTAGCCAAATGGCGGTGTCCTAATTCGTGGTTGAAATCGGTTATACTATTCTTGTGGTGAACTCTGTTGAAGCAAGTCTCCCTTTTTGGACGGAAGGCTTGGGCTTTAGACTTGAAAAGCAGAGTGCCGTAGAAGGTTACCAAACGTTGGTTTCTTCTGGCGGACGGTGCTTGGCGTTAGTTGAACCTGCTGTTTTAGAAGCCCATACGGGCGTTGCTGTTTGCTTACCCCTCGTTGAACAGGGTCAGTGGCAGAATCCACTTTTTTTGAGCCTAGAAGTAGAAGATTTAACCAGCACGCTAGAACGACTAAGATCCTTTCACATCCAGTTACTCAAGGCGCCTAGCGTCATGCCGTGGGGGGCGACGGTTGCTTTTATACAAGAACTTTACAGTGGCCTTTGCTTGGAGCTAATGCAAAAGGCTGCTATTCTTGAATCGAACTCGACGGCGCTGTAGAAAGTTGAAGCAGTTCTTTGACCATACGAAAGTTAATCAGTTTGGCTTGAAATAAACTGGCCACGGCTTGCACCTGTTCAGGGTGGTCCTCACATTTGGCGGACAAACGGAAGAATTCATCCATACTGTAATTGATGGCTTGACTGGGGGGCACTTCAGGGCTTGAAGGTGTTTGGGCGTTCATCATAAGGTTCCTTCATTATTACAAAACTGAGTTACTTTTACAGTATAACGCTTTTCAAAAAGTGCCTCACAAAAAAGCCCCTTCTTACACCCATTAAAGGAAGCGTGTGCTGCTGTGTTTCCACCCTGACACGGTTCGTTCCAATACATGTTGTAAGTTGGGGTAATTTTATTGTAAGACGCTCCCCCCTTTTTTGCAAGCAAGCATCTTAGATCGAGCAGTTGGCGTTCAAATCAGGCAAGGGCTTGGCATGGATCGCATCAAAGGCGACTTGGGGGATCATGGTATCAATGTAGCCCCCGCCGAGCAGTTCTTTAAAATCGGCGTCATAAATGGCGGCAATCTGCCCTGGGGTCACCGCCTGTTGAGGCTTCGCCAGTTCCACCAGGTAATCTTCACCCATTGTACCCATGGGGTCCTGCACCAAACGCCCAAGGGTGGGTTCCCCCGCGTAACGCACCTTAATTTGTCGTTCAGGCATCGCTGTTTCAGTCGGCGGGTGCAACCAATTCATGCGTTTAACTTTAAAGTGAAGCGTGTCTAAATGCGTTTTAGCGCCCACAAAAACGGTATTGCTGCCTGCATCGGTTTTAATGACGTAAAGGGGGTGTTCATACGCCACACCTAGGCCCTTGCGTTGGCCTCGAGTATACAGCCAATGCCCGTGATGTTCCCCAACGACTTTACCCGATTCAATCTCAATAATCTCGCCTTTTTTAATACCTAATACCCCTTTTAAGTAGTTGGCTTGACCATCTAAGACAAAGCACACATCAACGCTTTCTTTGTAGCTCTGCTGAATAATGCCTCGTTCACGGGCATAGGCCAACACGTCTTCTTTTTGCCATAAGCCTAGGGGGAATAAGGCGTGTTGCAAGTCTTTAGGAAAGACACGAGCGAGCATGTAGGTTTGGTCTTTTCGCTCGTCAACGGCTCGGTGAATGTGGAAGTCGCCGGTGGCGCCTTGGGGGCGTTGCATACTTAAATAATGCCCTGTCGCCACATACTCACAATCGAGTGCTTCTCGCGCGTAATCAACCAAGCGTTCCCATTTAACGTAACGATTACATTCCACACAGGGGTTTGGGGTAATGCCTGCCTGATAGCTTTTTTCGTAATAGTCCATGACATAGTGATGAAACTCCGCACGCAAATCGACGGTGTCAAAGTCGCAGCCGAGTTCTTCGCAGACCCTGCCAGCGTTGACGAGGGCATCATTACAGCAGGTACCCGGCCCGTTGAGCGTCCACGCGGTGAGCCCCACCACTTCATGCCCCATTTCTTTTAGCATATAAGCAATCGCAGAAGAATCCACCCCGCCAGACATCCCCACCGCAATACGACTGGGCTTTTCAGGCAACCAGTTTAAGTGATTGTACGCATGGGGGGGAAACGAAGAGACCATAGACCGTTTTTTATCTTTCGAACACTATAATACGACGCTATGCTTTTAGTAAAGCACAAAGTCGCTGAGAGAAAAAGTGTTTTCGAAGAAATCAAGAAGCCAAGAAATCAAGGTGTCACCGTGTTAAGGGATTTATAGTGTTCGATAGATAGTGTTCGATAGATGACAAAGCCCCCCTAGTGACGTTTGGCTTCTTCAACACGGGCCCCGCAATTCGCGATCCGTTATAAGGCAAACCGTTCAGGTAAAAAGTCCACCACCGGCTTTTGGGTCAAAACGCCCTGAGCATCCCGAAACACCAACACGGTTTCTGGCCCACAGAATTCGACCAACACCTGCCGACACGCCCCACACGGGGTAATATGATGATGAGGCGTTTTCGCCCCGTAGACGGCCACCGCCACAATGGCATCCGCTTGCTTGGCTTGGGCCACCCAGGACGCCACCGCCGTGCGTTCCGCGCAAATGGTGAGGCCAAAGCTCGCATTTTCAACGTTACAGCCTCTAATTATTTCGCCCGATTCAAGCAATAAGGCGGCGCCTACGGGGAATTGGCTATACGGCGAATAGGAGGCGTCGCTTGCTTGTTGCGCTTCTTCAAACAAGGCTTGGGCTTTTGCGGCACTTAGCATGGGGGAAACTCCTTTTCTTTGAGATGCGCCAAAAAGCCGACGCTGGCACTTTTAACCAGCTGAAACACGTGCTCAAAGCCATCAATGCCCCCATAATACGGATCAGGCACCTCGCTTTCGCTAAAATCACCCAAGCTGTAATCTAAAAATAGCGTCAACTTTTGGGCCAGTTCAGGCGTGGGGGCAAGGACTGAAGCGTCTCGTAAGTTGCGTTTGTCCATCACCAGCAGGTAATCAAAGTCGCTGAAGTCTTCGGCGGTGAGTTGTCGCGCGCGTTGCGTGGTGATGTCAATGCCGTAGTCGCGGGCTTTGTCGATGGAGCGCTCATCAGGGAGGCATCCCACATGATAAAAATGCGTGCCAGCCGAATCGACGTGGATTTTTTCCGCCAGTCCCGCGTCGTTCACCAGCGCTTCAAAAACGCCGTGGGCTAGGGGCGACCTACAAATGTTGCCCATGCAAATCATCAAAACTTTAATCATTTAAAAGTATCCTTTCCTTCCACGCTTGTGTTTCCCTCACCCTAGCCCTTTCCCAAAGGCAAAGAAGACGCTTCTAAAACAAGTTCAATCACACGCGCTTGATCCGCTTCGCTCAAGTGCGGAGACGACGGCAAGTTAAGCCCCCTTTCCCACAAGGCATAGGCGTTATGAAATTGCACACAAGGATCCTGCAACGACGCTTCCACCAAAAACGGATGCACATAGTCAAACGCGCTAAATGGCATAAACACAGGTCGCACCTGCACACCACGAGCCTGTAAAAAGCCTTGTAAGGCCTTTCGTTTTTCGTGAGTTTCGACATAAAGCAGGTTCAACCAATAGCTTGGCGTGATGTGTTCAAAGGCGTTTTGATACTGGGGATTCTGCTCATGCACCAAATCCAAAGCAGGATTCCCCCTAAACGCCTGATGATACGCATCCGCAATGCGACCCTTGGCCTGTAAAAATGTGGGCAGTCGCTTGAGTTGGCTGAGGCCTAGGCTCGCGTGTAGAGCGTTCATGCGCAGGTTGAAGCCTAGGGCATCGTGGAAGAGTTCGCCACCGCCGTAGCACTTGGCTTGCGTGCTTTGGTGCTTAAGTTTAGCGAGTAAGTCGTGATCTTCCGAAACCAAGACGCCCCCACTTGCGGTGGTGAGGGTTTTGTTGACGTTGAAGCTGTAAAAGCCGTAATGCCCGATCGTACCGACAGGTTTGCCTTCCACCAGTGTGCCGAGCGATTCAGCGGCATCTTCAATTAGAATCAACCCTTCGGCGTCGCACCAGTGGCGTAATTTCAGCAGTTCTGGCATGGCAAGTCCGTAGAGATGCGTCACCAAGACGACTTTCGTGTGGGGGGTTCTGGCGGATTGATAAGACTCTAGCGTGGGGGCAAAGGTGAGCGGATGCACATCCACCAAACGCAGGCGATGCTTTTGGTACAAAAAGGGGTGAATACTGGCCACAAAGCTGGTCGCTGGGCAAAGGACTTCCGTGCCTTGGGGCAAATCGAGCAAGTGCAAGCACATCCACAAGGCGGAAGTACCTGATTGCGTGGCAATCGCCCGCAACGAAGCAGAGGCTCCCCACTGCTGAAGCTGGGCCAAAAACGCCTCTTCAAAGGCGTCTACCACAGGCGCTGCGGAAGAAATCCAGCCGTCGCGCAAGGTGGTTGCCACCGCTTGCACATCGTCTTCATTTAAATCCGCTTCACACAAGGCAATGGGTTTCATACAGGGGGTGCTTTACATCTAAAGGGTACAGTCCTTATTTTACACGTTAATGCAAGACTTGGCTTCCTTCCATCAAATGGAAAGTCATGGTATAATCACAACAGAAACAAACCGCCCTTTAATGGAGTAAACTTCACGATGCCCCTTCTTGAATTAACGACGCCTGCCTCTTCTTCTTTTGCCACGCCCACCAGCCAAACCTTGATTTGGAAGTACATGAGCAGTGTGGGCTTGTGGAGCCTGTTGATTATTGGAGGGTTGGTGGCTTTTTTGTGGTTGCTCAACACCAAGCCTGAATTCGTGCAACTCATTCGCCGCTGGGTGGGCATGGGGCATCCGCTTGCCGTAGAAGAAGAAAGCAAACTGAAGGTAGAAGAAACCCTCGCCTTGGACGAAAACAAACAGCTGATGATTATTCAATGTGAACACGAACGCTTTTTGGTGGCTTCAGGCACGGAAGGCCTGCGTTTTTTAACCAAGTTAGATTCGGCTCAAGCCTATGTAGAAGCCCTTCAAGACGCCTACGCCGCTGAAAGCACCACCCGTGAAGACGCCGCTGGTATTCGAGGCGTCGCCATTACCCCCAACGATTCTGGCTATTCAAGTGTAAACCCACCCACAGGGGTCAGTGCCCCCTCAGCTCCGCGTTCAGGCAGTTTTTTACAAGGGGTGCGAAGTCTTTTCCCTCTCACACAGGGGGCGTCTCAATCGTGGGCAAGCCCCTCCTCATCGCATCCACCATTCGGTTTAAAATAGGGAAAGCTCTGAAAAATAAGGCCTTTGGCGTGCTTTAATAAGCGTGTATAGTAAGATTCACGGAAGACACCCTCATGGCCACCGCCGCCTTTTCAGGAGCCTTTGCCAATTTAGACCCCGCCTTACAACTCATGTTGTTGATGGCGAGCTTGACGTTACTGCCTTTTTTGGTGTCTGGCATGACGAGTTTCTTGCGTTATGTCATCGTCTTTTCCATTCTCAAACAAGCCATGGGAACCCAACAAGTCCCGCCTTCAATGGTTTTGGTGGGCTTGGCCTTAATTTTAACCTTCTACACCATGAGCCCCGTTTTCAGTGAAATGTACACGGCCGTCAACCCCTTGTTAAACAACCCCAAAGCCAATGTGATGGATATTATGAACAAGGGCGTGGTGCCCTTAAAGCAGTTTATGATGCGTCAAACCCGCGAAGAAGATGTGCGTATTTTTTTAGAAGTGTCTCGTAAACGGGCGCCTGAATCGGTGAATGATTTAAGTATTTGGGAAATTACGCCCGCCTTTATGTTAAGCGAATTGCGCACGTCCTTTGAAATTGGGTTCGTGATTTTTATTCCTTTTGTGATTATTGATTTAGTCGTGGCCAACATTTTAATGGCCTTAGGTATGATGATGCTTTCGCCCACCATTATTTCCTTGCCCTTTAAAATCCTAATTTTCATTGCCGTAGACGGTTGGTCCCTGATTGTGCGCGGGCTGATTCAAAGTTTCAATTAAGCCCTTAAGCCTTTGCATCGTTTGTCTCGTGGCCCTGTTTTTTCGCCTCCGCCCCACTCCCCCCCACTCTAACAAGAAAGCCCCCCTTCCATGGATTACCTACTTGAACACGTCAGACAAGGTATTTTACTGAGCCTCCTACTTTCCATGCCGCCAATTCTTGCCGCAGCAGTCATTGGGCTTGTGGTGGGGATTTTGCAAGCCGTCACCCAAGTCCAAGAACAAACCCTTTCAGCCGTCCCTAAAATGATTGCCGTGTTTTTGATTTTGATTCTAGCAGGGGGAACCATGCTTGAAATGTCGGGGCAGTATGTGCGAGAATCCATGCAGGTGGCGTTTCAAGTGGTGCCTACTACAGGGCCTTTTTTAATGGCTCCACAACCCAAAAACGCGGGGTACGAAAAAAAGGCGGGCGAACAAGGCACCGTCATGCTGATGCAAGAAAAACGCCAAACCCGCCAAGCCACGCAAGCCAGTCGTAAAACGGTGGATACCCCGTAATGGCTGGTTTTGAAGCATTACTACAGGGCTTTCACGTCCTTCATGCGCAAGCCAATGGTGGCATTGATGCAGGGCTGTTGGTGCTGTGTCGCTTGGGGGGATTCATCAGCATTGCCCCGGTATTAAGCCGTAAGGATGTCCCCGTTCAATTTAAAATGGGATTACTGTTAATGTTAAGCGTGGCGCTGATGTCGCACCCTTCGGTGCAGGCGTCCGCGCGTGTGTTAAAAAATACGGTCGTCACGGAGTTTATGATGTTGATGGTCGTCAACATTGTATTAGGCTTATTTATTGGCTTTGCCATGCGTCTGATTTTTGAAGCCATTTCTATGGCAGGGGGATTTATTACCATGCAAATCGGGCTTCAAATGGCCAATATGATGGATCCTTCCACCAAGCAAAGTTCAGCGATTATGGGGCCTATTTTTAGTGGCATTGCTTCAATCGTGTTTGTGTATGTGGGGGGCATTGAACTGTTGTTGAAAACCGTGGACAAAAGCCTTGCCTTGGTGCCTTTACATGTGTTAAACGTGGCATTTTTTAAGGTGATTACCGTGTACCAGTGGGTGGATGCTTCTGCGTCGATGATTCCTTTAGCCATGTTGATTTCCGCGCCGTTTTACATCACCACCATTTTAATGGATTGTATTTTAGGCATTGTCAATAAAACGGCTCAACAGATTCCCGTTTTTCAGCTCAGTGCAAGCATTAAGCCCGTGTTGGGCTTAATCATTTTTTTTGTGACGGTTCCGACACTTTTTCCGTTGATTCGCCATTTAATGCTAAGCCTGCTTCTGCGCATTTAATTTGTATAGAAAGCTCTGCTGAAATGGGCTTTACCCCCCCTCCCTCCCTCCCGAACCACGAGTTTTAATTTCTCGTATTGAACTAAGGAACGAGTTGGTTTCTAAAAAACTTGCCGACGGCGCACTAAATGTGAGGCTTCCGAGACATTTTGCGGACGGCAGGAACGGAGATAGGGCGAGGAGGTGGGGACAAGAACTTTCTCATTCACGAAGTGAATCTACCCCTTTAGGATGGAGAGGTTGGGAGAGGAAACCAACGGTTTCCTTTCCCAAGAGAAAAAGTCTAAGGACTTTTTCGACATGAAGGGGGGATTTTCAAGGGGGGACGAAGGGGAGGAGAAACGCAATGCGTCCTTCCCCGTCCCCCCTTGAACGCATTTAGAGGTGTCGGAGACCTTTGGCGGAGCAAAGGTCTCTGACAGCACCAGCTCAAGAAACAAGCAAAAAATCCAAAAGTACAAAGATTCTCAAGACTACCACTTCTTAAATAGAAAATACTATATAAAAAAAAGGCGTGTTGTTTGAAAACACGCCTGTACATATATGGTGATATATGTTGAGAGAGAGAGAGAGAGAAGGAATGGATAGGTATGAATGCCTATACTTTGGGAGCTGGCGCACCTGGGGTGGGGCTTCCTTGAACAGGTAAGCTCACGCCCATTTGAGCCAAAATCGCCTGCGCTTCAGGGTCACTGGCCAGTTGCTTCATCATGGCTTCGCGTTCTTGAGGGCTTAGACTGGCCACCATGGCTTGGGCTTGCTTCATCACTTCAGGGTTTTGTTGAGCCAGCTTTAAGGCTTGCGCGGGATCGGTGGGTTGCCCTGCTGGCCCTGCAGGCGCCGTTGCCCCTGAAGAGATGGCTTGAAACTCTTTAACAGCACCCGCAATTTCAGGATCACTTTGTAGGAGTTTCGTCAAATCAGCATCCGAAATTTGAGCCGCCTGTGGAGCCGTTTGCGGATTCATCTGTAAAATCTGACGCAACGCAGCGACATCCGCTGGGGTCACAGGCGTTTGTTGGGCTTGCTGTTGAAGGCTTGCTTGAGTCGGCACGCCTTGCGGAGTCGGGGCGCCTGCTGTTGGGCCAACACCAGAACTTGGGGGCGTGTTCGGGGCAGACGCATTCGGTAAAGGCTGGTAATAAGGCATGCCTTCACCAGGTAAGGGGGCATTGGTGCCATAACCGGGGCCACCGGGGCCGTAATAAGCGGCCGCATTGGGGTTGAAATTGGCTTCAATCGGTAGGGGGCCTGCCGCAGGCGCGGTAGGAGCCGTAGAAGGGACCCCTTGGGCTTGAGCATTTACGCCTGTATTAGGGTTTGCTAAAGGGTTGGGTGTAAGGGATGCAGGGTTGCCTGCCGTAACGGGTTGGGTCATAGTAATCGACTTTCCTAGGGTTTCGTATTGGGACTCTTCTTGTAAATACTCGGCTTTCTTCTGTTCAAAGACTTGGGCCGCGTCGCTCATGGCTTGGTAAGCCATTTGCGTTTTTTCGTACTCATCTAACAGCATTTCTTCTTTCATCAGGCGTTCTTTTTCAGAAAGCAACTGTTGACGTGCAGAAATAACTGGATTCAGAGACGTTGACACATTTGAAGTAGACATTTTTTCTTCCTTAACAGTTTAGTCACATCATATATTAAGTCATCCATGCGCATTTCATACCCTTTAAACGGTATTACGCATCTCTTATCAGCTTAAACACGCCGAAAAGAAAAAGTTGTGCTAGTTTTTTAAAAAAAGTTTCAAACTGTTATAATTAGACCTTAGACCTCTTCATCCAGCGGATACTGCGGATACTATAGAGTCGTCTCGATGAAGTAAAGCACTACTGCTTAAAGCCTCTGTCATTGTATTCACCCCGGCTGAACGCGGTGGATTCTTCACGCCTAAAGTGTTCGCCAGTTGGCTTTGGGCTTGATAAATCAACCACGGCTCCACTGCTTTTGGGTGCACCCCCCGTTCAAGCGCAATGGCCAGGGCCTGTGCCATGGCTTCGCCTACTATACAGCCATACTGCACAATACGGCACGCCCCTTGTGAAAGTGGACTAAACCCAGAAGAACGTCCCACAAACGCCAAGTTTTGAACCTGTTTAGGAAAATGAGCGGAAAGCCCCACATTAAAAACAGGCTTTGGCAAGGGATGCAACGCTGGGTAAGCCTTCCACGGGTGCACGCCACGAAAATCCAGCCAATAACTAAAGGTCCCCACACTCTTTGAAGCGTCCACCCCGCCTAGAAAGACGTCACGCGCTGTGATGTTGTGTTGGGCTTCAAGCAAGTAGGTGTGGCGAATGTAAAGTTCTTCAGGGGGGTGTAATTCCAGTGAAGGCAACGCGGTGATTTCTTTCAGAAACGCGAGAAAATGCTCCATTTCAGCGAGTAGTTCTACCGTTGGGGGGTGCCCTTCTTCAGAAGCGAGGACTTGTTGAGGTAAAGGCATGCGGGTGACAAGACCGTTAAAGCCCAGTGTACCGTCATTTAAACGCGCGATATTAAAGCCATCCACCCAAAAAGGGGCCGATTCATACGCAACGAAAGGGTGGACTTGCGCATATTTCCAGTGATGAAAGGCCACGCCAATGACGTTATTGAGAATATCCAAATAATCGGAGTCTTCAGGGGCGTAGGTGGGGCGTTCAATCAGGGCTTGGCGTTGCGATTCGTTCAACCACGGCATGTGAAGAGCGAGTAAAGCGGGCATATCCGCACGGTGACGCAAGGCTTCTTCGGCACGTTGTAAGGTTTGATAATCCAACCCCGCCACACGAAACACGGGACTCACACCCAACGCATTGAGGGTTTCATCTTCCCCAAACACGCCCCCCAAACCGAGTAAAGCGGGCACCCCTGCTTGACGCGCCAGGGTGGCATCGGGGGTGGCGTCAATGTAAAAATCGGCGGTGTACACACGTTGGGTGTGGGCGTCTTGAACGGCTGAAAGGCGTGTGGCATCGTGCATCAAGGCGTGAACTTGCACACCACTCACCAAGTGGACTTTTGCAAGGGCCAACTGTCTTTTTAGAACGGCATCCGCCGTATGGGCTTCTAGGGCCACGCGCTTTAGCCCCGCTTCATTTAGAATGGCCTGCATCATGGGGGGAATGAACTCGGGGGTGAGATCCATATAACTTAAGCCCCCACGCGTTGAAAGCCCACCAAGCAAGCCCGTACTGCGACGCAACAACGTCACTTCCACCCCCTGCCGACCCAATACGCAAGCGCTTACGCAGGCTTCAAGTTCATCTCCAACAATTAAAACGCGGGGGGTCATGGGGTTCCTTTTTTTATTTAAACAAACGAGTACACACTACACTAGCACAAAATTAGGCGCTAAATGTCTTTATGCTTTTGAAAACTGTTTTTTATAGTTTAGCACATCATAGACTCTTTTAGGACGACCCATGAACGAGATAACGTCAGGCATTACATTTGCACAACAAGCACAGGCGCAACAAGACTTGTACGGCCGATACGGCGAAGCCTTGTTCAATCAATCAATCCCGCTGGTTGATTCGGCCTTTGCCTACAACCCTGCCGCCTTGAACCCGTATATGCAAGACTTTCAACTGCCTAGCACTTCGCAATGGCAACCCCAGACGCCACAATTTCAAGAGAGCCCACAAGCCCCGAAACTGCCTGAAACGCAACGCAATGGCCAAGAAGAAGCAAAAGAATCCACCGCGCCCTGTGACGTAGCCGAAGAAAATAAAGCGCTTCAAGCGTATTTTAAAGAACAAGCCAAAGCCCTAGGCCTAGACGAAAAAACACAAGCGGGCATTCAATACCACACGAGCAATGGCTTTGAAGTGTCCAGCGTCAACCCAGCCAAAGCGAAAAACATTACTGAATTTAAACCACAAGACGCCCAAGCGCTTAACGCCCTTTTACGGGCCAGTTACGAAGAACTCAACAGTTCACAAAGTCAACAAGAAGCCAAGACCAAACTTGAAATTTTGGGCAACAACGGAGAAATGCCCGATTATGATGCGTCCACGCAAAGCTATGTGACGTATTCGGCGGAAAAACAACGGCTCACGGATGCCAAGGACCCCAAAAAAACTGGCAAAACCAATGTTGTGGAACGCTATTGCGTCAAACAAAACGTCATTCGCGTGGACGCACAAGGCCGTTTTCAAGTGCAAACGCGCGCCGTGCAAGCCAGTGAAGTAGACCCTTCCGCCCGTAATTTCGACTTGGTGGATGCTTCCACCACCAGCAGTGGCTTAAGTAGCGATGCGGGGGTGGTGAGTCGTTTAACATCGACGCTAGGTTCAACAGGTTTTACCAGCGCCTTTGATTCAGGCGCAAAAAAAGCCGACTTTGGTAACCCCGATGCTTCAAAAATTACTGAAGCCCTCGCCCCCCTTCAAACCCATATTGGCAAGGCTTTCGGCGTTGAAGGGGTTAAGCTTGCCATTCAACCCAACAGCATGGATGGCGGTTCAACCCTCGTTTTGTTCAACCCCAACAACAATACCATCAACATTTTTTTACCCGCGATTCGAAGCTTTTTAATTAAAGGCACGCAAGCTGGCTACACGGGCGAAAAATTGAATCAATATGTACTGGCGCAACTGGTGACGCAACTGGTGCATGAAACGGCTCACGCCAGGCAGTACGACGCCATAAAGAACCCCGCCAAGTACGGCAACACCGAAGCCGACAAAAAAACCATTGAAAGCTTTAAAATCAACAAGCAACTCTACAATTACCCACAAATTAATTTATTTTTGAAAGGAGGATTACAAGATTACGAAAACCAGCCAGTTGAAAAAGGCGTTAAAGCCTTTGAACGTGTGGCCAAAGACGCCTTATTTGCGAAAAAAGGGTTTGAAACAGCAAATGTAACAAATCCGTAATGAAGCTAGCACAGAACGAAGCGGATTCGATTTAATGCTAGTATAGGTTTTTTGTTTCATGTAAAGTATTTGCAAGATGTTTGTTTTGTAAAGACTGGTTTATTTACGATAAATGTAAAATCATAAGGAAGAAAGATAATGATCTCTCAAGTTAGTCAAAGTTACCCACTATATGCACGAAACGGGGCTCAGCCTACTGCTGACGCCACGACTGTTACTGCCGAACCAACGACTGCTGTGGCACCAGAGGCCCCAGCAACGTTGACGGCCCAACCTGCGGACGCCTACACCTCATCCACAGCACTAGCCACCGCCCCACCAGCAGAAGAAAAAAAGGCTAAACCCAACTGGTTGGCTTGGGGTTCTTTATTAGCTGGTGGAGCAGCAGGAATCTATTGGCTGGCAACTAGAGGTAGAGGCGGAGATGAAGTATCTAAGACGGTAGCTGATGCTGCACCTGAAGTAGCTAATACGGTCGCTGAGGCGGGCCAGAAAGTTGCTACGGCTGCGACGAAGGCCGTCGATGATGCGCAAAAAGCCGTTGCTGAATTGTTCGGTATAAAGATCGATAGCACTCATACCGCTGATGATATTGTAGACATCTGCAATAAACGTATACAACAAGAAGCAGGAAATGATGCTTTGTTGCGTTCAAGTTTGGAAAACCTGTTGCCAAAAGCAGAACTTGACAAACTTCTCGGGCATCAGCACAACATAGCTTTCGAACCAAATACTTCTGTTTATAAAGGTATTAGGCAAACTGATGGCAAATTTACACCTTTCAAAATAGGAGATACTGAATTTGTAACTGCTAAAATGGACCCTGGAAGTGCCGAATTAGTCAGAAGTTTACATGAAGCAGGAGCTGATGATGCCTTTGCTAAAGCTCAATTAGCCACTGGTAAGTATCAGGTTACAGGTGTAACTACTCATAGTAAAAGTGGTGATAAAACTGCCATTGTAAGATTTGTATCTGGCACGGAATTGCCTAAACAGCAAGAAACTGTTATTGCCACTTTACGTGCAGACCAATCTAAAGAAGGTTTCGAACGAGCAAAAGCTGTAGCAGCCAAATTTAAATTAGAGCTTGTAAAAAATGCTGATGGCTACAAGCTTAAACCAAAAGCTACCGGTAGTGGAACGTCCGAAGTATTAATTCCCAATAGTAGTTTTATCAGAAATGAAGGGAATAAGGACGCTATCTCATTCGTCGGAGCCGATGGTCGTCAACTTAATAGTGATCAGTTGACAGAATACTATAGATTGTTGAAATCTGCTAAACCAGAAGAAAAAGCTGAGTTAACAGCTCAGTTTGGTACCCCAAAAGTCTTACATCCTCGAGTAGGAACTGAAAAACCGATTGTTCAGTTAGGTACTACTCTAGCCGATTTAGGGGATGTTAGTTTCTAGTCAGAAGATCCCTTCAAACACTACCCGCCTGTTACAAGGCGGGTAGTGTTGTTTTTGGGGGGTAGCACAAAAATTTTTTTGGGCGGTTTAATGTATATAGTGCACCCCCTTTGCCCAGCCCATTTACAGGAGTTAATGTTCCATGAGCCTTCCCATCAATCCGTCTCAGTCGTTTAATGCGTATTCGCGCCCCGCTTCCACTTCACCAAACCTTGCCTCGCCTGTTGAAGTCAACCCAACAACGCAGGCAACATCTGCTGTTTCGGGTGAACAGCCGGCGTCCGATCCCGTTCAACAGTACCTTACCCCCAAAAACCTACTCATTGCAGCAGGGGGCGTGGCGGCTTTAATCATTGCGGGCTTGGGCATTCGCAACCGCAACTGGAAGTTTTGGGAAGATGCCACTCAAAATAAAGCATTTCAAAATAAGGTAGCCGAACTGGAAGAAGCGCTGGCAAAACAAGCTGAAGCCGTGAAAGCGTCTATACCTGAAGTCAGCTATACAGGGGGTAATCCCCATGGCATTCCTGAATCTAGTGAGGGTTCATTAAAGCGTGGTTTTAGATGGCGTAAACCTTTTAAAAAAGATCCCATAGTGAAACGCGCTAACATCGCAGAAGTGTTAAAACAAGAAGGGGTGACCTTCAATGGGGGGTATTTATTAAACGGTAAACCCATAAACCCATTAGCTGAATTGGTGGATAACGAACTTTATTTAGCACGCGAACACAACAGGGCGCCTGATTTTACGGCGTTGCTTAGGGAACATCCTGAACTTCGTGTAGAAGAAAAAAAGGGATACTACTGTGTTTCCAATCTCGAAACAGGGGTAGTAAGCTATTTGCCTCATGCCAAAAAATGGGATTCTTCTTCCGTTCCTTATGGTGAAATGAGATACCTGATTGATAAGAAAATTTTTGTATTGCCCCCTAACGAACAAAGTGGTGGATTTAGTTGGAACACTAGATTCCGTGTTCCCAAGCATAGGTACCCACATTTAGTTTACAGAAACGGTGAAGTCGTACAACTTTTACCGGGCCTTTTACAACCTAACTAATAAATAGCCAGTGGGGTTCCCCTGCTTGAAGGAAATACACTTTACTTTTTCGATTGTGCTTGAAATATGTTTACACTAACATAAGAACACATTCGCATAAATCGGGAAGTGGCGCAGCTTGGTAGCGCATCTGTTTTGGGAACAGAGGGTCGCAGGTTCGAATCCTGTCTTCCCGATTCTTTCATTTTCGTGCAAACAAGCCGAAATACTTCAATCAAATTAAGGACTTCACGCAAAAAGTACTTGCCAAGCCTTGTTTATTGAGTATTATAGTAAAAGATTAGTTAAACAATTCACAGCTCTTTTGCGTCTTCATGTTTGCATGAAACCATCAAGAGTTATCATCCAATATCCTTCATTCCTCAGTAGCTCAATGGTGGAGCATTCGACTGTTAATCGACAGGTTGTAGGTTCGAATCCTACCTGGGGAGTTTTTTCTTTTTTCGTGTTGTTGTGTCATTCTTGCGAAACAGGGGGCCTCTCCTTGACTGAACAATCCTTACCCCCACTGCCCAACAACAAACAAGACTGGATTGAGCTACTCTACCAACCCCATGCCGTTGCAACCTTCAACGCGCTGCGTCGAAGCCAAGGCTTTGAATCCTTAGATTTAAGCGAATCTTCGTTTCGGGGCTTAAACCTTTCTGGCATTAACTTTTCAAACTGCATTTTGCACCACTGTGATTTTGAAGAAACCCTCTTGCATGATGCCGTGTTAGTCTTGGCCGATCTTGGAGAATCAGAATGCTTTGGCACGCAGTTCTTTCACGCCGATTTAACCGAAGCGGATTTTAGCCATTGTATGATGGCGCAATGCGTCTTAGAAGGGGTCAACGCCCAAGAAGCCAACTTTAGCCACGCGGATTTAAATCAATCTAGCTTTTTAGAAGCCGATTTGAGCGACGCCTTGTTTGAAGGGGCCACCTTAAACGACACCAACTTCACAGGGGCCACGCTCAATGGCGCCAACTTCACGGATGCTTTAATGGAATTCGCCATTTTAGAAAACACCTTGCATGACGAAGCCACGACGTGGTCGGTGTACATGCCTGAAACGGCGCATCTTGAATCAGATGTTTAGCCAAGTGGGGCTTTCATGCTAGAATAGGGGATATGGTCTAAAAAGGATTGTTCCATGTCTGAATCAATTAAAGAAACAACGAATGCCTCTCTGGTGGTGATGTCGGGGATGAGGGCCACGGGTCGCTTGCACCTGGGGCATTACATGGGCGTGTTACGGAATTGGGTGACGCTTCAAGACACGTACACCTGCTTTTTAATGGTCGCGGATTGGCATTCGCTGACCACTAAATATGAAGACACGGTGCATTTGCCCGAATATCGTCAACACATTGTGCTCGATTGGCTGGGGGCGGGGATTGATCCGAGCAAGGCGACGTTGTACTTTCAATCGGCCGTGCCTGAAATTGCCGAACTTCACCTGCTTCTTTCCATGATTACGCCGAGCAAATGGTGCGAAACTGACCCCACCTTGAAGGACATGGTTGGTACAGAAGAACTGAATTACGGGTTGTTGGGCTACCCTGTTCTGCAAACGGCGGATATTCTGGCGGTGGGGGGGAGCCTTGTGCCTGTGGGTAAAGATCAACTGGCGCATTTAGAAATGTCTCGGGATATTGCGCGGCGCTTTAACCATCTGACAGGGGCCTCTATTTTCCAAGAACCTCGTCCCCTATTGAGCGAAACGCCTTCGGTTATTGGCTTAGATGGCCGTAAAATGTCGAAATCCTACCACAATAGTATTGAACTCGCTTTTTCTGAAGATCAAACCCTGCAAGCCATTAAAACGGCCGTCACAGATGCCAAGCGCCTTAAAAAAACAGATCCAGGTGAACCGAATGACTGTGTTGCCGTATTCCCTTGGTACCAAACCTTTACGGATCTCCCGACCTGTGAGACAGTGGCCAGTGAATGTCGTGGGGGGCTTCGGGGCTGTATGGATTGCAAAAAACAGTTGGCTGAAGTGGTGAATGAACAGCTTCGTCCCCTTCGGGAACGTCGTGCCAATTACGCGCAAGATCTGACTCAGGTGGATGCCATTATTGAAGCCGGTAATGCCGTGGCTCGTGAAAAAGCAGGGGCGACGCTAAGTAAGGTGCGTCAGGCGTTTCACTTGGTGTGAAAGAATCGGGTTTCACCGTAGCCTGTTTTATCTAGCAGATACTATAACACTATCGTTTTACTTAGATGCCGTATTCAACCAAAACCGAGCCAAGTCAAGATCTTCAGGTGTGGTGATTTTCAAGTTTTGTTGACTACAGGGTAATACACACAACGACGCTTGGGGGCCTAGGTGCCGTTCAATGAGTTCGGCGTCATCGGTGATGGTGTCATCTATGGCGACGGATTGATGGGCGTGCCACAGCGCTTGGAAGCGAAACACTTGAGGCGTCTGAACGGCCCACAATTTTTGACGCGCCACCGTGCTTTCAATGCGATTCGTATGCGATTCAACGCGCACTCGCTTAATCGTATCCTTCAGTGGAAAGCCCGCAATCACGCCGTGTAAATGAGGGAACGCTTGAAACTGTTGCATCGCCAAAGGCAAAAAATGAGGAGGCAACAGCGGTCTTGCCCCGTCGTGAATCACCACGAATTCAGGCAACGTTGCTGTAGTGATGGAGCTAAGAAAATGAAGCCCTGCATAAACAGAAGCCCGCCTGTTGCTCCCACCTTCCACCAAAAACAACGGCGTTTGGGGAAATTCCGCCTGTAGCGCTTCAATAATGACTTGAAACTCAGCCATGGCGTTTTTAGGAGCGGTTACAATTAAGCCTGCAAAGGGCATTGAAACCAGTAACGCACGCAGGCTATGAACAAGAACTGGAACCCCTTCTAAGGGATTTAAGAGTTTGTTTGCAAGAAAAGTGAGCCCTTGAAGTTTGGCATCCGTTTGAAAACGTTGACTTTGGCCTCCCGCGGTTAGAAGCGCCCAGCTCTTTAACGGCATTTGGCTCATGTGGATGTTGGCTGCTCCTTAAAGTGTTGGAAACTTTTGGTTTCATCGAGCCCTTCACGCACGTCGTCCCCCCAATGCACAGACGCATAAGGGGTGTTATCCACGTAGGGTTCAACCACCCCAATTTCATAGAATCCCACTGCTTCTAAGGCGACTTGATGCGTCAACCAAGCGTCTTGGGCGACAGTCGCCACCAAGTGAAAATCTTCCCCGCCGTAAAAAATTAAATCCAAGGGATCGACTTCTTCAAAATAAATTTCCGCCAGCAACAGTTCAGAAGACACCACCACCTCAGAACCTTCAACAGCAAAATGGGTACCACTGGCTTGGGCACATTTAATCAAGGCATCAGCTAGGCCGTCGCTAGAATCCATTAAACACGCGTCAGGAACGAGGCGAGCCAAGCATTGCCCCGCCAACAATTCGGGCATGGGCGTTTTAAATTGCTGAATCGCTTGGGGAAAGGAGGACACCGCTTTACCAAGGCTTAGTAATTGGCATCCCAACCCTGAAAGACCGGGGTGACCTGTGGTTAAAATTACATGGCCCACCTTTGCGTGACTGCGTTTTAGCGCCACATGAGCAGGCACTTGCCCAATCACGCAGAGGCTAATCACCCATTGCTCGCCTTTAGTGGTGTCTCCACCCCACAAGGGTAGTTCTGGGGCCATGGCTTGGGTGGCGTCAGCAAGGCCTTGGTAAAAGGCTTCCACGTCTTCTTGCGTGACGTTTTTAGGCAAGCTTAGCCCAATAAAATAAGCCAGTGGGGTGGCCCCGCAAGCCGCCAGATCACTCAAACTTCCGGCAAGGCAACGCCACGCCACGCTGTGGAGCGATTGCCATTCTAAGTTGAAATGCGTCCCTTCTACAAAGGTATCCATGCTGTAAAGGCGCTTGACTTCAGAGTTTAGGGCTTCGTGAAAGCAATCGTCGTTTTGAGCGCAAGAAGGCATTAAGCGTTGTGCAATCCGCCACACATCGGCTTCTTGTATCATGGTGATTTCCTTTTAGGTTACTACTTTCATCATACGAAAAAATCTTAAAAAAGGCGAGGTTTTAACCCTTTATTTAAGCCCATTTGCTTGAATTTTCTAAAAACATTTGGACTTTCGCGTCTTATTTGAAATGTAACAAGGCTTAAAGTTTCTTGCCCCCCGTTCGAAAGAAAGACTGTAGCAAAATCAATATCGCTTTATGCCCATTCCTGTGAACCTATGAAGGATCCCCCTGCCATGTCAAGCTCGTCTGCAAAGTTTAACCCGCATCATTTAGAAGCCCTTGAAGAAGAATGGCTTCATCAACCGCTCCACTGCTATAGCCCCCAAGAACAACAGCAATGCAAAAAAGCCTTTTTAGAAGCCATGACACCCTATGTAGAAAGTTTTGTGCAAAGCATGGCGCGTCGTCATAGTGACCCTAAAGAAGATCTGCTTCAAATGGGAGCCATTGGCGTATTAAAAGCCCTTTCACATTATGACCCCGACAAAGGCAGTAGCTTTAAAAGCTATGCCAGTTTTTATGTGACTGGCGAAATTCGTCGCTACTTACGGGAACAATCGTTGTTGTTTAAGGCACCACGTGCCTTACAGGAATTGCACTACCGTATGCGAAGCATCAGCAAGAACTTTCAAGCCCAAAACGGCAGAGACCCCAACGACGTTGAACTGCTCAACGCCCTGCAATGCGAACCCACCACCTTAAATGAGTTACGTCACCTTGAACGTCGTTCGGCGGCATTTTCATTTGAAGACACCTTCTATGTGAATGATAACGAGGTGATCCAGTCTGCGGGTACATTAAATGAATCCCCCTATCCTCAAGAAGAGTCCCCCCCGTATTTTGAAACTTTTTCAGAATTGCAAGACACCGGCGGGGTGCCTGAAACGGAAGACAAGTTAATGATTAAAAAAGCATTAGCCCGCTTGGCTCCAGAACTTCGGGAAGTGGTTACATTGAGCTTTTTTGAAGAAATGCCTCAACAAAAAATCGCCGAACGTAGTGGGGTTTCGCAAATGCAGGTGAGCCGTCGTCTCAAAAAAGCGTTACAAGAACTGAATGGCTATTTTTAGGGCATTTTTACATCGTTTTTTTAAAGAGTGAAAACCGTTGCTTGGGTGGCTTGGCTAAAGAGCGTCCCTTCCCTTTATACCGTTTAATTAGTTTAATTTCATGCCCGATTCAATAAAGCCATATTTCCATGAATTCCCTTCTTTGACCATGCAAATATCCACCTGCCCCTGCTGACCGTTGGGATACTGCAAAATGCAATCCACAATCGCTTTTTCGCCTTGTTGAGCCTTAAGCGTAAATGAACCAAACTGGTAGAGTTCTTGCGTGCCACTGCTAAAGTAAAACGTCTTCCAAAAGGTGTGAATCAATGTTTTTTCATTCATGCGAAACATCATTTGAACTTCTTTTAAGCCAATGCCTGACACTTCCACCGCTTCATGATTTCGCTTTTTAAGTAAGTCATACGTGTATTCTAAAAAATAGGTGCGGGTTTCTTTGGAAAAGCAGTCAAAGGCGGCCCCAAAATTGTTGCTCATAAAGGTATTTAAAAACTTCTTGAAGTCATCTGGCGGACTAGACATCACAAGATCCCTTCTTCCTGTTCAAAACGGCCTAAATGGCAAGCCGACACATGGGATTCTTGGCCTTTTACCGCCAGCAGTTCAGGTTCTTCTAAGGGGCAAGGGGTAAAGGTTTCGGGGCATCGCGTGTGGAAGCGACAGCCACTTGGAGGATTCATGGGGCTTGGCAGTTCGCCCACTAAGGGGTGACGCATGGCGCGTTGCCGTTTGGCAAGCACGGGATCCGCAATGGGCATCGCGTCTAACAATGCTTTGGTGTATGGATGCTGAGGCCGTTGAAAAATCGTTTCCGTAGAACCGACTTCCATAAACTTGCCTAAGTACATCACCGCTACTCGATCGCAAAAGTGCTGAACCACGCTTAAATTATGGGCAATAAACACATAGGTGAGCCCCAACTCTTTTTTGAGATCATCCATTAAATTAAGCACTTGGGCTTGTACCGAAACATCTAAGGCACTGACGGCTTCGTCCGCAATGATTAACTTCGGTCGTAAAGCCAACGCCCGTGCGATGCACACCCGTTGACGCTGACCGCCTGAAAGTTCACTGGGGTAGCGTTCCACCACACTGGCGGAAAGGCCAACCATGTCTAACAACGCCAACACTTCATTTTGCAAGGCTTGTTTGCTGGCGCGCTTAAAAATTTCCAGCGGTTCACCAATGGCTTGGCCCACCGTCAAACGCGGATTTAGACTGGCATAGGGGTTTTGAAAAATCATTTGCATGTTCGCACGCTTTAGGCGCAAGGCTTGAGCAGGCAAGCCGAGCCAGTCTTGCCCGTCAAAGAAGATTTGTCCTTCATCGGGTTCTTCCAGGCGAATGAGGCAGCGAGCAAGCGTGGATTTTCCGCATCCGCTTTCGCCCACAATACCGAGCGTTTCACCGTGATTAACGCTAAAGCTGATTCCATCGAGCGCTTTGACTTCTGCAATGTTCCTGTTAAAAAACCCGTCTTTTACGGGAAAGTACTTTTTAAGCCCCTGCACTTCAATCAAGGGATCCTGTGAGAGATGTGTGGGTGTTTCAAGCAAAACTGGGGATTCATTCAGCGTCATGTATCGTTCCTTCAAGTCCTTTTTAAAGCAAAGGGGAATGAAAATTTCATTATTTTCAGTATATCGCATTTTTTGATATAATGGTGAAATCAATCAGCACCACCTGAATCATTAAAAATACTAAAGGAGTCTACGATGCCTCTTCAATCCACCCCTGGCGAAGGAAGTAACTTGATCTCGTTTCGTCAACGGCGCCCTTCAACTTGGTCCCTAACGTTAAGCCTTATTGCTCTAGTGCTTGCCAGTACAAGCCTTGCCTTTCAGTTTTTCCCACACCTGTTACTAAATTTAAAAGAACCGTTTGCTTTAGAAGCCAAACATGCGTCGGCTTCCGTGCCTGTTCCCCCCCGAATCACACGGCAAGTCGTCAACAGTCCCTTTTCAAGCGTGCTGGCGGATATTTCAGAATCACTGGCGCCAAGCGTGGTAAACATCGAAGTGCGAATGCGTCCACAAGGCGTGAGTTCAGAAGACGAGTTGTTTCGATACTTTTTTGGCAATCAAGGCTTTCCGTTTCCCCAAGTCCCCCAAGAACAAGAAGGCCAAGGCAGTGGCGTGATTTACAATGCACAAAAAGGCTACATTATTACGAACAACCATGTGGTGCAAGGGGCTACACAACTGCAGGTGCGTTTGAATAATGGTAAAGTCTATGCGGCTAAACTAGTGGGTAGTGACCCGCTTACCGATTTAGCCGTGATTCAACTAAAGTCGTCTGACGTTCAATTAACCGCCGCCAAACTAGGGGATTCTACGCAATTACGCACGGGCGATTGGGTGCTTGCCATGGGGTCTCCACTGGGGTTTGATCATTCCGTAACGCTGGGCATTGTTTCAGCCATGGCACGACGAGTGCCTGATTTAAACGAAGAAGTCCCCTTTGTGCAGACGGATGCAGCGATCAATCCCGGTAATTCAGGCGGTGCCTTGGTGGATTTGTATGGTGAAGTTATTGGGATTAATACTGCGATTTTGCGTATTGGGCAGAACATCGGTTTTGCCATTCCTTCAAATACGGTGAAGCAAGTGGCCGATGAACTCATTATTCGTGGGCAAGTGAAACGAGCTTACGTGGGCGTGATGCTGGCTGAACTCACGCCAGAAATTATAGAACAATTGGGCTTGTTTCCTGCTGTTAAAGGGGTAGTGGTGGGGCAAGTTGTGCCGAATTCGCCTGCGTCAAAGGCGGGTTTGGCCGTGGGCGATGTGATTCAAGCCGTTCAAGGTATTCAGGTGCTCAGCCCTAAAGCCTTTCGGGATGTCGTGCGTAAAGAAGGCATCGGCAAGCGTTTAAGTTTAAAGGTGTTGAAAAATAAGAAGCCGATGACGATTTCCCTTAAAACGCAAGCCATGAATCCAGAAGCGTTTCACGCATCGCCCTAAAATTACCTCAAAAAGTCTGTATAACGCCTGACACGCCAAAACGTCCTTGACAGACGGGATAGCTCTATTTTCTTGGGTTTTTATTGGGGGCTAAGGGTTGAAAGTCTCGTTACCTTGAGGTGTTGTATGTAACGTATTGTAACAAATCAGCAATTCTAGGTTTGAAATCCTGTTTATTAAGACACAGGGAAAGTTAAAAAATGAATCACTTAAACGGGACAACGATTCAGATATTAAACATAGGGTAAGATTCAAACGAACAGACACAAAGGCTTTTTGTTGAAGTTCGAACAATGATTCTGACAAAGAGAAAAAGATAGGGAAAATGAGACATGATGGGATCATACATGGGTAATGGCGTTTCACAAATGATTATGGCAGCACCTTATAACATGCCACAAGTGAACAATTTTTATAATCAAGGTTCTAATTATGGGCAAGGTTATAATCAAAATTACGGGCAACCTCAAGCTCAAGCAACTTATGCACAACCTCAGCCACAAATGCCGCAAGGCTACTACGGGCAAGGAGCCATCCAAAACATCAGCTATTCTGCCCCAAGTGTGAATAACTATGCTGCTCCACAACCGGCACCCATTTATATGGAACCTCAGGTATCTTCAACCTATAATTACCCACCTAGCCAAGGCACTGGTTATAACTATAATGCGAACGTTCCGATTGTATATGTATACAATCAGGTGCAAGCGCCTCGTTACAACAACCACATTGACAACAGCCAAACGCCGACATATCAAAACGTTCCAGCACCAAAACCTTACCCACCTTCTAAGTTCGATGATCAAGGCATGTTCATGTCTCCTGATTTCATCAAAGGGTTTATGATGGCAAGCATGGGCATGGGAATGCTACAGAGCCAACTGGGTAATGTTTCTAGTCCAGATCGTAGCTACAATAGCAAAGACGCCTACTGCCCACCCGGCATGAAAAAGCCTTCTTATGGTGTTAAAAAGCATCATCACCCAATGCCAAATACATACGGCCAAGACCCTTATGGTGCAGTTGGAACCTTACCCATTCTTAAAAACACACCCGATTTTCAATACGACACGCATAAGTTTTGGGGTCAGATGCCTCCAGCACCTGAAACCCTGAACCTAGGTACTACAGATTTGGATCAAGCCTCTATTGAAGAAATAAGTCAATTCTTTTTCTTTATTCTTGCCACGGCTACTGAAGGTTTCGCACCTGAAGCACCACAACAAGAACAGGAAGGATTTCCATTTCCTGCAGAATTACTACAGTTGATTCAAGGATACATGAACTAATTGATTCAATAATATGATGCTTTTTGTAATGCCTCTCGTGTCACTATAAAAAAGGGCCATGGCGTTTAGGGGAATAGTTAGAAAAATACCTTCTGGTATTGAACGAAATACGCCGTTAAACACTAGTGCCGATTCTCTCTCTCTCTCTCAGAAGAAAAAAACAGAAGAAAATAAAAGACAAAAAATAAAAAATGAACCATAGCCATACTGATTAGATTCGTAAATTAGGGGAAAATAAAAGGGAATCAAACAGGGGAAAACAAAGGAAAATCGGGGGTATGATCCTCCCTTTTCAGAAGAAAGAACAACTCACAACACTTTTATTAGAATAGACCCTTCATAGACGACTCTCTCACGTCTATGAAACCTTAAGCCCTCGTCTCGCCAAAGATGGGGGATTTTTCTTTTTAAGCACTATAAGGGGGTCACACACAACGACGCCCCCACCGATTCAAACAAGGTGCGTCCTTCTCCCGTAAAGCCACTTAAGGCCTTTTCCCACAAATTACGTTCAGGGTGAGGCATCAACCCCATGACATTCCCCGTTTTATTGGAAATGCCCGCAATACGGTGAAGGGATCCATTCACTTCATGCACGTAACGAAACACGATTTGGTTGTTGGCTTCTAGCCGAGTAAGTGTTTCAGGGTCTGCATAATAACACCCTTCACCGTGTGCAATGGGCATTTCAACGATTTTCCCTTTTTGGTAGCCTCTGGTGTAAGGCGACGCCGTCGAAGTCACTTCTAAGGCGGTGCGTTGTTGACAAATAAAACGTTTGGACGCATTCGCAATTAACGTGCCTTCCAGCAAGCCTGCTTCACATAAAATTTGAAACCCATTACAAATGCCCAGCACATAACCCCCTGATTGGGCAAAGCGCTTAATGGCTTGCATGAGCTTAGAGTTTTTGGCCATGGCCCCACAACGTAAGTAATCTCCGTAGCTAAAGCCCCCTGGTAAAATCACCCATTGAAACGTGTGTTCTAAGGGCTGGTTAGGCACGTCGTCATGCCACAATTCAACGACGTGGGCGTCTGGCACACTGCATGACAAGGCTTCTATGACGTCTTTGTCGCAATTGGTTCCGGGGAAAACCACCACCCCGATTTTTAATTGGGCCATGCTAAACGGTCTCCAAACTATTGAGTTGGGTAATGTGGGTGTCTTCAATCACGGGGTTAGCCAGTAACTGTTGAGCCATTTGAATAATCATGTCTCGAGCAGTCGCCTCATCAGCAGCGTCCAGCGTAAAGCTAAAGTGCTTGCCCATTTGCAGATGATTTACACTGCCATAACCCAAGCCATGCAACGCTTCTTGAACGGTTTTACTTTCAGGGTGTAACACATTGCTTCGCGTGGCAACCAATACTTTAGCGTGAAAGGTAGGCATTTATAAAGTCTCCTCTACGATTTTAATCGCTTACATGGAACGACTTTATTATACCCCAAACCATGCTTATTTGAGTTGTTTTTCGACGTGCTGTTTTAAGGCATGCGCTTTTTTGGCTCCATACACATTGCCTTGTTTTTCATGCAGTAAGGCTGAATGTTGCGCTTCTTTTATGGCATGGCGCGTTTGCCCCAAAAGACTCAACACTTTAGCGCGGTGGTAGCGGGCTTCCGCGTGTTCGTCATCAAGTTCAATCACTTTGCTATAACTATGGGCGGCTTCTTCAGACTTACCTAACGCCTTATACACATGCCCACGTGTGTAATGCGCTTCGGCATCATTGGGGTTAAGTTCAATCGCGAGATTTAAATCCTTTAAGGCTTCATCATGATCCCCTTTGGCCAAGAGTAGTGACGCCCGTTGACAATACGCTTCTGAATGCTTGGGATCCACCTCAATGGCTTTATTATAATCCGCCAACGCCAAATCAGGCTGTTTCAGCAAAATATACAAATCCCCACGATGGGCGTAGACTTCCCCTGCTTGTTCAGGATTAAGTTCAAGGGCTTTATTATACGCCACCAAAGACGCTTCATAATTTTTTTGACGCTTATAAACCCCCCCCACATAACGAAAGTTCTGCCAATGGGTGGGATCTAACTTAATGGCCAGCTGAAGATCCGCTAAGGCTTCATTCAAATTATTCAGTCGTTTTTGAAGCTTACCACGGTAGGTGTAGTAAATTGCTTTGGTGGAATCGAGTTCAATGGCGGTATTAAAATCTTCTAAGGCACTTGGCAAATCACCCAAACCCGCCAACGCTTCCCCACGATTCAGGTAGGCATCCGCGTATTTCGGATCCAGTTCAATGGCTTGATTATAGAATTCAATCGCTTGTTCAAAGGCTTTACGTTCAACATAAATGTTACCTAAGTTGTTAAAGGCAGCTTTTTTTTGAGGATCCAATTCTACCGCTACTTTATAATCTCGAATGGCACCGTCGATATCGTTAAGCTTTTGTTTTACTAGGGCTCTATTATAATACAGCCCCGATTTTGCGCCATTTAGAGCTAAGGCGACGTTATAATCTACCAAAGCGCCTTTGTAATCCCCTAGTTCTTGCTTCAAGTTACCACGATTCATTAAGGAAACCACGTGTTTGGGGTCTATATTTAAAAGCGTGTTGTAGTCTTCCATAGCCCCTTTGGTATTATTTAAGTGCTGACGCACTAAAGCTCGGTTAAAATGCGCACCAATGTTTCGTGGCGCGCGTTCTAGGGCTTCAGAATAATCCAATTCAGCTTCGGCATAATCGCCTTTTCTAAAATCTTCGTTGCCGTGAAACAAGGCCTCTTCAAGACTGGTGTATCGAGCAAAACTTGGCACATTCAAAACCATCAACAGGCTTAAAACGCCTAAGCCACGCATCACAATCATAAATAGTAACATAGAAAGTTTCCTTAAGAATCGGGTTGGCTCTTCCCCGATGGGAAGCTACACCAGAGACTTCTATAGTTTAAATGATTTTTCAACCCTTTACTGATGAATGGCTTGACTTTTACATCGCTTGCATTATTGTAAATTCTTAGTCATAAGAATTTTAACCCCCGCAGGAAACGTTATGCCTCATCTCGTCATTGTAGAATCCCCTGCAAAAGCCACAACGATTAACAAATACCTCGGCAAAGACTACGATGTGGTGGCTTCTGTCGGGCATATTCGAGACCTCCCTGCCAAAAACGGATCCGTAGACCCCGGTAACCAGTTTCAAATGGAATGGGAGCTCTCGCCTCGTGCAAAGGCCGTGGTAAGCGATTTAAGCAAACGCGCCAAAACGGCTGAAAGCATCATTCTCGCCACTGACCCTGACCGTGAAGGGGAAGCCATTTCATGGCATATTTATCAGGTACTGGCTGAAAAAGGTATTTTTAAATCAGGTAAACCTGTGCAACGTGTGGTGTTTAACGAAATTACCAAAAATGCCATTTTAGACGCCATGCAACACCCTCGTCAAATTGATGAACCCTTGGTGCATGCCTATTTGGCGCGTCGCGCGTTGGATTACTTGGTGGGCTTTACGCTTTCGCCCGTGTTGTGGCGAAAATTACCGGGATCTCGTTCCGCCGGACGCGTCCAGAGTGTGGCCCTACGGTTGATTTGCGAACGTGAAATGGAAATCGAACGCTTTGTGGCCCAAGAATACTGGTCTGTTCGAGGCTTCTTCAACGCCACCCCTGAACTAAAAGCCCACTTGTTTAAGTGGCATGGCAAAAAGCTTGAAAAACTCTCTATTCAAACGGCTCAAACGGCTGAAGACGCCCAACGCACGCTTGAACAAAGTCAAGGCTTTGTGGTGGCAAGCATTGAAAGTAAAACCGTTCAACGGCACCCTGCTCCGCCATTTATAACGTCCACCCTACAGCAAGAAGCGTCTCGCAAACTGGGTTTTGGGGTCACACGAACCATGCAAACGGCTCAGAAGCTTTATGAACAGGGACTCATTACCTATATGCGTACGGATGGCGTGACCCTTTCTGCCGAAGCGTTAGCCAGCATCCGCAACCACATTCTAAAAACCCGCGGCAAAAACTACCTGCCTGAACAAGCCAGAGTCTATAAATCAAAGTCCAAAAATTCCCAAGAAGCCCACGAAGCCATTCGCCCGACCAATGTAGACACCGTCCCTTCGATTCTGCCCATTACGCTAACAGACGATCAACGCCGGTTGTACGACTTAATTTGGAAGCGGACGGTGGCATGTCAAATGGCCAGTGCTCAGTTAGAAGCGTCGAGCGTGTTGATTGAAAATGTTGAAAAAACCGCTACGCTCAAGGCCACAGGCTCATTCCTATTGTTTGACGGCTTTTTGGCCGTTTACCAAGAAGGGATCGATGATTCGGATGATGAACATAATCAACGCCTGCCTAAACTCAGCTTGGGCCAAACCATCGCCTTAAACCGTGCTGAATGCGAACAGCACTTCACCAAAGCCCCGCCTCGCTTTAGTGAAGCAAGCCTAGTAAAAGCCATGGAAGAACTCGGCATTGGTAGACCTTCCACCTACGCCAGTATTATTCGTGTGTTGCAAGAACGCAATTACGTTAAACTCGAACAACGGCGCTTTATTCCAGAAGATCGCGGACGCCTTGTTACCACGTTTTTAACCACCTATTTTGCTAAATATGTGGAATATGATTTTACCGCGTCTTTAGAAGATCTCTTGGATGATGTTACGTCTGGAGAAGTTGAGTATTTAAAGCTTTTACAAGATTTTTGGGAACCCTTTTTAGCCACTGTAGATGCGATGAAAGACTTAAGCATCACTGAAGTAATCAACACGTTAGATGCCACGCTGTCTCAGCACTTCTTTCCCCTGCAAGAAGGGCAAAGCGAAGAAGACGCCCGAAAATGCCCCAAGTGTGGCGAAGGCCGTATGGGCTTGAAACTAGGCAAGTTTGGCGCCTTCTTGGGTTGTTCCCAATACCCCACCTGTAAGTATAATAAACCCTTGGCTGAAGCGGTTAGCGATGCCAAAGGCGACGGTGAAGGGGCTGAAGTCTTTGAAAGTAAAGTGCTCGGGCAGGATCCTGCAACGGGCAAAGAGATTACCCTTCAAAAAGGGCCTTATGGCTATTATGTGCAACTCGGTGAAGAAGAAGAAGTCCCCCCAGCAGCCAATAGCCGGGCCAAAAAACCGAAAAAAATCAAGCCGCGCCGTTCGAGTTTAGAAGCAGGCATGAAACCTGAAAGTCTTGACTTAGAAGTGGCCCTGCGCTTACTTAGTTTGCCCCGAAGCATTGGTACTACCGCCGAAGGTTTAAACGTTATTAGCAATAACGGACGCTTTGGTCCTTACTTGCAAGTGGGCCCCACCTTTGTTTCCTTAAAAGAACCGTATAATGTGTATGACATTACCTTAGAAGAAGCCGTGGCGTTTTACGAACAAAGTGGAAAAAAAGCGCTCGATTTAGGTGAATATAAGAAAAAATCCATTACCGTAAACAAAGGACGCTACGGATATTACCTCAGCCATAATCGTCAAAAATACGCCTTGCCCAAAGGCACTGAAGCGCAAAGCGTGACTTTAGAACAAGCCATTGCCTTAATTGAAGCGAAAACCCCAGCAACCAGTGCAACAAAACGTCCTGCCAAAGGCACGGCAAAAAAAACGACTTCAAAGTCGCGCACCCCTCGTTCACAAAAAGCTTAGATAATCGTATTTTTTATAGGGTGAAGCTGTTGTTGTTTTAATTGCTGGTAAGCCGTGTGAATGGTGTTGGATGTTTCAAACCACTGTTGCATGGCATCAGGGTTTTTTAAGCCCGCGCGCATCTCTTGCAAGAGCCGAATCATTTCATCGAGCACGATTTCCATCTGATCCGCATTGCGTTCGTAAACAGGCCCCCACATCTCAACGGGACTCGCCGCCAAACGCAGTTGATCGTCAATTCCCCCTCCGTGAAAGGACAGCAAATGCCCCGGTTTATGTTGAGCAATCAAATTGGTGAGTAACACCGCATAAAGTTGTGGCAAATGACTCACATACGCCATGGCTTCATCGTGATGCGGGGCATCTAGGATGACAGGCACCATACCGATGAGTTCTAAAAAAGCCTTGAACTGATTCAATAAGCGGGTTTCTTTAAAATCAGGATGCGGTGTGATTAAAAAACGCTTCTGGAAAAACAACAGAGAACTCGCATTTTCAAGCCCCTGCTTTTCACGGCCCGCCATGGGATGCCCCCCAATAAAGGCGTTAGGCAATAACTCAAAGCCCCGTTCCACAATCCCGCGTTTTACACTGCCTACATCCGTAACCAACACATCCGCGCCGTGAATTCGCTTAGCGACTTCAGGCAACAAGGCTTCATTAGAATCCAAGTGCGTGGCCAACACCACCAAATGCGAACCTTCAAAGGTTTCAGGCAACTGTGGTTGCGCCACATTCGCGATGCCTTTAAGTAAAGCCAGTTGCAATCTTTTTTCGTTTTGGTCAATTAAGGTAATGTGCAGTTGTTCAACGCCAAAGCGTTCTCTCATCAACCACGCAAACGAACCGCCAATAAGCCCTGCCCCAATAATGGTGACTCGTTTAAACGGCGAAGGAAGATCCAACAGGAGGTTTTCATCAAAAGCGGGTGGAACAGTGGTAGACATGAAACCCCTTTACGAACACAGTGCAAGAGAAAAATAAAAAATGGAGCGGGCGACGCGACTCGAACGCGCGACAGTCTGCTTGGAAGGCAGATACTCTACCAACTGAGTTACACCCGCAATCTCTCAAATACCTTTTCACACTAGGTGAATACGTATAAGCTTCTTTGACTATTAAATCAAAAAAACAAAATAAATCAAGCCCTTGTTCTCAAAACACGTTAAATAGGTTGGACTTATAGAAAATGTTCAAGTCGGATGAAGATTCAAGGAAAAACAAACGGCTTTTGAGGCATGTACATAGACGTACATAACGAAAAAACGGCTTGTTTTGACACAGAAGATTCGCCGAATGGGACTTTTTCTATAAGTCCAACTATCCGCCGACTTTACCGCCGAGCTGTTCAAGGGTGCTTTCATAAAAGTCGTCAAAGGTGCCGGCTAAAATGTGTTGACGGGTTGTTTTGGCCAGTTGTACCAAGGTATGAATGTTATGAATGCTTAAAAGTGTTTTGCCGGTGTCTTCCCACTGACGCATCAGGTGTTTGACGTATGCACGGCTATGGTTTTGGCAGGTATAGCACTCGCATCCTTCGACCAAGGGGCCGAAATCTTCGGCAAATTCGGCATTTTTAATGTGCTTATTGCCTGTAGGGCTGAAAAACGTGCCATGCCGAGCGTTACGAGTCGGCAAGACACAATCAAACATATCCACCCCACTGCGGATGCCTTTTAACAAGTCACGGATCGTGCCAACGCCCATCAAATAACGAGGCTTGTTTGCTGGCAATAACGGCGCCGTATACGCCGTAATCGCCTCAATCAAGGGGCGAGGCTCACCCACGCTGACGCCGCCTATGGCGTAACCCACGGCGTCAAAGTCTTGCACCATGCCCGCGTGCTTAATGCGTAAATCTTCAAAGGTGCCGCCTTGCACAATGGGGAAAAGGGCTTGATCGTGATGCCGTTTGTGAGACGCCCAGCATCGTTCGAGCCAGCGATGCGTGCGTTCAAGGGAAAGTAAGGCGGTGTGATGTTCAATGGGGTAGGGGGGGCATTCGTCGTACGCCATAATAACATCCGCCCCCAGCGCGTTTTGAATGGCCATGCTTTCTTCGGGGCCGATGAAGTGCTTGTTGCCTGTTAGCGGATCTCGAAAATGCACGCCTTCTTCGGTGATTTTGCGGAACTTCGCCAGCGAAAAGACTTGAAAGCCCCCTGAATCGGTGAGAATGGGCTTTTTCCAGTTGCTCCACCCGTGTAAGCCGCCTGCTTTTGCCACCAGTTCGTGACCAGGTCTTAAATACAGGTGATACGCATTGGCCAGTACGATTTCCGCTTCAAGATCATGAATGTTTTGCCAGGTGACGGATTTAATCGTGGAATTGGTACCCACAGGCATAAAAACAGGGGTGTTGATGACACCGTGGGGCGTTGTGAAGGTGCCTGCTCGGGCGTGGCCTTGCGTGGCGTGCAAGGTGAAGGAAAAGGCCTCATTGACGCGGGATTCAGCGATAACAGGCAGGGCATCGGGGGGGGCTAGGGTTTCCGTCATAGCAAGGGACTTTCATGCTCAAAGATACTCCCCCCAGTATAGGACAAATAGAGTTGTATAGAAAGCGCTACAAAAGTGGGGTTTTACTCCCTCTCCCTTTGGGAGAGGAAAATAACCTTCTTATTCACGAAGTGAATCTACCCCTTTAGGATGGAGAGGTTGGGAGAGGAAACCAACGGTTTTCTTTCCGAAGAGAAAAAGTCAGAGACTTTTTCGACCATGGTGGGGTGAGGGTCCTGAGATGCCCAGTTGTCGCTGGTGCTTGGGGGTCTTTGGCGGAGCAAAGGTCTCTGACGACGACGAGCTAAAGAAGGGAGCTAGAAATACATTTTGATTCAATAGAAAACTATCAAAAAAAGAAAAAGAGCGATAGACCTAAAGTCAATATCGCTCATACCTATGTATTCCCCCTGTGTAAAAATTGGGTGAGACGGGAAAGAGTGGGGTTCTTTTTTTCTAATGGGTTGGTCATTATCTGTTGATGTATCGGTCAATTGGCTTGGGTTTGCCGTGGGGTGAAAGGCTTGATTGTTTATTGCACCTTACATAAGCATTAAGTATTTCTTAAGAATTCCTGTGCGTTTTTGTAACAAACTGTTTCAAAAACGCAATTTCTAACTTTGTCAAACAACTCTCCTTCAGGCAAGACAAAATCCTAGAAATAAGGTATACTGGTAAAATCATTCTTGTTTTACCTTAAAGAGGAATCCCCATGAAAAAATTGAGCCTGTCGCTTTCACTCACCTTTATTACCCTACTTGGCACCGTGGGCTTTGCGATGGGGGTAACGCCTGTTAGCCCAAATGTGGCCAAACCCCTTGCGGTGACTTCAACACAATTGGTGAAAGAACCTACCATTTACCTGAAAAAATCGGTGGAGTTTACGGGAACCCTCGCGGGCTTTAGTGGCCTAGGGCTGGACTACCCCGCCGTAAAGCGAGACGTGAAAGACTATGTCACCATCCTCGTTTTTCGTGCGGATATTCCTCCCACCTACGAAATTCCCTTGAGTGAACTGAAAATTTTTGTCAACCGAAAATTGCTTAAAGACTTTAAGCGTATTGGCCAAGGCGATACGATCAAAGTCACGGGCACGGTGATTTCTGATGCGCTGGGCGATGCCTGGGTAGAAGCGTCCAACATTACGGTGTTGAATTCTGTGCAAAAAACCGATGTGGACACCGACACAGACAACGACGAATAAACACGTTCAAGAAGGAATAAAAGCGTCATGGCCTTAGCGTCTCTTCTGTTGCGATACGTATTTACTGGTCAAGCCAAGGGCCACGAACCCACGTGCTTAGAATGGTGCGAAGTGCAGTGGGACTCCTGTTCGGGGCGTTTACTTAAAACAACGGTGGTGCATGAACACCCCCATGAAAGTGATGCCTTTCGTGTGGCCTCACGTCTGGCGATGACGCCTGCCTTTGTCAATGCTCACACGCATTTGGACTTGTGGACAGAAGCCCCTATTGAAATTCGTGAAGGTGAACGCATCGTCACGTGGTTGCAACGGGTGAATGACGCTCGTGATGAAGACACCGCAGAAGATGTGGCCGATCGCGTGAAGGCGTCGCTTGCATGCCTGCTTCAAACAGGCACAGGCATTGTAAATGATATTACACAATCGCCTGAAACCTTGGTACAACTGGCTGAAGCAGGCGTGCAAGGTACCGTTGCCCTTGAATACTTTCACCCCGCCCCGTGGAATGAAGATCGTTCGCCGTTTCACCCCAAGTTGCTGGCCTTTTACGAACGTTGGAAGCGCTATCAACGCTTTTGGCATGAAATGGGAGAACCCCATACGTTATTAGCGGGCATTTCTCCGCATAGTCCTTACAACGTGAGTAAAAAGGCGTGGCAGCGCATTCATCAGGACTTAACGCCTCGCGTGATTCATAGCCACTTGGCCGAATTTCAAGCCGAACTGGATTATTTTTCAGGGAAAGACCGCACTGGTATTGACGACTTGCATCTTTCAACCGTCCAACAAACCTTTGTACCCCGCGATGCCTTTGTCGATTACGTGCAACCCGATCTCTGGAACAATCAAGCGTCTGTTCCCACCCCCTTGGCGATTATTGCCCATGGTAGTTTATTAACGCCCAAACAAGTGCAGGCCTTTTATAAGGGGCATCCGCATAGTGTGTTGGTCACTTGCCCACGTTCTAACCTATTTTTACATGGGTGCACCATGTATACGGATGTACCCTATGAAAGCGATATGCCCGTGATTCTTGGAACAGACAGTGCCATGAGCTGCCCCACCCTAAACATTCGGGACGAACGCCTGGCGTATATGACGCATCACGGGATTGAAATGTCGGCGTTTGAAGGCTTAGAACTATTGACGCTTAAGGCCTGTAAAGCCCTTGGGCTAGGGGCAGATTTAGGGAGCTTAGAAGTGGGCAAGTTGGCTCACGCCAGTGTGTGGCAAATCCCTGAAGGGACGTTTCACACGGCAGAAGCGGTGCTTGAAGCCATTTTAAATCCCGCGCAAGTACCTTCTGTGCAAGCCATGATTGTAAACGGTCGTTTAAGCCCACAGAAGTCACTGTAACGTCGAAGTTAAAAAAGTAAACGCGTGGGTGGGCTTGGTGGTTTGTCGTTTGTGAAACGTATTTCGGTATTGCGTGTGAGTCGACAAAAACAAGCCTTGCATGGCTCGCGTAAAGCCCACATACAACAAGCGCGCTTCTTCTTCCAAATGTTGACGCTGAAAAGCAGTAATGGCGTCATTCAATGGCCGCAATGGCGTGTTGGGTTGCTGGCGCTGCAAGGCCAAACGCTGAATGCCAATGAGGGCTTTTTCGGCATCCTTCACCCGAATTTGTGCCAGTTCATCAGGGAAGTTGGCTTGTGTTAAGGCAGGCATCCACACGAAATCAAACTCCATGCCTTTTGATTTATGCAAGGTCATAACATGCACGGGGGGTGTTTGTTCTTCTAATGGGCTTGAGGCTTTTACTGTTGGATTCAACAATTCTTCGGTAAATACTTGCAAATTGCGACGGCTTGCGGTGAGGCTCTTAAAATAGCGAAACACCACTTCTAAGGGAGACAAGCTCTGCCACGGGGCAAGCAAGCTTAATTGTTGCGATTCACTGTGTTCTAAACCCAGCCCATAGCGTTGTAAAATGCGTTGGGCATGTAAGGCACATAAAAACCCGTTACAGCGTTCTAACACCTGCGCTTGCCCCATGGCAGGCGTTTGACTGAGACGCAAAATCCAGGACGGCAAATCTCTTCGTGCAAGGTCTCGTTGAAAATCGTGCCAGTCGTAGTACAGTTGCTGAAGTTCTGGAGCAAGGGTGGTGAGTTCTTCAACAGGCAACGCAAAAAGCGGGACAGACGCCAGAACATCTCTCAACTCCACAAAGGCTTCTTCACTTAACGCGTGCAGGGGGTGGGTAGACACCCCCCGTAACGTGTGAAGTAAAGTTAAACGCGCGTTGGCCTGTTCAGAATAAAGTAACACACCCAGCCACGCTTCAACCAGCTTAAAAGGAGCCACACTTGGGAGACGTTCGCTTAGAGACAGGGTGGCAATGCGATGTTCAAGCAATTGGTGCGAAAAACGCAGGACGTCTCGATTATAACGCCATAACACCGCACATCGGGCTTGTGGAAACTTGGCTTGCACAGCCAAAATTTCTTGAATAACAAACGCTTCTTCTTCTTGTGCTTCCGTAAAAGGGCGGGCTTTAATGGGGTACGCCAAGGGCGGATTCACCCCGCTAAGGCCGTGCATTTCAACAGGTATAAAGGCGTCTTTTAGGGGGCTTTGCGCTTGACTGGCTTCTTGAATCCAGCAATTGGCGAGGTGCATAATTTCGGTGGCACAGCGCCCACTATGCGTCATGCGCACATGGGCATCGGCTTGGGCAATAAACTCACGAAAAACGGCGGGTTCTGCTGCGCTAAAGGTGGTGGTAATGGATTGGTTGGTGTCTCCACAACGCACCAAATTGGGGGTGGGGCCTCCCAGTAGATTTAAAAATCGTTGCAATAAGCGAGACGAATCCTGCGCTTCATCTTCCATAATGACGCGAAACTGCTGTTGAAAATGCGTGCGAACATCGTCATGTGCTTCAAGCAACTGAACCGCATAGACGATTAAATCCGTAAAATCTAAAGCATTGCGCGCTTGAAGCAGTTGCTGATACCCCTTCATGGCCAGTCCCATGGCTTCTAAACGGGTATTTTTTAATGTTTTGGCATCTTCAATCAAATCCGCCCACGACAGTTCTAAACTTTTGGCGTGATTGATGGCTTGACTCACGATGCGTTGCCACGCTTCTAGGGTTAGGTCACTTTCAGCACTGGCCAAGGGGTAAACGTCCAAGGCGGCTTGTTTTTGAAGGGCGTCTTGTTCGGTTTCATCCACCATGCGAAAATGCTCAACATCCAGACCCAAACGCCGTGCGTGTGAAGCGTCGCCTAGAATTTTAAAGGCCAAGGCGTGAATCGTGCAAACCGTGGGTAATTGATGAATTCCCGCCCCCGCCAGTTTCGGTTTTAGTCGGCCCAGTAACGTGCGCGCTGCCGATTCCATATAAGTCAACACTAAAATGGAATCAGGGGGCATACCGGTTTTAATTAAATGCAAAATCAATTCAACGCTTACAAACGTTTTTCCCGCCCCTGGAACAGCACTAATGGCTAAAGTCCCCGTGCGATACGTTAAAACGCCTTGTTGATCTGGCCTTAAGGTGGCGGTGGCAATCGCGTCTAAATCAGGTTCCGCCAGTAAAGGCAATAACGATTGAGTCAGGGCTTGAAACAACAGGGGTTGTTGTTGCGCCTGTTCTCGTCCTTCTGCGTCTAATTCCGCTGAAAAAACGTGAATACGTTGGCTGGCCCCATACGCCAGCTTTCGCAATAAATGCCCCGCCCGTTTACGACGCTGTTGTTCTGTTAGCGTAATAACATCTAAGGGGGGGCGTTCTTCAAGAGGGGCTTGGCTTTCAGCAAACGCCTCTAGGCGTCGCCAACCTTGGGGGGAATGCACCGCCGTGTGATACAAGGGGGCTTCATCGCTTTTGCTCCAACGGGGGCTTTGCACATCAAGCCAAATCTGAACGGGACGGCGCACCGCAAAGTCAATCACTTTTTGAGGCGTGGCAATGATTAAGGCCTGAGCTTCAAGCGATTTAGGGGCATCGGCGGTGTCTGCAATTTGGCCGTATTTAGATTGCCACAACCATTGTTTGGCGCCTTCTTGCGTATGGGATGAATCAGGCGAAAGGGCATTCAACATGTTGAGTTGCCTTTGCCAACTACGGTAAATTAACTGTAGGGCTGAATCCGATTCTCCTTCAGCGAGCTTGGGGTAAATCCACTGGTGAGCAATGGCCTGTAATTGCGCTTCAATAGACGCTTGCCCCAAGTTAAAAAGCGCTTGACAAAAGCTCGCATAGCGTTGACGACTGGCTTCATAAATCAGCAAGTCTTCAGGGATTTCACGCGGTAAGCTACTGGCCCCTGTCTGCCCTTCGCTTAAGCGACGCATGGCCGATTGTGTCACAAAATCACAAAACGCATCAAGCGTTTTGGCTTCAGCCGTCTGTAAACTAAGGCAGGTGCTCAGAACGGTTCTCCATTCAAAACGGCTCAAAGGTAACTGCCATTCATGGCTATGCAACACTTGAATTAGTAAAAGCAGGAGCTTGCCTTGTAAGGTATCTACAGGGCGTTGTGTGCCACTTAAGACTTGGAAGGGGATCTTCTGTTGATTCAAAAACGTTGTTAAGGGAGCCAAAGTCAAGGCGTTGATTTCAGGCATCACCAGCACCACATCTTGCGCGGGCAGGGTGTTGAGCGTGGCACAGGCGCAATCCCACATTTCAATAAGGCTTCGCTGCGCGGGGTGCAACACCAGTTGAGGCTCTAAAGCGAGGGGACGTTCATGGCCCAAGCCCAAAAAAGCGTGACATAAGGCTTCCCCCACGTGAAGGGGGGGGAGGGGATCTTCTTGAAGCGATGGTGAAAGAAGGTGTTGCGTTTGTTCTGCTTGGGCCTGCCATGATTCAATCAAGGTTTTCGCCCCCTCAATATCAGCATTCAAGTAACCTTGCCGCGCCCCCCCCTGTGGATCCACACTCACCATAACATGCGCGCTTTTTTCAGCCATTAAACGCAACAAGGCCTGTTCAGCCGGCGTGCTTTCATCGGCGTCTAACCACAACAACAGTTCAGGGTCGACGTCTAGGGCCTCTTTCCATTCAGGATGCTCTTCAAGCAATGCTAAGGCAATATCGATTTGCTTGGTCGAATCGAGCCAGCGCATTTCTAAGGCACTGACTTCAAACACATGTTCCAAATGGTGAATCAAGGCGTGTTCGGGGATGTTGAGGGCGTGATCCATAGTGTGCATTTGTACGCGAGTCAACCGCTGTTCGGCACGCAGTCGTTGACGCCGAATCAACTGACGAATGAGCGACGCTTCATCAAGCTTTAGGGCTTCAAAGGCATCGTTGAAATGGCCTTGCGCTTTGGTTTGTTCAATTAAAAAGCGAAACAAGCGTTCACTTTCTTCAAGCCCCACCAGTTCAGGCACGAGGCAGGTGGCGTGTTGCTTTGACTTAAAGGCCTGTTGCAATTTCAGTTCAGCATACGGCCAAAGGCGTTGCACAATGTGACGAATCAAGCCGTTGAACGTATACACGGGTAAACGGTTCATGGGGTTTTGCCACCCTTGAATCAAGGCGTGTTGCAGGGCCTTTTGTTGGGTGGTATTGTTGACGAGAATCAGCGTCTTTTCCGCCAACGTGGGGGATTCTTGCCATTGAAGCAACACGGCTTGCACGGCGTCAAACCCCGCCAGTTCAAGGGGGTTCCCTTCAATCAAGCTTAGGCGTTGAAGCGTTGTCATAATACTTATACACCCACAAGGGTAGGCGTGGTTTTACAGCGACAGGCTGCTGAACTCTGCCCGGCTTCACCTTCTGTGATGGCAACGGCGAGCATGCGATCTAAGGTCAAGCGGGCTTTTTCAAAAACATCGGCGGGTATTTGAATTTCTGCGACGTTTCCGCGTAAGGCTTTGGCCACATTTTCCAGCCGAGTCATCTTCATATTGGGGCATAATGCTTGTTGACGAGACGGCGTGTAAAACGACTTGTGCGGTAAATCTTGAATCAAACGTTGCGCCACGCCATCTTCTGTACAAACAATAAAGGCATCCGCTGAACAGAGATGGGCTTGTTCTAAAATATGGGTGGTAGAACCGATATAATCGGCCAAGTCTTTAACGGGTTCGTCGCATTCAGGGTGTACCAAAGTCAATGCGTTAGGGTACTTGGCTTGCAAGCTTTTTAAATCGTCTAAATCAATGCGTAAGTGCGTGGGGCAGAAACCGTCCCAGCACACAATCTCAACATCAGGCAATTTGCTTTGAACGTACGCCCCGAGGTGTTTGTCTGGCACGAAAAGGACTTTGTTCACCTTCAGGGAACGCACGACATCCACCGCATTGGCACTGGTGCAACAAATATCACTTTCCGCCTTGACTTCTGCACTGGTGTTGACATACGCCACCACAGGCACATTGGGGTGGGCGGCCTTAAAAGCTCGCAGTTGCTCAGCGCTAATCATATCCGCCATGGGGCAACCCGCATGCGGATTAGCCAAGTACACCTTTTTTTGGGGGCTCAGCAGTTTGGCTGTTTCCGCCATGAAATGCACCCCACAAAAAATAATCGTGTCGGCTTCTGTTGCGGCTGCTTGACGACTTAAGCCAAGGGAATCTCCTCGAAAATCGGCGAGATCTTGGACTTCAAGGCGTTCATACACATGAGCCAAGATCACCGCGCGTTTTTCATGCTTAAGTCGTCCAATCTCTTCTAAAAGTTCGGCTTTTCGACTTTTCGGTAAGGGGGGTGAAAAAAAAGACATTGAACACGTTCACCTTGTACTTGATGTGACTTTACATTTTAGTCAAAACACAAGTAAAAAGCTAGTCTTTATTTACAGCTACCCTCAACTCCGTTTTCTATATTTGGCGGGAATCAGCTGACTTCTGACCCCAAAATGCACGCGCACTGAAGGTTGCGCATTGGGTTCTACAGCATCGCGTTCGGTTAAGCCTACGCCAAAATCCACAAACCCTTCTAGGGCGTCATTAATCGCTAAACGCAAACCAACGCCAGTGCCCACCAGTGTGGTATTCCCACGTTTTGAAGCGCTGTCGAGTCTTCCGCTGGTATGTTTGTCCACCACCACTTGGCTGGCATCAGCAAACAAGACCCCTTGCAGATTTTCCGAAAGTTTGGGGGCTATTTTAGACAATCCCCAAATCGGGTAACGATATTCGGCATTAACGGTCACGCCTCTGTCTCCGTACAACAAGCCTTCGGTAAAGCCTCGTACAGAAGAAGAACCCCCAATTTGCATTTGTTCAAAACCGGGTAAAGGGCCTGAAGAAAGCATGGTGTACCCATTAAATACCAGGTACTGGTTCTTAGGCAGGTTGAAAATTCGTGTACCCGCAAGTTCGTACTTCATGAACGTGTTGTCGCCTCCCAATAAGGCGGAACCAGCGGTCACCGTCCCGTTGAGGTTACTGCGTCCAATTTTATCGGATTTGTCCCAGTTAAATCCAGCAGTAGCACTGGTTACATCACTTTCACCGGATTCAACCCCATTTTCTAAAGACGTAATTTTACGTAGGTTGAACCCCGTGTTTAGAGACAGACCTGAAATTTGTTCAATATTCTGATTCAAAAACACACTGTAATTATGGGCGTGTCCCGTCAAGCGATCGGAGCCTGTGCGGTTTTGCACATGTACATACGCAAAACTGTATGCCACACCAACACTGGTGCCACGGTTGTTCACAGGAATGGTATAGGCGCTTTCAGCAATGGTGGTGCCTCTTGCCCCAGTGTAGCCTAAGGTCAACTTGTCTCCTTTGCCTAGGGGGTTGGCATATTCAAATTCTGTTCCCCAGCGTGTTTGCCCAATTAACGGACGCCCACGATTGTCACTAAAAACGGACAGTTTAAACGGCAAGCGTTCTTCCACTTCATAGGTTAGAACGCTTTGTCCTGCTTCTTTTCCAGCACTTAAACGCGCTTTCACCTTATACAAATCTTGCGAACTATTGACGCCTGCCACAGTGTCTTGTAACTCTTTTAGATTGAGGAGATCTCCTTGTTTTAATTTAAGATCCTTCAAAATGTGTTTGTCTTTTTGGAAGTGATTGCCGTCAATGTCAATTTGACTGACGCGTCCTTCCACCACACGAAGACTTAAGGTATGATTGGCGCAGCTTTCAAAAAGTGTTTTACTGGTTAAAAACCCTTTTTCATAGTACTTACGGTCCATCTGATGAATCAACGCTTGCACGTCTTTAGTGCTGCGGCTGCTTGCTAAAAAACGATCAATCAAGGGCTTGAACTCAGCTTCCGTAAAAACGGTATTGCCCACAATTTGAATATGATGCAAGTCATCATAAATCTGAAAAGACGGCGTGCCGATTGCATCAGGCAATTCCAGGCGGACTACTTCGTCGGTGGGTTTTATTTTTTCGTCTTCAACAATGCCGTAAACGGGATTTCGTTCTAGACGATTTTTTTTGTTCACCTGTTCTAAACCCGTATTGGTTAATGACCCAGGGTTGCTGGTGGGTGTAATTCCCCCCACATCATCTGCAAAAGCAGGCAAGCACGTAAGGCCTAAAGCCGAAAAAAAGGCCATAGGAAAGTAGGCATGACGCCTTAAGGTATGTATGGGCATGGTTGGTTCTACCGATCTAATCTAAATAATATAATAACGAAAACAACGGACTGTTTAAAACAATACAAATGACTGTTTAAAAAATCATACCCTGTTTAAGACCATTAAGACAACCCAGTCAATCAAAAACCCTTTATATGAAGTAAACGCCCTTTAGAAGGACTCTAAAGGGCGTTTATTTTAGTGTCAATCAAGGGGGGTCTAAAAATCAAAGTCAATGGAAGCTCTGTCGCCGTGTCCATCACCGTGACCATCCACATGGCCTTCCCCGTGACCTTCGCCATCATGTCCACCTTCATGGTTCGCATTGGCTTGTTGGTAATTGGTGTTTACAATGGACGCTGACAATTCCAAGGCAGACTCATCCCACTTCCATGGGGTTTGATTGATCACTAACCAGTGGGCTTGGTCTTCTTCTGTCACAGCGTCTGAAGTGACATGTTCAACCGTGGCGTGTAATTTGGAACGTAAAGAGGTGACTTCATCTATGCCTGTAACAGCGAGACTTACGGCTGTACTGCTAAACAAGGCAACAACGGCTAAGGTAAAAACTAAACTATTTTTCATAATCGAACTCCTTTATCTTTCGGACATAACTGTTTTCGCCCCATGGGCGTATTACTGAATAGACCGTTACGTTTTGTTACATGATGGGCTTGAACCTCATCATCGACTTGGCTATACTAGTGGGATATGAAAAACCTCCTTGAAACACTTCGGCTACTCACCCATGTGGGGCTTGAAACGCTGTACCGCATTCAAAAAGGCCTCAGTGCCTTAATGCTGGTTGGGGTCGTTGGCTTTATGCTCGGTGTGCATGGCCAACTCATCCCCCTAGGCTTGCACCCTTGGCTTGTAAAAGGGGCGATGCTTTGGGGCCTTTTAGGGGTAGGCTTTTGGCGAAACTGGCCTATTGGCGTCAAACGAGTGTGGCTTTTGCTACTGGTGAGTTTAGTGGGATTTTTTCTGGCCGTTCTTCGATTTCACCCCGTTGATGTGCCAGACTACTTAAACGGCCAGTACCTCCGGCTGCCCGGTAAAATTTTCCCCCATGAAAAGGGGCTAGTCCTTGAAACCGCTCATTTAGACACCCCAACCCCTGTTCGCCTGTTGCTCAAAACCTCCCACCCCTCAAATTTTCCCTTAGGCAAAGCAACCTGTATTTCTGGCCACTTTGAAAAAGGCCATGCCCTTCGTTTTTTAGGGGATTTTAATGAAGCCCAGTACTTACAAAGTATGGGCCTGGCTGGCACCCTTCACCAAGCCTTTCTTGATCAAGACTGCCTCCAACGGCTCCCTCTAGACGCTTCACTGCCCAAGCCCACGGGGTGGCAACACGCACGTGCGGGGGTGGAATCCGCCATATTGAAACAACGCCTTGGTTTTGTGACGCTACTAGAAAGGACGCTTGGCCCTGAAGCCGGTCGGTTGATGGGGGGCATCGTGCTGGGAGACCGCGCCAGCCCCTTACCCCCCGCCCTTAAGCAAGCCTTCATTGACACAGGGCAAATCCATTTGGTGGCGGCCAGTGGCATGAATGTGGCCATCATTGCCGCAGGGCTGTTGTTCTTACTTCGGCTTGTGCCTCGCTTTCCTCGCGTCGTGGCCTTTGCCCTCGCAAGTCTAGGCGTATTGGCTTATGGCGTGGCCACAGGGTTTCCGCCTTCTATTTTACGCGCTGTGGTGATGTGGTTCTTGGGCTTATGGGTGAAGTACTTCTTTAAACCCTTGAATCCCTTATTTTTACTAATGCTGGCCATTAGCGTAATCAGTGTATGGCACCCTTACTTATGGCTTAATCTGGGGTTTCAACTTTCGGTATTAACCACCTTTGGCATCGTCACGTTATTCACCACGATTGAAGCCTTCCTTCAAAAAAAAGGATGGAACAGTAAGCGCAACCTCATCGCAGGCCTCCTTTCCGCCGGATGCCTCACCGCTGTTGCCCAACTCTATGCCACGCCGTTGATTTTACACGTCTTCCACAAAACGCCGTTGCATGCGGTAGCCATGAATCTTTTAAGCGGGGTACTGGTCGCACCCCTCACCTTATGGGGATTCGCGAGTTTTGGGCTCTATAGCCTTTCACCTTCTTTCGCTGGCCTATGCCTCATGCCTAGCCAACTGCTGTTAAAGGCCCAAATCGCGTGGACGCATTGGGGCGCGAGCTTTTCGCACCTGCAGTTTAGGGTCCCAACGCTACCTCTTGCATGGATGCTTTTGGCCTACACGGTTTTATTGAGCCTGCCTTGGTGGGGTGAACGCGCCGTGTCGGCGGCGCATCCGCTTCGTGTGAAGCTCATTCGCTACGGGGGCATCAGCGTCATAAGCCTCGCCTTGATGCTTTTTCCCCTGTACTGGGATGCCACGCGCTTTCAGAGGCATCCCCAGCAGGCGTGGCTTAGCCTCCCCATTGGGCAAAGCCTTCGGCATGAAGGCGTGCGTATTTTCCATTACAAAGACGCGAAAAACGTCCAAAACATACATAGTATTGTATTTGTTGAAGCCCCCCTTTCTAGGCGTGAACTTGAAGACGTGAATCGGTATTTTGACGCCCAACACCTTCTTCCGCCTGAAGAAGTGGTGTGGCTTGAAGCGTCTGCTTTAAAAGCCTTGCAAAAAAGCGAAGCCCCAAAAAAGCGTAAACGAAAACGTGCCAAAAAAACAACACCCAAGGCCCTGCTCAGCCCGCTTCAAAAACACCTCAGACGCGTAGAAAAAACCGTTCACACACTGGCCAAAGGAGATGTGACTTATTTGATCAAGGGGAGTCAAACCCAGCTAAAACAGCCCCAACAAGATCTTTTGGAATCCGAACAAGCGATGTATACCCTGGCGTTTTTTGAAGACGATTCTCATCACTTAAAAGTGCCTAAAACCCTTTCAAAAGCGCAAAAACTATTTACCACCGACTCCTTTGAAGCCCCCCCCCTTGCTCCCCAAGGCCTCCAGCGCATGAAGCGTCCCCAACAAGCGCTTGAAAAAACGAATACAACAACGCCACTTACAGCTAAAAAAGCGACCTCCTCCTCTCACGCGCCTCGTAAAAGAAAGGCGTCCCACAACAGGAAACGATCTCATTCGTCCGCCCAAAAAACCACGCAAACCCTGAAACAAAAGCAGGCTCGGCAAGACGCCAGACGCCGAGCGTTTGAAGAAAACGTGCTTCTTCAATGGAGCAGGACCCGTCTTTCGACCTTTCAACAACATCGCACTTCGTGCTTACACTGGCAGGCTAAATCAGGGAAGACCTATGAACTTTCGTTACCTGTGTTGGGTTTTACCCTTCACGGGCACTGGCAAACCTACCCCACCGCCAAAGGGGTTCGTGTTCAGTTAATGTGGACGCGGGTATAGAAAGCGCTGCGAAAGTCTAATTTGCTTTGTTCCTCCTCCCTTAGGGAGAAGGTGAGGAGGAGGAGGGACACCAGCTCTGGACGGGGCAACCCGCCTGCTCCATGGAACCTAACCCCCCGCACCAACAGCCTAACACTTAAAGAATTGTAACAAAAAAGCAAGAACGTGGTAAAGATTGTTTTTATTAGGGTACAGAAGTTTTAAAAACGACTGCTTACCCCCCCCTTAATTACAATAAAGGAAAACAAAAATGTCCCAAAATCGAATTATGCGTCCCCTCATACATATCCCAAACGGTTTATTTTGCAACAAAAAATTAGGAACTTCTGGTATAACAGGCGGTTCTATTACAAAACGCGAGGGAAATAACACTGTTAAGCGAGCCTTATGGGCTGACTCTCAAAAGGTTTTGTGCTATGGTAAATCAACGGAACCTAAGTCACCAAAACCTGGTCAATCTTCTTATCAGTCATCAATTCAATGTATATTTGGAAACTCTAATCGGAGCTGGTAATCAAGCAATTGATACCCCCAAAAAGTGCCTAAAGCCGGCGTAAGGTGAATAAGGCATCGCGTCATTCGGTGGCTTGCTCAGCATCCCCGCTTCTTAAAACGCCCCTGAACAAACAGGGGCGTTTGATTATTGAAGGCTTGTCGATTTTCTTTTTTGGCGTACAATAAAACATATCGCCGTTTCTCGAAAGGGGATTGATTCAGATGATGAGCTTGAAAAACTGGTTTGAACAACGCCGTAAACAATCCACTGCCCATTTAGATGCCGAGGGCATGAACCGTGTTGAAGACGCTCAATACGCCAAAATATGGACGCAATGCGTCAGTTGCCAAGTGCAACTCACCAAAATAGATCTCAGGGCCAATTTAAACGTCTGCCCCAAATGTGGCTACCATCACCGTATTTCAGCCAAACGACGCATCAAACAACTCACCGATGCCTTCTATGAAATCGATGCCCAACTCTCCCCGCTAGATCCCCTGCACTTTAGCGACACAGAAGCCTACACCGTGCGTCAAGCAGACGCAGAGCGAAAATCTAAGCTAAAAGATGCCGTCATTACAGGCATTGCCCAAACAGGCAAAGCCACTTACGCCCTAGCCGTCATGGATTTTGGCTACATGGGCGGTTCCATGGGTTCTGTGGTGGGCGAAAAAATCACCCGCGCCGCTGAAAAAAGCTTGGCCTACAACCTGCCGTTGCTCGTTGTCACCGCTTCAGGCGGGGCCAGAATGCAAGAAGGCATGTTTTCCTTAATGCAAATGGTCAAAACATCGGCCGTATTAGGGCGTTTGCATGAAAAAGGCTTGCTGTACATGACTCTGCTGACTGAACCCACTTACGGCGGGGTCACCGCCAGTTACGGCACGTTAGGAGACTTGATTCTGGCCGAAGAAGGCGCTAGAATCGGGTTTGCGGGGCGTCGTGTGATTGAACAAACCATTCGCCAAAAATTGCCCGCGGACTTTCAAACCGCCAGTTACTTGCAAGATTATGGCCAAGTCGACATGGTACTTCATCGCCATGACTTGCGCCAAACCTTAGAACGCTTGATTTTATTGCATCAAGCCAGTAGTCAACAGTACCCTAAAAAGGAAGCGTTACTGCTTTTTAACCATGAACCTGTCATGGTTTCCTAATGAGGTTTTATCGTTTACGGAGTTTCTAAACCATGACCCCCACCAAAGAAAAGGCGTCCCCCAAAATTCAATCCTTAGATTTTGAAAAACCCATTCTTCAGCTCAAAAAGCAAATTGCGGATCTTGAAAAAGAAGCCAGCCCAAACATGAACAAAAATTGCCAAGCCTTACGCCAGCAATTAGAAGCCATGGAAACACAGCTGTACGATCAATTAACACCAGCGCAAAAACTGCAAATTGCTCGGCACCCTCAGCGACCCAACACCCTTGAAGTTATACAAGGGCTTTCGCCAGAAACGTGGTTTGAACTGCACGGAGACCGCATGGGCAAAGACGATCGCGCCATTGTGGGCGGCATTATTGAACTTCAAGGCAAGCCTGTGATGATTCTTGGCACGCAAAAAGGCCGTAGCATGAAGGAAAATTTGGTGCATAATTTCGGGATGGCCAACCCCGAAGGCTATCGCAAAGCCTTGCGTTTATTTCAACATGCCGAAAAGTTCAAAATGCCTGTGATTACCCTAATTGACACCCCCGGAGCCTACCCCGGCATTGAAGGCGAACAACACGCCGTGGGCCATGCCATTGCCCTGAACATTCGTGAAATGTCTCGCTTAAATGTGCCGATTATTTCAATCGTGATGGGCGAAGCCTCTAGCGGAGGCGCCCTAGGCATAGGTATTTCAAACCATATTTACATGCTTGAACACGCCCAATACACGGTGATTTCCCCCGAAGGGTGTGCGTCTATTTTATGGCGAGACGCCAGCTTTGCCACAACAGCTGCGGAAGCCCTCAAAATCACGGCGCAAGACTTGTTTCGCTTTGGCATTTGTGACGCCGTGATTGAAGAGCCCCGTGGAGGTGCCCATTACAATCCGCACGCCACGATTTCAGCCATTGCAGCACGCATTGAACTAGGCTTAGACGAGCTTAATGGCCTAGATGTTGAAACGCTTAAAGAACAGCGTTTTCAAAAGTATCGCCAAATTGGCGCGGTGGCCAACGGCTAATCAGCCGTTGAAAGCCCCCCACTTTTAATGCCAACGAAAGAAAAACGAAAGAAACTAAACGCTATTCTTTTGTCAAACGAAAGAAAATAAAGAAACGAAAGAAACTGGCTCAAACTAAAGAAAAAACGAAATAAAACTAAAGAAAGCTAAAGAAAACTAAATAAAACTAAAGAAAACGAAAACTCGACTAAAGAAATAAAGCAAAACCAAAAAGGCCCCCCCATGAACGCCCCGTACCGACGCATTTTGGCCATTGAATCGAGTTGTGACGACACCGCCTGTGCCATTGTGGAAGACGGTCGCCGTGTGTTGGCTTCCGTGATTGACAGCCAGTTTGATGTGCATGCCCGCTACGGAGGCGTGATTCCTGAATTGGCGGCACGTTCGCACCTGCATGGGGTCAACGCCGTTGTGGCAGAAGCCTTGCACCAAGCGGGTTTGAGCCTTTTTGACATGGACGCCATTGCCAGCACGATTGGTCCTGGACTGCTCGGTTCCCTGTTGGTGGGGGCCAACACCGCCAAAACCCTTTCCCTGATTGCGAATAAGCCGTTTTTGGGGGTGAATCACCTCAATGCTCATGTGGCGTCTAATTACTTGGAAAGCGACTTAGAACCGCCATTCATAGGGCTTTTGGTGAGCGGGGGGCATACGCAATTGTTGCAGGTAAACGCCTACGACGACATTTGTATAGTCGGTGAAACGCTGGATGACGCGGTGGGTGAAGTCTACGACAAGTTGGCGCGAGAAATGGGCTTGGGCTTCCCTGGTGGAGCGGTGCTCGACAAACTGGCGCAACAGGGCGATTCCACGGCGTTTGGCTTGCCTGTCGCTCGCACGAAAAATGCCTATGACTTTAGTTTTTCGGGGCTAAAAACCGCTGTGTTAAGCCTATGGCGCAAGCAAGCTCAGCCGTATTTGTCCACCCAAACGCCTGTACCGCTTCAGCTGGTGCAGGATGTTTCCGCGTCTTTTCAAGCCACCGTCGTAAAAACGCTGATGCGTAAATTGCGTCAATTGTCCGAAGAAACGGGCGTCACCACCGTGACTTTGGCGGGAGGTGTTTCCGCCAATAGTGCTTTGCGACAAGCCTTTTTAGATTTAGAAGCCGAAGGCTTTAAGGTTCACATACCGGCCATGCGTTTTTGTACGGACAACGCTGCGATGGTGGGAGCCTCTGCCTATTTCAACCCACTGAGCGAAAACCAGCTCAACATCGATGTGTTTTCACGGGCCTAGTGTGTTGTAAAGGATTGTAACAACGTCGTTATCTTTAACAAAGATTTTTTCTTTTTATTATATATTTTGAATAGACACTAATCATTTTTTCTCTATTTCTCCTAAATTCACCATGAAAGGTAATACTTATGTTACCCTCTCTCCGTTACGGGGGGGGGGGGGGGGCGCGGG
>JBIKNF010000003.1:0-178314 GCA_044358835.1 Vampirovibrionales bacterium | reverse complement strand
ATTCGGCGAATCTTCTGTGTCAAAATAAGCCGTTTTTTCGTTATGTAGTAGGTCTACACGCCTCAAAAGCCGTTTATTTTTCCTTGAATCTTCATCCGACTTGAACTTTTGCAGAGCCTTCTATAGTATAACCGTTTTCAACCATTTCGGTGTAAAATAATCGCATGACACCGAAAGACCCCTCCCTCATCTCAACATCCCCATGGACGCTTAAAGACCACGTGGCAAGCTTACTGGTTAAAGCCTTCAGCTGGGCCATTCGCTTGAGTGGTAAAGGCTCTGCCACAAGCCTACCAGGAAAATTGGCCTTAAGGTGGCATCCAACATTCTTAAACGCTTTAGCGCAGCACTTGCCCCCTAGGCGTATTATGATTACAGGCACCAACGGCAAAACCACCACGGCAACTTTCTTACGAGACATCTTTCACGCGGGGGAAACCCCGTGCTTGCTTAATGAAAAGGGCGCGAACTTAATTTATGGCATTACCACTTGTTTGGCTCAAGCCGTCGCGTGGAACGGGCAGTATGCGGCCAAAGTTACCGTTATAGAAACGGATGAAGCCACCGTAGGCAAAGTGGCTCAAGCCGTAAAGCCGTCTGATTTAGTGGTGTTGAATCTCTTTCGCGATCAACTCGATCGCTATGGGGAACTTTCGACCACGGCGGGGTTTATCGAACAAGGTATTCCTTATACCACCGAAACGTTGTTCCTGAATGCGGATGACCCTATGCTAGTAGGCATGGGGCAAAAGGCCCTTCAACAAGGATTGCGTGTGATTTATTTCGGCTTAAATGTAAGTGCTGATTCAAGTCTTCAAGCCCGCACAGGCTTAGCACGCGCCGTGCCTCACCCTCAAGAAGTCGCCAATTGCCCTGAATGTGGGCAAGCCGTTTTGTACCATAGCCGTAGCTTTGCACATTTGGGCGATTGGTTTTGCAACGCATGCGGGTTTAAGCGCCCCACGCTACAGGCCAGCCTCACCCCCTTAGCCCTTGAAGCAGAAGGAGGGTTGCTTTCTTTAGATCATGACGTGCTAGGCCAAGGGATCCTTCTAAAAAGCCCGTTATTGGGGTTGTATAATGCGTATAATGTTTTAGCAGGGGCCTGTGTGGCAGGGCAGTATCATACGCCAGTTGAAGCGATTCAGCAGGCCTTGACGATGCACCAGCCCATGTTTGGCCGATCTGAAAAGCGCGTGATAGACGGGAAAGCGGTGCAAATTATGCTCATCAAAAACCCCGCAGGCGCTTGCGAAGTGCTTAAACAAGTGTGTGCGGACAAAACCGCCCATGTTTTAATTGCCTTAAATGACGCTTACGCAGATGGAGAAGATGTTTCGTGGATTTGGGATGCGGATTTTGAGCAATTACTGTCGACGCATCCCAACAGTGAAAGATACACCTTAAGCGGATCACGGGCGTACGAACTTGCCAATCGCTTAGAACATGCCACGCTTTTAAGCAATTGGCACCCAAAAGTTGAACCTTCCCTCAAAACAGCGTTAATTCATGCTTTGGCGGGCGTTGAAGCAGGCGAAACCTTGTATATTTTACCGACTTATACCGCTTTACTAGAGTTATAGTCTCCGCTAGATAAAACGCTCTAGTCTTCATCCAAGCTCAACACCGCCACAAACGCTTCTTGGGGTACTTCAACTCGTCCTACGGCCTTCATGCGTTTTTTGCCTTCTTTTTGCTTTTCAAGCAATTTACGCTTACGGCTAATATCCCCGCCATAGCACTTGTCAAGCACGTTTTTACGCATGGCTTTAATGTTGGTTCGGGCAATCACTCGGCTACCAATCGCCGCTTGAATCGGCACTTCAAACATTTGCTTCGGAATCAATTTTTTGAGCTTTTCCGTCAACGCACGACCCATGTAAAACGCCTTGTCTTCATGAATAATCACACTCAAGGCATCCACCACTTCGCCTGCGAGCATGACGTCTAACTTCACGAGTTTGGAACGTCGGTATTCCAAGAAGGTATAATCCATAGACGCATAGCCCTTAGAACGACTTTTAAGGTGGTCATAAAAATCCGTGACCATTTCAGCTAAGGGCAGTTCATATTCTAGGCTCACCCGTTTTTCGTCAATATAATTCATGTTTTTAAACTCGCCACGGCGATCTTGGGCCAGTTCCATTAACGTTCCCACAAATTCTTGAGGCAACATCAGGTTCACATTCACATAAGGTTCTTCAATAAAATCTCGTTTGCCAGCATCTGGCATTTCAGCGGGGTTAGAAACCTCTATCACTTCCCCTTTAACAGTATGCACTTTATACACCACGCTTGGGGCGGTGCGAATCATACCGATATGGTATTCGCGTTCAATGCGTTCTTGAATAATTTCCATGTGCAGTAAGCCCAAGAATCCGCAACGAAAGCCAAAACCCAAGGCTTCACTGGTTTCGGGTTCAAAGGTAATCGAAGAATCGTTGAGTTTGAGTTTGGCCAGCGCTTCTTTAAGTTCACTGTAATCGTCATTGTCGGCAGGGTAAAGGCCACAAAACACCATGGGCACGGCTTCTTTATAGCCCGCCAAAGGATCTGTGGCTTTGGCACGCAAGGTGGTGACGGTGTCGCCCACTAAAGCCCCAATTTCCTTAATGGAAGCGGCCACATAGCCGACTTCGCCTGAATGCAGGATGTCTCGCTTGACTTTTAGGGGAGGCACCAGCGTACCCAATTCAGCCACTTCATAGGTTCGGCCATTTTGCATGAAGTGAATGGTATCGTTTTTACGAATTTCACCATCCATGACTCGAATATAGGCAATAATACCCATGTAACTGTCAAAATAGCTGTCAAACACTAAGGCACGGGTGGGTTTGTCTTCTTCAATGTGAGGCGGGGGGACACGTTCCACCACGGCACGCAACACGTCTTCAATACCAATGCCCGCTTTAGCAGAACATAAAATGGCTTCACTGGCATCAATGCCAATGACGTCTTCAATTTCTTTTTTAACGCGATCCACATCCGCACTGGGTAAATCAATTTTGTTAATCACGGGAATAATTTCTAAATCAGCGTCTAAAGCCATGTAAACGTTAGCGAGCGTCTGGGCTTCAACGCCTTGGGTAGCGTCCACCACAAGCAAAGCGCCTTCACAAGCTTCTAGGGAACGAGACACTTCATAGCTAAAATCCACGTGGCCAGGGGTGTCAATGAGGTTTAAGACGTAGCAGGTGTCGTCGTAGGTAAACTCCATGCGAGCCGCATTGAGCTTAATAGTGATGCCTCGTTCCCGTTCTAAGTCAAGGGAATCGAGCATTTGTTCTTGCATTATGCGTTTTTCAATGGTGTGGGTGAACTCCAACAAGCGATCTGCCAGGGTCGACTTTCCGTGATCAATATGAGCAATAATACAAAAATTGCGGATATTCTTATTGCGGGGCACTGCCTTCATATGTGTCACCAACCCTTCCATAAACCTAAAGTCTATATTTATTGTACACAAAACAGACGGTTTATGGAATGTTGATTTGAAAATAGCTTAACCAAGGTGCATTTCAGTATTTCTACTTTTTCTTAGTTTTTTTTGAATCCCGTTTTTTAGGCGGGGGGGCCTCTTCTGTTTTCTTGGGGGGTGTTTCTTTTTCTTTGGCGATAGCTGTTTCCAGTTCAGCTTTTTTTCGAGCGATCTTTTCTTGTTCTGTCTGAACCATTTCTTCTTGCAATTTTAAGGCCCCTGGTAAATCATGCCGCGCCAATTCCAAGTATGCTTGTTTTTTTAGGTTCACGGCACCATAAGGCGTCTTACCAAATTGACTTTCGATTTCTCGTCTTTTAATCCGTTCTTGTTCTACAGCTGCTTTGGTTTGAGGGTCCAAGCCTGCATCACTGGCCAGTCCCTCTAAAGCGGGTTGAAAAATTTCGGTTTCCGTCACCGGTTCCTTTTTCATCACTTGCGTCATCTGTTTCAAGGGCTTGTAGATAAACTCCTGGACGCTTTTAGTCCCCGTACCAACACCGTTAAAGTTTTTGGTCAGTCCTTCTAAGGTCTTTTTATCTATACCGGGGATCAAAGAAGGTTCATACACGGGGCTGGCTGTAGCGCTTACGGTGTCGGTATTGAGGGGGGGGGCTTCCGTTGCGTTAAGAGGAGCTGTTATTTTGGCGCCAGAAGGGGGGATCTCTCCATTGACGGCTTTAAACAGCGCTTCTGGCGAAGCCCCCGTCCGAGAAAAATCAACCAAGTCTTTTAGTTTAATGGAATCAGTGGGGTTTAACGTCACACCCGTTTCTTTTAAAGACGTGAGGGTGTTTAAAGCAGGCGTTTCAGTCGCCAAAGCCTGTTTAGTGGCAGGTGTAGTAGCAGGTGTAGCCGTCCAAGCGTCTAATGAACCAAGATTAATCATAGTGATGTCTCTTCCTCTTTAAGCTTAAGTATTCCTCTGAAAGTTCCCAATACAGATATAGCATTTATAATTAAGAAATAGCGTTTCTTCCTATAGGTCTTTTCGGCCAGTGCTGACTAAACTGAAGGGACTTTAAACAAACTGTTACAATTTTTTACACTCTTTGACACAACGATGTTCATACCGTTTAAACGGTATAAGGAAGTTTTCACATGTTTCACCCCCCCCCCGTATGGATACACACGATCGATCGTAGCGTCTTAGGCAAGTACAAAGGCGCCTTGAGCCCTGTGAGATCAGACGACTTGGTCGTGCAACTTTTAAATCATCACGCCCCCTTTCAGCCAGAAGCCGTGTACCTAGGTTGTGCCAACCAAGCCGGTGAAGATTCCCGTAATATCGCGCGATTGGCGGTTTTACTGTCCACCTTGCCTGAAAAAACCCCAGCCGTCACACTCAATAGCCTGTGTGGCAGTAGCACTCACGCCTTAGAATATGCCTACTTAGCCCTTAAAGCCCAACGGGTTCACACCGTTTGGGCAGGAGGGGTTGAACACATGACGCGTTCGCCTTTGGCGTGTTTGCCTGCCCATATTGACCCGCAGGCCCCGTGGCACGACACCACCTTTGGCTGGCGATTTAGACACCCTGATTTTGAAGAATCCTCAGGACGCCTCGCCAGTCGTTCAATGTTGCACCATGCCGATGTGGCGGCAAGCGAACTGCCCCTTCAACAGCTGGATGCTTGGGCTTTAGCGTCGCATCAACGGGCCAGTCATGCCGTGTTACAGGCGCAAGGCTTGCCCGTCTATAACGCGCAAGGGCACGTCGTGTTAGCGGTAGATGAATGCGTGCGTCCTGACTTAAACGCAGAGGCCTTAGGCCGTTTAAAGCCTGTTCGTAACAATGGCATTCACACGCCCGCTCATTTGGCTCCTTATGCCGATGGCGTTGCAGGCGCGGTGCTTTCATTGCACCCCGTTCCTTTAGCCACGCGCGTTGAAGCTGCGGAAGTGGCCCTTGAATTGGTGGACTTGATGCAAATCGCCACCCCGCCTGAACGCATGCCCTTGGCTGGCTTAGATGCCATGAACGCGCTGTTGCACAAGCGGGGCTTAGGCCTTGATGAAATCGCCTGTTTTGAGTTTCACGAAGCGTTTGCGTCCGCAGTGCTGTTACAATGTAACGCCCTTGGCCTAGATGCCTTTCAAGAAAGTCGCCTGAACCGATGGGGGGGCGCGCTTGCGCTAGGATCTCCCATGGGCTGCACAGCCCTTCGAACCGTGTGTACCTTGGCGCATCGCTTACAGGAAGAAGGCGACGCGCGGCGAGCGTATGGGTTGGCCACCATCAGCATCGGCATGGGGCTGGGTGTGGCTGTTTTACTTCAGCGTCATCGTCTATAGAAGACTATATAAATACCACTTTAAAGGAAATAAAAGCGCTCGCAATGCCCCTTAAACAGGCTGTTCCATGGGCGTTTACTTCAAACGTGTCCTTTTGATGTCAATTTTTACACCCCCAGGTTCATCTGTTGGGGGGGGTAACTTTGTCATTCTATAAAAGGGTTTTCACGTGTAAAAATCGTTGAAGCCTTAAAAAAGTCGTTACAGTAATAACATGTATCAACTTCCCGACATGGGAAGTGAGGGAGAACACCACGTTTATGAAAGATGCGTTAATGCACCACGCATGGCATGCCGTTATTTTAGCCGGAGGCAAAGGCACCCGTTTGCGTCCGTTTACGGATACCTTACCCAAACCGCTCGTGCCTTTAGGGAACATTCCCATTTTAGAATTGATTATTAAGCAATTAAAGCTCTATGGCTTTAAACGAGTCACCTTGTGCGTGGGGCATATGGCGGAATTGATTCACGCCCATTTTGGCGAAGGGCAAAAGTTTGGTATTTCGATTGATTACACCTTTGAAGATTCCCCACTAGGTACAGCTGGCCCCTTGGCCTTTTTACCCCACTTGCCTGAAAACTTCTTGGTGATGAATGCGGATATCGTCACCGATTTAAACTTTAAAGCCCTCATGGAAGAACACATTCACAATCAAGCCGTGGCCACATTAGCCACCTTTCAACGTACCACACAAATTGAATTTGGCATTTTAGATTTCGTCAACAACACCAATGAAATTGCGGGCTTTAGAGAAAAACCCACCCTCGTGCATTCCGTGTGCATGGGTATTCACGCCTTGAATAAAGCGGTGATTCAGTACATTCCCAAAGGCGAGTTTTGTGGCATAGACACCCTAGTGACCCGCGTGATGAATGACACCCACACGGTACGGGCCTATAAATTCGACGGCTACTGGCTTGATATTGGGCGCCACACCGATTATGAGACGGCGCAACGCGACTTTGAGCAGATGCGCCATCGCTTATTGCCTGTTTCTAAGCTCAGTGCGTCAAAAGCCAGTAAAGCCTTCGCTGAAACAGATGCGGTGTCTCACGTTGGGCCCAAGAAAATGAGAACCCCCACGCTTGCCAAACGCAAGATCAACCAGACGGCCCCTTAGCGCCTTCTATAGAAGGCTCTGCGAAAGGGCGTTTTACTCCCTCTCCCTTAGGGAGAGGGCTGGGGTGAGGGATTCGGGATGCCTGTCCATAGCTGGTGTTCCCTCCTCCTAGCGTAGCCCGCCATAGGCGAGGCGTGCGACCTAAGGGAGGAGGAACAAAGCAAAAGGACTTCCGCAGAGCTTTCTATAGTATTTTAAAGGTTATTTTACGCAAGCTTCACTTTAAATAACGCTTGGCCGTACTCAACGGGTTGCCCGTTGCTTAGTAGAACCTCTACAACCGTACCGGCTACATCGCTTTCAAGTTCGTTCATCTGCTTCATGGCTTCTAAAATACAGAGGGTTTGCCCCACCGTAATGTTGGATCCCTTTGCAGCAAACGCGGGCGCTTCAGGGCTTGCCGCGGCGTAAAAAGTCCCCACCATCGGAGAAGTCACCGTGTGTAAAGACGCATCTTCCACCACGGGGGCAGCGGACGTGTGGACAGGAGCTGAAGAAGGAACAGGGCTGGGGGCTGTGGCAACAGGTGCTGCAGCGGCCAGAGTCGGGAGGCCTGCCCCGACTTGATGAAAGGTGTGCGACACTGAAGCGGGGGTTTTAATGGTGATTTTTTTGTCGCCATCGGTAATGGTGATTTCGGCAAGGTCTTTTTCACGCGCCAAATCGGCAAGGGCTTGAAGTTGGGTGATATTTAAATCCATGAAGGGCATCTCTTTCTAACTCAAGGGAATGACGATGTGTTTATCATACATCAAGCCCCCCTAAACTATCAACCACAAAAAAGCAACGCCCCCTAAGTGGTCTGGCCCAGCACGTCCCCTTCCCAAAAAAAATAAAGCGCCTCCCTTGTCAAAAAGCTGTATTGGCGGTTTAATAAAAGCATTAACCATAAGGAGTCCCCCTTCCATGTCCCAAGCTCTCCCCATTCGCGTGGCCCATAGCCCTGATGCCGATGATGCCTTTATGTTTTACGCCTTGGCCCACCATAAAGTGGACACCGAAGGCCTGCAGTTTGAACATGTGCTTAAAGATATTGAAACCCTCAATCGTGAAGCCGCCCTTGGCACGTATGAACTTACGGCCATTTCTTACCATGCTTACGCCTACTTACATGAACAATACGCCATTTTCCCTGTCGGCTCTTCCATTGGCGAACAGTACGGCCCAGTGCTTGTGGCCAACACCCCCATGACCCTTGAAGCCGTCTTGGCGTCTGGTAAGCCTGTGGCGATCCCTGGGGAACAAACATCGGCCTACTTGTTTTTAAAGCTCTACTGCCCAGAACTGCCAACGGTGAAAGTGCATTTTGACGACATTCCCCAAGCCGTGTTAAACGGCGAGGTCATTGCGGGTTTGGTGATCCATGAAAGTCAAGTGACCTATCGTGAAGAAGGGTTGCATAAAATCGTTGATTTAGGCCAGTGGTGGTTTGAACAAACAGGACTCATCTTGCCTTTAGGGTGTAATGGTATTCGTCGAGATTTGGGAGAAGCGCTGATTCAAAAAATAGGCCGTGTGCTCTATCGTTCCGTTAAATGGGGCTTAGACAACCGCGCTGAAACGCTTGCTGGCTGCCAAGCGTATGCCCGAAACTTGCCTGAAGAAAAAACGGACCAGTTTGTGGGCATGTACGTCAACGAACTGACCCTCTCGATCACCCCTGAAATCCGAGAAGCCGTGACTTTAATGCTCAAAGAAGGCTACGAAAAAGGGATTATTCCCACGCTGGTGCGCCCAGAGTTCGTGGATTTTCAAACCCCTGTTGCGTTGTAAGTCCATGTTTACAGGATTGATTCAAGGCATTGGCGAAGTGGTGAACATCACCCCTGTAGAAAAGGGGGTTCACCTAAGCATAGACGCCCCCGTGCTTGAAAGTCCCTTAACCCATGGAGCCAGCATTGCCTTAAACGGCTGTTGCACCACCGTGACGGCCTTTGACGTGCGGGGGGAAAGTCAAACCTTTGAAGTGGCGTTGTCTTCTGAAACCTTGTCCAAAACGCTGTTTGGGCAGATCACTCGAGGCAATCGTCTTAATTTAGAACTCCCTCTCTTGCCCACCAGCCCCTTAGGGGGCCATTACGTGAGCGGGCATGTGGATGGATGCCTTGAAGTGATGAGCATCCAACCCGACGGCGAATGCTCGATTTGGACGATCGCGCTCCCCCAAGCGGATGCCGAAAAAGCCCTGTTCGTTCCCAAGGGCAGTGTGGCTTTAAACGGCATTAGTTTAACCGTCAACACGGTAGATGCCACTAGCTTTAGCTGTTGTATCATCCCACACACCTTGAGCCATACGACGCTTGGGGATTTAGCCATTGGTGATTTCTTGCATTACGAAGGCGATCTGCTTGGTAAATACGTTCAACGCCAACTCCAGTTTTTGAAGGCGTAGGATCTATTACGCGGGGATTTTAAAGTAACTCATGTAAGCGTCCGAATCCCTTAGCAAGGCTTGCCCGAGTTGAGCATCACTTAAATCGATATTTTTCATGCCTTGGGTTTGGGGCAAGTATTTAAACCCGCCTTTGCTGTCGGAATTGTTTAAATCCCAGGTGGGGCCTTCATAGTCTAAGCTCCACGCGTGGAAGGTGCCTCGGTTAGAATGGGCTGAAATGGTGCTGACCACGCCTTTTTGCTTGGCGGCGTCCAAAGCCGAAGCACTAATAGGCAGGTACCCCGAATCCAGTCCGAAAAGTTCTTTGTAAAGATCGTGGGCGTAACCGCCTGTCTTTTTTTGTTCAGGGTGGGCTTGAAACCACGCGGTTTCAGTCGCGAGCATTAAGTCACTCACAGGTTTGCCTTGGTATTCCGTGTTTCGCACTTGGTTGAGTTGCGCGGGGGTAATCGTCATTTGTTGGCCGTTGGCCCAGTTAAAGGTGAAGTTACCGGTACGCGGGTCCACCTGAATGGTTTGGTTGACTTTTTGACGCAACCACCCGTTGGGGTCGTCATCTCGCGTGGCTTTAACGATGCTATTTAACCCTGCGTGAATGAAGCAGGCTTGCCCAGCGTCGGATTGTTGCTCACTTAAATCGAGAGAATCCATGAGGGTGTTGAGCGTCGTAGTCGGGTTTGAAAAAGCCTTAGCCGCTTGAACAGACGGTTGAAACGGGGGTTGAAACGTAGGCCAGCCCCCTCTTGCGGACCCCATAGGGTAGGACGGATACATGGGAAGTCTTTGCGGGTAAGACGGCACACGAAGCCTGCCCACATTCGGCGCAAAATTCGCGCGAGAAAAGAACGGGGGGAAAAATACGGATCTATTATTCATGAAATGCCAAGGCCCCTGCGATTAGAAGTAAGGTAGTGTAATAAAGTTAAGCTTGTCTTAATCATTGCCCAATTGTTTACATTTCTTTACGAAAAGCAAAAAGCCCCTGCTCGTGCAGAAGGCTCTTTTGAAAAGTTCGAAAAAAATGGTTAATTTTTTAAGGCTTTAGCGTGGTCTAACTTGGCTTGCAAATCAGATTGTAATTGGGTCATAAAGGCTTTATTTCCAGAACGATGTGTCGATTGATATGCCCAACGGTCTATAACTCTAAAGATATTCCAATAAGGTGCAAGATAGGGGATAATTCCGAACCAAAACTCTTTATGAAAACCCATGCTTCTCGAATCGTAGAGTTCTATTTTAACCGTTTCGACTTCTGATAAAGGTTGTAACTTTATACGCTTGGTTTCAATGGCACTAAAGCCATTCCAACCCGAATAATCCGTCGTAAACACATAGTGGTGCTTTTTAGGGGCATTGTTGAGTGTTTTCAAAAAATAGGGCAGATTTTGTGAGAAAAAAGCAGTGCCTTGTCCATGATAGATAAACGACTTTTCTCTCTTATCACGCCACGTATCTAAAAGCTCGTCTCCTCTGTTGGCATAAGCACTACGTTTTACGGTGGCCAAATGAGCTTCTACGACTTCGTAAACTTCTTCAGAAGTCAATCCCTTGACATTGAGCGTGTAAGGATTTTCTCTTTTTTCGGCTTCTGCTGTAGGCAATAGTTGAAAAACGCCTAAAAACCCTACGATCAAAAATGCTAAACCAACGGCTTGCAAACGCTTTAAAGAAAATTTCATTCTTGTTTCCTTGACATTAAAAACGCACTCTTGTAAGTGAGTACTGATAAAATAAGCATGACACTATGTAAATATAAAACACATCTTCACTTTAGCAGATTTTCAAACTTAAAACAAGCATTAAAATTTGATTTCCTGTGCTTGCGTTTAATCTTCGACGCCAAATAGTTTGCGTTGCCGTTTGCTTAAGCGTTCATAGGCCAGTGAATGGCAAGTCGGGGCAAACGTGTAAGTCTGTGTGACGCGCGAGCGACTAAACCAATGTTCCTTACGTTGAATCTCCAACTCAGTCCCACTTTGGGTTTTTACGGACTTTAGAATGACATCCTTATTTCGCAAGCCTGCTTCATACGCATGGCTGTCTTTGCGTATTTTAATCACCTTACATTGAGACTTGTCTATTTTTTCTTGAAAGGGCTGGATTTCTTTTTTCTGGGATTTAAGCTCATTTAACCCCACCGTAGACACATGCGCAGGGTACAAATACCAGCCTCTACACATATTGCCAAAATACGACCCTGAAACTATTTTAAGGGTCGTAGAATCCACTTCAAAGCTCACATTGCAACTGTTCGTTTGGTAATATCCCCCAGAAGTACTGGTCACTGTTCTACTATTTAAGGATGCAGACGTGCCTGTATTCGCATTTAACGACGCCCTTGTATTGGTGTAGGTTGTCGGTTGCACATAGGTGGTCGATTCATTGGCATACTCAATCCAATGGGTTTTAGATCCCGGAATCAGTTGTGACCCTGAGGGCTTGCCCCAAGCGCTCAACAATTCTTCTTGGGGTCTGCCGACCCAAGAATTCATAATGAATTCTTCGGTACTGATGGCCCATGCAGGAACCCCACCCAGCAAAGTGCTGAAAGACAAGACAAGGGCCAACGTTTTTTTGAGAAAAGTGGTCAACATAGAATCCTCCTTATCACATAACGACTTAAAGGCGTTAGAAAAAGCATTAAAAAAAGCATTAAAAAAATAGGGTGCTGTTTAAACACGTTTAATGTTTAAACACTTTCATGTTAAAATAATACCATAGTTTTATAATCCCCCCCTAAAAAAGGAGCTTGCCATGTCCGCCTCTGAAATCATTAGCCATGCCCAAGAACGCATGAAAAAAGCCATTGCTTCAACCCAACAAGAACTCGCCACCTTGCGTTCAGGTCGTGCCAACCCCAGCTTGCTAGATCGTGTGATGGTCGACTATTACGGCACGCCCACGCCTGTGCGTCAAACCGCCAACGTTTCTGTGACAGACGGCGTCACCATTGTGATTCAACCGTATGACAAAGGCATTTTAGCGGATATTGAAAAAGCCATTGCCAAATCCGACTTAGGCTTAACGCCCAACAATGACGGCGCCGTCATCCGCATTTCCACACCGCCCATGTCTGCTGAACGCCGTAAAGAAACCTGCAAAACCGTCGGCAAAGTCGGCGAAGAAGGCAAAGTCGCCATTCGTAATGTGCGCCGTGATGCGATGGACGAACTGAAAAAGCTCGAAAAAACGGACGGCATCTCTGAAGACGAGATCCGCGGGCATCAAGAAAGCATTCAAAAGAAAACGGATGCCTTTATTAAAGAAATTGATCAAATCGTGGCCGCCAAAGAAGCGGAAATTATGGAAATCTAGGCATGCCTACCCCTCCCCCCTCTTCATCTGTGCCTGTAAAGCCTCCTGCTCAAACGCCGTCGTTTTTGGCGGGCTCAAAATCAGGACGCGTTCGCATGGGGCTGTTGTTGGGGGTGCTGTTTGTGATCATGCTCGTGTTGGGGGGCTGGTTTTTAAGCCTCGGTTTTTTAATGGCCATGGGCTTTGCCTTTCAAGAACTCAAAAGCCTCTTAAAATCGCAAGGCGTGTTTGTGTCGCCCACGATTTATTATTCGTCTTTACTGTGCTTTGTGTTACTGGCACACGCGCATAACAAGCTCGGCTGGATGTGGGCGGTGATGATGCTGGCCACCACAGTGGCGTCGTTTCAATGGTTGTTTCATCAGCCTCGCCGTACCTTTGTGGATTTAAGTGCCACGTTGTTTACCTTGTTTTACTTGGGGGTGTTGCCCGTGCATTGCCTCTTGCTTAGGGGGGAAGGCGTGCAAATGGGTGAACCGCTCTTACAACAAGACGGCTTGCTGTACATTGTGTGGGTCACGCTGGTCATCATCGCGGCGGATGTAGGGGCCTATTATTTTGGCAAAGCCTTTGGTCGGCACTTGCTTTACCCTGAACTCAGCCCTAAAAAAACCCAAGAAGGGGCCTTGGGGGGCTTGGCAACAGGGGTTGTTGTGGGCTTGGCGTATGCCTATTTTATTGGATTTTCCCTACAACATGCCTTTATTATGACGACTCTAGTCATTATTTCCGCCGCGCTGGGGGATTTGGTAGAATCCAAGCTCAAGCGCGAAGCGGGCCTGAAAGATTCGGGCTTTTTACTAGGCGGGCATGGCGGATTTTTAGATCGCATGGACAGCTACATTTTTTCAATTCCCATGGCGTATTATTACATTCATTGGGTGGTGCATCACGAAGGGATTTGGAAGGAATTGGTGTCGTTTGGGCAAAAGTTACTGGAATTTAACATTCGTTTTTAAAGCGTTTAAGGAAGATGGTCTTTTTTATGACATTCACGGCTTTGAACATTACTCAAGCACGCGTTGAACAACTCAATGAACTGTTGGCCCTACTCGGCCTCAGTCCCACCAATCAGCTGGGCTTGTATCATCAAGCCTTGACGCATAGTTCTTTTACGTATGAAAATAAGTCGAGCGATTCAGACAACTACGAACGCCTCGAGTTTTTGGGCGATGCCGTCTTAAAACTGTGCATCAGCCAAATTCTCTTTGACCGCTTTCCTGACTATCGCGAAGGTGATTTGACGAAGATTCGGGCGGTGGTGGTGAGCGATTCGACGTTGGCGACGCTGGCTCGGCAACTTCAGCTGGGGGATTACATGATTTTTGGCGTCAGTGAGCGTCGCAGTGGGGGGGCGGAAAAGACGTCAAGCCTCGCCTGCGCGTTTGAAGCCTTGCTAGGCGCGTTGTTTTTAGACGGCAAAATGCCTGAAATTCATCGTTTGCTTGAAGGCTTAATGCGAGAGGTCATTACCCATATTGACTTAAATAAAACGAAAGACAATTTCAAGGCCGTGTTGCAGGAATACTCCCAAGGCGAAGGCTTGGGTTTGCCGGAATACCATACCATCAGTGAATCGGGGCCATCTCATAAGCGTGTCTTTGAAATCGGGGTAAGCTTGAACGGGCATTGGCTGGGTCGCGGGGTGGGCAAAAACAAGAAGTCGGCTCAGCAAGAAGCCGCCAAAGAAGCGTTGTTGGCCTTGGGGATGCTGGAAGAGGACGAGTAAAATCGTTTAACGAATTTTTTTCACGCTCCGTTGTGAGCGGGTGTTTGGGTTTTCTAGTTCTCTTTTTGAGCTGGTGTTTGGATGTTTAGCTCCCTTCTTTAGCTGGTCGGTCGTCAGAGACCTTTGCTCCGCCAAAGGTCTCTGACAGCACCAGCTCAAAAAGGGAGCTAGCCAAAACTAGAAAGCAAAAGACCGCAAGCACCCGCTATAAAAGAGAACGAGAAAACCCAAAAATCGTGCACTTTAGCCACTGGGCAAAGGGGTTAAAAATAGGCTATACTGAAAAAGAGTGGCTTTTTTCGAGAAGCCTTCACCCCCCAGCAAATTCCTTGAAAATCGAGCAAAAAACCAGTCTGGCGTGGCCAGAAACCGGACTTTCGTGGCCAGAAAACCGACTTTCGTGGCCAGAAACCGGACTTTCGTGGCCAGAAAACAGACTTTTGTGGCCAAAAAACAGACTTTCGTGGGTCGGAAACCGACTTTTCGACCCACGAAATTAGGGCATTTCTTTACATCGTGTACGCAACATTCAACGCCATGAGTTAAGAAATATAAAGAAACATAACCAAACGTAACAATGCGTGTCTTGCTTTTTTTTTCTGATTTATACTAACAACATATAGAAAAATCTTCTATATAATGTTAGTCGCTCTTTTCATTTTCGTGTTGTTTAGGACAAACCCCGCCCATGATGTCACTTTTTTATACAGGCTCTTTTCAAGACGTTACCCTTAATTTGGTGGCGCATCACCTGATTTTAAGCTTGGTTCAGATTCATGTTCGACTGCACCAAATCTGCTTAAAAAAAGGCGATTTCAGCACAGTTACTTCACTTAAAACGCATTTAAAATCGCACACCTTAGGCGTCTTACTCCAAGTCAGACGTTTACTCAGCCCCGAAAACACCCTTTCCCTAGAAGCCACATTGGCCCAACTCAATAGCTTTCAGCTTGAAACCAAGCGCCTAGCACGGCTAATGCACGCCTTGCACCCCCAACAGCCAAAGGTGGAACTTGCCCACGTCCTTAATAGCCTGATGCCCCTGTCCTTTTTGGCGAATAAAGACAGTCGCGTCATTGTGATGGACAGCCCCACCGCCGCCCTAGATTGGCCTTTAGAAAGCGTCCTTGTAGAGCGCTTGCCTTCGGTCTTTCAGGCGCTACCCACGCAATGGGTGGTGGCCACGCGTTCTTACTTGCATACGTGGGCAGAACAGCTCTACCCCGCGCTCAAAGCCAGTAACCCCAGCCTTTCGCCTGAATGGCTGACGGCAGTAACGGCTCATGTTATTGGCGTACGTTTATTAGGCACAGCGTATTATGCGGAGTTTGTGGTGTCTGAATTGGTGCGTCGTGATTTTACCACGCTGGTGAAGATCGAACCGATTTTGTTTGAAGCCTTAAACTTTTTTGGCACGGCCACCACCCAAGCCGTCCGCTTACACGGTATTAGCGAAGCCCTTTCAGATGAGCTCAAGCTCAACGCCAAGCGCAATGAAGAAAGCGAAGTCGTCAATGTTTCGGCCTTACTGGGCGTGCTTGAAAAACATGTGTTGGCCGAAGACAGCTTCAGTGAAAAACATGTGGGCTATGCCTTGCGTTTATTGGAACGCTTAAAGACGGGCTTGCCTGTTTCTGCCTTACAACACCATGATTTAAATGAAGTGTGGGACAAACTACAAGCCCTAGGCTTAAGCGAAGAAAGCCCCGAAACACCCGATTACAACGCCTTACATGAACAACAGGCCATTTACAAACTAATGGAACAAGTGGGCGAAAGCCCTGTTGGGGTGCGTGAAATGTTACTGGCCGCGTGGATGCATCGCCTAGAAGATGCGTCAGAGGTGTTAGGCCACTTTAACGACCTAGACGAAGTCGCCCTCTGGCCCGCGTGGGAAAACTTCTGCCGTGGGGAAGAAGCCATGCAAGAACGCTTTATTAAATCCATTGAAACCGCAGAAGTGCATCACGTGTTAATGGGGCAATCTCGCCGTCACTTGCGGGTAAAGTCCACGCCGCAGGCAGCGCAAGGCCCCGCAACCGCCCACGCATCCCTACCCCTTAAGCAGCCTAGCTTTGTATAGAAAAGGAGTTTTGTTGTATGACGATTATGAATGAATCTCAAATACTCGCGCGCTTGGTGCATCCAGATCCTGAAAAACGCCTCATTATTACCCCCTTAATCGCCCCTTCTGAACAGTTTGGCCCCACTTCTTTGGATTTACGCTTAGGCACGGACTTTCAAGTAATGCGTCGTTGCAACTACACCCACGTGGATCCACTGGATCCGCCTGAACAGTTGCAACAAGAAATGCATGAGTTGTGGGAATGGGTTCGAGTGCCGGTGGGCGAACCCTTTGTGCTTCACCCTGGGGAATTTGCGCTGGCTTCGACCTTAGAACATGTGAGCATTCCGTTGGATCTTTCCGCCCGTTTAGAAGGCCGTAGCACGTGGGGGCGTTTAGGGCTTCAAATTCATGCCACCGCAGGCTTTGTGGATCCCGGCTTTTCGGGGAGCTTGACCTTTGAACTGTCGAATGTTTCGATGGTGCCTTTAGCCCTTTACCCAGGGGTGCGGGTGTCTCAAATCTGCTTCTACCAAGGGCATCAAACCCTGTTGCCTTACGCGAAAAAACGCTTTAGCAAGTACAGCGGCAAGCCTTCTACGGCGGCGTCCGCGTTTTATCGGGATCCTGAATACAGCCGTTTAAAAAGCGCCTTAGAAGAAGAAGGTCGTCGTGTCTTGCTCTAAGCACGAAGCTCACGCCCGAGTGAGGCAAGCGCTTGCGGAACGTCGCTATTTTAAGCTCATTTGTGGGGCAAGCTTTCACGATGTTGAAAAAATAAAGGCCCTGATTCACGTGTATGCCCAAGCCGGCATTGATTGTGTGGATGTGGCGTGTGAACCCCATGTGTTACAAGCCGTTCTAGACGCTTATGAAGCCTTACCGCCAGAATCCCCTCAACCGCTGGTGATGGTGAGCTTGGATGTGGATGGCGATCCGCATTTTCGTAAAATACAGGTGAGCCAAACGGCGTGTGTGAATTGTGAAGCCTGCCTGCCGTCTTGCCCTGTTGACGCGTTGTGGATGGATGACACACATGAATTTCAAATCCACCATGCGCGTTGTTATGGGTGTTTGCGGTGCCTGCCCACTTGCCCCACACAAGCGCTTTCAATTAAACCTACACACACCTTGCCTGAAGCCTTGATTGAGGTCTTGTCGCATCCGCGGGTGGGGGCGGTGGAATTGCATGCCCATCACTTGGACGTTTCTAGCCTGCAACGCTTGTTTGACGCCGTGGGCCCTTATTTGGAACAAAAATGGGTGTCCTTATGCTTTCGCCCGAACGAACATCCACCTTCTACGGTTGAAGCGTATTTGACGTGCTTTGAAGCCTTGTGTGACACCATTAAACCGTATGGCGTGATGCTCCAAATCGACGGAAACGCCATGCAAGCCGATGAATCGGCCCAATCGAGTCTAGCGGCCTTGGAAGGGGCCAATGCCTTAGGCGAACGCTGGAAGGCGCGTTTTGCGGTGACCATTTCAGGGGGGATTAACACTGAAACGGCTCGTTTGCTGAAAGAAGGGCCGTACCAATGGATTGCGGGGGTAGGTATGGGGACTTTAGCCCGTAAACGTCTATGGCATTACATGCACGCCCCCCCCAACTGGAAACACGCCCAAGCCGCAGCATCTGCGCTGGTGGATGCGTTTAAAAAGGGCGCTTCTTAACAGGTGCGCTTTTTGAAGCTCAAGCGTTTTAACACGAAAGGCATTTTTGCGCTAAAATAAATGTATCCCCTTTAGTTCCTTCAACGCAATAGGTTTTTTTGACATGGATTACAAAGATTATTATGCGATTTTAGGTGTGCCCAAAACCGCCGATGCCAAGACCATTAAATCGGCGTATCGAAAAAAAGCCAAGCAGTTTCACCCTGACTTACACCCTGAACATTCGGACAAATTCAAAGAAATTGGCGAAGCCTATGAAGTCTTGGGCGATGAAGAAAAACGCCAACATTACGACCAGCTCGGGGCGCAATGGAAGCAAGGGCAAGCCGGGCCTTCACAAGCGCAATACCAACAATGGGGCGGGGGAACAAACATCAATTATGAAGACTTGTTTGGTGGAGCAGGAGGCGCTTACGGCGGGGGAGGCTCTGGCTTTTCAGACTTTTTTGAAGCCTTTTTTGGCGCAAGGGCCTCTTCCAAAGGGCCAGCACAGGCTCGGGGCCAGTCGCCACAAGCTCAACAAGCCCCCCCTAAAGAAGCGTTGGACGTGGAACAGCCCCTTCACGTGACGTTAAAGGAAGTCATTAAAGGGGGAACGCGTTCCTTGTATGCCAGCAGTTTAAAGAAAGAAGTGAGCTTCAACATTCCCAAAGGCATTAGCACGGGCAAGAAAATTCGGGTCCAAGGGGCGGGGCACGCTTCGGACTACACCCGCGGAAAAAGGGGGGATCTTCTGCTAAAAGTGACGGTGGACGTGCCTTCTGGCTCAAGCGTAGACGGCCTAGATATTACCCAAAACTGCTCTATCCCCTTGGTGGATATGATCTTGGGAGGCGAGCATAAAGTCACCCTGCCTTCAGGCGATGCCATTAGCATCCAGATTCCACCGTATAGCCAAACCGGCCAAAAGCTTCGGATCAAAGGGGCGGGGCTGCCGAATGTGAAGGCCCCTGAAAAAGAAGTGGGCCATGTGTACTTGCGTTTAATGCCCCTGTTACCGAAGGAACATGACTCAGGGGCATCCGCGGTGTACAATGCCATGAAGCACCTCAAAGGGGCGTCGGCCTCCTCATCCAAATAAGGGAAGTTCAGCGAATCGGCTTTTGAAACGGCTGAGATGTGGCATAATACGGGTAATGTTTAGGTGCTATTTGGTGCAAATGTAACAAAGTGTATTTGACGCTAAAGCCCTTGACCTATGTTGACGAAAGCAACAGTGTTGAACGAAATCCTAAACTAGGGGATCGTTTAATGCTACTAATGTGTGTGTGTTATTAATTATTACCTTAATTGGAGGAATCTATGAACAATCGTTCACTTCAGGGTTTTACCCTTTCAGAATTACTCGTTTCTTTGGCCGTGTTGGGCTTAATTGCCTCCTTTGCCATTCCTAAAGTCTTAACCGCAGTGGGTGAATCCAGCTCACGAGCCATTGGTCGTGAAGCATTTGGGATGATTTCTGAAGCCTATCAAGTCATTCGTTCGAACAACAATGGTAACGTGCCTCGTGCTACGACTGCTCAAAACTTGATTGATACCATGAACTATGCTCGATTAGGCACAGGTGGTAATGGTCAAGGTACTGATACAAACGGTACGACAGCCAGTATTGTTTTACAGAATGCCGCCCAAATTGCCTTTGTTCCAGATGATAGTTTTGTGGGTGCTGCTGGGACGGTTGGTGTCATCGGTTTTACGATCGATCCTGACGGTTCGGATACAAGTGGTGCAGCGGATACAAGCGCCAATGGACCAGTGACGGTTTACCTAGGTGGAGACGGTCGTATCTGGGCAGGAGATGACGCTTACCAAGCAGGTGGTGCTGCTTCGGTATCTCCTTTCAATACCAATGCAAGGTATGCCGTTGATACAGAAACAGCTGTTACGCCTATTGCTCCAAGCAGTGCTGGTAACACCAATAGTTCGACCACTTGGTTTAGCTAGGCTTAACGTTTAATTAATCCAACAGGGGGCTTTTACGAGCCCCCTGTTTTGGATTGGAAAGAAAACGAGATGTAACAATACGTTACGACGGGTTGTAGTTTTCGCCCTGAGCGTTCGAAGTAGGTGTAGAAGAGCTTTTACCCCCTCTCACAAGGGGAGAGGGGGTAAAGCCACATAAAAAAATAAGGAAACCCCCATGCCTGTTGATGCTTCAGCGATGTGTCGTTCTTTCTTACCCAACAACCCTCGATTGGCCGAACTTATTTTAGGTGTTTGTAAAGAAACGTTTCGGGTGCGTTTTTTACCCAAAACACTCATCCGTCTTTTGGTCAATCGTGCGGTGGATGAAATCAGACGCGGGGGGCATGAAGTCATGAAAGACCCCTTGTTTAAAGTCAAAATGGAAGAACATGCCCGCAGTCTGCATGGCCGTTATAAATACGAAATTGGGCAACTCAACAATACCACGGTAAAATCTAGCGTCTAGTGTTTCTTCGCCTAAAATCCTTCAGCCGGCCCCTTCCTTAACGGCGGGGCTTGCCGGGTTGAATCAGGTTGAGCGCCATTTCAATTTGTTCTTCTTGACTGCTGTGCTGAGGCATCAGGGGCAGTTGTTGACTGGCGACCTTTGGCCGAGGCTGACGCTTGACCGCAGGACGGCTGGGCTGTGGATGCCGATTCGCCACATTTTGTTGCGCCAACAAACGTTGTTGCACAGGGGCATTGGCGCGTTCTTCATTGAGTTGGCTTGCGCCTAAGCGCACTTGTTCATGTAAATCGCCTAAGCGCGCTTCCATGGTACCCAAAAGTTCAGCCGCGTAGGTTTTGGCGGAATAACGAATGTGATTGGCCTCTTCTTGGGCCGCCTGACGCAAGGTGTCGCATTCATGCAGGGTGTCTTGCTTTAAGGCCTGCAATTCGCCAATGAGTTGGGTGCGCACGCGTTGGGCTTCTTCTTCAATGGCTTTCATCAACGACGCTTCAGAAAGAATCTGCTGCTTTTCTTTTTCCGCATTTTGAAGCAAGGCAATGGCTTGTTGGCGGGCTTGTTCTAATAATATGTTTTGATCATTGACCATGTCTTGAGCGTCTTGAATGGCTTGGGGCAAGTGTTCACGCAAGCGATCCATCAAAGGCAAGAGCGAATCGGCATTGACCATGACCCAAGGGGTCAAGGGAAGGGTGGGGCTTCCGAGAAGGAGATCTTCCATGTGATCTAAAATTTTAATAAAGTTACTCATTGAAATAATCTCCTTTTAAACGTGTTGAACGAGGTGGTGTAGCGGGGGGGGGGATGAAGCATTAGGGCTGGTAAAGCTTTTGTAAGGCCGTGGCCACATGAGCAGACACATAAGCTTCTACCGGTTCATGATGGCTGGCGAGTTCTCTGACCAAGCGAGAAGACAAAAACTGAAATTCAAGGGAAGGCATCATAAAGCAGGTATCCAAGTGGGGGTTAATTTTAGCGTTGGCTTGGTACATGGAACATTCGTATTCAAAATCTGAAATGACTCTCAAACCTCGAATCAAACAATCCGCACCAACGGATTTGGCAAAGTGTACAGTCAACCCCGCAAAGGAAGTAACCGTGACGTTTTGAAGCCCCATGGCGACGATACTTTCATTAAGCATGATCATACGGGCTTCGGGGGTGAATAAACTAGTGGGTTTTGCAGGATTATGTGCCACAGCGATGATGAGTGAGTCAAACAGGCATGCACCGCGACGAATCAAGTCTTCATGACCTTTAGTGACGGGATCAAAACTGCCTGGGTAGAGTGCAACAGTCATCGTGCATCCCCATATAGTTTAATACACAGTTAATTATACTACAAGCACTCATGAATAGGCAAGCGTCTCTTTCTTGAGAAAAGGACTTTCTCGCCCCCTTTCTTTATGGTAGATTTATAGAACTTTCATGCCCATTAGTAAAGGAACCCTGACATGCCCCTGTCTTCATTACCCGCGCGTGTTGAATACCCCCTAGAAGCCCTTGTTCACGCCATTGAAGGGGCGTACGCCTTAGGCAATGCCCACACGATGGTCTCCGCCCTGGTGCATCCCGCGCTGGTTAAAGAAGCGTCACACATGGCGTATGTTGCCAGTGAAGGGGCGTGGCAAGCGATTTTGGCGGGGGCGCGTCTGGGTTTGGCCGAAGAAAGCCTCCCCATTCCTGATACCATTCAAGCCAAAATCAACGCGGGGGAAGTGGCGTTACTGGTGGTGCCCAGAAGCCGTGTGGCACTGGCCGTGTTACTTAATTTATTTGAACGTCGTGCGATGTTAGAAGACGGCATTCACCCACAAGCGTGGGTGCATCCCACCGCTTGCGTGGGGCAAGACGTCCGCATCGGGGCGTTTGCTTCTATTGGTGAACATAGCGTGATTGAAGAGGGCGTGCAGATTTATGCCAACGTCACCGTGGGGGCGAATGTTCAGATCGGGGCCGGTTCAATTCTGTATTCGGGCGTGCGACTGGGCGATCGTTGTGAAGTGGGCAAGCGCTGTATTTTGCAACCCAATGCCGTCATTGGTGCGGATGGCTTTAGCTACGTCACCCCCAAAGAAGCGCGCCATGAAAAGAACGCCTCCATTGATGCCACACAGAACGTCGACGCCATTTTGCGGATTAACAGTGTGGGCACAGTGGTGCTGGAAGACGAGGTGGAAATCGGGGCCTGTAGCTGTATTGATCGAGGCACTTTGGCGGAAACTCGCATCGGCAAAGGCACTAAAATAGACAACCTCACGCAAATTGGGCATAATAACCGTATTGGTGAACAATGCTTGATTGTCTCTCAAGTGGGGATTGCGGGCAGTTGTAAAATCGGTAACGGCGTGGTGATTGCGGGGCAAGTCGGGGTGGGAGACCACTTAAACATTGGGGACAATGCCATTGTAATGGCGTGTTCTGCGGTCATGCGAGACATTGATGCAGGCGCCATTATGCTTGGGGTGCCGGCGTTACCTCATAAAGAAGCCATGGCCAATATCGCGGCGATCATGAAATTAAGAGACGTCATTAAAGGCGTGAAAAGCATGCAATCGAAATTCAAGGACTTTGAAGAAAAAGCCGCCCAAATCGATGCCTTACTCGCCATGATTCCCGAAGAGATGAAAGCATCATTAGAAGGTTCTAACGATTAAAATCGTCTAAATAAGCCCTAAGCTGATTCAAGGCACGCCCCCGATGGCTAATCGCTGTTTTTTCAGCCATACTCAATTCTGCCATCGTGTGTGGAGACACCTTGCCTTGCTCATCCACATAATGCACCATCGGATCATAGCCAAAGCCGCTGGAACCGACAAGCGCCCCGTCTGAACGGATCCACAAGGGACAGACCCCTTCAACCGAAAAAACCTCGCCAGTCGCCACTTCAATCAACGACATCGCACACACAAACCGCGCCTGCCGTTGAAGAGTTTCCCCCAGCAAGTCGTAAATCCCCTTGCAACGATCCGCATGAGGCGGCTCGCCTTCAAGCCAGCGATTCGACCAGACCCCAGGGAAATCCGCCAAGCCCTGATGCCCTGCTAAGGCTTCGACGATGAAGCCAGAATCGTCCCCAAGGGTGAAGGTGGCTTGCTTGGCGTGGGCTTCGGCTTGCACAAATTGCGCCTTTATTTCCGCATTGCCTAAAAACGTGGGGGCATGTTCTTCTAAGCCGTCTAAATGGGTGGCAGGCAAAACGGTGAGGTCTAAACCAGATGCTTGAAAAAACGCCTGAATTTCTTCGACCTTATGCCGATTGCCACTGGCCAGTAAAATCGTTAGACGTTTATTTAAACTATTTTTTGAAGCATCCATAGGAACCTTCTTTCTTCGGCACATCTCATAAAACGGGTTTCGACTTCTAAAGCCTCTACATGACGAAGGAGGCCTTGCCCTTCAGGCAACTGGGCTTCTAGGGCGTCTAAAATTTGGCGTTGGGCGTGGACTTCAGCGTCACTTAAATTGCTGATGAGTAAAAAGCCGTTCGATTTGAGCAAGTCCCACACCCCCCTAAAAAAGGCCTGCGGATCAAACGCCTGCTTTGGCAAGCCCCACGCCGTATGTTCTTTTTCTAGCACAAAGGGCAAAAAACAGCTCACTACATCAGCCGAGGCAGGAGGCGTTTGGGCATAGTCGTTCACATCGCTTTCGACAAAATCGAGCGTCCCCAAGGCTTTTAAAGCTGGGGTTTCGGCAAAGGCTTGCACCAATCCACGAGCATAATCGCCTCGGGTGTAGCCGTCTAAATAATAGCGAAACGGGTCCATTTCAAGCCCTGTGACCTGTGCTTTTTCGCCCAATTGAGCCGCCACCGCAACACAAGCCCCTAAAGTAGCCCCGTTTTTAGAGCCAACATCCACCCAATGGCAGGTTTTCGCTTGCGGTATCGGATGTATTTCGAGTAAACGAGCGATTTGATCCAACTGGTAGAGGGATTCAAGCTTCACCCACGCCCACGAAGCAGGCAAGTCCTTAAAGTGAGGATACGCTTCTAACAACTGCGTTTGACGGAGGGTTAAATCAGGGTTCGACGGCTCGGTGTAGCTTAAGGCATCCAAGTTCATCAACCATTGTTCAGGCGAGACGCTTCGTTTGAAGGGGCAGAGGGCTTGGCGGATTTTCCAGTGAAGCAGGTCGAACATCGAAGTAGTGTTTCCCCATTTGACCAAAAGTCTTCAAAAAGCTTACAATAAGACTATATCATAAGTGGGATAAAAGGTTTTCGGATGTCCACAATCGGTTCACATGGCAAACGATAAAGGCCTAACTAGCGTACTGGTGGTGGCGGGGGAAACCGGCAGCGGGAAATCCACCTTTATTGAAGGGCTTTTTAGCCTCATGCAACATTGCCAACAACCCACGCTGTGGGTGGACACCACCGTGGATTGTGGCATTTTACGCAAGCTAAAAGGCGAAGCCTCGCTCAAGGCGTTTCAAGGGGCGTCCTTGTATGAAACCTTGGTGCAGTGGCAGGCCAATAAGGTGACCCCCAGCGCTGAAGTGGACTGGCACTTGGCGGAAACGCCTTACACGATTCAAGGGGTGCATGAAGGCTTGAGCCTTTACCCCAGCCAGCAAGACGCCCACCTGATTGAAGCCACGGATGCCCTGCTTGCGGATGCCGTCATTCAAAAAGCCTTGCGATACGGGTGGCCTCGATTGCTGGCGAAGAACTTTCGGTATGTGGTGATGAATGTGAGCGATGTGAGCTTGGTAGAAGCCCTATTGCCCCACTTGAATGTGAACCTGATTTACTTGACCACCCCCACACAAGTGGCGGACACCGACACCCTGTACGCGTTTACGTGTTTAGGGCAATGGCATTCCTTGAATGTGCTGATGACCCAAGCCCCGCCTCGTTCGAGTTTGGATGAATCTTGGCAGGGGTGGTTGGTGAACAACCCGAGTTGGCTGTTTTTGGGGCGCTTACCGTATTTTTCAAGCGATGCGGACTGGCATTTGCAGTATCAAGACCAGCTCCGTACTAACTTGGCCCGACTCAATTGGGACGCCGTGGCGGTGTTGAAGGGCTAGCCCCCCAGTTGCTTGATCGTTATTACCCCCTCTCCCCCCGAGGAGGGTTGGGGTTAATTGGCAACGGGATCGTGTGTGTTATTGGGAGGAAAATCGGAGGTTACTGCCGATAATGACGGTGGTTTAATATCAAACGCCCCTTCATCCCGTCAATAATGACACGAATCACACTTTTGGGCATTTTTCTGTATCAAAATTGTAACATGAAGCAATTCTTCTTTAGAATTTTCGTTTATTGAAGAGACGATTCGGGGACCTATCAAGATTAAATAAATAGGGAAACTAGATTTATGACAAATAACCTTAGCACAAGTATGTTGGGATTGATTAGAATGGGACAAATGAGACAAGTGCCCCGATATAATAGTTCTAATGCCAATACAATTTTGCCTATGTCGCCAGTTAATGCCACTCTGCCTAATGAAAAAGCTACTTCCGCTTTAAAATCTGATACAGCTTCAACTAATGATTCTAATACAATAACACTCTTAATAAAGCTGATTGTATTATTACTTGCTAAAAATGACGCGTCCCCTTCTCCAGCTTTTATAGCTCCAGAGTTTCCAGCTCCAGAGCAAGTAAAACCTGCTGAGATTTCAAATGATAAAGTCATATTTAAAGGGAATACTACCATTTTTCAAAGTCTTAGGTCACCTAAAGATGTTCAACAATTACCAGGAAAAATTAATGAAGACCTTAATGGCAAATATCTACCACGTAGAACCGATGAGCAGGCCAAACAATTTACGGACTGGCAAACACGTTTTGACAGTAAAGTAAACGTGAATACAGGCTCCGTTATTGACAAAATTTTAGCCCCCAATGGTAAGACTGGCCCAGAAGAACGACTTTCAGCTTTATATACAGCTGATATTTTAGGTAATGCCAATGGAGAAGTCACGGTTAGTGAATTTAATGCATTTATAGAAAAATTACAGTCTGAGGATGAATCATCAAAACAGACCTTAAAAGGTATATTCGATCAAACGCATCAAGCTCTTAATCAAAACGATTGGCTTAGAAAAGTGAATATGGCTCACGCTACAGGAAATTTTAAGATCTTAGGTTAGTTTCAGGAAATAAAGCCTAGTGGTGCTCTTGCGAAAAAATAGAGCCTCTTGCCCTTTATCCCTAGCTTAACAAAATGTCTGTTAGACCCATCGCCAAAAACAGTAGGAGCCTCACCTCCTACTGTTTTGGCTTGGATTAGAAAAAGTATTAGACGGCATAACTGTATTACCCGTCACAAGTTGGCATGCAGGAGAGGGAGAAACGATTGCTTTTTCAAGGTGTGCCCAGATGGTACGTTGTTCACGCCACACAAGCACGTTGTACCCTAAATTGTTACATCGACTTTGTGTTACACTGGGCTTAGCACAAGCCCCCACAAAAGCACAAGGCCCCCCTGATGACGACCTCTCTGCCCCCACGTCAACCGCTAAGCGCCCCCGCACAACGCGCCTTTCAAGACGCCGTGCATCAGCAAGCCGTGGCGGTGGCCTCGCCCTTTCTACCGCCTGTGGCCACTGTGTTTGACGTCTGGTCTCACGTCGTTCACACTCAAGAAGAATACAACGAAGGGGCCTTCCACCACTGGCCCGAAGAATTCGTGGCGTACTTCCCCACCCACTGGACGCTGGCCCAACTACACGCCCACTTGGCCATGCACGCTCAAACGCTCCATGTGAACTTCCCCCCCCATTGGACGCTGGCCCAAGCCGTGGTCTACGCCCCCGCTTTAGCGTCGGATGCGTGGCAAATGCCCCTGCGTCAGTGCGTGCTGGGCTTGCATTGGTTGAATATTCAAGGACAAATCATCAGTTCAGGCGGAAGAGTCCTGAAAAATGTGACAGGCTATGACTTGCACCGTCTGCACTTAGGCTTTCACGGCACGCTGGGCCTCCCCATTGGGGTCTGTTTAAGAACAGCCCCCTTGCCCAAAGAGCCACAACGCCATTTCCGCTGGAAGACCCCGCACCCCGCGTTTCACTTACTCCAAGAAAAACTCAAAATGGCCCCCCCTACCGGCTTAAACGCCTTGATCTATCATGAAGAAACCGCCTATCTCACCTGGCAAGGAAGCGATGAACTGCTAGAGACCTGCTTTGTGGGACTCCCTTTAAACGAGCAGGATCAAGCATTTACAGCCCCATTGGCTCCCTTGTGGGCAGGGGAAGAGGCATCGTCGTGGCCAGCCCAACTCCCCCAAGCCTTGTGGCAACAGTGGCGGGACTTGCGTCGTGCGTGGGGGATTGCCCCTCACCAACTGCGTTCCCCCTACTTTGATGAAGAGGTGTACCATGCCGACCACGCCTAAGCCCCCCATCACGCCCCTTGAAAAAGCCTTTGAAGCCTGCATTCATTGTGGCATGTGCCTCAGTGCCTGCCCAACTTACGTCCACACTGGTGATGAATCCCAAAGCCCGCGAGGGCGCATCCACCTCAGTCAAGCCGTGCATGAAGGGCGTTTACCGCTGGCCGATCTGGCCCCTGCCCTTGAAAGTTGCTTGGGCTGTTTGGCGTGTGAAACGGCCTGTCCGTCTCAAGTGAAGTATCACGACGTGTTAGAAGCCGGCCGTTTGGCCATGCACGCCAAGGGGCTCGGGCGTTTTAGTCGCTTGGCGCAAACGATGCAAGCCATCGTCAAGCAAGACGCGCTGTTGAACCTGATCGTACAAGCCATGCAACTGGGTAATGCCTTAGGCCTTCGCTCGATGGTGCAAGCCGCCTGGTGGCCTAACTGGGTACGACAAAAAACCCGCTTTTGGCTCCCAAACGTCCAAGAACCGCTTGAACCTTGTTTAAGGCGGGTGGATGCGGATGCCGAACTGGCCTTACACTTGGGCTGTGTGATGAAACACCTGATGCCTGACGTGCATAATGCGTGTGTCCATGTTCTTAGTGCAATGGGCTTTACGATCACGAAAAGCCCGCTAGGCTGTTGTGGGGCGTTGGCGTCTCATCATGGGCTTGCGCAAGAAACGCAGGCCTGCTTGAAGGAAAATGCCCGCGCGTGGGGAACCTCCCCCCCCAAAATCACGCTTTCTAACGCGGGGGGCTGTGGCGCCATGCTCAAAGCCTATGCCCATGTGGGCCAAACGCTTGGCTTAAACGAACTCCACCCCGTGCTCAGCGAACTGGCCGCCGCCACTGAAGACATTCATGCATTTATAGAAAAACATCACGAGCGCTTGCCTGATTTAGCCTTGCCCACGCCTCTGGTGGTGACGTATCAGGCGTCTTGTCATCTCCTACACGGCCAAGGCATTGGCAGTGAACCTTTACACTTGCTTAAGCAGGTTAAACACCTTACGCTGGTTCCCTTGGCGGGTGAGAGCAGTTGCTGTGGTAGTGCGGGCATCTATAATTTAGAACACCCTGAACTGGCCCAAAAAATTGCACAGGAAAAGGTGCAAGCCCTTTTGGCCACAGGCGCGGATGTGGTGGTCGTGGGTAATCCCGGATGCCTCATTCAGCTAAAAGCATCACTGGCCGTATATGCCCCCACCGCCCAAATAGCGGTTTTGCATCCCATGCAAGTGTTAAGCCAAGCCTTAGGGGGTTCTATATCGCATCTAAACCCAGATCAATGGGAGGGGCCGCCAGCGTGATTTGACTGGTGGAAATGACATCCACCCCCGTTTGAGCGTAAGCCTTGACGTTGGCCAGCGTAATGCCCCCCGAAACTTCAACAACGGCTTGCCCGCCAATCAGCCGGACCGCTTCTTGAACTTCTTCTAGGGTCATGTTGTCCAACAAAATGACCTCGGCCTTGGCTTCTAAAGCCAACGGCACTTGTGCCAACTGATCGCATTCAATTTCTAGTTTCGCGGTATGGGCCAAGCGTTGACGCACCTTCGCCGTGATCTCATTCAAGGGAAGGGCCACCGATTGAATGAGGGTGTCTTTCAGCATGGCCGTGTGGCTTAAATTATAACGATGCGAGCCTCCCCCCCCATGCAAGACGGCCTGCTGTTGCAAAAAACGCCAGCCCCCCACTGTTTTTCGGGTATGCACCACTTTGGTGGACGTTCCCTGTAGCGCTTGAACAAAGGCGTGGGTGAGGGTTGCCACCCCACTGAGCTGTTGTAACACGTTTAAGGCACTGCGTTCTAAGGCCAATACATCCAACAGCGTGCCGTGAAGTTCCGCAATGGGCTCATACACGTCAAAAACGGCGCCATCCGCCAAAAAAGGCTTCAACTTCACCTTGAATCCTCCCAAGCGAATCAGGGCTTCTACGGCGTTTAAGCCACTTAACACGCCCGCTTGACGAGGCATGATGTGAAAACGCGCTTGAAGGTCCCCCAACGTATCTTGCAAGGAAGCTCCCAACACATCGCCCTGCCCCAAGTCTTCTTCTAGGGCAAGCTTCAAGAGTAATTCTACATTCGGCGGAAAAAACATCATCTTCGTCCCTTGCCGTTAATGACTTGTGCTATTTTCTTCAATTACAACGTCCCAGGGATGATCCACTTGTCAATGTCTCGGTGCCAGCCACTTAAAATTTCTTCGGGCTTGAAGTACAGGGCAATTTCACGCAAGGCGCTTTCAGGCGAATCGCAGCCGTGGATGATGTTACGCTGGGGAGCCTGCCCAAAATCAAAGCGAATGGTCCCCGGTTCCGCCTTTTCAGGATCCGTATTACCAATGACACGGCGACAAACGGCAATGGCATCTCGCCCTTCCCACACCATGGCAATCACGGGGCCACTGGTAATAAAGTTCACCAAACTGGGGTAAAAATCCTTGCCAATGTGTTCGGCATAATGTTGAGCCGCCAAGGCTTCGTCGACTTTCACCATTTTAAGGGCTACTAGTTTTAAGCCTTTTTGTTCAAAACGATGCAGAATATCGGCGGTTAGGCCGCGTTGAACGGCATCGGGCTTTAGGGCCACAAAACTTTGTTGCAGGGTCATCGGGTTTTTTACCTCTTATACCAATAGAACGCTAGGCTCTAGTTTAACACGATTTAATGGTTTGGGGTTAATGTGTTGGGGGCATAATTCGCCCCCCTCAGCGCCTATTTATACCGTTTATACCATTTAAACGAATGAATGGGGATTACTATGGACACTGGCACAGATTTTCGGCGCTTTTTCCACCGTCAAATCTGCAGGGAATTGTACCTTGCACAACAGTGGCGATTCCAACAAACGCAGACACAACTCACTCAATAAATCCACAAAAATAGGATGTTCATTCAAGCTTTCCGCCCGATGCCAATGAGCTAAGCCGTATTTCGCCCCCACAGGCACATACAGCATGTCCATTTCAAAGAGGGTTTCAATGTGATCGCTCACAAAACTAATTGGCACCATTAGCACGTTGTCTCGTCCTGCTTGGGCCAAGTCTTCGGCCAAGTCTTCGGTATAAGGCTTCAACCATTCTAGGGGCCCCACGCGACTTTGCCAGCAAATTTCCCAAGAATTATGGGGGAAAAAACGTTGCATCAATAATTCGCAGGATTCACGAATCTGGGTGGGGTAGGGGTCTTTATTTTTGTGGGCGTAGTCTTTTGGAATACCGTGTGCCGAAAACACCACATGTCGTTCTTCTCGGGGGGCATTCCACACCTTTTCGTTAAACGCTTTTTCAATGGTCGAAGCCACCGCTTCTAAAAAACGATCTTCCTTATAATAGCTACACACCGTGGCCACATTAAGGGCCTGAGCCATGGGCTGCCACTTGGGTTGAGTAAGCACTTGAGAAAACTCACGCAGGCTAGAACCCGTGGTGGCTAAGCAATAATGCGGGTACAACGGCATGAGCATTAAATGCGTAATACCATCCGCCTGAATGTCTGCCAAGGCTTCTTCTAAAAACGGATGCCAATAGCGCATGGCCAAATAGGTTTTGGGGGCTTGAAACCCCTTGGCTTCAAAGGCTGGGGTGAGTTGAGCTTGCACCAACTGCATTTGGGCTTGGCTCAGCCGTAAAATAGGGGAGCCCCCCCCGATTTTGGCGTAATTTTCTTGCGCTTCTTTTTTGCGTTTTCGTGAAACACGCCAGGCAAAAAGGTTTTGCACCCACTGAGGCACGGGCAGTTGAATGATGTCGTTGTCTTTAAAAAGGTTTTGCAAGAAGGGTTGCACGCTGTCTTGATCATCCGGCCCGCCAAGATTGAAAAAGAGGATTCCGATTTTGGCTTCAGGCGTGGGCAACGCGTAGGATTGAAACGGTTTAAGCAGGGGAATGGTTTTAAGGGGTTTAGGCATGGGCAAAGCGTCCTTATTGAATGGGCTGTTCTTATTATAAAACAAGCATGTTAAAAAAGGACGCTTCCCCCTATTTTGAGGAAACGCCCTTTTTGAGGGTACAACAAGTCCACCCCATCCACTAGGCTTTTAACAACTGTAAAGCCGCTTGGTTACTGATGTTCGCTTGCTGTAAAATACTCACAGACGCATTTTGTAACACTTGGGCCTGCGTATATTCTGCCGAAACTTTGGCCACGTCAGTGTCCATAATACGACTGCGAGACGCCTGCATGTTCAAGGTCGTGAGGCTAGAAAAACTTCCGGCCCGTTCTAACTGACCGCTCAAAGCACCGATGGACGAGCGTTGTGTATTCAGGAGTTGAAGGGCATTGTCAATATCCCCCAAATAAGAAAGCACCCGTTCTGAACTGTTGAGTTGTGTGGTGGTGCCGTCAAAAATGTCGTTTAAGGTCGTGGGCGTCCAGCGAGGGGGAGCTACCACGCCTTCTAATCCCATGGAAACAGTGTCTAACTGCGCAAACGCGTCTGCCAAGTCAATGGTATTGGTGAGCAGATTTGACCCGCCTGCAATTTGCACTTTGGCGTCGGTCAACGAACCGTCTAAAACGTTTAAACCGTTGAATTGAGACGCCCCACTCAGGCGATTGGTATCGTCCAACAACGCGCGCATTTCTTTGGCAATGCCTGTTCGTTGTTCGGCGTTGTTTACGTCGTTAGCCATTTGCACCGCCAGTTCGCGAATGCGTTGTAAGTTGTCACTCATCACACTGACGCTTCCTTCGGTGACTTGCAACATGGAAAGGCCGTCTTGAATGTTTTGCTCAGCCCGTTGGCCGGTGAGAATTTCAACCTGTAAGCGCTGGCCAATGGCGTAGGCACTGGCGTCATCTGAACTGCGGTTGACTTTCTTCCCGCTGGCGATGTCTTGAGCGGCTTTGTCCGTTCGTGCCATGTTGACCCGCAACGTTTGTAACGAACGAATGGCATTGGCATTGGTATTAATAAATTGTAACGGCATGGGTTTCTCTCTCTTTTTTCAGGAACACTGCCCAACAGTAATCGGCGTATTCTCTTTCCAAAGAAAGGTTCGGCCAATCGCCCTGTCAACTTGAGCCTATTCCCCCAAATAGAGGAGTCTTGTTACTTTTTAAACACGTTTACAATGGTTTTAGGGATATTAAACAGCCCGTCCTTGGCTTTACTACACCCATTTTGTAGGGCCGCGCCTAAATTAGTGCCTTTATACAAATCAAGCAAGCAATAGGCCCCCACGCCATAGGTGGCGGTGGTGCCTAGGCGAAATTGCCAATCGCCGTCTTCGTATTCGGTGTGTCTGCCGTCGAGCGCTTTAACCACTGTTTTAAAGCCAAAATAAGTAGCCGCACCTAAGGCAAATAGGCCTACTGTTGGTCGTATGGCGCTTACATCCTTAAAGGCCTTAATCAACAACGCGACAAGCCCTGCTCCAGCCAAGGTGGCAAACGCATTGTTGACGCCAGAGGTCGCAAAATCCACCACGCGAATACCCCCATTGATGGCTTGAATAAAGGGCCGAATCAAGCCCATGCCAAACAGACGTAAGCCCAAGCCGTCATGCGGGTTGGGGTAGCTCACCATACGCCCCATCATGGGGTAGGCGCCATCATAAGGGCCTACTTGGTAGCCACTGCGTTGGGCAGAGGTGTGGGCGGGCGTTTGGGTTTGAAGGGCTTGAGCGCCTGTGCGAACAGGCGGTAACAAGGCAGAAGAGACGAGACGAGACATAAGAAATAAGCCTTTAAGTTAAGCGTAAGGAGATGATCAGCGTAGGGTTATTATACACCAGTTCTATAAAACCCCGTCATGTTTTTTTTGTGCGGAGGAAGGGGGGCGGTCAAAGCACAAGTTGGCTTTACCCCCTCTTTTCTTGGTCGCCGTTAAGGGGAGAGGGTTGGGGTGAGGGTTTTGGGATGTCCTTTATAGTTGGTGTTTCCCTCATCCTAGCGTAGCCCGCCATCGGCGAGGCGTGCTCCCAGAGGGAGAAGGAACAGGGCAAAATGTCTCGGAAGCCTCGCATTTAGTGCGCCGTCGGCAAGATGTTGAGAAACCAACTCGTTCCTTCGTTTATTAAAACTCGTGGTTCGGAACGGGAGGGAGGGGGGGACGGGGGATTCTTAAGGGGGGCATACTGGGGGGAGGGAGGACGTAACACGTCCCTCCCCCCGCCGCCCCTTAAGCCGCTTTGGGGGTTTGGGGAGTCTTTGGCGGGACAAAGACCCCCAAGCACCAGCGTTAAAAGGGAGCAAGAAAGCCAAAATCAGGAGAGGGTTAACGATTAGACACCCCCGCATCTAAACCTCTGTATAAGGCAAACTCAATTTATTTAAGGGGATTTCATTGAAGTAAAACTTGCATCCTTCAAGCTTAATATACTGAAGTACGTCTTTATACTCATCTTTTAAAAACCAGTCGTTAAAGACATAAATGTACTCAACGTCTATATTTAAGCCGTCAAGCAGTTTGACATATTGCTTGCGTTTAAAATCACACGTCTGGAGTTTTTCATCAACGGATCCTGTCACTTGTTGATGCTTGACTTCCACAATATAAATGGTTTGATTCAAAAAATTATAAAACACATTATCAGGTAAAAGCTTCTTTTGAAGGCGTTCTTTCCAGTTGATATCTTTGTCTACTAAGAACTTATACAAGGCGTGTTTTCTAAAAATTAGTCCTACTTCTTTGGTGTCATAAATAACACCAAACAAGCTATCATTTTTTTCATGAATAGAATAACCCTCAACATTATCAAAAGCTTGAACCAGATCTACTTTTTCTTCAAAATGAAGACCCGTTTTGGTATTCCCACCAGAAGTACCGCCTTTTTTCATGTTAAGTCCCTACCTTCTTTGGTTTTATATGGGCAGATTGTTGCTGAACTTTAAGCAATCGGGGCAAGGCTATCCCTTCCAAATACTCGCGGTTTTGGTCAATCCCAATGAAGGAGCGTCCGTGTTGTAAGGCGACTACCCCTGTGGTGCCACTCCCGCAAAAGGGGTCAAGCACCACGTCCCCCTTTAGGCTACTGGCAATCACAATGCGCCGTAACAGCAGTTCAGGCTTTTGCGTCGGGTGTTTACCGTAAGCTTTTTCGTGGGGCTTGGGCGTGCCACTGGCCCACACGCTTCGCATTTGTTTTTCAGGCTTTTTAATGAAGTCTTCTTCATGCCACACGCCGTTTTTCATTAAGTCGTAATTAAAGGTGTGCTTGGCGGTTTTGCTTTTTCTCGCCCAAATCAGCGTTTCATGGCTGGCGGTAAACATACGGCAACTGAGGTTGGGGGCGGCGTTGGGCTTAAACCAGGCGACATCGTTAATCACGTGCCAGCCTTCGAGTTGTAGGGCGAATCCGCAGGCGTAAATGGAATGATAGGTGCCACTAATCCATAGGCTGCCGTTGGGTTTTAGCACGCGGTGGCAGGCTTGAATCCACGCACGGTGAAAGTCGAAATCGGCTTGCACGCCTTGGCTTTTGTCCCACTGGCCTTTGTTGACGCTGACGCGTTTGCCGGCGTGGCAGGTAAAGCCGTTATTACTCAAGTTATAGGGGGGGTCGGCAAAAATAAGATCGACACTCGCTTCAGGCAAGTGAGCTAGGGTTTCTATCACATCGCCTAAGTGCAGGCTAAGTGTGTCGTCTTGGTGAAGTAGCATGAGGGGGGCGGGGCTTTTCATTGTGAGGGGGGGCTCCGTGCTTGAGGGGGGGTGCGTTCTTGCGGTGTCGAAAGAAGTCCTTCACAAAAGCGATCGGATCGTACGATCAGATCAGCCGAAGATCAAGGGCTTGATCTTTGCCATGTTTGATCGGCGTGTAAAATTGTTACATTGCCGTGAAAAATAGTGCAGGTTACACACTGGGCAAAGGGCTTAAAAATAGGGTATACTGAAAAAGAGTGGCTTTTTTTAACAGGCCTTCACACACTCAGAAAACGCCTTGAAAATCGAGCAAAAAACCAGTCTGGCGTGGCCAAAAAACGGACTTTCGTGGCCAGAAAACCGACTTTCGTGGTCAGAAAACAGACTTTCGTGGACAGAAATCAGACTTTCATGGCCAAAAAAACGACTTTCGTGGCCAAAAAACAGACTTTTGTGTGTCGAAAAGTAGGCCATTTTTACATCTTTAGAGCCTTCAACGCGTCACTACGCCCCCCACGGAAAAGGCGACTTCCATTTTGGTTTGGCGGGTTTTGAATGCGATTTGCCCACAGGCGTCGCGGGAAGCGTCACCTCCTCTTCCGCAAAAGACCCAAAAAAGTCCCCCCACCCCATCGGATCTTCAGGATCCACGGCCTCTTCTGGCGAAGACGCAAGCGCATCAAGCGTTTGAGCTTCATCGTTAGAAGATCCGCCAAAGAAGCCTGAAAAGGCCTTAAACCCTTGCGCCATCTGAAAAATATGCGAAAACTCTCCCAGCAGTGCCTGCCCCATTTCAGCCGAAATCCCTGCCCCCCTAAACAAACGGGCTTGCCGACTCGCCGAATCCAGCACGAGGCTTGGGTTCTGGACTTCTTGGGCATTCATCGAAGCCAGCAACGCCTTCCACTGACGCCACTTCTGCTTGTGATCCGTCCCTGCGCTGTGGCGGTCTTGGGCGTTCATCTGCATCATGGGGAGCATCGCCAAAATCGTCCCCATACCCCCCATTTTCTGAATGCCTTCTTGCACGTTGAGGTAGTCCCGAAAGTTCAACTCGCCGTTCATCACACGCGCCATAACGCTTGCCAGGCTTGCTTCTTGGTGAGATGCCATGGCCTTTTCAAACAAGGTGGCTAAATCCCCCATGCCCATGAGCCGTTGCGCCATGCGATCAGGGTGAAACGGCTCCAAATCGTTGGGGGTTTCGCCGGTGCCTAAAAACTGAATCGCAATGCCCGTGGCTTCGCGAATAGACAACATGGCACCGCCCTTGGTGTCGCCGTCCATTTTAGAAAGAACACAGCCTGTGACGCCGATTTGCAGGTGAAAAGCTTCCACCACATTCACCGATTCTTGCCCGATCATGGCATCCACCACCAGCAATACATCGGTGGGTTTGTGGCGATGCTTTAAAATCAGCAAGTCCGCCATGGTTTGGGTGTCAGCTTGTAAACGCCCAGCGGTGTCGACAATAATATGCGTGGCTCCTACTTCTTTTGCGTGTTCAAGGCCTTGGGCGACGACCTCAAGCATCGAAGTGGCAGATTCGTTCGTGTACACGCCAATGCCGAGGCGTTCACCCAAGATGGCGAGCTGTTGCATCGCCGCAGGGCGTACGGTGTCCGCCGCGATCAGAAAGGGAACGATACTTGGATTTTCAGGGGGAAGGCAGGTGTTTTCCTCACCCTGCAATTTTTCTAAGGAAGATGAGCCTAAGGGAGAGGGTAAGTCGTCTTGCGATTTTAGCCACAACGCCAACTTGGCGGCTGTGGTGGTTTTGCCCGCCCCTTGCAAGCCACACATGAAGATAATGGCTGGATTTTCAGGCGTAAAACTGTCTCGTTTTTCTTCACACACGGCGTTAATCGGGCTTTGGGCATCCCCAAGCAGGTCTCGGAGTTCTTGGTGCATCAGCCCCATGAACTGATCTTCAGCGTCCCACCCGTCGAGTTGCGTTGAGCTCAACGCTTTTTCACGCACCCGTTTGACGAATTGTCGAGCCACTCGAAAGCTCACATCCGCTTCCAACAAGGCGTTTCGCAGGACTTGGCAGGCGTCTTGCACGGCGGATTCGTCAAGGGTTTTGGCCGAGCCTTTAAACAGTGAACTCATGCCCGTGAGCGAGCTACTTAGGGTGTCAAACATATTTAAATCCTTTTTGATCAATTGGGATTTATTATACCTCAAACGCACAAGGACATAGAACTTGTAGCGATGGGTACTTTATGCTAGCCTAATAAAAACCTTTAAAGGGTTGCTTATATAGCAACACCCCCATTCTGTAACAGAAAGGAGGTGAGCTAAAATGATTACATCAGAAACACTACTTCTGCTGATAATCTTCTTATTAGTCTTAAAAAGCTAAGAAGATAGCGTGGAGTCTTCAAGTCTCGAACACTTGGGGACTCCCCCTTTTTACATTGTGTCAAATGTTGTGAGCTTTGTCAAGGGGTTTGGGTTTTACTCCCTTTTTTGGTTTTCTCGTTCCATTTATAGCTTGTCGTTTTGGCTAGTTCCCTTTTATAGCTGGTGCTGACAGAGACCTTTGCTTTTTAGTTTTGGCTAGCTCCCTTTTTGAGGGGGTGCTTGGGTTTCTCGTTTTTTTTTATAGCTGGTCGGTCGTCAGAGACCTTTGCTCCGCCAAAGGTCTCCAACACCTCTAAAGGCGGCTTAAGGGAGGGAGGGTCTTGGTCGCCCCCCTTCCGTCGAAAAAGTCTCTGACTTTTTCTCTTGGGAAAGAAAACCGTTGGTTTCCTCTCCCAACCTCTCCTTCCTAAAGGGGTAGATTCACTTCGTGAATGAGTTTATCCCATCCCTCTCGCTCTATCTTCGTTCCTGCCGTGCGCTAGGAAGCCTCGCGTTTTTTCGTTGTCGGCAAGAGTCCCCCTAGTCTGACCCACAGCTTTTGTAACAGTACTGTCCACCTCCTTAAGTGCGCTTTGGAATGAGTTCCCTTTGGTCTGACCCGCAGCTCTTGTAATAGTTCTGTCAACTCAGGTGAGAGCGCTGTGGAATGAGTTCTCTCTAGTCTGCCCCGCAGCTCTTGTAATAATCCTGTCAACTCACTTTCTCGTTCACTTATTAGTTCTTTCAACACTCTTAGCCGTTCATTTTTATCAGATAAAGGTTTGTAATCGTTATCAACTAAACCCATGTATCGATCGAGAAGCTGTAACTCAAAATCTCTCAAAGAACAACTGATTTGAAGCTCACTTCTTGGTGTTAATTTTGGGGACTTGCCCCTTGCTCCGGAGGCCGTAGTCAATCGCGATCTTGCGCTATGGGTAAAAGACTGACCCCTCATATGATCTAGATAGAAAAAGATTTTTAGTGCCGCTTGTATTAAATCAGCATCACTTGTTTCTGAATTTCGTATTTTTTCTCCAAGGATCTTTATTTCTTCCCCAATATACCCCTGACGCTGATTAGATGCAGAAGAGCCACTTACTTTATTTTTGTTATTGGGGGGGGTCAGGGCGGGGTTGGTTGAATAAGTCGGCAAAGACGCGCCAACAAGAGAAAGAGGAGGCATCATAGTAGTGACCTTCTTTTAAGGGTGAGGGGAAAAAGTGCAGAGAAGCCTCTATGGCTTCTGTTTAGATAGTAATAAGAAAATGTTGTTCTGTCAACACTCCGCCCAAAAAACGTGTATTCAACGTCCTATAAAATCTTGCCGACAACGCACTAAATGCGAGGCTTCCGAGACATTTTGCCCTGTTCCTTCTCCCTCTGGTCGCACGCCTCGCCTATGGCGGGCTACGCTAGGATGAGGGAAACACCAGCGACAACTGGGCATCTCAGGACCCTCACCCCACCATGGTCGAAAAAGTCTCTGACTTTTTCTCTTGGGAAAGAAAACCGTTGGTTTCCTCTCCCAACCTCTCCTTCCTAAAGGGGTAGATTCACTTCGTGAATAAGAAGCTTGTTTTCCTCTCCCAAAGGGAGAGGGAGCTAAAAATCCAAGCACCAGCGATAAACGAAGCTAGAAATCCCAAAGCTAAGAAACTAATGCCCCACCATCGCTAGCGGAGGCGCCTCAAGCTCTAAGGCTTCTAACGCCTCAGGGTTCTTCATAATGCTGTTGTGCATGCCGTAGGTGAAGTAAATCGCCAACCCAATGGCCAACGCCACAAGGGTAAGGAACCACGCCGAAGACGACAGACTCATCATCAACCAAAGGCATCCAGCCACGCCTAAGAGCGGAATGGTAATGCCAAAGGGGACTCGGAAGGGACGCTTGGCTTCAGGCATGGTAAACCGCAGAATCACCACACCCACGCAGACCATGAGAAACACAAAGAGCGTGCCTAAACTGGCGATGTGTGACACCAGCGAAATAGGCAATAAAGCCGAACCTAATGCCCCAATAATGGCAACAATCCACGTGGCAGCGAGCGGTACACCCAAGCGTGGGTCCATTTTCTTTAAAAACGCGGGCAACAGGCGGTCTCTCGCGATGGAATAGACCACGCGAATGGTGGCCATTTGCATGATGAGCATGACCGAACTAATCCCGATGACTTCACCAATGACCACCAGCAAATCCGCCCCAGGGACGTTCATCATCGTCATGGTTTGGGCCACGGCAGCGGTGCGGTGAATGTTTTCAATCGGGTTGACGGCCGTTACCACAACGGTGACCAACACATATAAAATCGTACAAATCAGTAAAGAACCTAAAATGCCAATGGGCATGTCTTTCTGCGGATCTTTGGCTTCTTCAGCAGAGCAGGCGAGGGCGTCAAAGCCGACGTAGGCAAAGAACATCAACGCCGCCCCTTTAATGATGCCGTCGTTGCCGAAGGGGGCAAAAGTCTTCCACCCTTCCGCGAACCAGTGCTTGGAAAATAAATCAGGGTGACTGAATAAAAACCACCCCCCAATGGCTAAGAAAAAGAGGATAATCCCAATTTTGATATACACCATGGCAGTGGCTAACTTGGCATTTTCTTCTACGCCTTTGGTGAGTAACCACGCACAAAACAACAGGCCCACCACTGGGAAAATATCGAAGCTCTGGTTGATGACGAGCGTCAAGACATCGGGGGATCCTGGTAGTGTGAAGGGTATCTTGCTTGTGGCGACTGATGCTTCATGGAGGGGGATGCTTTGCCCTTTTTCAAGCACCGTGAAGGTCGACGTATTCAACCACGTGGGGACTCCCACGGCTAAAGCAGGGTTATGAAAGAGATTCGCCAAGGATTCGCCAAAAATTTTGACGCCATATAAAATGGTTTTTCCCCAGCCTTGGGCAATACACATATTACCCGCCAAGTATTCCACCACCAGCAACCAGCCCACAATCCACGCCACGAACTCTCCTAGGGCGATGAACATGTAAGAATACGCCGAACCTGAAATGGGGATGAGTGTGGAAAGTTCACTGTAAGACAACGCACAAAACACGCAAATCAAGCCCGAAATCAAGAAAGAAACCACCAACGCAGGGCCGGCGTTGTCCGCCGCGCCTTGCCCCGTGAGTACGAAAATGCCTGTGCCAATCATGGCCGAAACCCCAAACACAATCAGATCTTTGGCGGTAAGGGTACGTTTTAAGCCCGCATCTTCCGCTTGATGTTCCGGCAAGGGACGGGATCGGGTCAGGCTGTCCAGCAAGGAAGGGATAGAGGGCATCAACACGGTTCCTTTACACATACAAAACAAGGGGGGGGGGATCATAAACCAAAAGGTGGATGAAATCTGGCCGAAGGCTTGCTATCCTTACAAAGGAAGGAGACGACATTGGGAAAAATCTCATAAGTAGCTCTATTCTAGCAAAAATAAACGCATTGTAAAACGCTTGCCCCAAAACTGTTACGTTCGCGCGCTTTTTCGCGTGGTTACGTTCGCTTTTAAAGAAGGACTTCCCCATGATGAGCATTACTTTTGGTGGCATTAGTTCGGGCTTGCCCGTCAACCAAATTATTGATGCCACCATCGCGTCTGAACGTAAGCCCTTAGACGCCATTCAAACGCGTATTGACAAAACCACGACGCGAAAAAGCACTTTGGCCAACATTACCTCTCGCGCCAAGACGTTTCAAACAGCCTTAAAAGTCTTTACCTCTACTTCCGTGTTAGATGCCAACATCTTTCAAGCCCGAAAAGCCACTTCTTCCAACACCACCGCCTTAGACGTCAGCGCATCGGCAGGGGCCAATTTAGCCAATTTAAGCGTTAAAGTCAATACTTTAGCCACCCCAACTACGGCGCAATCCACCGTTCAAGCGGGTGTGGTGGCAACCGCCAGCACCTTGTTAAGTGACATTAAAACGATGTCTTTAACTTCTGGCACCTTTAACGTGTACGTCAATGGCGTGGCTTCTAGCGTGAGCGTGGATGCCAGCACCGACACCTTTGGCGATGTTCTTGGGCGGATTGGCGCGATTTCAGGCATCAGTAGTGCGAGCCTTAATGCAGAAGGCCAAGTGGTGGTCAATGCCAGCGCAGGAGGCACTGTTCGCTTTGGTTCTACAGGGGATACCTCCAACTTCTTAAAGTTGTCCAAATTAGACACCGCCGTGGAAGTAGGCAGTACCTTTACAGGCAAGCAATTCTTTTCAACCCTCAACACCACGCAAGACGTCTCTTCCACCTCTGCAGGCTTAACCACTGCGGTGGTGGCGGGTTCTACTTTTAAAATCGGGAAAGCCAGTTTTGACACCACGGGCAAAAGTCTGGCTCAACTCATTACGGCCATCAATAATTCGGCAGATGCTGGAGTAAACGCCATTTATAACAGTCTAAACAATCGTTTGGAATTGACGTCTAAATCCACGGGGCAAGTCGCCATTCAAATGGAAGAGGTGACAGGCAACTTTTTAAGTGCGATGAATCTGGTGAGTGGCAGCAATAGCACGGCGTCTCAAAGCTTGGGCATGAACGCCAAGGTCACCGTCAATGGCACGGAATACCTTTCCACCAGTAACGAAGTGAGTGAAGTGCAAACGGGACTCAAAGGCCTGACCCTCAAGCTCAAACAAGTGCAAACCACCAACGACATTAACGTTTTGGTGGATCAAGACACCGACAAGCTCAGCAAAGCGGTGGATGACGTGGTTACCGCGTTTAATACCCTTATTGGCACCATTGACACCGAAACCAAGGCAGACACCGGCAAGCTAGGCGCGCAAACCAGCGTTCGTTCCTTTAGAACAGAGATACGCCAAACCATGACGGCCAGCACCACAGGCCAAACCACCTATAACAGCCTTGGGCAAGTGGGCATTTCAACCGCCAGTAGTGGGGGGCAGTCGGCCAATTCGACCTTGACCTTTAGTGCCACCAAGTTTTTAGCCGCGTTGAAAAACAGCCCAGACGAAGTGGAAAGCCTGATTAAAGGGGCCACTGGGGTGTTTACGCAGTTACAAAACGTGGTGGAAAATGCGGTTAAAACAGGGGGTGCTTCGGGAGACAAAGGGGTGTTTCAATCGATTGGGGAGAGTTATGACGCCCTAATTAGTCGTTCGAAAAAAAGCATTAGTGAAGGGGAAGCGCGTTTGGAAAAGCGTCGGGTGCAGTTGCAACGGCAGTATGCGGCGTCTGATTCGCTGATTGCCCAATACAAGAGCCAAGGCAACGCCTTAAGTGCCATTGGTAACCAAGCGTCCAAGTAATAAGCTGTCGCCAAGGGGGTGTGATTTTCTTAAAATGCAAGAACCTAAGAGTTTGATTTATATGGACCTACCTGCCTTCTAAAGTCAACAGATGCTTCGCTTACCTTTCCTTCTAAATCAGTAAGACGTGTTCTCCACTGGGCTAATTGTGCTAAGTAGTCTTGATCTCTGTTATTAGCAGGCATACTATTTTGTTCAGTATGAATACGTTCCATAATTTGTGCATACTGTGCTCTGAAATTATCTTCTATTGATTCGAATGTTGCTTTTATGCCTCGGACAGTTCCTGATCTCCCTAGAATCTGATAAAGGTGCTGGGCTTTGTTTAAAAATGAGGGTTCTGTTTCTCGAGTTTGCTTGGCTTCTTCAATTGCTGAAAGAAGTTTTTCGTTGCTGGCGGTTTCATATAAACGGGTTAGGGCTAGATTAAGTGTTTGTATTACGTCGCCCATTTCCTTCAGGGTAAGTCTCTGACCGTCACGCTGAAAGGAAGTAGCTTGCGACTGTATAGCGGGGGGGGTAAAACGATTATTAGTAGTAATAAACATAAAAAGTTCCTTGTGGTTTTTGGGGATTATTGAGAGGATTAAAAAGGATTCACACAAAGATAAGACGACCTAAGCACGATTTAAACACAAGCCGTTCAGAACGTCTTTCGGACACACCTACCTATGTATAAAACCACCTCCACAAACGATTAGGAACCCCTAATTTAGAGATTGTTACATTCCTTCAAGTTGTTCTATATAAGCCACCTAAGTGTTTAAAATCTGAGCCCCTTCTAATTCAAGTTCCGTAGATTCAACAGTCCCCCCCCATTGACGTTGCCACCGTTGTAAGGCTTGCTGAACTTGATCGCTACAGCTCGCTTCATAAATCACCAAGCAAGTCGAACCACTGCCACTAATCACCACGCCTAAGGCATCCGTGTGTTCATGCACAAAAGCACGAAAGGCGTCAAAGCCTTCAATTAACGTTTTACGAAACGGCTCATGAATCACATCTTGTTCAATGACTTGGCGTAACACATCAGCCCGTTGATGTTCAAGCGCATATAACAACAACGACGCCTGCTGTAAAGCCGTCACCACTTCAGGGCGAGTGTACGTGCTGGGTAAAACGTGACGCGCCGCTTCGGTCAATAAGGGATCTTCAGGCATCCACACCGCAAGGTGCCACGTCGTCGGCCAGTGAATCGGGTAACTATGGGTCGCATCCCCAAAAACGCACCCCCCCTTCATGGCGGGGGCCACATTGTCGGGGTGGCCTTCAAAGGCAATCGCCAGCTTCAGTAGAGCATCTTGATCCAGAGGAGAGCCTTCTAAGGCGTTGGCACCCATTAAGGCCGCCACCACTGCCGTTGCACTAGAACCCAAGCCCCGTGCCACGGGGATTTGAATCTCTACGCCAACTTCATACGCGGGCAAAGGCCGTTTAATATGGGCATAATAAAAATCCAAGGCTTGAAAAAAAATGTTGCTCTTCACGGCGTCCCACCCGAGCTTAGGCCCTAAACTAAAGCAAGAGCCTTCAAGGGTGAATAAAGAAGGCACACTTGCTTCAGGCAAACGCTTGAGATGAAAGGTATTCCATCGCTTCAACGCCAAGCCGAAGGTATCAAACCCCACGCCTAAGTTGGCAGAAGTGGCGGGCACACGGACTTGAGAGGTTTCAATCATGCAGGGATGTTTCCTTTATAACGACGTTGGTTTCAAGCGCCTTGCCCAAGCTAAGACGTAAAGTCGGGCAATGACCCAGATAAGTCTTCACCACACGTTGAAGATCCGCTGGAGTCACCGCATTTAAACGCTGTGTATATGATTCAATATACCCCAAAGGCAAGCCTTGATTCAAGAGCCGGCCGGCAAAGCTCGTCCATTGTTCTGGCGTATTTAAGGCCACATCAAAACGCCCAAGGCGTTTGATTTTTAAGGCCTGTAGTACCTGCGGGCTTAAGGGCGTGGTGTTTAAATCGTTCAGTATGTCTTGAAACACCGCTTGAGTTTTTTCCACATTTTCAGGCTTAACGCCAGCATACCACCGCATGATGCCTCGGTTCAAGTAAGTGTCTAAAGAAGAGGTGACTTCATAAGCAAGGCCTCTTTTTTCGCGCACTTCTTGAAATAACACGGCGCTCATGCCTTGGCCCAAATACGTTTGCAACAAGTGTAAGGCGGGAATGTCTTTGTCTTGCACCGAAGGGAGTGTCCACCCCCATAACAGCCAACTTGTTTCTTGATCGGGCTTAAGCACATGCGTGCTTCGTGCGGCAATGGGTTCAAGCACGACGTTGGGGCGAATGCTCTGTTCTAAAACAGGGGAATGTCCTTTGAGCACACCACTAAAAGCCAAGCCTGTTTTTAAAGCCTTGACGGCTTCTTCAGGGCCCGCCATCACCAGTGCTACAGGGCTTTTCGTCCACAGGGCTTGCCAAGCGTCTTGCACGCGTTGAAAGTTCAAGGCGTGTAAGGCCTTTTCGGCTTGCTCTAATTGAATCCCAACCGCCAAGCCCTGCCCTAAAATGGATTGGGCATGGGCCTGTAATAAACCCTGCGGATTACTGGGTAATTGTTGAATGGATTTAAGGGCCTGTTGACGTTCATTTTCAAAGGCCATTTCATCAAAAATAAAGCCATAGGCTTCTTTCAACAACACCGTTTGTGCCTGCACCAAGGCGGTTACGTTGTCTTGCGTAGTTTCAAAATAAAGGCTTAGGCCATCTTCACCGTAACGAAAATGTGCACTGACGCCCAAATCGTCTAAATACGCTTGAATGGAGACAGGGCAAGCGCCTTTTAAGGGGCTTTTCAGCCACAAACCACTTAATAAATCTAAAGCCGTTTTGTCATTTAAAGACGTTTGATTCAAAGGGAAATGCCACGCCACCCCCAAGAGTTCAGAGGCGGGCAAGATTTTTTCATACGCTTGAAACGACCCAATCGAAGTCGAGCGAAGGGCCATGGCTTGATCGAGACCCTTTTGGGCCTTGGGCGATGCGTGAAGAAGAGAAGCGGATTCAAGCGCAGGGGACTGAACCTGAAGTCCAGCTAAAGCATTGCTTGCAAGAGCCTTGCTTAAACGTGACAACGGAGGCTTGGCCGTTTCTGGCATCAGTAAAAGGCTAATGGTTTTACGGTTTAAACGGGTTAATAAGGCTTGTCGCGCCAGTTTAATATCTTCTACAGTCAACGCTTTTAAGGTGTCCACTTGAAACGCACGTTCCTCCTGAGTCTGTTGAACAATGGCTTCCCCCAACCCATTTAAGTAAGACGCCGGCTCACTGCGTTCTTGGGCCCAAGCTAGGGCAATCGCTTTTTTCGCTTGAGCCAACGCAGAGGCACTAAGCCAAGCGGGGTCACTTAACACCTGTTGGATTCGTTGTTTCGCCAAGGCCAAATGTTCCCTTTCAGTCATGGCGTAAATATAGGTAAACCCTTCAAAACGATGCCGCATCCAAGACGCCCCTACGGCGTAAGCGGGGTTCTGTGCTTGGTGCAACAAGGCTTGATTCAGCGCCCCTTCTTCATGGCCTGCCAGTAAATACAAGTACAGCTCTAAGGCCAGTCTTTCTTTAAGACTGGCGGATTGAGGGGGTTCAGGAAAAGCCCATAAGATCGTCGGCATCGGCACGGTGGGGGCATAGAGCGTTTCTAAGTGAGGCGATAAGGCGTCCCACGCAATGGCCTCTGTCACTGGGGGAATGGGGTGGCCTGAAGGAATGGTGTTACGCGCAAAAAAAGCCTTGGCCCACGCCAAAACGTCCTGATCTTCATAAGGGCTTGCCACAAGCAAGTACGCCGATTGAGGGGAATAATACTGGCCGTAATACGCCCGAACCTTGGACGAGTCAAAACTGGCAATTTGAGGCAAAGGGCCAATAACGCTTTGGGCAATAGAAGGGGAAGCCACATAAAGCGTGCGATACAAGCGGTCAAATAAAGCCCGAAAGGGCGCGTTTTGGGATCGGCGGATTTCTTCTTGCACCACGGGTTGTTCGTCTTTGACAGCCAGGGCGGGAAACGCGGGTTCAAACAGCATAGAAAGGTGTAAGTTCAGGGCTTGCTGGAGCTGTGTGGCAGGGACGACATAGTAATAATGGGTATAATCACGAGAAGTGGCCGCGTTGGTGTAGCCTCCATATTTTTCAACTTCCACATCAAACGACGCGTGCGCGTCACTAGATTTAAACATCACATGCTCTAAAAAATGCGACATCCCGTTATAGGTGGCAGGTTCATTCGCACTGCCCACACCAAACCACGTATCCACCACCGCTTGACGAGATCCTTTGATCTGATAGGTGATCACTGTTAAGCCATTAGCAAGCGTATGAAAGGTATAAGGCAGAGTATCATTGGCATGTAAGCTACTTATCCCTAAGGTATACAAACACAAGAATCCCAAAACAAAAATACGCATACGGATCAAAAACATACCATACCCTTTCATAAAAAACGTCCTGTATATAGCATACAGGACGTTTTCAATATAGGGAAGTCTATCAAACACTATAGAAGACTCTGCAAAAGTCCCATTCGGCGAATCTTCTTTGTCAAAATAAGCCGTTTTTTCGTTATGTAGTAGGTCTACACGCCTCAAAAGCCGTTTATTTTTCCTTGAATCTTCATCCGACTTGAACTTTTGCAGAGCCTTCTATAATAATTTCTGATAAAACTAGAACTGAAGTCCTGCTTCACGCGCTGCATCCGCCAAGGCGGCAACACGACCGTGGTAAAGGAACCCACCACGATCAAAAACAACACATTCTACACCTTTGGCTAAAAGACGTTTAGCCACGAGGTCTCCAACGACTTTCGCCGCTTCAATGTTTGCACCAGATTTCACGGTTTCTTTCAGTTCCTTGTCTAAAGAACTGGCCGCTGCCAAGGTGACACCCGCCACATCGTCAATGGCTTGCACGTAAATGTGCTTCCCACTTCGATGCACAGCAAGTCTTGGAAACTCAGCGGTTCCCGACACCTTTTTACGAACGCGTAAATGACGCTTGCGTGAAATTTGCTTACGGTTTATTTGTTTAAACATGATAAAATAATCCTAAATTTCAAGATCACTTGCGATCCGTTACTTCTTACCTGATTTACCCGCTTTACGACGAACCACTTCATCCGCATAACGAACACCCTTGCCTTTATAAGGCTCTGGCTTACGTTTAGAACGGATTAAAGCGGCCACATCGCCAACGGCTTGTTTGTCAATCCCTGAAATAGCCACCTTGGTGTTGGCTTCGACTTTGGCTTCAATGCCTTCAGGCAATTCAATTTCAACAGGATGACTGTAGCCCAATTGCAAGGTCAACAACTTAGGGGTGGCAGCGGCTCTGTAGCCAACCCCTACCAATTCCAAGTTTTTGGTGAATCCAACAGAAACACCAATGACCATATTATTAATCAGGGTACGGGTCAACCCGTGCAAAGAACGGTGCAAACGAGTTTCACCATTGGGGGTGACGAGAATAGAGTTGTCTTCAATAACAATGTCTAGTTCAGGTCTAAACTGACGCGATAGCGTACCTTTTGGGCCTTTAACCGTGACCAAATTTTCATTGACGGCTACCGTAACACCCGAGGGTATAGCAATTGGGTTTTTACCAATTCTTGACATAATCGATACCTTCTTGAAAATTTAGTACACGTAACATAAAACTTCGCCACCCACACCAAGTTTACGCGCTTCATGATCGGTCAAAATACCTCGACTCGTCGAGATAATTGCCACACCAGAACCACCCAAAACACGGGGAAGACGATCTTTTCTTGAATAGACACGCAAACCAGATTTTGAAACCTTTTTCAGGCAACGAATCACCGGCTCACCGGATTTGTGATCATACTTTAATACAATCACAAAATGACGATCAGATTCAAGACGATATTCTTTTACAAAACCTTGGCGAACCAAGATTTTGGCAATTTCCACTTTAAGCTTTGAAAGTGGAATGTTTACTTCAAGATGCCCCGCACGCTGTGCGTTACGGACTCTTGTAAGCATATCGGAAATAGGATCAGAATACATAAGTGTAAGACCTATACTTTATTGACAAAGCAACCTATAATCCTGTCTCGCAACAAGACACGAAGATCACTTTTACACTACCAACTTGATTTTGTAACACCTGGCAACTTGCCTTCGTGTGCCATTTTTCTTAAGCACACACGACAAATACCAAACTGACGATAATAAGAACGAGGACGACCACAGATCGAACAACGGTTTTGTAAACGTGTCTTGGGGTATTTGCCCTTAGCCACCTTTTCTTGACGTTGTGCTTCTTTGACCACCATGGAAAGTTTAGCCATGAACGACCACTCCTAAGTAATTGCTTTTGTTACAAATGGGAAACCCAATTTCTTTAGCAAAGAAAGGGCTTGCGCATCAGAAGACGATGACGTAACCACAGTGATGTTCAAGCCACGCACTTTTGTGATCATATCATAATCAATTTCAGGGAAAATGAGCTGGTCTTTCAACCCGAGGTTGTAGTTACCACGCCCGTCAAACCCATGTTCGTTTAAGCCTCTAAAGTCACGAATACGAGGCAAAACGACGTTGACTAATTTGGAAATAAAGTCATACATCCGATCCCCACGCAACGTCACCATCGCACCAATAGGCATCCCTTCACGAACTTTAAAGCCCGCAATAGATTTCTTAGCACGCGTGACTAAAGGCTTTTGGCCTGTCATCAAGGTCAAATGTTGAATGGCTTCATCCAACGACTTGGCATTTTGAGCAGACTCACCCAGACCCACATTTATAACCACTTTAACAAGACAAGGGACTTCATGAACATTGGGAAGCTCCAGTTCTTTTTTCAAAGAAGCGAAGATCTCGTCTTGATATATTTCTTTTAACGTTTTCATAAAGCACCTAATCTATTCGGTAACAACCTTTAAATTAGAAATATGAATCAAGCGCTCTTTTCCATTGACGATATTAACGCCGTCAACAAGTGCCTTTGTCACATCTCTATCCACTAAGCGAACGATTCCCTGCTTACCTTTGTCTTTACCAGCCAAGATAAACACGTTATCGCCCCGCTTGACATGAAAGGAAGATTGTTTTTTGATGAGCTTTTTTTTGTAAGCTTTCATAATTTTCTAGCCTTTCTTTAGAGTACTTCAGGAGCCAAAGACACAATTTTCATAAAATTGCTGTCTCTTAACTCACGAGCCACTGGACCAAATACGCGGGTTCCACGAGGGTTCCCTTCTTTGTTAATAATAACAGCCGCATTTTCACCAAATGAAACTGTACTACCATCCGCACGCTGCAATGGGGCCTTTGTTCGAACGACCACAGCCATCACCACATCAGACTTTTTTACAGGCATATTAGGTGAAGCGGATTTCACTGTTGCAATAATACGATCACCCACGCTTGCCCGTTTACGCTTTAACACACGTATACAAAGTAGTTCCTGAGCACCTGTATTGTCTGCCACAACCAATCTTGATTCTTGTTGAATCATAATAACCTCTTATAGCACTTCTGCTTTACGTACCACTTGTTTCAGCGTCCAACGCTTCAACTTACTTAACGGACGAGACTCTACAATCACGACTTCATCCCCCACATTAAGCTCATTGAGCTCGTCATGGGCATGAAATTTTTTGCTCGTCTGAACAACTTTACCATACTTGGCATGAGACTTGCGACTCGTCACCAAAACCACCGCGGTTTTGTCTGATTTTGTCGAAGATACCACACCCTGCAATTCACGAGTAGCCATTAGACTTCCACCTCCGAAAGGGATTTTTGTGTAATGAGCATTTTAATGAAGGCAATTTTATGACGCGTCTTTTTAAATTGAGACGCATCGTTTAACTGCATCGTTTTTTGCTTCATTTTCAAATCAAATAAAAACTTTTGGAGATCGAGTTCTTTAGCATGTAGCTCGTCTATGCTCAGTTCTCGAATTTCAGATAATTCATTCTTTAGCATAATCTAAGTCACCGCTTTCGATAATTGATCTCTTTTAACCACACGGACTTTAATCGGGAACTTTTGAGCCGCAAGCTTTAATGCCTTGGTCGAAAGTTCTTCCTGCACACCGGCAAGTTCAAACATTAAACGGCCAGGCTTTACCACTGCGACCCAAAACTCTGGACTCCCTTTACCTGAACCCATACGCACTTCAAGAGGCTTCTTGGTCACAGGCTTGTTGGGGAAAATACGGATGTAAATCTTACCACCACGCTTAACTGCACGGGCAATTGTACGACGAGCGGCTTCGATTTGTCGACTTGTAATCCAACCAGGCTCTAGGGCCTGAATCGCAAAATCACCGTATTCTAGTTGCGTGCCACGAGTTTCAATCCCCGTCATACGACCACGATGCTGCTTGCGATATTTGGATCGTTTTGGCATTAACATTTTTCAAAACTCCTAAACATCATTAGACTAATTATAGTGTCTGAATCTCTAAACTCAAGACCACCCTAAAATGTGTTACTTTGCGTTACGTTGAGGACGACGAGTCGACTTGCGACGAGCCCCGTCTTTGTCCTGTTGATTTTGCTGAGGCTTAGAACCTGCTGGGCGGATGTTGTGAAGCGTCAATACTTTCGTATCGCAATCGCCCCCGTAAATCCACACTTTCACCCCAATCACGCCAAATAAGGTATGGGCTTCTGCATGCGCATATTGAATCCCTGCCTTAAAGGTATGCAAGGGAATACGCCCTTCTTTGGCCCATTCCGAACGAGCAATATCAGCACCAGCCAAACGACCGGAAATCATGATTTTGATCCCTTTGGCCCCTGCACGCATCGCTTTTTGAATGGCTTGCTTGGTCGCGCGTCTAAATGCGACACGACGCTCTAATTGTTGAGCAATCGATTGAGCCACTAGTTCAGCATCCGCGTCGATTTTATCGACTTCAAGCACTTCAAGGCGAAGATCTTTCGTGCTAACCAAGGCCAATAATTCGTTACGAAGCACATCCAAGTTCTGACCACCACGACCGATCACCACACCTGAGCGACCTGTTACAATAGAAACCACCACTTTTTCACTTTTGCGCTGAATAATGACAGAACTCAATGAGGCTGCTTTCAACTTCTTTAAAATATAACGACGCAAGACTTCATCTTCTTTAATATACTTGGCAAATTCTAAAGAAGATTTCACATACCATGAAGACTGCCAGTCTTCAATAATACCGAGTCTTAAGCCGCGAGGGTGTACTTTTTGTCCCACAATTATGCTCCTTTTGGTGATCTTGATACTTTAAGCGTTAGGTGTGAAGAGCGACGTAAGCGTTGATAAATACGACCTTGAGCTCTTGGCTTAAAACGCTTCATGGTAGGACCTTCATCCGCAAAGACTTCAGACACAAACAAAGCATCAGGGTTTAAGCCCTGTTGTTGACGGGCACTGGCCACCGCCTCAACCAGCTTTTTTAATACAATTTCAGACGCTCGATAAGGCATGGTTTTTAAAATAATATACGCTTCATTAACACTTTTGCCGCGTATTTCATTGATGACTCGACGCATCTTACGTGCGGTGGTCATTATATTTCGTTGACTAGAAACTGACATCATAACGCTACTTTCTCTTGACTTTTTTATCGTCGGCATGACCACGATACGTACGAGTAGGAACAAACTCACCTAACTTGTGACCCACCATTTGTTCAGTGACGAACACAGGCACATGGGCCCGTCCGTTATGAACCGCAATGGTATGCGTCAACATATCAGGTGTTATCATCGAAGAACGACTCCACGTGCGAATGACGGATTTAGAACCCGAAGCATTGGCTTCATCAATTCTTTTTTGGAGCTTGGGGTGTACATACACTCCCTTTTTTAAAGAACGTGCCATAAAATAAAAACCTTTTGATTACTTACGACGACGAACAATAAGCTTCGTTGACGATTTCTTACTATTACGTGTCTTCTTACCAAGTGTGGGTTTGCCCCACGGCGTTACAGGAGAAGGACGGCCAATGGGCGCTTTCCCTTCCCCCCCCCCGTGAGGGTGATCACAAGGGTTCATCACCGAACCACGCACGGTGGGACGGACGCCCATCCAGCGTTTACGGCCGGCTTTGCCAATGTTGATATTCTTAAACTCGGCGTTGTCTAAAACACCTAAGGTGGCGTGGCAATTGATTAAAACCTTACGCATTTCACTTGAAGGCATACGCAAGGTGGCATATTTACCTTCTTTAGCCACCAATTGAGCAGAGGTCCCTGCACTACGCACCATTTGTCCACCACGACCAGGAACGAGTTCCACGTTGTGAATCACTGAACCTAAAGGAATGTTCTGAAGGGGTAGCGTATTGCCGACTTTGATTTCAGAGTCTTTTCCGCTGAGGATCGTGTCCCCTACCTTTAAGCCTTCAGGGTGAAGAATGTAGCGACGCTCCCCATCGGCGTAACACACCAATGAAATACGGCAGTTCCGGTTGGGATCGTACTCAATAGTTTCCACACGTGCGGGAATATCAAACTTGTTACGCTTGAAATCTATTATTCGGTACGTTTTTTTGTGACCCGCCCCTTTGTGGCGGCAGGTGATACGACCATTGTTATTACGGCCCGCTTTCTGATTTAATGCAGAAAGCAAGGGGCGAAAAGGCGCTGATGAAGTGAGATCCGAATTGTCAATTTTAGACATTCCTCGAACACCAGCTGAAGTCGGCTTTAATTGCTTTGTGGCCATGATGTTATACTCCAGGAATCAATTCAATAGGATCGCCTTCAATTTTGAAAACGGCCTTTGTGTACGGCTTACGATACGTGGGCTTGCGACCTGCGCGTTTCTTTTTAGAAGGAATGCGAATCGTACGCACTTCTAAAACCTTACGGGCAGGAAACAATTGTTCAAAGGCAGAAGCCAGTTCAATTTTATTGACTGTCCCATCCACTTCAAACACATACTGACCTATTTGTGAAAGGCCAAAGGCTTTTTCAGTTAAAATAGGGCTTTTAATAATTTGGTGTAGGCTTTTTTTAGACATTATGCAGTCAGCCTTTCTTGGATTTTCACTAGCGCATCAGAAGCAATTAAAATTTTGCTCGATGCTAAAATATCATGAACACTCAACGCAGATTCTACTCTAACAGAAACATACGGAAGGTTGCGCGTGGAAAGCAGTAAGTTTTCATTGGATTCATAAGAAGACACCACAATCAACACTTTTTCCGCAGAAGAGATATTCAACGCGTTCAACCCCTTTACTAGCACTGACGTTTTAGGAGCAGGCAAGGCAGTGGAGCTTAGCACAGATATTTTAGACAACGCATTGGTAAGTGCTGAACGATGAGCCAAGCGCACCAACTTTTTGTTTAAACTAATGCTAATGGAACGAGGTTTTGGACCAAACGTCACACCGCCCCCACGCCATAACGGGCTACGAATAGAGCCGGATCTTGCACGACCCGTACCTTTTTGCTTCCATGGCTTGCGGCCTCCACCACTGACTTCAGAACGAGTCTTCGTGTTTGCCGTACCACGCATGGCATTGATACGTTCGCGACGCAAGGCCAAAAATAAGGCATTTCGGTTGAGTTCCACACCAAAAACTGCTTCGAGTGCTTCAACCGTTCCTTGTTCTTGACCTTCTAATGTAACAGATTTCAATAGAATCGACATTAAAATTTGACCTTATAATCTTATAACTAACGAACTTTGGCGACGAGTAAACCGCCTTCAGCACCAGGAACGGAACCTTTAACCAGTACCACGTTTTTGTCTGCAATATAGCGAATCACAGGGAGGTTTTGAACGGTTACCGTGGCATTGCCTGTACGACCAGACATCTGAAGCCCACGATACACACGACCTGGCGTCGTGCCCGCACCGATAGAACCCGGCAAACGGTGGTTTTTAGATCCATGAGACATGGGTCCACGATGATGACCCCAACGACGAATCCCACCCATGGTGCCTTTGCCAATCGACTGACCCGTAAAATTCAAGAGCAAGCCTTGGGTTTCAAGAAAAGAAAGATCTACTTTGTCGCCTACTTTATAAGTAGCGACAATCTCTTTGCTCATTCGAAACTCTTTCAACGTACGAAACAAAGGCAGTTCATTCTTCGTCAAATGCCCTTGACGAGCTTTGGTTAAATGCTTTGGCTTTGCTTCAATTACTCCAACCTGAATGGCATCATAGCCATCGGTTTCTTTTGTCTTGACTTGTGTTACCGTCATGTCAAGTACTTCAACCACAGTTACTGCGATAGCGGACCCCGTTTCATCAAACACCTGGGTCATACCGAGCTTCTGTCCTAAAAATCCAGGAGCAGTCACAACCACTTTCCCTTTCACTTTATTTAAGACAACAACCAATTAAGTCCACACGCTAGGGTGTCTTTCGGGTAGACTTAAGGAGTGGCGAATCTATCTTCGCGACGTCTTCGCCTCTCCTAAAACCAATCTATTACAAACGCACTTCAATATCAACCCCTGCTGGCAAATCAACTCGACTGAGTTGACTCACTAAATCAGCACCGGGATCCAAAATGTCAATCAAGCGCTTATGAATGCGGATTTCAAAATGTTCCCGTGAATCCTTGTTCACATGAGGTGAACGAAGCACACAGAAGATACGACGGCGCGTAGGAAGGGGAATAGGCCCAACGAGCTTCGCATCCGAAGACTTTACCACTTCCACGATCTTGGCGGCCGATGTATCAATCAACCGATGATCATAGGACTGTAAGCGAATACGAACACGATTTTGCTTTTGATTTGCTTGCTTTTGAGCCATAATTCCTTTTAAACCTTCTAAATAGTAACGCTGTTGTTAAACAGCTTTCTAACTTATGATTTCCTTGAGCTTACTCAAGGATAGTGTCCACAACACCCGCACCGATGGTACGACCACCTTCGCGAATCGCGAAACGCATACCCGCTTCAATGGCAACAGGCGTCAAGAGCTCAACGGTCATAATGACGTTGTCTCCAGGCATCACCATTTCGGTATCGGCTGGAAGTGTAATAGAACCTGTTACATCCGTTGTACGAACATAAAACTGTGGACGGTAGTTCGAGAAGAATGGGGTATGACGACCGCCTTCTTCTTTTTTCAACACGTACACGTTTGCCGTAAATTTGGTGTGAGGCGTAATCGTACCGGGTTTTGCCAAAACCATACCACGTTCAATGGTGGTTTTGTCAATCCCACGAAGCAACGCACCGACGTTGTCGCCCGCTTGCCCTTGATCCAACAGCTTGCGGAACATTTCAACACCTGTGACAACCGATTTGCGCGTGTCGCCAAGACCAATGATCTCAACTTCTTCACCCACTTTAACGATCCCACGTTCAATACGGCCTGTAACAACCGTACCACGCCCCGTGATTGAGAATACATCTTCAATCGGCATCAAGAACGGCATGTCCAAAGGACGCTCTGGCGTAGGGATGTCAGCATCAACTGCATCCATCAACGCCCAAATGGTGTCAACCCACTTGTCTTCCCCACGCTTTAACTTGGGGTTAGCCGCTAACGCTTCTAACGCCTTAAAGCCAGAACCTTGAATAATGCTGGCGTTGTCGCCATCGAAGTTATATTCGCTCAGTAATTCGCGAACTTCCATGTCCACCAACTCGATTATTTCAGGATCTTCGACCATGTCGCATTTGTTTAACCAAACCACGATCTTAGGCACCCCAACTTGGCGAGCCAACAAAACGTGCTCACGAGTTTGAGGCATAACGCCATCCGTTGCCGCAACCACCAAAATGGCTCCGTCCATTTGAGCCGCACCGGTAATCATGTTTTTTACATAATCGGCGTGACCAGGGCAATCCACGTGAGCGTAGTGACGGTTGTCCGTCTCATATTCCACGTGAGCGGTTGAAATCGTAATACCACGCGCCTTTTCTTCAGGGGCAGCATCAATTTCGTCAAACTTTTTAAAGTCTGCATACCCTACTGCAGCGAGCGTTGCCGTAATCGCAGCGGTAGACGTTGTTTTACCGTGGTCAACGTGACCAATGGTCCCTACGTTGACGTGAGGCTTGTCACGTTTAAATTTTTCACGAGCCATCATCATAAAATTAAATCTCCTTTAGTATTGGGCCCAGAAAGGATACAACTAAAATGTATGTTTTTTCTGTCTCGTTGGTTAAAACGAGCCGTCCAATCAATACACCTCAACACAAGTTTAGTACATGAAGCATAAAAAACAAGTCCTTATCTTTCATGGCATACTAAATTGAACCCTATGTAGCCTTTCCATTAAGTCGCAAACATAAAAAAGACTCAAGCCTTTCTTTTAAAAGGGTATCAATTTGTAACAATTGCTTTGAAAGACGTCCCTTTTTTGCTTTAATAGTTTCTAGACTTATGAAAGTTGCCTATTGAACTTTTTTAAGTCTTTTTTCTAAGATCTCTTCTAAGTCACCCCTTACTCCTACTGAAAGGTTATTTTATGTCAATCAATGCTCTCTCCCCCAATCGTTTTACCCCCTCCCCCCAACAGGCGCGCTTAAATCCCCAGGTCGCTCAACAACGTCAAGGAGTAACGTTCTCTCCTGAAACATTACCACTCTTTGAGCAGGCTGCCCAAATTATACATATCATGCACCGCGAAAAGGGTCCTGCTCTATATGCCGCTTTCCGCGAAGGGTTGGGGAAACTTATCAGAAACAGTGACACCTGTTCTGGGGAAATAAGGCTCTACCCGGCTTTTGTTATGGAAAGACTTAGACAGCCAACAGTGGAAATTCTTATCTCGCATGAGGGTCAAAAATGCCATTCAATTTCATTTTACATTCCTCTCGAAACCCCTGAGACGTTCAGGGATAGGTTTGATTTGGCTTTAAAGTCCTTGCCAAGTACACCCCGATTGAATTCCCAGGTTGACAACCCGGGAATCGAAGGTGTAGATGACCGGGAGTGGTTGGAATTTGATCAAACCATAAGGAAGCATGTGAAAAAGCAGATGCCCCAGTTTAATCGCTATGTTAAGAGAAATCTAGCTCCACATCTACGGCAAAAGATACGTGAAGACGCTGGATCTTTATTTGGCTAAAGTGGCGCTAATTTTAGATTAGAGGCCTAGGCTTCCGAACTTCCCTCCCTTAGTTAAGGGAGGGAATTGGCTTTTGGTGGACTCGTGCTATAATAGAAGTCTATGAAAAACATGAGTCCCCCTACGTCATGGAAACCCGCTCTGCACGGCTCGTTCGCCGTGGTGCTGGGCTGTGCCGTGATGATGAGCCTCACCCTGCCAATGGCAGAAGCGAAAACGCTCAAGCCAAAGGCCCCAACGCCTCGTTTAAGCTTTGTGCCCGCCTTGCTTTCGCCGAATCACGCCCTGCCAACCCAAGCAGGCCTCCTTAAGGAGGTTCCCGCCCCCGCTTTAGATGAAGTCGTGACTCTTGAAGGCGTTAAGCCCAACCAAAGCTTAGAACAACTGCGTCAAGCCCCCAAAGCCAACATGAAAGTCGTTACAGCCTTGTCTGTTCAAGATATTCAAAAAACGCCGACATTGGCCAGCCAAGCCAATGCCGTTACCTTGCTTAAGCTACAAAGTGAAGTCGCCGAAGCCGACCTAAAACACTTGTGGCGCGCCACCATTGAACGCAATGCCGTGGTGCGTTTTGCGTTGGAAAAAATTGCCCTGCCTTCTGAACGACACCTAAGCCATTCTAGCGAATTTTTACGCAAAACCCTAAGCGTGCTAATTACAGGCGCGGCTTTGGCCACCAGCACCGTCGCCCCCATGGGAGGCTATGAAAGCATGGGTATGATGACGGGATCTCAAGTGGCGCAAAACTACATTATGGGTCGCCACAAGCCCCTCAGCGAACTCACGCCGACGGAACATATTCAACTTTCTTATTTAATTGATGAGCTTAAAGAAGCGTTGGTCAAACATTACCACGCCTACCAGCAAGCGCTCTACCAGCTGAACCAACTACAAAGCCAAGAATCCGAAGAAGAAGCCCAGTTTCAACACCTGCAAAACACCGCCGACCCCACCCAAAAGTTTTTGGCGATCCAGCGTTATTATGGGTATCGTGAAACGCTACAAAACGCCCAGCATCAAGCTGAAAATGCCCGTATTCAACTTGAACGCATGGCAGGGCCTCAAGCGGTGGATACCCTTGCTTTGGGGATCCGTCCAGAAGCGTCGTTTGTGGCGGTGCACCCCGAAACGAAGACGACTGAAGTGGCCAAAAGCAAAGGCCTGTTGGTGGGGGCTGCGGTCCCCATGAAAAAAAGCACCCCGATTGTTCCCATAAAGCGTTTGACTTTAATTGAAGATGTCGTGCTCAAATCGCCGCCGCCTGCTCCTAGTTCACCCCAAGTAAGCCCTCCTTTATTGGAGGATGCCAAGCTCTGATGTTGTGTTTGAATCAAAACCTCGTCCCCTTTAGGCTATTTCTTGTGTTACTTGTACTTACGGCGTCTGTTGCCAAGGCTCAAGTCACGCCTCAACAACTCGAAGTCCTGCAATCTAAAAATAGCCAGCTCAGTAAAGCGCTTCAAGCGTCTCAGCAAAATGCTTATACACGTTTAGAAACGGAGTATCACCAACAAGTGCTGGCGTTTTTAAGCACCTTACCCCCTGAACAGCAAGCGATTTTAAAACGCAATGAAACGCAGTGGGTCACCTCCATTCAACGCACCCGAGAAAATACCTTAGACACCGCCGAACAACAAGGTAAAGATATGAACGTGTTGTGGCAGGCGGCGGTGTATCGTAGCCAGCCGATTCGCTATGCGATTGAAAAACTCAGCCGTCAAGATGCGTCTGGTAAACCCGTGAAGAACAAAACAGGCTTAAAGCGACTCATCAATACCACCGCGCAAGTGGGGGGGGCGGCGGCGTCTATCGTTTCAGGCACGCCGATTGGCTTACTTTCAGGGGCTTTGGTCAACGACATTGTCAATCAAAGTAATACAAGCACCACACGCCCTGTGACGGATGCGGACATGGTGATTTTGGCGCGCGCGGTGGACAATTTACAGCAAGAACTCCTCGATTTATATCTGAATTACAAGCAAAGTAAAGATGTTCTCGCCTTGCAAAAAGGCAAGCTCGCTATTTTGGAGCAGGCTTACACCATAGCTCGCAAAAACGAAATGGCTCAAGCGACCAGCGATTTTAACCCATCGGAACAACTCATGCGATACATGTTGAATGATGCCAAGCAATCCACGCAACGAGCGGAACAAAGCTTTCAGCAGGCACAGCATCGCTTGGGGCTCAAAGTCGGGGAAGAAGCCTTGCTGTTATTGGAAAAAGACGTGGACTAATGGTATTGAGTGTATATTTTTGTAACAATGGGTGTTAAAAACGCACGGTTTTGGCTTCAATAGGCTTTAAGCTCGTGAAGGTTCGACAATGGACTTTTTAGGTTACTTTATAGTTCGTTTCACGTTTAATACAAGGTTATGTTATGTTAGTAAATGCTCTCTCTTCAACCCGCTTTGCCCCCCACCCGAGTACTCGTGTGGCTCGAACCACTGTTTCCCCTGCCCACCAACAACGTGAGGGGGTAACAATACACGCTGATGATACAAAGCGCCTAGAACCGATAATAAAGGTAATGTTATCAAGGGCACGCGCCTGGGCGTGCACTCAAGCAACTGATAGACTCAAAGAAAGAGTCCAAAGAATAGAAGCTTGGAGCAAGAGCCGAATTGTATCTCCCGAAGAATTAACCCAATTCATGACAGACCTTAATAACAAATTACCAGTTATAGATACAGACGCTGAAATGGCAAAATTCAGAAACGTATGGGAGACTTTTCGGGGTGCCAATAACCACTTTAGGTTGAACGATATAAGCCATCAGCCGGGAACTGGTGGGACAGATAATGAACTATATAGGCTAGTTCTTGATCTGGACTTAAAGGATCTTCCCGATGTAGCGAGAGGAAGAGTTCTAACTATGGCAACCCAAATTATGAACGCACAGGAACAAGCCACCACTTCATATAAACCAGTCTCCTTAGAAGGCAATAAAATTTCTTTGGTCACATCTTTTTTTCCTACGAGTCCCTTCTCTACCCAACAACACTTAGGAAATGTCTCAAATGTGATGACTTTGCTGGAAAATGCGATAAAAAATCAACAATAATTTCAACCTTTTTTGTAGCGCCTCCCTTAGGTAAGGGAGGCCCTTTTGGTTCAGGCCAGCTGTGTTGTTACCTACACACAAAACCTAAACCCCTTATTGAGTCCACTAAATGTTTGGCGTATAGTATTTATGCACTCAACATTAAAAAGGACACTCCCCCCCCCATGATCGCCACCACTGACTACATTCATTCCATTTCGGCTGAAAAAGCCATTTACCCCCCGATTGAAATATGGGAAAATCTCAACCCCCATCGAGACTACACCATCACCGTTAAAGTCGAAGAGTTCACCAGCGTCTGCCCCAAAACGGGCCTACCCGATTTTGGCACCATTACTATTGAATACATCCCTGGGGATGTGTGCGTCGAACTCAAGGCGTTTAAATACTACATGCTGGCGTATCGTAATGTCGGCATGTTCTACGAAAACATCACCAACAAAATCACCGATGACCTCATCGCCGCAGCCAACCCCCGTTGGTTACGGGTGCATAGTGAGTTTACCCCTCGTGGGGGCATTTGCACCGAAGCCGAAGTCATTTGGCGTAACCCCGCTTGGCAAGGAACCTTGCGTTAATGACGTTTATAGATGACACGCCGCCCTCAAAAGAAGGCGAAGCCCAAATCCAAGCGTGGCAAGAACGCATTCAAGAAAACCTCATGGTTTTAGGATATCCAACCGCGCCTTACTGGAAAAATGTGACGCTTGTGGCCGTCACCAAGCACGCCGATATTTACGCCATTGAAGGCGCAGTCCGTGCGGGTTTGCTTGCCATGGGTGAAAATAAGGCGGTTGAAGCGCTGGCCAAACGAAGCACCCTACCCAAAGCCGTCAATGAAGCGATTGAATGGCATTTCATCGGGCATATTCAACGCAATAAGCTTAATAAAATTGTGGGGCATTATGATTTGATCCATAGTGTAGACAACCTAGAACTCGCGCAATCCATTGCCGAAAAAGCACGAGCCTTAAACATCGAACAATCGATCTTAGTGCAAGTCAACACCTCAGGCGAACTCAGCAAACAGGGGGTTTCCCCAGAACATCTCACGTCGTTAGTGGAAGCGCTGTTGGCTTTGTCGCCTGCCCTAAAGGTCATGGGTTTAATGACGATGGCCCCCCTGAGCGAAGAGTTCCACACCATTGACGCCTGTTTTAGACGGCTTAAAACGCTTAAAGAAACCGTTGAAACCCGCTTGGGTATTGAACTTCCGCATCTTTCTATGGGAATGTCAAATGACTATAGCCAAGCTTTGGCAAATGATGCTACAATAGTTCGTATCGGAACGAAACTATTTGCATAAAATGTTCGTTCAGGTATGATAGTAGGGAATGTGGTAAGTAAACCCTTCGATGTTTTTCTTGCCGTCTTACAAAAGCCCATACAGTACACAATATCGGGAGGTGTGATACACAATAATGTCCAACATTATGACGAAATTAAAAAATTGGGTCACTGGCGATCCCTTTGAAGAAGAAGAATACATGAGCGAAATGGAAGCACACACCCCGGCGTATGTGCCTGAAAATGCTCGTATGCTTAGCGAAGTGCGCCCAACGCCTCATGTGCGTGCGGTGAGTTCAACGGGCAGTTCCTTTAGTCAAGTCATTGTAATTGAACCTCGTTCATTTGAAGATGCCTTAGAAGTGGTGTCTCATTTAAAAGCGCGTAAAGCCGCTATTTTAAACCTTCATTTGTTAGACACCAATCAATCTCAACGTGTGGTGGACTTTTTGTCAGGAGCCACTCATGCGATTGAAGGTCATCAACAACGCATTGGTGAAGGGGTCTTTATTTTTACGCCTAATAATGTGTCGATTGCGTCTGAACTCGGTGAAGAAGGATCCGATGGTTTAAGTCTTTCCCAAGCGTATTGGAACTAATTTTTTGACTGATTTTAGAGAGGGGTCGTTTTTTGAAACGACCCCTCTTGTGCCTTGTTCCTTCTCCCTTTGGGAGAAGGTTAGGTTGAGGGAAACACCAGCGATAAAAGTGAACACACAATCCCAAAAATAGTGGGTTTTAGCCACTAGGCATCGGAACGAAAAGTTGTCATACTGAAAAAGAGTGGCTTTTTTCAACAGGCCTTCACACACCCAGAAAACGCCTTGAAAATCGAGCAAAAATCGGACTTTCGTGGCCAGAAATCAGACTTTTGTGGTCAAAAAACAGACTTTCATGGCCAGAAATCAGACTTTCGTGGCCAGAAAACGGACTTTCGTGGCCAAAATACAGACTTTTGTGGCCAAAAAAACGACTTTTCGACACACGAAAGTAGGGCGTTTCTTTACATCGTTATACCCTTTTTCAAAACCGTTTATCGAAATAAGCAGAGTGCCTCCTCATAGAAAATGACTGGTGGCAACATCCTGTTTTTGAGGTATACTATAGAAGTTTATTCGTGATAAAGGACTGTTGATTATGACTGCAACCCAAGCCCAACGTAATGATGTAAGCCTCTTCCACGCCACTGGCGCCCAACAAGAATACCGCCTACTTGAATCCCCGATCAAAAAAAATCAATGGCTGATTCAGCGTCTTGATTTAGAAACCCCTGTGGCCTGCTTGGAAGGGGTGTTGCCTCAACATATTCACTTTCAAGCCTACGCCAGTCGTGGTGGGGATGTCGGCGTATTACACAGTGGCTCTAACCCTTCAAGCCTTGCCTACTTTCTACTGCCAGGGGCCACCGTTCAAGGAAACGGCTTTAAAATAACCCTATTTGGCGAAACACTCCCCCCTCAGCAAGAACAACAAAAGGCGCCTCCCCCTGCCTCTCAACAACAATTCACCAAGCAAGCCATGATACTTGGCGCAGGCTTGGGAACTCGAATCTTGCCTTTGACCGAAGACTATTTGAACCTGGCTAAACCCGCTCTCCCTTGGGTGGGTGATTCTACCGTGATTGGTTCGTTGGTGGAATTATTGGCCAAACAAGGCATTGAACGTATTTATGTGAATACCTTTTTTCAACGAAAATCGGTGCAAGACGCCTTGAATCAAGCTTGTCACCAGCATGGGGTGGAATGGTTTGAAATCCCCGAAGAACGCCCCACAGGCACGGCGGGTGGGGTGCTTCATATTTTAAATCATCTCAATGCGTTTCCTAGCTTTAATCCCAATGAACCGCTACTCGTTTTACAAGGAGATGCCGTTTCCAATGTGGATTTAGCCGCGTTAGTCAATGTGCATCAAGCCAATCAAGCTTCTGCGACGGTGGGTTGTCAAATCGTCGCCGATGAAGACGTCCCCAAATTTGGGATTGTCGCCACCTACGCCACCCACGCTCAAGATCAATCAGGCAAAGTTCGCACGTTTTTAGAAAAGCCCACTTTAGCCCAAGCAGGTTCTAGCCGTTTGGCCTCTACAGGCTTTTATGTCTTGGCCCCAAGCGTATTCCCGTATTTAAAAACGTGGTATCAAGAACGTTTAAATGCCCTTCAAGCCGAAGCCAAAACCAAAAATGAACCCATTCCAACGGAATTAAAGGAATTTGATTTCGCTCAAGATGTGTTTAATATGTGTTTAAAGGCCGATTTGCCTCTTTACGCTCAAGAAGTCGAAGGCTTTTGGTGCGATATTGGCAACCCCGCTCAATATGTGGAAACCTTAGCCATGGCCTATCGTGGAGAGTTAGGGCAAGTCTTGCCTGAACCCTTGGCCGATTACTTTGATGAAGCCGGCGTCTTTTACTGGCAGGGAACAAAAACGTTGGCAGACAAAGACGGCCTTTCCCTCGCGGGAGGGGTGGTTGTGGCCATGAAACAGGACCCCTCTGCCCTTTAGGCATCACCTTTAGCCCACACGCCTAACCCTGCCCCAACATCACAAGAGGACCCCATGCCCCTATTCGCCAAATACCAACGCTTTTTAAAGCAAAGCCTCTGTATGTGTTCGGATTTCATGTTATGGACGGGCTTACTTGGCCTACTGGTGCTAGGCATATTGGCCATGGATTTTAAAAACCTTCCCTTCTTCCCCAAAGAAGCGCAGACCCTCCACCTTTATGTAGAAGATGCGTACGCCTTAATGAAGGGATCCCCGGTGATTTTAATGGGGGTGCCTGTGGGTTATGTGAAACGAGTGACCTTGAACCCTAAAGATGATTCTGTTTGGGTGGATTATGTGTTAAATGACGCTCGTGTCAAAATCCCTGAAGAAGCTGAAGCGCTTATTGTTGCCGCAGGCTTAGGCGGTGCGAAAAGCCTTGAGTTTACGTTAAATGAAAGCCCTGAAGATGTCTTTGAAGCAGACGGTAAGCCCCAACAAAAACAGCAAGTCTTGCGTCCTTTTCGGCAAAAAGATATGTGGGACGCTCAAATCAAAATGGCCAACTTCCTTCGGCAAGGATCCGACAACTTAGGCAAATCCATTGACGCGATTCCCACCGAACATCGTCAGGCGGATTTAATGCATATCGCCGAAAACATTCAAACCACCCAAAAAGCCATGCACGATCTCAATCAACGCTTGCCTCAGATGCAAAACACCCTTAGCGCCCAATTAAATCGCGTGAACCGACTCATGCTTAAAGCGGATGCCGAGCTTCAGCAAGCGATGCACGACTATACCTTGTTACAAGACCCTCAAAGCCACCAGCGTCACAAGGTGTTGAGCCAAATGAAAATGACCCGTGGCATGTTGGAAGAGCAACGCCGTTTATTGCGAGAATTGCATGGCCTGACCATGCAACAAGTCACCCCCCATTTTAAAGGCGTCCCCTTGCCCTTAACACCAGTCGATGAAGAGAGTTAGTCTTTCTGTTCTTTTTTAAGATCCACTTGTTTGGGGATCTGATCATACAGTATGCTTAAGTGCTCTTTGAGTGTGGGTAATTCTTGGACGATCACGTTTAAGACGACCTCCCAATTCACGCCATGATATTCATGGATTAAACGGTTACGAAAACTAATGATTTTAGCCCATGGTATTGTCGAATCCAGCGCTTGAACTTCACTACCGAGTTGATTGGCAGCTTCACCCAAGACTTCTAAATTACGAATAATCGCATCTCGATGTAAGCGTGACTCAAGGAGTTCATCAGCCGTCAAGCCTTGAGCAAAAGTCGAAATCGTGTCAATGCAATCCAGCATATCGTCTAAAATGAGTTCAGGGTAGCGTTTAGACATCGATCACCTCATCCGCAATGTAGCCCCATGCTTTAGGCTTAATTTGCTTACGACTAATCACATCGACCTTGCTTTCTAAAAGTGCTTCCAGCTCGTCGATTAAGTCAAAAAAAGCCCAACTTAAGGGCATGCTGAAATCCACGATCAAGTCAACATCGCTAGTGGGGGTTTGCTCATTGCGAGCCACACTACCGAAGACTGCCACATGTTCAACGCCCCACTTGGCTTTTAGGTGCGGTTTGGCTTGTCGAAGCAGGCTTAAAATCTCTTCACGATTTTTCATCGGTGGGTGCTTCCTTTACCTTGACGGCTTGAATAAAGTGTTGACCTAAAACGGTGGGAAGAAGCAAATTACGGTCTGATGTTAACTCTAAATTTGACTCTTTCAGTTCTTTTTCTTGAGTTCTATACCAAACATCAACCCAGTTTTCTTCCTGTCTGCTAAAGTCATTTGAAAGAAACTCTTCTCTAATAAGTCCTTTAGAACATAATAACTCCTTTGTATGAAAAAGGTTGCCATCCTTGAAATATCCAGATTCAGAAAGAATTCTTTTCAATTCCTCATGGAGCCTAAGTTCGCCATTATTGGTTATTAAATAAGGAATTATTTGTTCTTTCGTATTATTGTAAAAACCCACTAAAAATCGGGCATCTTTCTCCGACAATTCAGAAATCAGCTTGGCATACGACGGATGAACCCCGTCACTTTTACGGTTGTCCATACTGCCAGCGAGCAAGTTGGCAAACATTTCTTGCAAGGTTACTTCGTTTTCTTCTAAATTAATGACGTTTTCAAATACGCCTTTGGCAATACGAAGATTAGGAGATATTCTGTTCTCTTCAGGTATTGCAAAAATCTTTGGCGAGACCTTATTTTCTACAAAAGAAAATAACTTAGCACGTATTGAGCCTACAAGAGGCTTGCCCAGTTGTTCTACCACATACAAAAGTGCGTCATTCATTATTTCTATTGTGGGAGTAAAATCTGCTTTGACGCCTGAAAAATCACTATTTAAGTTAAGTTCACCTTTAACCGCATTGTTTTCAATCATGGATAAAATCCCCTCTGTAACACCCCTATTGTAGCATAGAACGAGCGTAGCGCCCACACGCTTAACGCCCACCGCCAAAGACGCTTACCCTCCTCACAAAGCCTTTGCCACAGGGTTCAATCAGCTTTTCGAATCACACTGGTGGTAACGTGCTTTGGCTTCTTCAAAGCAAGACGCAATCCCTGCTTCAATCAAGGCATGGGTGTCTTTTACAGAACGAGCACTTTCAAAAGGAATACGTTCCCCCACCACCACAGAAGCCCGCTGATGCTTGATGTAAATACCCATGGGCAACAGCGCGGCTTGATTTTTTTGGGCCAGTTGAGCCGCCCCTTCTTTCATGGGGAGAAGCTCTTCTCCATTGCCCCTTGTGCCTTCAGGAAACATGCAAAAGACCCAATTGGGGGTATTTATAATGGTTTTAATGGATTTTAGCGTGTTTTTTTCAAGCCCTTTTTTTCGATCCACGGCCACCACCGCCGTGGATGAAAAATAAAATCGTCCAAAGGGGGTTTCAAACAGTTCTTTTTTCGCTAAAAAACTAAAATACGTTTTGATCGGGAAGACCCCCACCACAATAGGAATATCAAAACTATTTGAATGGTTTGAAACCACTAAGGTGCGTGGATCAAAAGCAAAGTCTTTAACAGCAGTGCGAAAGTGGATTTGGGTGTGGTGCAGGATTCGGACGCGAAACACGTTAATCAAGATCGAAAAACGGTTCCAAAATAAGGTATACGGACTGCTTAATTGCTCAGGCGTCACCACATTGGTGGGGTTGGGATGAAAAGGGTTATAAATGTACATGGGGGGGTGCTCCATTAAGCCCGTTGCAAGTGGTTTAATTGATCAAAAAAGCCTGGGAATGACACGTTGACAATATGGGGGTCATCTAATGGCCATAAGGTGGCTTGCTTGGGATGGCGTTGATTATGAATCAGATTCAAAACGGTTAAGGCCATGGCAATGCGATGATCATGCCATGCGCTTAATGGGCTTGAGGCTTCTTGGGGCAAGCATAAATCGGGGTTGCCTTTTAGGACTAAGCCATCTTCAAACAGGTCAACCCGAATACCGAGTTTCGCAAATTCTGTGGCCACCGCAAGCAAGCGATCACTTTCTTTGGCCCGCAATTCTTCAGCCCCTGTTACACGAACTGTGCCGTCTAACCAGGCACACGCCACCGCCAGAATGGGGATTTCATCCACCATGGCGGGGATGTCTTGCTCGTTAAGGGTTAAATCCCCGCGAAGGTTCGAAGCCTTTACGCGAAGATGCCCAACAGGTTCACCCCCTATGACGCGTTCCTGTTCAATGGTGATTTGAGCACCGAGCTTCTTTAACGCGTTCAACAAACCAATTCGCTGAGGATTTAAGCCGACATCTTCAATTAAAATATCCGAATTCGGGCTAAGCAAGGCCGCGACAATAGGGAAAGCCGCCGAAGACGCATCTGAAGGCACCAAAAAGTCTACGGGTTTTAGTGCGTCTATTTGACGAGATTCCAGGCGAATAAGGCCTGTGTCTTCCACGCGAATATCGGCCCCCATCGCGCTTAGCATGCGTTCACTGTGATCTCGACTGGCGAGAGGTTCTTCAATCGTGGTGGGTCCATGGGCAAACAGCCCCGCCAACAATATAGCGGATTTCACTTGAGCAGACGCCATGGGCATGACGTAATGAATGCTCTTTAACCCCGCTTCATTAGGGACAAAGGTCATGGGGGCCAAGGTATTTTTTTGCTTGCCAAACCAGTGAGCCCCCATTTTAGACAAAGGTTGCATAACACGCCCCATCGGTCTTTTCACCAGACTTTTGTCCCCACTCATCACAGCATAACGGTTCTGCCCTGAAATGAGTCCACTCATCAAACGAATCGTCGTGCCTGAATTGCCACAATCTAACACATGCTCCGGTTCTTGCCAGTGCCTGAGGCCTTTAACCGCCCAATGACCTGTGGCCTCATCCACCAAGGTGATGCCTACCCCCAACTGACGCAGAACATCTCGAGTTGAAAACACATCCGCACTGGGAAGTAACCCCCGAACCTGACTGGTGGCCTCCACCAACCCCGCCAGCATTAGGCTACGGTGGCTAATGGATTTATCCCCAGGGACTTTAAAGGTGCCGTGCAAGCCTTCAGGCGTCTGAAGGATTTGCAGGCAAAGCGCGTGAAGAGGGGTTGTTTCAGTTGTTGTCATACCAAGCCTTTCTTATTTTTTTTAAGCATCCCTTGTGTTACAGTAACTAAAAAAGAAGTACCCCGACAAGGATGCTGAGATAATGACGCCATTTTCTCACAAAGAAACCCATAACACAAAAAGACCACTGCCTTGCGTCGGGTTTGACGCGTTAAGTCAGGCGGTGGACGCTTGGGTGCAAGATTCAACGCATCCCAAACGGCTGTTGGTAGTCAGTGACAGTCTGGTGGTGCAACGTTTGGCCGAAGAAGGGGAGTCACAGTCAAAATGGACGAGCCTTAGTGGTAATGAATCCCCTGCCACTCGCAAGCAACGCACGCGCTTGTGGCTTCAATCCCCCACCATGAAGCTGGTCTTAAGTCCGCCAGAAGCCCGCCGTTTGTTTAAGGCGCATCCTGAAGCAAAAAGCCTCAGGTGGGATTTTCCGTCTGTATCGCATGGCCCCCTTGAAAGTAAGTGTATACCCCTGCTTTTTTTGTTCACTCCGTTACTACTTCAACTGAAGAAAAGACTCCTTAAGGGGGACCCTACCCTTCGCGTGATTTGGATTGTCGATGGCTTGCCCCCGCATGAGCGTCCGCACGTGGAGAGTCTGCCAGAGGCGCAAACCGCTTGGCAAGACGCCATGACACTTGTGCAAGTCCACGCCCTTGAAAGCGCCTTTCAAATCGGGACGGTGCGACTTTTATGTGTGGATGTTTATAGCTTGCAAGCGTTACGCATACCTACCCAAACCGTTGATGGGCAGATCTTACGCGTTCATGCCGTGTATGAAAGTAAACACCCTTGCCGAAGGTGGCCTGAAGTGGCGGGACTCTTTACGTGGGCGAGCTTTACGAGGCATCCGCATGAATGGTGGCGGTGGTGGTAATTAACCCTATTAAAGCTTACTCATCAGCCATTCACGCTCGTTTTGAATATCCACCGCATGAGCCATGAGCGCTTCAACCGTAGGGTGCAAAAATTGAAACCCTTCAGCCATTAAACGTTGAGGAGTCGCCGGCATGCCTTCTTCCATTAAGGCCTGAACCACGTCTTTACCCAAGAAAGGATACAACCACCACGCCGGAAGCATACCCCAAAAGGGCATGTGAAGTGCTTTTGCCCACGCCTGATAAAACTCCTGGGCGCAAACAAGTTCAGGGGCCACCAAGTGGTACACCCCTTCACTGCTTGAATGGGTTAAGCAATGAAGAATCGCCCCCAGAGCATCTTCAAGGCTTAACCAAGCCAAAGGGCAGGTGGCCTTGCCAAAAGCAAGCACTCCCGCCCACGCAAAAGGCAGCGAAAGCGGTTGCATCAATCCCCCCGATTCATCCATCACAACGCCTAGTCTTGCATGGCACACGCGGATTCCCTTGTCTTTTAAGGGATCCACACTGGCTTCCCATTTCTGCACCAAGTCCCCTAAGAACGTTTGAAGATTTAAAGGGGTCGATTCATCATAACGCCGATCTGTGAGCGTCGTTTGAGGGGTATAGCCTGAAATACCACTGGCACCCACCCACACGGCAGGGCGAAAGCCCGACGCCAAGCACGCTTGCACCAAGCGCTTATTCCACTGCACACGGCTTGTGATTAGACGTTCTTTGGTTGCTTCGTCCCATTTTTGAACGATGCTTTCCCCGTTGAGGCTCACCACGCCGTAAACGTCTTGAAAAAGGACGTGCGGAATCTCACCCGCTTCGTCTAAATAGTAAAGCTCTACTCCCTGCCAAGCCGACGCATCACGTGAAGCGTGACGCAAAAGCACTCGCACCTGAAAACCCAACGCCAGTAAAAACGCCACCAACGGGCGCCCCAACATCCCTGATGCCCCAGTCACGAGAATACGTTTACCCTTGAACGACTCTTCTCGTCGTGCCAAGTCATAGCCTGTTATACGGTGCCGAAAGCGAAACATACGAGCGAGTTTGGCTTGTACCAACGGCCCTGCCAACCATGATGAAATCGGTTCAAACGGCAAGGCATAGTTGATTCGATCGGTGAGTGTGCCGTCGTCTTTCATTTCATGGAGGTGTTGCCAACACGCAAACGGCCCCGACACTTGTGTATCCACAAATTGATGCGGGGGCAAGTACCCGTGATGTTCCGCCTTCCACAAGGCCGAAAAACACTTTAAAAAGGGTAATAGACGGGTGATTCGCCCCAATAAGGGGATACGGATCCACGCCGACTGGCCGTCTTGTAGACTGTGAGGGAGGCGCTCCAAAGTCACCGGCTCCCACGGCGGGAGCAAGCGCCTAAAGGCTTGGGGACTTTCATGCCACGCAAACAAGGCGCGGGCATCGGTGTTTGGGAAGGTGGTTTTTTGTGTGAATTGTGGCATAAGATCAGTGTGACTTTTCTGTTTGGCTTATATCCATAAAAGCGTCTTGAAACAGCTCGTAAAAATAGGATGGACGCATTGTGCCAGCGACGGTCAAAACGTCTTTTGTGCCGCTTCGTTCAAATCCCATTTTTTCCAATAATAGTTGAGATGCTGTATTGTCTAAAGCAACCGTTGCAAAAACACTATGAAGTTTCAAGTCTTCAAAGGCATACGTCAGTAAAGCTTGGGCAAATTCAGACGCATAACCCTTACCCCAAGCAGATTCATCCAGCCAATAGCCTATTTCCGCACGAGACGCATCCGCTTCTAAGTGAAGGCTGACATTGCCGATAAAACGCATGGAATCTTTAATGAATATGCCCAGTAAAAGCTCTGTTTCGTCCTGAAATGCTTGATCGGCTTTTTGAATCCAAGCGTGTGCATGGGATGCTTCATAAGGAAAGGGTAAAATCGCTACTTTCGTGGTGACGTTCGGATTTTGCAACACACGGGTCATTTCAAACGCATCGCTTGTTTCAAGCAGCCGAAGGCAAAGACGCTCGGTTTGAAGGGATTTCTGAAGCATAGCGTAAGCCCTTCTATAGTTTAGAATTACCCTGATTTTTGGCTAAAAACTGAAACAGCTTGGGGCTGAAAAAATTCCACCAATGGCCTTTACCAATGGTGTCTAATAGGGCTTTACTGTCATGCAAGCTATTGTCGCCTTGATTAAACAGTAGAATGCCTTTTTGTGTAAAGGGTAACCAATCAAATAAAAAGGCTTTGCCAAAGGTTTTGACTTGACTAAATTGCACAATGCCTTCCTGACCGTTACGCAACCCCGGCCCAGACTGCTTTAAGCCTCGCCAAGTCACTTGCGGGAACGTATAAAAAATCATGTGCAAGTCGTTAATAGCCACATTAGCCACATTCAACTGCTTGCCCAGCCATTCCGCTTGTTTGGGCTTGCCAAAAATACTGGCCCCTAAACCATAGGGGCTAGCGTTGATTTCATCAATCACTTGACTTAAGTCGTCATAGGTGAAGACCGGCAAGATCGGCCCAAAGACTTCTTCGGTCACAATTCTTGAGTCTTTTGGCGGATTAATCACCAGCATGGGCGCTAAAAAGGACGCCTGTGCCTCGTGGATTTCTTCGACTTGCGGGAGCTGCCCGTAAACAGGGGTAATGCCTTTTTCGAGGGCATCTTGCCATTGGGCGTTGAGTAACGCCTGTTGAGCCGTGTCAATCACAGGGCCGAGATGCGTCGACGGATCAAAGGGATCCCCCACCCGTAGTTGAGACAATTTCGCCACCAATAGTTCTTGCACAATTGGTAACAAGCTGGTGGGGACATACAATTTTTTAATCGCGGCGCAGGTTTGCCCTGCATTGGCGTAACGCCCTAAAATGGCATGAGCCACCACAGCATCTAAGGAATAGCGCTCTGCCGAAGGTAAAATCACCATGGCATCAGAACTCCCCAGTTCGAGCGAACAAGGGATGTTTCGACTGGCGCAGGCCCGTTGAATGTCTCGTCCCACGGCTTCACTGCCTGTAAAGAAAACAAAGGCTGTTTCAGGGGCCTGTACCAACGCATTGCCAACGCTTCCATCTCCTTGAAAAAGCTGCACCAGATCTGCAGAAAAGCCACACGCCTCTAGGGCGTCTTGAAATACACGGGCCAAAAGCTCACCACTTTTAGGCGTTTTTTCACTGGGCTTAAAGGCCACGGCATTACCCGCCACTAAAGCGTTGGCAATCCCTGGGGCAGGCGTGCCAATGGGGTAGTTCCACGGACTAATCACACTGACGACGCCATAAGGCACCCTAACTTCTTTAAACACACGGCCTAGCATCAGACTTTTAAACGAAAGTTTCAGTTGAGGATTTAGTTTGCTTGCATTTCCAATGACGTGTTGAACCCCTGCTAAAGCAGACAACAGATCCGCCTGCAAGGCTTCGGCTTGGGGTTTGCCCACTTCAAGGCTCAGCGTGTGAATAAGTTGATCCGCTTGACGCCTAAGAAGCTGTTCCACTTTTTCAAGGACCTGAACACGATGCCTAAGCTTTGTACTGGCCCATGCTTTTTGAGCCACGTGGGCTTTGCTCAAGCCGGCCTGAATCTCTTGAGCCGTGGCGAAAGGGAACTGAAAGAGTAAAGCGCCTGTGGCAGGGTTATATTTCTTAATGCTTTTAATCTCGGACAAAGTTTCATGGGTGGGCATAAACGGATGACCTTATGTTCATTTCTGTTAAAATACAAAGAAGAGTCTTTAGTTTACTTGAGATTGATGATTTTGTCACCGTATGTGTCGACTTCTTAAGAAAGGTGGGCTATTTTAATGAATCAACCCTCACGCCTGCTTTATCATGAAACCTTTTCTACCCCATGGGGAGCTGGGCTAACGCTGATGAGCCACCAAGGGCTGGTTTTTATCGCACTTTCTGAAGAAAACTCTTGTCTCTCAACGGTGCTAAACACTCAAGCGCCTTGGGCTCAGCCCGTCCGTTTAGCGAGCCTTCAAGCCGACTGGGTGCAGACCTTGAAGACGTGGATGCTTCAACGCCAAACGGTGCTCTCTGTTCCTTTAGACGTAGACGGCACGCCCTTTCAACACGCCGTTTGGCAAGCCATTGGTGAGATTCCCTATGGGCAAACACGCACCTATACTGAAGTGGCTGAATGCATCGGCCGCCCAAACGCGGTGCGCGCGGTGGCTTCCGCCTGTGGGAAGAATCCACTGGCGCTGGTGGTGCCGTGCCATCGGGTGCTGGGCAAAGGAGCTCAACTCCGTGGCTTTCGGTGGGGGCTTCGCCTTAAAAACCATTTGCTCGAAGAAGAAAGGGGCTGATTTACAAAAAGCTCGCCATTTTGCCTGTTTGAGATAAAATAGACTATATAGATCTACTGATGTGAAGGAAACACAAAATAATGGCAACCACTCCTCGAAATGAACGCCCTTTTGGTGACGGTAAAATCCAAGGTATTTCTATTCACGAAGAAATGAGACGCTCTTATATCGATTATGCCATGTCCGTCATTGTGGGGCGCGCCTTGCCCGATGTGCGTGATGGCCTAAAGCCTGTGCATCGGCGCATTTTATACGCCATGCATGAAATTGGTCTCGCCCCTGAAAAGCCCTTTAAAAAGTGTGCAAAAGTCGTTGGGGAAGTGTTGGGGAAGTACCACCCCCATGGAGATACCTCCGTTTACGATGCCTTGGTACGTATGGCGCAAAGTTTTGCGATGCGTTACCCAGTCATTAACGGCCACGGAAACTTTGGCAGTATTGAAGGGGACAACGCCGCGGCGATGCGTTACACTGAGTGTAAGTTACAATCAGTCGCCGTGCCCATTTTGCAAGACATTGAGCAAGACACCGTTGATTTTGTGCCAAACTATGACGGCAGTGAAGAAGAACCCAGCGTTTTGCCAACGCGTCTACCCATGTTGCTTTTAAACGGTTCAGGGGGGATTGCCGTAGGCATGGCCACCAACATTCCCCCTCATAACATGAGTGAAGTGATTGATGGAACGGTTGCCATGATTGACAACCCCAACTTAAGTAATCAAGGCTTGCTTCAATACATTAAAGGCCCTGATTTCCCCACAGGGGGGCAAATTGTGGGAACTTCTGGCATTCGCGAAGCCTTTAAAACGGGGCGTGGTTCGGTAAAAATGCGTGCCGTGGTAAGCATTGAACAAATCCCAGGGGGCAAGGGGCGTCAAGAATGTACGGCCATTATCGTCACCGAAATCCCCTATCAAGTCAACTTGACGACGCTAACTGAAAAAATTGCGGAACTGGTGCGAGACAAAAAAATTGACGGCATTCGTGACTTGCGTAATGAAAGCGACCGCGATGGCTTGCGCTTGGTGATTGAACTTAAGCGAGATGCCAAACCTGATGTGGTTCGAAATAACCTGTTTAAGTACACTCAGCTTCAAACCACCTTTGGCGTGAACATGTTGGCTCTGGTGAACAATCAGCCTCGCTTATTGTGCATGACGGATATTTTAAGCGAGTTTATTGAACATCGTGTGGATGTTGTGGTTAAACGCACCAAGTTTGAACTGCGTAAGGCCGAAGCCAAAGCCCATATTTTAGCCGGCCTATTGATTGCCTTAGGCGATTTAGATGCCATTATTGCCTTAATTCGTGGGGCCAATAGCACGGAAGTGGCGCGGGCTGGCCTGATTGAACGCTATAGTTTAGATTTAGAACAGGCCAATGCCATTTTAGAAATGCAGTTGCGTCGTTTAACCGGCTTAGAACGTGAAAAAATCACCAATGAATACGACAGTCTTCGTGCCGCGATTGAAGACTACAAGTCTATTTTAGCGGATCGTCAAAAAGTTTTAACCATTATTAAAGACGAACTCCTTGAACTAAAAAATCGCTTTGGCGATGCCCGTGTCACCAAGATCATCCCTGATGAAGGGGATATGTCCATGGAAGACTTAACGCCAAATGATGAAATGGCTGTGTTTATTACAGAAAAAGGCTACATTAAGCGTGTGCCTCTCGATACCTTTGAACGCCAGAACCGTGCCACTCGTGGCAAGGGAGCCATGAAAACCCGCGAAGAAGACGATGTCACCCATTTCTTCACCGCAGGCATGCACAATCACCTCTTGTTCTTCACCAGCCGAGGCGTGGCCCATTCGTTGAAAGTCTATGAATTGCCGGAAGGCAGTCGTCAATCCAAAGGGCTGGCCTTGATTAACCTTCTACCCCTTGAACAAGACGAGCGCATTACCGCTGTGGTGCCTGTTATTGAGTTTGGCGACAACGCCTACTTGGTCATGCTCACTAAATACGGCTGGATTAAGCGGATTGAACTGTCAAACTTTGAAAATATCCGACGCAACGGCTTGATTGCCATTAACCTTGAAGAAGGTGATGTGCTGAATTGGGTCAAAATTGCTGAAGCAAGCAACACCGTCTTTATTTCCACCAAAATGGGGATGGCCATTCGCTTTCAAGCGACGGATTTGCGTCCGATGGGGCGGACTGCTCGTGGGGTGACGTCGATGAAGCTTCGCACAGGCGATGAAATCTGTTCCTTTAGCATGTTACCTGCCGATACCCTAGAAGATGCCACCGAAATTCTCTTCATTACGAATGATGGTTACGGCAAATTGGTGCGTGCCAGTGAGTTCCGCCAGCAAGCTCGTGGGGGGATTGGTTTAATTTCAACCAAATTTAAGAATCGTGACAGTCGACTTTCTAGCACGTGTACGGTAAATCATACGCATGAATTGATGATCGCCACCGCCAATGGAGTCGTGGTTCGTATGGCCGCCTCGAGCATCAGTCAACAAGGGCGGCAAGCCACAGGCGTAAGAATCGTGAACTTGGATGCTGGAGATACAGTGGCCAATGTCACCAAAATTGTAAACCTTCATTCAGAAGACCCCGAAGAAGACGCTGCTGCTGAAGCCTAAAGCAACGCTTTAGGCTTGAACGCGTGGGGGCAATTCTACCCATTTATTCCTGAAAGACGTGTCGCCCATCAGCTTGCCTATAGGCGATTTAACCCTTAAAAAGGTGGCGACGTGCCAGAGGGGTTTTAAGAAAATCTCCCAAAATCCCACGAGCCGCCTCTTCATCTATCAAGCCTTTGTGACGACTAGGTGCTTTCCCTGCTTGACGAAGATGTTGTTCCGCAATTTTTGACGTGAGTCGCTCATCTAATAAATAAATAGGGAGGGTAGGGCGAACCTGCAATAAAGCCTCCGCAAAACCATAGACGGCGTCTGCCATAAAGCCTTCAGACCCGTCCATATTACGAGGCAACCCCATGACCAGAGCCACGGCTTTTTTGGCATCAATGAGGGCCAGCACTTGCTGGAGGGTCTCAGTGAGAGGGATTTTCGTTCGTAAGAGTGTGGGAAGTCCAAAGCAGAAGGCTTCGCTGTCGTCGCAATAGGCAACGCCAATGCGTTTTTTTCCGTAATCCATGCCAATGTAAATACTCATTGTGGGGTGCCTTGGGGGAGAACCGCGAGTCCCTGTTCAACAGCCATTTCAACACTCAAAACTTTAATCGAATCTTGGGAGATATTCCATATTTTAAAAAAGGGTATATTCACATATTGTTCCCTGATTTCATGCCAAAAAGCCTTACGTAATCTTGCATGGTTCGGCGCTGTCTCTTTCTTGTTATTACAAATCACGACAAACCGCCATTCGGCGTTTAACAAATGTGCACTTTCTAGGTGGGTAATAAGTGTTGGTGAATCTTCACAGTACTCATGTCGTTTAAAACCATAGGCAATGAAAAGTTGTAAAGAATCTATAAATTTCTGAATAATTTCAAGAGCTTCGTCTGTTCTAGGTACGCTCCGCTTGGCTTCTATAAAGTCCAGTTGTGGCTGTTTATTGATGGTATGATGCAAAATAAAATCTACTGCAGAAACCCCTTTGTCGCTTATATAGTTGTATAGAATAGTATCATCTAATTTAACACAATCCCCTTCTTCAAAAATGCCAAACGTAATTTCAGAATTCTTATCTTCGAACATTCTTGCCATATTTTAAGGTCTCATTTCTTCATTAAATAAAGCAATAGATTCTTCAATAATAGAATTTTTTGGCATACCTTCTTTTAAGTTTTCACTTCGCCATTGAGACTTACCCTCTACTTTTTCATGGAGTAAAACAGGAATACTCATTTTACTGCCCGACTCATTTTTACCCAATGCAATAAGATGTAATTTTTCAATCACAAAGTAAGAATGAGATGCCATAAAAATTTGGAACCCTGCATCTGCTAACAGAGCAAGCCCTTCTAAAAAGGTAGAAATATAATGAGGATGTAAAGCTGTTTCAGGTTCATCAATAAAAATAACAGACCCTGGCACAAGGTATTTACTCCCTAATAAAGTATCTAGGATACCCAGCTTTTTTATGCCTTCCGCCGTCACACTCATAGGAAACTTATATTTGCCTTTGGTGTAAATCCATTCTCCTTCTTTGGTGGCTTTAATTTTACCTTCTAGCATTTCTTCTAATCGTTGGCGAAACATAGTCACTTCATTGTGGAAATTACCTTTTTGCGTACCACTTCTCAAAGCCACTGCTAAATCATAGTAAGTATCATCAAAGCCAAAGATCTTATCTTTATCCCGACTTTCTAAAATAATTTTTTGTAAAGAAAGTACTTCTTTAGGAGGTAAAAAAATAGAATCTATCTTTTTCCGTTCGACTTTATTTTCGATCAAAGTGATTTGCTTTGTCGCATCTTGTCCAAACGTAAAATGAATGTTCCTTTTTGATATGGATGCTTGAAAACCGGCAGATTTTTTATCAGGCTGTTTTGTAACTAAATCACCGATCGTTTTTGCTTGAAATGTCCAATGAAGCTTTTCGCCCAAATGAGCAGGAAACGGCTTCTTTATATCGTCCCCTCGTTCATGTGTTTCAACAGCTTTTATGGTAGCATACAACGCCTTAAGCAAAAAGGTTTTTCCTGAACCGTTTTCACCCACAATGAGGTTAATGCCTCCTAAGTTATCCCATTTTAAATCCTTAAGCGGTCCAAAGTTTTCAATATGAATCGATTCATAAATAGGTTCAGACATGACAAAGTCCTTTATTCTCATCAAATGAAGTAGATGAACTTATTTTAGCACATCTTCTAGCAATCAATACAACGCCTATTCCCATTCAACGGTGGCGGGGGGCTTGCTAGTCACATCATAAAACACATGGCCCACCCCTGAACATTTCGCCAAATGTTGACCCAATCCCGACAAAAAGCCTTCAGGCAATTCCTGCCCCACAACAGCAGGCCGAGCCGTCATAAAGTCACTGGTGACTACCGCCCGAACCGCCAACGAACGAGTACCGACGCTGTCTACCGCCACAGGCAACATCACGGCAAGCAGTTGGCTAATGGCGTTGAAATCAGCATGAGCAAGCGTGTACGACGTCACCTGAGCATCCCAAGTTTGGAGTTGAGCAAGCGCATCAGGCGTGAGTGTTGTAGGCGTAATGGTTTTAATGGCCGTTGGCAACGATCGAGAAGGAAGGATATTAAGCGCAATACGGTTAATTAAAGGCAAACGATTCGTCAATTCTCTAGCGGCATGACGCACGGCTTTAAAGCCGTCGGTGCTGTCAAAGTCTTCGGCTTCAATGGCCGCGACATAACTATAGGTGCGTCCGTCGCCTTGCACACCCACCGTGCGTACAGGCAATAAAACGGCACGCAAGTCAAACTCACAAGCAATTTCTTGAAGATCCGCATTCAGCGAATCGTAAGCTTCTAAACCATACGCTTGCTTGGCACAGAGCATACGCACCCCCAAACCCGGGCCAGGAAACGGCTGACGAATCACGAGTGCTTCAGGCAAACCAAGCAAACGCCCCACTTGACGAACTTCATCCTTATGCAAGTCACGGTTGGGTTCGACGATGAGTCCCTTGTTGCGCTGGGCTTGAATGAGAGGCACATCATTATGATGCGTCTTGATTTTTTGAGCCGTTTTAGAAACATCTTTATTGCCACTTTCAATCAAATCAGGACGCAAGGTGCCTTGAGCGAGCAAGACGTCATCCGCACTCACGCCTGCTTCTTCCAACGTGGCTTTCATCTCGGCATCAATCAGACGGAAGAAAGCATCACCAATGAGACGGCGCTTCTCTTCAGGATCAGTAGCGTCTTTCAAAGGCCCAATCGTACGACCTGTATCATCCAGCGTGGTAAAATCGAGGAAAAAGTCTTGAGCATCCAAGCGTTTAAGATGGGTCAACCCAATGGCTTTAAGGGCATCGCAGACCAAATCGCTTTCATCTTGACGCATCAAGCCCGTGTTGATATGCACGGCATACACTTGTTGAGCAGGCAAGGCTTTAATCAGTGCCGCCGCGACTACTGAAGAATCTACCCCTCCACTCACCAGCACAAAAACGGGGCGATCCCGCACGTGAGCCTTGAGTTCAGCCAGCATCGTTTCAAGGCGATCCGCCAGTTTGAAGGATCCTGAAAGGTGACAGATATTAAACAAAAAACGCTCAAGCATGGCGGTGCCTTCTGTGCTAAGTTCCACTTCAGGGTGAAACTGCACGCCGTAAAAGGGCTTGTTTTGATGAGCAATACCCGCATGGACGTTCACCGTTTTGCCGGCTTCTTTAGACACGGATTCCGCAATGGCAACAAAACCTTCGCCCAATTGAGTGACGCTGTCCCCATGACTCATCAACACATGTTGCGTGGGGTTTAAGCCTGTGAATAGAGGGCTTGAAGTATTGACCGTGATTTCAGTTTCGCCATATTCTTTGCGAGCACAACTTCCCACGATGCCTCCGAAATGTTGGGTCATGAGTTGCATGCCGTAGCAAATACCCAAAACGGGCACGTCCAAGTCAAAAATCGCCCCATCACATTTCGGAGCCCCCAGATCATACACCGAATGAGGCCCTCCGCTCAAGATAATCCCTTTAATGCCAGCGTCTTGCAAAACAGACGCTTGAACATCAATGGGGTAAATCACCGATTCCACGTTCAATTGACGCAAACGACGATCGATAACCTTGGTATATTGAGCCCCACAATCTAAAATCGCAATGGGTTCAGGGCTGGGGTGTGACATCTAAAAAAATCTCCGAAATAGATTAAATGCATTGAGAATAAGATTCAGTTTACCTTAAACACGTAAAATCATGCTAAACTGCAAAAACCCATCAGGGATTCTTTCGTGTTCGATAGATGAAATAGGCGATGAGGCTATTTTAGGCGCCTAGATTTTTTGTACGGGCGTGTAGATAGATCTACATAACCAAGCAAAAAAACCGTCGCGACAACAAAGAAACCATAGACCGTTTTATATATGGAACACGATATGTTACAATAGCACTGTATATCAATAAGGAAGCTTTATGGGCGTAAGCACACTAACCTTTGAAAGTCTGGCCCCTGATCCCACTGGGCTATTGAGCATCTTGCCGTTGGTGTTGTACACACTGATGGCGGTGGCGTGGCTATGGTTTAGCTTCCCTACCTTAAAAGGCAGGCAACGTGCTTACTTCATCGTCAGTTTTGTGACGATGACCTACATTGCCTTGGCGTTTATGAAATCGCCTTACTTGTATTTAATGGTGCTGGCCGTCAGTGCCACCTTTAGCTTTTGCACCTATGTGGTGGACGTCCCCCGTAGGTCCGCTTCCGTATTGCTAGCGTTCTTGGGATTTTTACTGCTGTTGCCTTCTGAAGTCAGCCATACCTTGTGGGTCCTTTGGTTTATGAGCGTATCCCTTCAAAATTACTTCTTCTATCGCCGTGGCGTCGTGAAAGCTCGGGGCGATTTAGTGAAATCTACCTTCTTTTGGGGAGGCATTGTACTTGTAAACCTGCTGTTTGTCTACCCGAGTTTAGACAAACTTTCACTCAGTTCTTTCATTATTTCAGGCGGATTTTCCAGTGTGCTGCCCTTTTTTCTTTCCGTAGGTTTGTCTCCCGCCCTAGAATACCTGTTTAATTTTTTATCGTCGCTCACGCTACTTGAACTGTCGAATTTAGATCACCCTTTGATCAAACGCTTACAAGTCGAAGCCCCTGGAACCTTTCACCATAGTTTGTTATTGGCGACTTTGTCGGAACAAGCTTCAGATGATATTAACGCCAATGGCCTATTGACTCGCGTGGGGTGCTTGTACCATGACATTGGCAAAATGAAACGCCCGATTTACTTTATTGAAAATCAAGCCTATTTTGGGGTGTCTAATCCTCATGACTATTTGTCGCCTCGAATGAGTAAACTTATTGTGACGGCTCACCCCATTGACGGCATGAAGCTTGGGGAAGAATACAAATTGCCTGAGGCCATTCAAGCCTTTATGCCTGAACATCATGGTACGCTTATTTGTGGTTATTTTTACGCCCAAGCCCTCAAAGAAGAAGGTAAAGATCACGTTACTAAAGCACAATTTAGATACTCTGGCCCAAAACCCCAGTCGCGTGAAACAGCCATTGTGATGCTCGCCGATGCAGCAGAATCTGCCGTAAGGGCCTTAAATGCCCCCACCCCTGATCAAGTCGACACCTTGTTGGAAGTGATTTTTAAACAACGGATTGAAGACGGTCAATTCGACGAATGCCCCATTACCCTGCAAGAAATTTGGAAAATTAAAAAATCGTTTACCAAAGGCTTAAGTGCCATTCATCATCAACGTGTCAATTATGCTGAAAAAATTAGTCAAGTCCGCCAAATGGGTAAAGCCCGCCCTAGAAACAAAGGCCCTATTCAACCGTTATAGAAAGCTCTGCGAAAGTCCTTTTGCTTTGTTCCTTCTCCCTCTGGTCGCACGCCTCGCCTATGGCGGGCTACGCTAGGATGAGGGAAACACCAGCGCTGACTGAGCATCCTAAAGCCCTCACCCCAACCCTCTCCCAGAGGGAGAGGGAGTAAACCCCACTTTCGCAGAACTTTCTATAGTCTGACTAGTTTTTCCATTTAGACCAAAAAGATCCTTTCGGATTATTTTGAATGCGTCGCGCCAAATTCATTAACTGACTTACGGGAGTAGAAAAAACCCCTTGGGGATTCTCTTCTTCTTCGTCATTTACTTCTGTAGCGTACAAGTCTTCTAGTTTAGACGTTAAACTTTCTGGGGAAGTCAACTTCGTGATTTTGCCGTCTTGAGCAAAAGAAATCGCCCCAGTTTCTTCCGAAACAACCAAACACACCGCATTAGAAATTTCGCTCAACCCAATGGCTGCTCGGTGACGTGTGCCATAACGCCAGCTAAGATTCGGATCTTCTGTTAAAGGAAGCAGAACACCTGCTGAAACAATGTGATTGTCTCGATTAATAACCATCGCACCGTCATGCAAAGGGGTATTGGGGTGAAAAATGGTTAGAATCAAGGGAGCCGAAATAATGGCGTTAATCGGTGTGCCCATTTCAAGGTAATGCGCTTCTAAAGATTCTTCCGGGTCGAGATCTAGCACAATCAAGGCCCCCGTCTTAGACTTTGACAAGAAACGAATCACATCACTTAAAATTTTAACCGCCTGCCAAGGCTCCCCATAGGAAAGAGTAGGCTTTGACACTGTTGTGCTTAAGCTTAGCCAGTCATTTTGCCCAAAAAAGAGCAAAATCCGACGTAATTCGGGTTGAAAAATAACGATTAAGCCAATCACCAATAATTGAATACTGGTGCGGAACACGATTTCCAAAATCATGAATTGAAACTTTTGAGCCAAGGCCCATAGTCCCACCAAAAGAATGAGTACAACAAATAACCCTTTCACCAAGTGATCCGCATGGCTATAGCGAATAAACTTGTTGTGAACGTAATACAAAATCCCTGCCAAAAGGGTGAACTGCAGAATGATCCGCCAAGAATTGGGCAGTAAAGTACTGATCCATTCATTATGTTGTAAGAGATTTTCCATCACTTCCACCCTCTTTTCACATGGTGTTATTATCGCACAAAAAGTGCGTGACTGGCTATCCCTCACTTAATGGGGCCCCCTAAAATGTGGGATACGCTAAATAGAGGAGGACTATCAAGAGCTTGTTTAAACCAACGATACCTAGAACAAGCCCCTTTCTGCAGTGTTTGTTGACACTGTAGTCTTGCGAATCGGCGGAGACTTCTTCCCATGACTTCATCTCAAAATCCCTTTGAACACTCTCAAAAAACCGAAAAGCTCAGCCTAACGCCACAAGCAAGCAAAACGGTTCTGCCGACCGATGCTGTTATTCCACAACTGCAACAAAACTTTGTAAGACAAGACCAACACACCTATGCCGTGATGCCTCGTCAAGCAACCAAAAGCAATAATGTGGCCGATTATTTAAACTTGGTTGAACGCGTCGCGCGTGCGGAGTTCCGTCGGATCCCCCCTCACATGGTTGAACTAGAAGAACTCATTAGTATTGGGGCATTGGCGGTTCAAAATCTGATTAACACCAAAAGCCCTGAAGACATGGCTCGTTTGAATATCTCTTACATGGCAACAGCCATTCGCTGGGGGATTCGTAACGAGATTAGGATGCGTTTAAAGTGGTATACACTGAAGCACAAGAAAAATGACGGTGTGGATGAAGCAGGCAATAGTATTGAAAGCGTTCGTGAAGCGGTGTATGAAACCATTTTATCCATCGACAGCTTGCAAACCAATGAAGATGGCACCACGAGCTTTGACACCATTGCCGACGGTTCCGCAACCCCTGAAGAAGAGCTCGAGATTTCAGAATTAGGGAAAGCCGTCAAAAAAGCGATTACGACCTTGCCCCCTCGTGAAAAATATATTATGGAATGTCGTTTTTACAAGAATATGCAGGTCAAAGACATTGCCGATGAAATGGGGCTTTCAAGTTCTCGTATTACGCGTATTGTTCAATCGTGCTTGGATGACGTCCGTCAATATCTCAAGGACAGAATGTACATTCAAGAATAGTGTTCTGGCTTAAGCCAACAAGCCGTGTAACTGTTCTTCAAGCAGGCGAAGCTGTTGATTGACTTCATCTAACAAATGCTTGTTTTTAGCCACCACCTCTTCACTGGCACGGGCCAAAAACTGCGGATTATTGAGCATCCCCAAAAGCTTTTGTTGCTCCTTACTCAAAGTGGCTTCTTGCTTTTTTAAACGTCCCACTTCTTGCTCTACATCAATCAAGCCTGCGAGTGGTACCATAATTTTACAATGCCCCACCACCCCAGTAGCCACTTGTTCAGGCTTTTGTGTGATTTGACGTTCAATGGTCAATTCCCCCAAGGCCACAAAATGACGCAAGGTTTCTTGGGTGCGTTGAAGCACACGATAATCCTGCCCTTCAGACGCTTCAAACAAGGCATCAACAGCCTTAGAAGGTGGCACATTATATTGTTGACGAATTTGACGCAAGGCACGCACCACCCCCAACAAAAAGCTCACTTCTTCATTCAAATTACTATTATGATAATACAAATTGGCCTGTTGCGGAAATGCTGAAACACTAATGCTGATGCCTTTCTTTAAAGGCAAACGTTGCCATAACACTTCCGTAATATACGGCATAATCGGATGCAACAACTTCAAAATGCCTTCTAACAACTGATGCAAAATCAAGCGCGTATTTGCTTTTAGCGCGGCATCTTCACTTTTCATAGGGGCTTTGGCGTATTCAATGTACCAATCACAAAATTGGTACCATACAAAGTCCAGCATCAATTGAGCATATTCACCCAAGCGATGTTCACTTAACATGCGATTGGCTTCACGCACCACAAATTCATAACGCCCCAAAATCCATCGATCCATGTCGCTCAACAAGGCGGTGTCGAGTTCACTGGCAATCTCGCCTGATTCTAAGTGCATGAACACAAAGCGAGACGCATTCCATAATTTGTTGCTAAAGAGCTTGCCTTGCTCAAGCTTGTCTTTTGAAAGCTTGATGTCTTGCCCGCCATAAGTAATCAGGTTCATTAAGGCAAAGCGAAAACCGTCGCACCCGTTTTCATCAATCACCACAACAGGGTCAATGGTATTGCCTTTGGATTTCGACATTTTTTGGCCTTTTTCATCTCGAATAAGGCCATGAATATACACCGTTTCAAAAGGGGATTTCCCCGTCATTTGATGCCCAAACATCGTCATGCGAGCCACCCAAAAGAAGATAATATCAAAGCCTGTTACTAGCATCGACGTAGGATAAAAATCCTTAAAGTCTTGAGCATTTTCATCAGGCCAGCCCATGGTGCTAAAGGGCCATAAGCCTGACGAAAACCAGGTATCCAAGACATCTGGATCTTGACTCCAGTGTTCAGGATCCACGGGATCCGTCTCACCTACATAAATCTCTCCTGTGCTGTTATGGTGCCACGCCGGAATGCGATGCCCCCACAACAACTGCCGAGAAATACACCAGTCATTAATTTTATTCATCCACCGTAGGTAGTCTTTACCCCAACGTTCAGGCACAAAATGTAATTCGCCCTTCTCATAAGCGTCTAAACACGCTTGAGCCAAGGGCTTTGTGTTGACAAACCATTGTTTGGACAACAACGGTTCAATCACTTCACCACTGCGTTGCGCACGCCCCACACGATGAGCGTGCGGGAGTTTATCTCTTAAATAGCCTTGCCCATCAAGCAGGGTTTCAACCTGTTCACGCACCTTCCAACGATCTAAACCATGCAACGCTTGGGGAATAAACGCCAGCGGAAGGAGTTCGGCTTTGTCGTTAAAAATACGCAGGGGGGTTAATTGATGACGAGAGCCGACTTCAAAGTCATTGGGGTCATGGGCGGGCGTAATTTTCAAGGCGCCTGTGCCAAACTCCATTTCAACATAGTTGTCTGCAATCACAGGGATGTTACGCCCGGTTAAAGGCAATAAAACCGTTTGCCCTATATATTGAGCGTAGCGTGGATCGTTGGGATTCACCGCCACCGCCACATCTCCAAACAATGTTTCTGGGCGAGTGGTGGCCACAATGAGTTCGCCTCCGCCGTGCGTGAGTGGGTAAGCAATGTGCCACAAATAACCATCTTCATCCGTGTAATCGGTTTCAATATCAGAAATGGCCGATTGTGTCGCCGGATCCCAATTAACGATGCGCTCCCCTCGATAGATTAAGCCTTCTTTATACAAGCTTACAAAGGTTTTACGAACGGCAGCACTCAAGCCTTCATCCAACGTAAAGCGAGAACGTGACCAATCGGGTGAAATGCCCAAGCGTTGAAACTGCGTTTTGATATTGACTTGGCAGGATTTTGCCCAATCCCACACTTTTTCAATAAAGTCTTCACGACTCAAGTCATGTCGCAAAGTGCCTTTGGGGAAGCCTTCGACGTCGCCAGCCTTCAAACGACGCTCGACAATCGATTGCGTGGCAATGCCTGCGTGATCCATCCCCGGCATCCACAAGGTGCGATGCCCTAACATACGATGCCACCGCGTAAAAACGTCTTGAATGGTGTTGTCTAAGGCATGGCCCATATGAAGATTGCCGGTCACATTCGGCGGGGGAATCACCATACTAAAATGAGGAAGGATTGATCGCTCTTCAGGCGGGGACTGCCCTTGGGCGTCAAACCAAGCATTTAAGGCAACATCAGGCTCAAACAAGTTATGTTCTAACCAAAAAGCGTAACAGGCTGGTTCAATCGCATGAGGATGATACGCCGTCGTTAATGCCGTCTGAGGGAAAGGACTTTGAGACATTTGGGGGGCACTCTCTACAGAAATAACAAAAGGGTTATATGGCTTATTATCACACAAATGCACGAGAAATGTAACAAAACAAGGCAAAAAAAGGCCCCTTCTGTTACGATAGCTTCATATTTTGTCACGCCAACCATGTTTACCGTATAATACAAACGGTCCCTTTCATCAGGAGACCTTTCAATAAAGTTCGTTGCGTAAACACCTTAAGCATTTGTTTTGGGCGATCTTATTGAATCCCCTTTGCTCATTTTGGTGATTACGATCACTTAAGTTTACCTTTATCTCATTTACCTATTGCTGGTAAATAGATTCAATTTAAATAGGAACCCTATTATGGCGACTCCTTCTGTAGAAACCCCTTTAAATGAAAGTCAAATCCCTGCTGAAAACTTGGGTGTTTACTTGCGTAATGAAAGTAGCCCCTCAACATCGGCTCAAAAAGAACTCGATGTGTTATGGTCTCAAAATACAGAACCCCAAGTTCTTTCTGACATCAAGGAAGAACAACACCCCTTATTGACCTTTGTGGCGGGTTTACTTACCGGCTTAATTTTAACCACCTTGTTCTTTTGGGTTTTTAATTCACGCCCACAAACCCCTTCCATTAATGCCGTCACACAACCAGTGCCTCAAGAACAGATTAAAGCGGCGAATTCTTCACCTATTGTAGAAAGTGGACCTGCCATAAAGGCTGAACCCACTGCTGAACCCACAGAAGGACAGGCGGTTAAGGCGACCATGTACACCGTCAAAACGGGGGACACCTTAGGAGGCATAGCGCACAAGTTTTACGGATCTTACTCCCCTAATTATGTGGTTCGCTTGAAAAAAGCGAATAATCTAAAGAGCGATGCCTTAAAACTAGACCAAGAATTGGTTATTCCGCCGAAAAACTATTAAGCGGGCGTTCTTTTACAGATCTAATGAAGGTTGAATCGCGCGTTGAACAGAGGGTGCTTGGTGGGTCGCGTCATACAAGGCTTGGGGTGTTAGCGCCTTAAAGGCTTTGCCTAAGCTCACCGCTTGGGTTTCAGAAAGTACGAGCGGAGCAGGCACTTGAGCGTCTTTATACCCCTTCAAAAGGTCAAAGCCATTGCCGCCTTCGGCTAAATAGGTATTCACACTCACCCGAAGCCGTTTTGAGGCTTCTAAAGGACGCCCTGTGTGAACATCCCACAACGCTTGCACACGTTTGCCAACAGGGGCCGTTGGATTCACCACCGCAATAAGGCCTGAAAAATGTAGGTAGCCCCCCCAATTAGGATCAGTGTCCTCTTGGCTAAACCCCTTTTCAAGCACCGCCCGAAGTTGTTTGGGCGTCAAGTTCAGCGTTACTAGGCTGTTGTTAAAAGGTAATATCTGCCACATGTCTCGTTGACTTAATACGCCAGGAAGGATGATTCGGTTGCCCCGAATGCCCCCGCTATTGATGAGAACGACATCCGTTTTGAGGTAACGACGCAGGATTTCAGCCATTTGTTGAGCGGTGGGGCTGTACACGCCTCGAAGCGCGTTTTGCTGTAAGTTCCAAGTCACGGGGAGCGTCCCCACTGTTTCGTCTAGGCTAGCTAAATGAATCGGTGTTGTTTCAAGCACTTTGGCTTCAAAGGCCTTGTCTTCAGGGAACTCTGCGGGGGTCAGGGCCGTGACTTCGTAATGCCATTCTGCAATAGGGGTTTCTTTGACCAAATGACGATTAGCGAGCGTCGTACTGGGATTAAAATTGAGTTGCAAATGCCCCACGGTTCGAGCATCACTGTCCAACTTAATAATCGGCACACCGTTAATGACTTGTAAAAGTTGGTGATGATCATGCCCCCCTAAAATAACATCAATGTTCGGCACCGATTGTGCCAAACGTCTGTCTTCCGCAATGTTTAAGTGGGTAAGCGCAATCACAGCATCGGGCTTTTCGCGTTGAATCCATTGAGGCAAAAGGCGTTGAGCTGTTTTAATGGGATCTTTAATCGTGACATAGCCAGCGATATTATTGAGCTGAGTTGTTTCTGTTGTCAACAAACCAAACACGAGAATCCGCTTGCCTGCTTGTTCAATGATGGTGTATGGCTTGATTTGGTTTTGTAAAAGTAAGGCCTTTGGCAAAACCTCTACATTGGCGGCTAACCACGGAAATTGAGAGGCGCTTATCGCCTTGACTAAGGCTTCTTTGCCAAAGTCAAACTCATGATTTCCCAAACTCGCCACTCTAATGCCTAAGGCATTCAAGGCCTGTACCATGTGCAAGCCTTGGGTCAATTGGCTGTCGCTTGAAGGAGACAGTAAATCCCCCGCAAATAGCACATCACTTTGAGGGAAGCGTTCATGCAAGCGCGTTAAATAGGTTGAAAAGCGACTTAAAGACCCTGTTTTGTCTGTCGGATAAGGCTTCCATTCATACACATCGTTAATGGCGACAAAGTTGACGCACGTTTGAGGGGCAGGACAGTGAAACTTGGGTGTATTTTCTATCGCCCAAGCAGAACCAAGGCCCATCATCACCCAAAGTAGGCCCAGCGTTAGCGTCCACAACCATTTTTTCAACATACATGTTGCCCTTTATGATGAGGGGTCTTCTTATACCCACCCCTACTGTATTATAGTATCCAAAAGATAAAAAAAAAGGATGATTTTAAAATCATCCTGAGTGAATAGGGTAATGATATAGGGTCAAATCAAAAAATAAATCATTTATTTGATATGTTCTTATTGTATCAGCTTCATTCAAAATGTGAGTCATTTGTATGTTGATTATGCTAAAAGATGCCTAAATTGTTACATTTGGCTGTTAAGTTAAAAGAGCCCAAACTCCTTAAAACTCTTGCCAGCCAAGCCATTAAACCAATCCAGCAGGGGCATTTAAACCCCTTATAATATAGGGCGTTTCCTGTAACAAAACCGATTTTTCCTGACACAGGATGTTCCCACTGAAAGACCGCGGAGTGATTCGGTTCACGCGAATGAAACGACTCCACGCCTAAAGCAAACCCCTTGCCCAAAGGAAGTAAGCAGGGCATCCACCCACGTACGGCTTGAGCCTGTCGTTTCAACACTTCAAAAGGCGATGTTGGATTTAAAATCACTTGCGTGATGCAGGCCAAACGGTGATGAGAAGCCCCCCATAGCCTTTGTGCTGTCGCACTTTGATGGTAGGCTTCTAAGCCCATTGCGTCTAGTTGACTCAATAAGGCTTCAACAAGCAAGGGGAGTTCCTGTAGCGTTCGTGCTTGCAAGTCCAAGCCACTCATCCCCAGTGTTATAGGTACAGAACGCTGGGCCAATATCTTCCCTTCATCTATGCCTGCTTCCAACTGATGCAAGGTCAGCCCACTTTCGGAGTCCCCTGCTAAAATACTCGCCAGATAAGGATTCACCCCTCGATGGGCAGGCAGTAAAGAAGGATGCAAGTTCCACACCTTCATCGGGGCTAAGGACGCTAAAGTTGTTGCGCTTAAAATCTCTCCCCACGACGCCAAAAGAATCACCTCAGGCTTGAGAACTTCTTGAAGGTGATGCAATAGCGCGGGTTCTTGAATGCCTTGAGAACACTGAATAAAGGAAACCCCTGCTTCATTCCATTGAACGGGGGCCTGTTCGTGCAAAGAAGTCACGACAGCCAGCACCTGAACCCGCCCTGCTTGATGATAGTCCATCAAAGCGTTCATCAACGCATGAAGCATGCGACCTTTCCCAACGACACAAAGTTTCAAGCATCCTTCCTTACTAGATGCCTTACTTGAAACCCTAGCCCGCAGGGGGGGCAGGCGTTCCTGAATTGGCATCTGGTGTTATTGTATCAGGAGAAGAGGCTTCGGTGGTTGAAGTCCCACTACTCAAGAAAATATCGACGGTTAACGTCATCACCAATGGGGTGTTGGCTTTTTTAGAAGAATCCACAAAAAATTGTTTGACAAGTTCGCTCGGCAAAGCGGGAGGCGCCCCTGAAGCGGGAGCTCCTATTGTTCCTGTTGTTCCTGTTGTGGTCGAAATAGATGGCTGCTTTGGGGTGGTGCTTACTAAGGCAGAAGGGGGAGGCACATTCCTAAATAATAAGACACTTGGAGCCTCTGGATCCACCTTAAGTTCCACACTCTTAATCCCCACGAATGGGGAGTGAATGGCCACTTTTCTCAAAAAGTTGACCAGTCCAAGATACGAACCCCGTATATCTATTTTATACGTGTACAGGTCAGCAGGTATATTCAAATTAAGTGGGGCCAGTTCAGCGACAGAAAAGGGGGCAACTTCCGGACTAAAGAGGTTCTTTGTTGCCGCGGCTTGAGCAGGAGGCGTTGCTGGCGTTCCAGCAGCAGGGGCATTCAGTACCTGTTCCACATGAAAAATGGACACTTGATGATGCGGTTCAGGCAAATTAAGTGGATCTGCACTTAACGCTTCTAATTCTTTTAGAAAGTTAAAAATCTTCACCGAAGCAATCTCACCTGGCTCCATCGTTAATAGATCGGTGGTATTTTGATCCGCTTCGCTTTTTAGTTGCACCAATAAAACATCTAACGCTTCTTTGTCTTTCAGTTCTTGTTCTTTCGTTACAATGTCTTTATTAATTTGTGTGGCAGAAGCCAGTACAGAAGAAAACAAGACATTAAAGGCAATTAATAAAATCACGACAATCCCCGTTACTCCCAATAAGACTTCAGGGGTTTGAAGGACTTTAGTAAACGCAGGATGACTAGGGCCAAAGACGGAATGGGCTGTGTTTCGCATGGGTAAAACCTTTATAGACTCAATCAATTAATGGTTCGCTGGGGCAAGACTAGGAAGTGGAGACGAAGTAGCAGGCGTAGCTCCTGTGGTGGGCTCAACACTTGGATCAGTCCCTGCTTGAGCTTGCCATTTATAGTAAACATCCGTACTATTCACCTTGTCTAAGCCACTCGCCGTGCTCGCTGTAGAAGTTGGGGTTGTTTCGGACTTAACGGGAGATAAAGAAGGGGTTATGTTTAAGGAAGTCGGTTGCACTTGGGAATACGTCAATTTTTCGGCCAGAAAGGGAGGTTGTATTTTTTGAAAATAGCCGGCGATTTCTTGCCCATTTTGGCTCCCCCCTTCTAGACGTAAAAAACTTTTACCATTCACTGCTTGCAAAGAAACCGAATTGAACCATATCGTGCTAGGCAACTCTTTTTGAACAGCAGTAAACCATTTGACCACTTTGACATTAAAATCACCATAACGTTTCAACCACAGTTCTTTGGCGTAAATTTCAGGCGAAACAACTGGTGCCTTGTGATTGATAATTTTCTTATTTACTTCTTGCAAACTCAAGCTTTTACTAAAATTTAAAGCAGAAAGCACACCGTACACTGAAAGAACTAACACTAAAACCACAACATTCGCGGCTATAGCAAAGGGTAGAATCTTGGTGCGGTAATCCGCCACCATCACTTCAAGTTGACGTTCTTGAGGGAGCAAGTTTAAACTCCCAAATGAAGCCAATTCCTTAAACATCGCCGCCCCTAAAGCTTCAACCGTACAAGGGTATAAAGGTTTTTGTGCCCCTAAGGACGCAATCGTTTCAGGGTTTTGTTCAACCAACACCACTTCATCAAATTGTTCAAAAGCACTTGCCAATAATTGCGGAGACACTTTGGAATTATTATGCACCACAATGGCTTCATTATAATCTTGTAGTAAATCACTTAACGTACTAATGTCTTGCTGTAAATCGCTTACCAGATCCGATGCATTAATGTTCTGAGACGAGAGAGGGGCTTCAATCAAGCTAGTGATGTTGGCTCCTTCTAGCACTAAATTAGTAGAGTTCGTTTCATTAAAAATGGAAAGAAGTCGTTTTTGACCATCATTAGCCAGGGTCCCCGTACTAATCAACCCTTTTATAACGGCCGTCACATTACTTTCAACCGAATAAAGATTGATGTTGAGTTGATCCAAAATACCCAATAAAGTGGTTAACGCAGAAAGTGGATACGCCGTATACACACAGTATTCATTTTCATCGTCTTCCACATTTAAAAACAACCAATCTAGGGCGGGTACTTCACGCCTAAATAAAACCGAACGTTCTGCTTCACTTAATAATATGGCATGTAGGTCTTTTTCATGCATACTTGGGGGCAAACCAAGCATACGCGTATAAAAACTAGGCAACACCAACGTAACGGGCAAATTAGGCGGAATATTCAGTTCTTGAAATAATGATTGAACACTTTCCAAAAAATTATCAGGCACTAAAACGGATCGAGTATTTAAATCAATACTACTGATTGGAATATACCCTGCATTGATTATTTGCCCGGACTGTGTGTTGATCCACACTAATTCAAGCCTTGAAAAGTCAGATGAAAAGACTAAAGACACAACGCCGTTTTGGGGGGTAGCTAAAATCATCATAGGGCGGGCTATTATTCCTCTTTTTTCAAAAAATGTCCATCATGAACATTTGGTATTCTTTCTCTGTGTATTTACTATACGTCAGTCTTCGTGTGTCCCCGTAACGCGTGGGGTAAAAATCACTTACATGAAGGAAGTTCTATCACTCTACTGCCTGACCCCTCCCCTTTTTCACATATAAACTCTTCCATTAGATGGAGCGCGACACAGCCAAAAAACACTCCCCCTAGAATTTAGAGGACAAAGCCCACCATCTAATGGAAGCTTTTTTAAAAAATGCTTGCCTTTCTAGTCAGCTATGCTAATATGGCATTGCGGAACGCCTTAAATCCTTTGGTGTGTATAAAACACTTATGAAACCAAGTATTTATCGCCTTTCGATGCGGCTTAGGCTGCGAACTGTATGCGGAAAAGACGGTGGCTAAACCCCACTTTCGACCTAAACCACGGAAGCTTTGTGAAGTTCCCCTGAGTTTTGACTGATGACCGAGCATTTCCCCATTGCGGTTACCCCCTTGTGAAATAATACAAGGCACAATTGAATCCACAGTAAAGAGCTGTTTGGTCATTCAACGGTAGCGGTGATGCTATACACGGAGCACTTAAGTTTAGCAAGTACGGAGATTCCAGCCTCATGAGAGATGGAAAGAATAAAAATGCGTTGGCTTGTTTAGTGTTGGCTTTACTGATTGCTTCCCACTGGAACGTTCTATTATGTGACGCTCATGAACAAGCGCCTTCCTTGCCTAGCAACGAACACCAAAATCTTCGGCCGGATCAAAGTAAAAAAATACTGGCCAGTCCCCCCTTAATGGATGATATCGCTTTTGCTGAAGGTTTGATCCCTTCTAGTGCCGTTAAAGCCCATAAGCCTTTTGAAGCCCCCGTCACGACAGGGACTTCACTCAGCAAAAACACCTCTGTTGTTCACAAGACTCAGGGTACTTTTTTTGAACAAGACGCTCATAAAGAACGCCAAGAACAGTTTAGTCTCGTGCTCACGCGGCACTTACAGTCCTTGCCTGATCACATGACGATAAACAACCTATTTGAACATGAATTGCCTTATTCCTTGCGAACTGTTTACAATAAAACGTTGGAAGAAGCCGGCTTCTACATCAATGAACAAGAAGTGTTTCGTTTTCGTTCAAAATTAGGGTTTTTAACGCCGTACTTGCGTTCAAAGCAAGTGGCGGATCGCTTAAGGGGGCTGGCCAAATCACCGCTTCGCTATCAAGATGTTCACTTGGAACGTGAAGCGGAGGGCAATTATAAGCTCATGATTGGTAAGGCTCTCGTGACTGTGGTGGATGAATCCAACGCCTTGGCGGCTCACGTGCCTTTAGATTCCTTAGCTAAATCGTGGATGAAACAGCTCCGCATCGCACTAGGTGAAAAGCCCGTCAGTCCCCCTTCTATGTTTGACTTAAAGGCGTCTGGACGCTTTATTGCTAAAGGTGTTGCCTCTTGGTATGGGCCAGGATTTCACGGTCGTAAATCAGCAGATGGTTCACGTTTTAACATGAATCATATGACGGCCGCTCATAAAACCTTGCCCTTTGGCACCAAAGTAAAAGTCACCAATGAACGAAACGGCAAAAGCTGTGTGGTTAAAATCACGGACCGAGGGCCCTATAGCCACCATCGTGTGATTGACCTTTCTAAAGCAGCGGCTCAAGCCATTGGCGCCGTGTCTTCAGGCGTAGCGAAAGTTCGTCTCGAAGTGTTAAACTAAACGAACGTTCAAAAAACGAGGCCAAACAGCAGGACCGACGTATAAAAACGGCCTAATTTTCGACACACGAAATTCGATTTTTGACACACAGAATAGGGGTTTTTGTCACACAGAAACCCCTTTTTTGGCCCACAGAATACCTGTTTTTGACACACAAAACCCTCATTTTTGACACACACTAGCCCCGTTTTTTACTCGATTTTCAATGATTTTTTGAGGGTGTGAAGGCCCGTTCAAAAAAGCCACTCTTTTTCAGTATAACGTATTTTTAAGCCCTTTGCCCAGTCGCTAAACCCCACTATTTTTAAGCGTTCTATAGAAAGCCCCTTGCGTGAACTAAGAAGCCTGTTGAAGCTCTTTAATGAAGGAATTGTGTGCCAAGCTTACCTTAAACGACGCGGTTCATCGTCTCGCAAGGGGCGTTGCAAAAAATGGCTCCCCATCATCACCAACCCACACAAAATCATCAGCGCCAAAGGCGCCCAAGTCGGGACGTTGTCCAGCTGATTCATATAAAACACCCCGCCCATCACCGTTGCCGACAAATACGACGCCACCGTACCACAAAGCATGGCCTTCACCCCAAGCGAAGCAATATCACTTCGACGTTCTGGCACCATGGCGCCAAGTCCCCCAAGCTGAATGGCAATGGAACCCAAGTTCGCAAAACCGCACAAGGCCACCGACAAAATAACTTGACTCACAGGGGCTAAGCTCTGTTGCTTCATTAAAGTGCTGAGTTGAGAGTAGGCCACAAATTCATTGATGATCATCTTTGTTCCCAACAGGCTCCCTGCGCTTAGAGCGTCTTGCGAGGGTATCCCTAAACCCAAGGCCACGAAGTAAAAAAGCTTCCCTAAAAGACTAGACATACTTAAATGCGCCAAAGAAATCCCCCACACTTCAGGGGCCACCCCCCACGCCATGAGTTGTTTGCCGAACAAGCCAAAGCCTGCATCTAAAAAAGCGACTAATGAAACAAAGGCAATGAGCATAGCCAGCACACTAACGCCAATATGCCAGCCTTCTGTGGCGCCTTGAGAAGCGGCATCAATCACATTCACCGCTTTTTGTTCCACTTCTAAGCGAACGTTCCCTTGGGTCACAGGGGTTTGTGTTTCGGGGATCAAAATTTTGGCAACCGCAAAACTAGCCGGAATCGCCATGAGCGAAGCCGTTAAGAGGTCACTTGCTGGAATCCCCATGCCGATGTAAACCGCCATCATACCGCCTGAAATGCACGCCAAGCTCCCTGCCATCATGGCCAGCAACTCCGATTTGGTAACGCTTTTTAAGTACGGTTTAACCAGCATTTGAGCTTCCACCTGCCCCACAAAGACACTCGCACAGTTGGACAAGGCTTCTGCCCCTGAAACGCCCAAAACAGCGTTCATGAGCCGTGCAACCAGTTGCACCACCATTTGAAGGATCCCCAAGTAATAAGCGATTGACACCAAACTGGCGACAAAGACTAAGACAGGCAAGAGTTTTAAGGCGAAAACAAAGGCCCCGTTGGCACCAAACAGACGGTTCAACGCGTCTGGATTAGAAATAAACCCCCCAAAAACGAAGGCCGCCCCTTGGTTGGCGAAATGCTGTAAACGTTCGATGCCTTGGCCCACAGAAAGCATAACGACTTGGGCTTGAGGCACTTGCGTCAGTAACAATGCCAGCAGAATCTGCAAGGCCATCGCACGCAGAATGAGCCCCCAATCCACACGAAAGCGATGTTCTGAAAAACACCACGTGGTGGCCAACAAGAGAAAAATACCAATAGCGGGCGGTAACAGCCAATAAAAGTTCATCGATTGATCATCCTAAAGGGTTGAGGGCTATTTTTGTAGAAGTTTAACATAAAGCCCGACGCAAATACAGGGGCTTTTTCTCTACAAGCGTCTCTTGAGCCATCCCAATGCGCCAAACACGCTTAAAGCCCGACGAAAAAGTGACAAACTGTCACAAAAAAAGACGAAAATCGTCACATAGTCGTCACATAGTCTGTTGTATCTTAATCTTGTGAAGGTCTTTAAGGGTCATTCACTCACTCAGCCCTCTAACATAGGATGCAATCTCCCATGTCAATCAGCTGTTTTTATTCGATGAACACCAACAATACCGCCAACCTACACAGTAATGTGTCTAAACCCTTACTTGCGTCAAATACTCCGCAACCAGCCATTAAAACGTCTGTGGATTTAAGCGTAAATCCCCGTTCTGGCTTGATGCCGTTTGTGAACACCCCTACCGCCTTGAAGCCTACTGTTCAGCGCGAAGGCCAAGCCAAAAGACTAAACCTCTTCGCCTAAGCCGTATTGACCCCCCTCCGTTCCTTACCTGTAAGTAAATATTCGGTTTTGTTCCCCCTTTTATTTTGAGAAAATGTTTTATTTATAGTTCAGGAGACTTCCCCAAGTCTCCATTTTTTTGGGTGTGTGCAGGGGCCTAGGGTTTATGGTGTCTACGCTGTTTCGGTTTTATGTGGCTTATATAGAAGGCTCTGCGAAAGGGCGTTTTACTCCCTCTTCCTAAGGGAGAGGGAGTAAATCCACTTTCTCTGTATCCTTGATACGATATATTGCCTCGATTCAACGCGAATGCTAAAATTAAGTAGAAGATACACTTTAAAGGAACCCGTCATGCCCCCAGTTCCCCCTCAGCTTAAACGGATTTGCCTGCACTGGACGGCTGGTGGATTAACCCCCAATGCCACCGACAAACAACATTATCATTACATCTGTGCGGGTGATGGCAGTATTCACTTAGGCAAGTACACCCCCGAAGCTAACGGTAAATCTCTGACAAATCGAGACAAGTATGCCGCCCATTGCGGGGGGGGCAACAGCTTTACAATTGGCATTGCCGTGTGCGGAGGGCCTAAAGGCTATAAGCCAGGGGTGTTTACGGAAATTAGTTTAGAACGGGCCTGTAAAGAAATGGCCAGATGTTGCCTTCACTACGGCATCGCCGTAAGCCCTGAAACCGTCTACACCCACTACGAATTTGGATTGCGTCACCCAGGGACAGACAGCGCTGGTAAAATTGACATCAACCAACTCCCGTGGGACGATTCCGTCAAAGCCAAAGACGTCGGCAATGTCATTCGTGCCAAAGTCTCATGGTACATTGCCAAACTTAAAAAAGAAGCGGCCAAGAAATAAATCATGCGATTGTCTGAATACTCTTCAATTCTTTTAGACGCCTATACCCACCGCCTACGTTACGGCCTTTCCACAAAGCCTGATTTTGTGGCTGGAGCAGAAGCGGATGCCATGCTGCTAAACAAGCATCGTCAAGCGTGGTTGTCGTGCTTTGGCATGAACACCAAAAAACTCGCCTTTCCCACGCAAGTTCATGGTGCGGATTACTTTGCCGTAAGCCAAGCTCAGCATGGCGAAGTGGATGCGATTCTCGTCGACCAGCCCCATCACCCTGCGGTGGTCTTTAGTGCCGATTGCACGCCTGTGATTTTGTATGCCCCCGATATTCATCAAGGGGCGGTCGTGCATTGCGGTTGGAAGTCTACGGCTTTAGGCTTGGCGCCTAAAATGGTAGATGTCTTGGCGAATGCAGGAGCCGATCGGTCTCAACTCATTGCGGTGATTGCCCCTGCTTTATCCTTAGACGGTTTTGAAATTGATGCGGATGTCCTCGCCCAATTGCAAGCGTCTATCGCATGGGAAACGCAAGGACTCTGGTATCGACGGTCTATTCATCATCCTACAAAATTTCATGCAGATGTCCCCTTTGTAAACGAGCTACAATTGCGTCATGCTGGGGTAAGACGCCTCGAACGACTGGCGATGGCAACGGACACGCACCCCGATCTGCTGTGGAGCTTTCGATCGGGGGATTGGCAACGTCAAGGGACGTTTTTGGAACTGTTGTAGTCATTTTTAGAGTTTTCTGTAAAGGTGACTACAAAATTACTCCGACAAGGGGTTGAAATAGTCGGCTTGCTTTGTTATACTGAAATTATCATCCGATGAGGAGTATATTTGTTGATTAGATTTAGCAAACGAGCGGAAAAGCAATTCAAAAAAGCCCCTGTTCATATTCAAGAACGAGTCGCTTTTTGGATTGAAAAAATGGAACGCTTAGGACGCTTACTCATACGACTTCAATATAAATCCTTTCGTGACGAACCCTTACAAGGCGATCGAAAAGGGCAACGTTCCATTCGACTCAACAAACAATGGCGACTCATTTACGAAGAACAGACCCACGAAATTATTGAAGTACAGGAGATTACACCACATGATTACCGAACACGATGATACGTTTGAAAGCGTCCCTTATCAAGACGTTTTACGTTCTGTGGGGATTGATCCTGATGCCCCATGGACACTCGGACGACAATTAAGGGTCTGCCGTCGTGCTGAAGAATGGAGCTTAAACGAACTTTCTGATCGGGTGGGTTGCTCCCCACAACGTCTAAGCGATTATGAGCATGGACGACGTGTCCCTAGTTTTCAAACCGCTATCAAGCTAGCCGAAGCCTTGGGATTTTCAAGACCTCACCTGATCCAGCTGGTGATTGAAGAACAACTCAAGCGAGAAGGCTTAAACCTACAAGAAGTAGGGCTTTACTTTAGCCAAACTCCTAAGTCCCCCCGAAAGGCGAAATCGGAATGAAACATATTTACCTACTTAATGGACCGAACTTGAACATGCTGGGTTTGCGAGAACCCGATATTTACGGCAAAACCACGTTAGCTGAACTCGAACATCAGCTGATCCGTCATGCCAGCATCAAAGAAAAAGCCACCTTGGTGCATGCTCAATTTAATGACGAAGCCCAAATGATCGAGGCCATTCACGCCATTTTTCACGAACCTAAAGCCGTGGGACTCATCATCAACCCCGGAGGCTGGACGCATACCAGTGTCGCCTTGCGTGATGCCTTGGCGATGTTAAGCATCCCCATTGTGGAAGTGCATATTTCCAACATCCATGCGAGAGAAGACTTTCGTCAGCAGTCGTATGTGTCAGGGGTGGCAACGGGTGTGATTTGCGGATTGGGCTTAAGCGGCTATCACTTGGCATTGGACTTTCTTTTGAGTAAGATAAACCCGTAAATACCGTTTTTACGCAAGCACTGCCCTCAAGAAAGTTCATTATGCCCTTTGAAGCTTCCGCCCTTGTGTTGCAAGACCCTACCACTGTAAACGCCCAAGTATTTCTGGGGCTGTTGGGTGTGTTGGTCGGTTTTTTGTCGGGGCTTCTCGGCATCGGGGGGGGGTTGCAAATGGTCCCCGGATTAATCCTCATTCCTCCCGTTTTACTAGGGGGGGATTTGGTGAGTGTGCAAGCCGCAACGGGGATTGCCGCGGTTCAAGCCTTGGCCAGTTCCATGTCATCAACCTACGTACACATTCGCAATAAGGCGATGAAAAAACGTCTGGTGCTTTTATTTGGGGTGCCTTCGGTCTTAGGGGCGTGTGGGGGAGCCTACTTTTCAGCCACGTGGTCGCGTTCCATGATTTTAAGCATTTTAATGGTGGCCCTCACCGCCACCTTGACCTTAGGCGTGCGTAAGTACTTACAAGTGGTGTTTCATAAAAATGTGGTTGAACGCCACGAATTCATCACCGATTTTAATCACTTATGGCAGAAATGGTGGCTGATTGTGCCGTTTTCAACCGCCATTGGCGCCTTGGCGGGCATTGTAGGCATGGGGGGGGCTGTTTTTCTCGTACCGTTTATGACGGAAGTGTTAAAAATGCCCGTTCGTCAAGCCATTATTACAGGCACAGGCGTGGTCATTTTAACGTCTTTGGGAACCGTCTTAGGGAAATCGCAAGCCCATGTGGTGCCTTGGAAGCTTGCTTTGGGCATTTCCGCCCTTGCCTTTGTCGGCGGATGGCTAGGAGCAAAGGCTCAAGCCAAACTGCACAACAAGCATTTACGCTTATTGCACTTGCTTTTGGTTACGTGGGCAATGATTGAAACCTTGCGTAAAATTTTAGGGACTTAAGCGTCTCGTTTTTAAAACGGTTCAACCCGCCTTGTCGATGGTATACTGAAAAGAGACATCCTGATGGATGATTAAATATAGTGTTATAAAGAGTTTTCCCTATGCAAGACGCCCCCTTGCCCTTGTCCCCCAAAGCCCACCACCACGCCGAAACCCTGAAGAGGCACCCCGCCTTAAGCCGTTTGGTGCTTACCGGCTTTATGGGCTGTGGTAAATCCACCTTGGGCCGAAAGCTAGCGGGCGTGTTAGGGTTTCGTTTTGTGGACACCGATAACGCCATTGAACAATTTCATCGCAAAAAAATTGCTCGTCTCTTTCAAGAAGACGGTGAAGCCACGTTTCGCCGTTATGAAAGTGAATGCTTGGCACGCTGTTTAACCCAAGAACGCACCGTCATTGCCACTGGCGGAGGAGCACTGGTGGATCAAGACAATTTGGATCTGGCGCTCGATTTGGCGCTGGTGATTTACATTGAAGTGGATGAAGCCCATTTGCTAGAACGGGTCTTGTTTTCCCCCAAAGAACGTCCTTTAATCAACGTTAAAGATCCCTCTTCTGTTGTCAAACGACTTTATGCAGAGCGAACCCCCTTTTATGAACAAGCCCAAGTCCATGTTCAAACGGCCTATCTCAAACCCCAAGAAGCCTTAGAAGCCGTTCTTGAAAGCCTGTATAATTATGTGACGTACTTTCTGCCCAGCATGCCCAAAAACGTCCCCACCACGGAGCCTGATTAAATGAACGCCCCCCACCCCCAACAAGATGCCCCTTTAACCCTTCAGCTTAGCGGGACGCGTCACACCTATGACATTCTCATTAAGGCGGGGGGGCTCCATACCTTGGGGCAAGATATGCTTCAGGCAGGCATTGACACCACACAAAAAATCATGGTCGTGTATGATCTAGGCTTGCCCAAGGGCTATGTGGAACGAACCCGCACGGTGTTAGAAGCCACCGGCTTTGAAGTCCTCCAAGCGCACGTGCCTCGGGGAGAGCGGGCCAAAGACTTAAAAATACTCGAAGGCCTCTACCAGCATGCCATGCAAGCCAGCATGACCCGAAAAGATGTGTTTTTGGCCTTAGGCGGGGGCGTTGTGGGTGATTTGACGGGGTTTTTGGCATCTAGCTACTTACGTGGCACGCGTTTTGTGCAAGTGCCCACAACGCTTTTAGCGCAAGTGGATTCTTCAGTCGGTGGCAAAGTCGCCGTCAACTTTGGCGACGTGAAAAATAGCATCGGGGCCTTTAAACAACCTGATTTAGTGAGCATCGACACCGACACCTTGAACACGCTTGCCCCTCGAGAAATTCGAGCAGGACTTGCGGAACTGTTCAAATACGCTTTAATTGAAGCCACCGCTTTAGATATAGAAATCGAGGAAGGCACCGGCTTATTGGCTGATTTTGAACGTTTAGGCGCCCATTGGCGAGATGAAGAAGGGGCCTTCATTCGCAAGGCTTGTGCCATAAAAGCCGCTGTGGTCATGCGAGACGAAACCGAATCCTTCCCCGCCCATGACGCGCGCGGTCGAGTATGCCTAAACCTCGGGCATACCTTTGCCCATGCGTATGAAGCGTATTATGGGTATGGCAAAATCCTGCACGGGGAAGCCGTAGCGCTTGGCTTGCTTTGTGCCCTTTTTACCCATGAAGCTGCTTTAGGCGACCGTTGCGTCAAGCGCGTACTCACGCTCATGGAAGGCTTGTCTCTCTTTCCTGATGAACTCAAAACCCTTCTCACCCCCTATCCTTCGCCTGAAGATCTTTTGCCCTTTATGGCAAAAGACAAGAAAGTCCTTCAAACAGGTCAATTACGACTGGTTTTACCCGTCTTGCCGTTGGGGACGCTTTTTGTGGGAACAGTGCCCCCAGACACGGTTGTTCAAGGCATTGAAAAAGCACACGCCTATTTAGAAAGAACCGCCCTATGAACCTGTTGCAACGGTTGAACACCAAAGCCACGCATTATGCCAATCTCGTTCGCTTAGAACACACCGTGTTTGCCTTGCCCTTTGCCATGACGGCCCTTCTGCTGGCCAATCCTTCTCCTGAGTTTCCTTCACTCCACACGGTGGCCTGGGTGACGCTGGCGATGATTGGGGGGCGTACCTATGCCATGGGCTTGAACCGCTTGGCCGATGCCCACCTAGATGCCCTCAACCCACGCACCGCATCTCGAGAAATCCCCGCGGGGCTGGTTTCCAAAACAGAAGCGTGGTTGCTGACCCTTGGCGCCTTAAGTCTGATGATATTCGCCGTGTGGCAACTGCCTTTATTGTGTCAGCAATTATTGCCTGTGGCTGTTTTGATATTGACACTATATTCGTACGCCAAGCGTTTCACGAGCCTGTGCCACTTGGTGTTGGGGCTGGCGCTTGGCTCTTCCGCCATTGGGGGATGGTTGGCGCAAAGTGGTTCTTGGCAAGGGGGCTTGCCCCTGTTGTTTGGAGCAGCTGTGGCCTTGTGGGTGATGGGCTTTGACGTGATTTACGCCTGCCAAGACGCCGACTTTGACCAGAAGCACGGCTTGTTTAGCCTGCCTGCGCAATGGGGCATTGAACGCGCCTTACACCTAAGCCGTTGGATGCACGCCGGTTCGATACTGGCGTTACTGCTTTTTATAGGATTCTACAGTAGGTCTTCCTACGGTTTTGTGGGCTGGGGCTTTTGCCTAGCCACCGTGCTGATGGGCATTTGGCTGGTGAAAGAACATCGTTTGGTCCACGCGGAAGACTTAACGCGAGTTAATCAAGCGTTTTTTACGTTAAACGGTCAAATTAGCGTGGGCTTTTTAGGGTTGGTGTTGGTGGAACGTGTGATCACATATGGTTCCAATACATAAAGGATAAACATTCATGCCTACTTCAGCTTCGCCCCCTCCCCCCCTTGAAGAACGCCCCGTCTTGTTTCCCCAAACACGGCGGTTCTTCCACTGGTGCTTAGGCCCCCTTCGCCACGTGCTTGAAACCGTGGGCTTTGCCACCATTGACGGCCGTCGCATGCTTCACTTCATGGGCGTTGGGCACTGGGGCATACGTCACATCTTCGATCGCCTCGCCTTTGTGGGACTCGACACCATGCCCATGGCGTTATTGCTCACTGGCACGCTGGGTTCGGTGCTTTCTATGCAGGTGGCGCCTGATATGGCAGAGCAAGGCGGTTCCGCCTTTGTCGGAGGACTCGTGGCGGTGGCGATGGTGCGTGAACTCGGGCCTGTTATGACAGGCTTTGCGGTGATTGCCATGGCAGGTTCTGCCTTCGCCGCTGAAATTACCGTCATGAAAAGCAACAACCAACTCGATGCCTTAAAAGTCTTGCACGTAGATGCCGTGCGTTATTTAATGATTCCCCGTGTGGTGGCCACCATGGTGGCGCTCCCGTTTTTAACACTCCTTGGAAGCACACTCGGCATTTTGGGCGGAATGTACACGGCTCACCTCATTGCGGGCATTCCCTATACCGCGTACTTAGATTCTGTACGCGCCTTTGTTGAAATGCGTGACCTTGGCGTCATGTTTATTAAATCGCTGGTTTTTGCAGGTATGATTGGCTTGCTATGTTGTAGCGTGGGCTTTACGTCGAGCCGTTCTAGTAATGAATCCGCCAAATCCGTCACCAAAGCCGTCGTATGGAGCTTTATTACCATGGCGTTGTTGGATTATCTCATTACTTCTTTGTTTTATTAGAACGGCCCCCTGCCAAAACCATACACCTAAACAACTGTAATCATTTAAAACTGTAACAATTTAAGGAAAGTCCGCTTCACAAGCTTTTTTTACAGTAAAATAAGACTATTCCCCTCAACGCAATCCACCCCCTAAAAAAAGGACACCCCCCCCCTATGATGGCAAAAAATACGACCCCTGTTGAAGCTGCGGTTGATTTAAGCGGTTCTGATTACGAAGCCCGCAAGCAAGCCTTGGCCTTTACCTTAGACAAAATCGAAAAAGACTTTGGCAAAGGTTCGATTATGCGATTGGGCGAGCGCCCGAATGTGAATATCGATGTCATCCCCACGGGGGCGCTTTCTTTAGATTTGGCGCTTGGGGTAGGGGGCATCCCACGCGGGCGGATTGTCGAAATTTATGGGCCTGAATCCAGCGGAAAAACGACCTTAACCTTGAACTTAATTGCCCAAGCGCAAAAAAAAGGAGGCATTGCCGCCTTTGTAGATGCTGAACATGCGCTAGATCCTATTTACGCCAAAAAACTCGGTGTCAATATCGATGAACTCTTAATCTCTCAACCCGACACGGGCGAGCAAGCTCTTGAAATCACGGAACAACTGGTGCGCTCAGGCGCCGTAGATGTAGTGGTGGTGGATTCGGTCGCGGCACTTGTGCCCAAAGCAGAAATAGAAGGCGATATGGGGGATGCTCACATGGGCTTACAAGCCCGTTTGATGTCTCAAGCCTTGCGGAAGTTAACCGCTGTGGTAGGGAAAACACGCACCACGGTTATTTTCATCAACCAACTGCGCCAAAAAATTGGGGTGTACATGGGTAACCCTGAAACCACTACAGGCGGGAATGCCTTGAAGTTTTACTGTTCCTTGCGTATGGATATACGACGGATTGAAATTTTGAAGAAAGACGGCGTTGAATACGGCAACCGTGTGAAATGCAAAATCGTAAAAAACAAGGTGGCCCCACCCTTTCGCATTGCAGAATTTGATATTCTGTACGGCAAAGGTATTAGCGTAGAAGGTTCCGTGATTGATGTAGCCACAGAAATGGGCATCGTCAAAAAATCAGGCACCTGGTTCAGTTATGAAGAAACCCGCTTGGGGCAAGGGCGTGAAAAAGCACGGGATTTCATTATTGAAAACCCCACGATGATGGCCGAAATTGACCAAAAAGTGCGTGATCGCATTCAAGCGGATCGCAACGCCCTAGACGCGAGCGATGTAATTGGGGGTTCGACCGTCAGTGAAGGGTTAGTCCCTGACGCTGACTTATTGCCTTTGGCCTAAGCCCGATGGATGCCTCTTCTGCCCAACAGGTGGTACAAACCCTACAAGCCTTTCTGTTGAATGACGCCGAAGATCTCTATACGCGACTTAATCAAGCTCGAAACTGGTTCAATACGACCGTTTCGAGCTTTGAAATTTATTTGGAAGATGAATGGGACCTCTACCAAGACGGGCAAACGTGGTTTGATTATAATTTACGGAGCCTCAACACCAAAGACGAATTACCCCCCTTGGCAAGCGATGTGTACTTAAATCATCGAGACGAAAAGGGCGTTTGGCACTTGGGGAACTATCAATCCTCTCACTTACGTTTAGAAGATTGGGCCCGCATTCAACGCTTTTTAGAAACCCATAGGGATGCGTTCATATAAGCCTCTTGGCAAAAAAGTTTTCTACCTATGAAAAAACCCTGCCCTCTACAAGCCTCCTTGCCTTTTCCCCTTGGCTTGTCTACAATAAGGGAACATCGTCAGAAGGATGCCCCTTTATGTCTTATCTCATTATGTTGTTTTTAATCAGTCTCTTGGTCATTCTGCACGAAGTCGGGCATATGGTGGTGGCTCAACGATGTGGCGTGAAAGTAGAACGCTTTGGCTTGGGTTTGCCCTTTGGCCCTACTTTACTTGAAAAAGAATGGAAGGGCATCAAGTGGTGCTTACATATTCTGCCTCTAGGGGGCTATGTCAGTTTCCCTGATGATAATGAAGACAGCACTGTAGCGCCAGATTCACCTCAACGCTTTGAAAATCAGCCTTTGCTCAACCAAGCGGCTATTGCCATGGCGGGTATTGCCGTCAATGCCGTGATTGCCGTCCTACTCATGTTTACCGTACTTGGGGTATGGGGGGCTATGAAATCGCAACTGCAAATTACAGGCTTTGCCCCTGTTTTGATTGAAAAAGAAGTCGTCAAACAACCCGAATCACTCGGTCGCTTGGCCTTTTATGATCAAGGTAAGCGCCTTTACTTAGAAGCCGCCACCCCCCTTGAAACAGCCCTTTTATTCCGTGGTTTTCTCGCTCACCAAGTGGATCAACGATTTGATATTGCGCCTGTTTACAACCCTAAACGCGTTTTATTAAGGTATGAAACCTCCCCCGCTCAAGGGGCAGGCTTACAAGTGGGCGATGTCCTACTTCGTGTGACTTCTTCAGGGAAAAACGGGGAAGGAAAAACTTCCCGTTTAGAAGGCTTTTATAGTGAACCCACACAAGCGTTACCCGCCTTTTTGGATCGGTGTAAAACAGGCGAACCGCTCACCTTTCATGTGGCTCAAGGGGATTTAGAACAGCCCGCTCAACTGGTTCAGCAGGCCACAGGTCAAGTCACGCTTACTTTTGGGGAATCAAGAAAATTAGGGATTTACTTAGGTCTCCTTCAAGAAAACGTGCCTGTAAACGTATTGACCAATCTTCGTTTAACGGGGTCTGTCTTGACGGACATGGTGGTGCAAAACTTTGTTGGGCTCGGCAAACTCTTTACAGGGCAGATTTCTCCTGATCTATTAGATGGACCTGTGGGCGTGGTTCGATTTGGTGGAGAATTGATTGAAAAAACGGGTATTCAAAGTGGCCTGTGGCTGACTTCTATTATTTCAATCATTTTAGCGGTGATGAACCTATTGCCGTTCCCCCCACTAGATGGAAGTTACTTGGTCTATATCGGTTATGAAGCGCTGTTTAAACGCTCCTTCCCCCCCACCTTCCGCCATTGGATGAACCTGTCAGGCTTTATTGTTCTAATGGGCATGATGCTTTTTGTGTTAGGCAACGATATTTTAAAACTTTTTAGATAAAACGCCTACCCCAATAAGAACGAATCTCCATGGGCTATTTAATGGCTTCTGCGGTATTGAAATCTAACAGGGCATCTAATGCCGTGGTGTCTTGTAGTTTGACTTTTTCAATCGGGGGAAGTCCCTTTTGACGCAAAATCGCATCGGTACCATAATAGTCAATGACGTAATCAATAAATAAAATCCCGTTGAGGTGATCCATTTCATGCTGAATGGCTCGACACAATAGCGGATCTTCTTTGACATTCAAGCTCATTTCTTGCTGGCGTCCCTTGAGATCTTGATAGCGAATGGTCAATTCCGCATGACGCTTCACATCCACAAATACCTCGGGGAAACTCAAACAGCCTTCATGGCTTTTACAGGCCCCTTTGCTTTTAACGATTTTAGGGTTGATAAATACCATGGGCGGATATTTTTTGGCGTCACTGGAACAGTCCAACACAAAAACAGAAAGGCTTTCGCCCACCTGAGGGGCCGCTAATCCACACCCATTGTTGGCATACATGGTTTCCATCATGTCAAACACGAGCTTCTGAATTTTGGCGGATACTTTAAGGACGCGTTTAGCAGGCGTGCGTAAGACGGGGTGTCCGTATTTGACGACATTAAGTTTGCTCATGAAAAAAATCCTTTATGCGTTATAAAATTATACCTATTATAGTATCCGATAGATAAAATGTTATGAGAATGTTACATCATTGTATTATAAACAAAAAAGCCTCCACATTTAAAAAATGTAAAGGCTTTTTAAGCGTTTAAGCGTCGTTAAAAGAGGCAAAGGCCCCCAACGAATCTAGCGTAAGTTTTGAGTGACCGTTACACCATGTTCGTTCATCGCGGATTCAGAAATCAGCAAACCGCTTTGGCCCACAATTCCTAGCCCAAGCGTTAAAATCAGGCAAATGACGGTGGCAAGGGTTAAAGTCTTACTCAAATGACAGGACCCGCTTGCTCCTTCACCCATCAACCGCTGGACTTGTTCTGAAGGCTCGGCAATGACCATCACTTTAATAATGTTGAGGTAGTAATAGAGTGACACTGTACTGGCCAATAGGGCAATAATAATCACCCCCAAGTGGCCTAAATCACTCAACACAACCGATTGAAATAAGAAAAACTTGGCAAAAAAGCCAGCCGTAATAGGAATCCCCGCCAAGCCTAATAAAAAGATGCTAAAAGCAAATACAAACCAAGGCTTTGCTTTAACCAAACCCGCATAAGCACTCATTTCTTCAGAAGCCAACAGCTCATCCCCAATCATCACACTGGCAAAGGCCCCTGTATTCATAAACACATAAGTGGCCAGATAAAAAAGCAAGGCCCCTAAGCTATTTTGAGTCATCGCCGCAAGCCCTACCAACATGTAACCCGCATGAGCAATGGTGGAATACCCCAGTAACCGCTTGAGATTCGTCTGTTTCAAGGCCGCCACATTACCCACCACCATTGAAAGAACGGCTAAAACGCCAATCAGCAGTCCAACATTTTCACCCCCCACACTGGCAAAAGGCGTCAGCAAACGAATGGCAAAAATGAATGCAGCCAATTTTGAAATCACGGACAAAAAGGCCGTAATCGGGGTGGGAGACCCTTCGTAAACGTCAGGCGTCCATGTATGAAAGGGAGCGGCAGAGACCTTAAAACCAATTCCCGCCAAAATAAGCACAATGGCAAGCGACGCCCAAGCCCCCAACTCAGTCGACTGGCTCAATGCTTGGGGTAAGGCTTCAAAAGCAGTCGACCCACCCGCAAGACCATAAATAAGTGCCAAGCCAAACAGCAAAACCGCGGAACTGCATCCGCCATAGATGAGATACTTTAGGGAAGCTTCCGTACTTTTGAGGTCATTTCTCAAATAGCCCGTTAAAATATAAGAACTAATCCCCAACGTTTCCAATGCCACAAACGCCATAATCATGTCGTTCGCCCCAACCAAAAGCAACGCCCCTAGAAACGCCGTCAGTAACAAGGTATAAAACTCACCGCTTTGAAAAGGCAATCGGGTTTCCACATAACGCTTGCTTAAATGTAAAATCAAAATAAACCCTAGCGTTAAAACAAAACGCGCCACCACCGAAAGTAAGTCCGCTTCAAACATGCCAAACATCACCTGTTGAGAAGTATTGGCTTGAACCGTATAAAATAACTGGTAGTGCATTACAATGGAAATAAGGGCAACCACGCTCCCCAATAACGCAATGCCCCAACTCTTGGCTTGATCCACCTGCGTTTTCGCTAAGGAAAGAGCAAAGGTCATTAACAATGTTAAGCTAATCACGAGTTCGGGTGCCAAAAAGGCAAGGTTTTGATTATAAATAAATTGACCAAAACCACTTTGAATTAGGGTATTAGAAACGGCCTCAAACATCATCATGAAATCCTTTTTTTACTAGTTGCGTTGTTCTAGAGCGACTGGCCCGTAGAGGGGTTTGCTTAGGAACCCTCATTTTGAGACAGCTCCCCTTTTAATTGCTGTAAAATTGCTTGATCCCGTTGAACCAAGACTTGTTCAAAACGTTTGCCTATGGCTTGCGTGTTACTTTCAAACTGATTCGTGAGTAACTGAGGTTTAAAGCCCAGCACCATGACCAAAACCACCAGTGTACCCAACACCCAAACTTCATTGGTTTTAGCATCTTCAAGAGTTTCACAAGCGGGAGAAACGGCCCCAAAAAAGAGTCGTTTAACCAACCACAAAGAATACGCCGCCCCTAAGACGATCCCAAAGGTAGACAATCCCGTCATCCACTGAATGTTAATTGGCAACGTGACAAAACCAAGGGGAATCGCTCTAAAACTTTGAGAAATAAAGGCTCCATATAAGGCCAGTGTTTCCCCTGCAAAGCTAATCAGAAGCGGAAGGCCTAAGCTTGCCAAAGACATCAACAAAAACGAATAGAACAGGAAAGGCGCTTTTTGAGCAACCCCACCATGTAGATCAATCTCTCTGCTATGGGTTTGGCGATACAGGGTCCCCACTCCTAAGAACAAAGCAGCACTCACTAAACCATGAGACACCATAATAAAAACAGCCGCCATAGCCCCAATTTGATTCATGGCCACCAACGCCAGTAGGATGAACCCCATGTGACTGACCGATGAGTAGGCAATAAGCTTTTTCATATCTTTTTGGACTAGAGCAATACTGCCTGTATAGACAATGTTTACAAAGGCTAAGACGCCGATATAGGGGGCCAACGCTTGAGCCGCCACAGGGAACCAATCAAACCCAAAACGCAACAGGCCGTAAGCCCCCATTTTTAGCAAAATCCCCGCAAGCAACATAGAAATAGGGGTCGGGGCTTCTACGTGAGCATCCGGCAACCACGTGTGCAGTGGTACAATCGGCAATTTCACGGCAAAGGCGATGAAAAACCCCACAAATAAAAGCAATTGAAAGGCAGGAGGGATGTAACCGGATTGAGCCAACGCCCCAAGTTGGGTAAAACTAAACAGCGTTTCAGTCGGCAAGTGATAACTATGACTCAAATAGGCCAACCCAATAATGCTCGCCAGTAAAAAGACGGAACCAAACAAGGTGTATAGGACAAATTTCATCGCCGCATACTCTCGACGAGGCCCACCCCACGTGCTAATCAGCAGATACATCGGAATCAGTTCGAGTTCAAAAAACAAAAAGAATAAGAACAAATCACGAGACAAAAACACCCCTAACACTGAACCAATTAAGACAAAAAGCAAGCTGTAATATAGGGGTAAACGCTTTTCAATGGTAGACATACTCGCCCCTGTGGCCAACACCATCAGCACACTGGTAAGCATCGCAAGCGTGCTTGAAATACCATCTGTCCCGAGACTAAAATTAATTCCCAACGCAGGCAACCAAGGCAAGTTAAACGAAGCCGTTTGGGCTTCAGGTGAAAAAGCCAACAACCCTGTCAAGAGTAACAACACCACAGAAGACCCCAACGCCAGTCGATGATGCGCCTTTTGCGTTGAAGCATCGTCTGTTTTTGAGAGGAAGGGGAAGACCCCGGCCACTATAAAGGGAAAGCCCACAATAAGAGGAAGTAAGTTGTTCATGTCTTGGAATTCCTAGCCTTTAAACATCCACTGATACAGGAGCCACACCCCCACCACGCCACACCCAATGGTGGCGACGTAGGTTTGAAGGCGTCCGCTGTTAAGTCGAGTCACCCATTTACCCAGCAATAAGGTAACAGACCCAACTAAATTCACGAAACCGTCAATTACATACTTGTCAAAACCCGCATTGAGTTGGGATTGTAGTAGCACACCCCCTTCTACAATACCGTCATAAATATCATCCATATAAAACTTATTGTGTGACAAGTGATACAAGGGAGCCAATACTTTTTTGACGCTGTCGGTCTTAAAGACCTTGAAGTAGTAAAACGCACTCGATAATGCCACCCCAACAAGCGCCACGAGTTGGGAGATATTCCCCACTTGATTAAACATGGCTTCACCCAACGTGTGGGGGTGATGTTCTGGGGCATTTTGTAAACTATAGGTAATATAATCCCCAAAAGCAGGAAGCCCGACAAAGCCTGATAGCACCATGCCAATCAGGATTGAAGGAATCGCTAAAATCTGCAAAGGCAAGGTCATCACGGCATCTTCATGGTGAACATGCGCTTTACCGCGATAGTCGCCTAAAAACGTCATAAAAAAGGTACGGAACATATAGAAAGCGGTTAACCCCGCCGTTGCCGTTAAAATGGCATATACCAAGGTATTTTCATGCATAGCGGTGGCTAAAATTTCATCTTTACTCCAAAAGCCACTCGTCCAAAACAAGCCTGAAATGGCAATGGTTCCAATCAAGTAGGTGACCCCTGTAACAGGAAGTTTTTTTAACAAACCACCCATTTGGCGCATGTCTTGCTCATCTTCACACGCATGAATCACACTGCCAGAACATAGAAAGAGCATTGCCTTAAAAAAGGCATGAGTAAAGAGGTGGAACAGACCCGCCGTGTAAGCGCCAAGTCCCATTGCCGCGACCATAAAGCCCAATTGAGACATGGTGGAGTACGCCAAAGCTTTTTTAATATCCGTTTGAGACACGGCAATAATCGCACCGACCACCGCAGTAATGACTCCTGTCCACATCATATAAGGCATTGCCATTTCGGGAGAAATACTCATAATGGGGAAGACTCGTGCAATCAAATACACCCCTGCCGCAACCATGGTCGCCGCGTGAATCAAAGCTGAAATGGGCGTGGGGCCTTCCATGGCATCAGGCAGCCAAGTGTGCAAGGGAAACTGAGCGGATTTGGCCATAGGCCCCGCAAAAATAAGGATCCCGATGGTACCCACCAACCACGCGGGTAGACTTTGACTTAAAAAGCCTGCCAAAGATTCAAACCCCTGAAAAGACAACAAGGCCTGTTCTGGATGAAGACCCACATAACCTTGCCACCAATTCAAACTAAAAAATAGAAGAAAGAGCACGCCAAGTAAAAAACCAAAGTCTCCGACCCGATTCACCAAAAAGGCCTTGATCGAAGCCGCGGCTGCTGCAGGCTTGTGGAACCAAAAGCCAATCAATAAGTAACTTGAAACACCCACCAATTCCCAAAACATGTACATTTGAGGCAAATTAGTGGCCAACACCAAGCCCAACATACTAAAGTTAAATAAAGCCAAGTAGCCAAAAAATTTGGCATAGCCTTTGTCGTGACGCATGTACCCGTGCGTGTAATACTGAATCAATAGACTCACAAACGTCACGACCGTCAACATCAAGACGCTATTGGCGTCGAGCAACGTCCCGATTTTAAGTTCCAAGTTCCCTGCTGAAAGCCACGTCCAGTTCCGTTCCATGGCCACAACCCCTTCATGGGGTTGAGCAAAAAGCCATTGAATGGCTGAAATAGCATGAACGAGGCCTAAACCAGTGGCCGTCATGGTTAAAATAGGGGCAAAAATTTGAGGAAGCCACACTTTTTTTTCGCCTGTTTTTGAACAGCTCACTTGAAGCGCCCGCCCCATAACGATCGTTAAAAACGCCAACAAAGGATACAGTGGAACAAGCCACAAGTTATTTAATAAAAAGTCTGAAAACCAATTCATGGCGAGGGGCTACTCCTTCATATATCTCTTTAGATTTTATTATTGACTACAGCAATCATCATTAAAGCACTAGCCTTTTAAACGTGTAAACTCTTCAACATCAACGCTTGCCGTATTTTTAAACAACGCAAGGACGATCGCTAGTCCCACCGCGGCTTCCGCAGCAGAAATCGTTAAAATAAAGATGGCAAACACTTGACCTGACAAATCGCTTGGATTGACATGATTATTAAGGGCCACAAACACCACGTTCACGGCATTCAGCATCAATTCAACACACATTAGGGTGCGAATCAAGTGGCGTGAACTCACCACGCCCGCAAAGCCCAATCCAAATAAAATAGTGGCCACACCCAAGTAATGGTGAACTGTTAATCCCGCTACAGTAGCCACTTCGGCAACTTCAGCACTCATCATAATGAACATTCCTTTTTAAGATCAGAGCAAGCAGCAACGTGTTCTTGAGCATCTGTAAAACCAACATCCTTACGCCATTCAGCCGAAAGTTGAGGTTTCAAACGGCCTTCTTCAATAGAAAACGTAAGGCCCGGTTCTTGGGGCGTAAACGTTTTTTTGGAAAGCATAATGGCTCCAATCATCGCCCCTAATAATAAAATTGACGCCACTTCAAAGGGAAGCACATACTTGCTAAAAATCAATTGACCAATCGCCAACGTACTGCCTTGCTCGTGTAATTCTCGAATCCATTCAACCGAAGCGGGAAGTTGTTTGATATTAAAGCCTAAAACATTGATGAATAAAAGCGCAAATAAGGCGACTGCACTGATGCTTGCGATGAGCAAGCGTCCCAATCTACCTGCCCGTGCGCTTAAAGGGGTGTCCCCCGTAAACATGATCCCAAACAGCATCACGATGGTAAGACCCACTCCATAAACCAACACTTGAGCAGTGGCCAAAAAATCAGCGTTATTGAGCAAGAAAAAAGCCGCTATTGAAAAGAAGACCACAATCAAACACAAGGCGCTATACAACACACTAGGAGCCAATACGACGCCCAAGGCGGCGGATACAGCAACGGTTGCAAAAATCCAAAATAAGGTAGATTCAAACAAGTGATACGCTCCAATCTAAACAGGCTAACACAGGACGCTAAAATCCTATAATACGGTAGGCGCATAGCCACGCTTGGCACGCCATTCATCGGATTCTTTCCCACTGAGAGTGAGATCTTTTTTGTCTAACACAAGGGCTTGACGACTATAATCCGCAAGTTCAAAATCACTCAACATTTTAATGCAATCCACTGGGCAGACTTCCGTACAATTTCCGCAGAAAATACACCGCCCCATATCAATGGTAAATCGTGTAACCACAGGCTTTTTATCGTCATCACGGTGCATGTCGATTTGAATGAGATCATCACAAGGACAGACCCTCGCACACGCTTGACATCCGATACACAAATCGGTGTCATCTGATTTGGACAAAAGGCTTAAGCGTCCGTGAAAGCGATCGCTTAACTCAGGCATCACTTCGGGGTATTCAAGGGTGACGGCTTCTCTTGGGTGGTGCTTAAGGACTGTAGCAAAACCTTGAGCAATCGCCTTAATGCCTTCTAAAACGACATTGCCTTCAGCCTGTTCAATGGCCTTAAGGGGATGTTGAGCATCGTGTGAATGATTCGACATAGCAAGACAAAATCCTTTAACTAAGCGTGATAACGAGCAGCCACTTGGGCTTTAAATTGACGATCGATGAAGTGACAGAAGCCACCCACACCGCCGACACCAACCAATCCAGCCAGTGCCAAATAAATCCAACTCCCTGCAAAGCCTTCGGTGGCTAAACTAAGGCTAAACTGCTTGGCAAAACCGAGCATAAAAAGATTGATTAAAGAAAGTGGAATCAAGAACTTCCAGCAAAACCCCATCAGCTGATCTGGCTTCAGGCGAGGAAGAGTGCCTCTCAACAACATGGCAATATAGATGAAGAGGTAGGTTTTACTCAACATCCAGAAGATTTGTTCGACGTTGATGAGCAAAGGCTTAAGCAAAGGAAGTTTCACCGCTTGAGTAAGGGCGTCCGCCACGCCGTAATTTTGCATGAACGTGCCGCCAAAGGGGGAGGTATATCCGCCAAAAAACAAGGCCACCGTCAACGCGGAAAGTACGAACAACCCTGCATATTCCGCCAAGAAAAAGGTGGCAAACTTCATCCCCGAATACTCGGTGTTGTACCCACTCACCAGTTCGCTTTCCGCTTCTGGCAAATCAAATGGCACACGGTTGACTTCAGCAATCGAAGCAATATAAAAGAGCAAGAAGCTTAGTGGCGTCAGTAAAATACCATACCAATGAAGGATCCCTCCACTTTGAGCTTCAATAATAGTTTTTAAATTGGCGCTTCCTGTAAATAAAACGACCCCAATCACGGACAAAATCAAGGGGACTTCATAACTAATGGCTTGAGCCGCACTGCGCATGCCCCCAAGTAACGAGTATTTATTATTAGAAGCCCACCCCGCAATCACGAGACCAATCACCGAAATAGAAGAAAGGGCAAACAACACCAATAAACCCAAGGGCAAGCTAACGCCGATCAAACGTTCGCTAAAAGGCACCAAGGCATATAACGCAAAAACAGGGAATAAGAAGATCGCAGGAGCTAGAGTAAATAAGAATTTGTCCATCGCAGGGGTCATAATATCTTCTTTGGTCAATAGTTTCACGCCATCTGCGATGGTTTGAAACATTCCCCCTGGCCCAACACGGTTAGGGCCTTTACGTTGGGTAAACCATGAAAGCACCTTACGTTCCATCAACACCATTACCACCGCAGCCGCTTGACCCATCACCGCGACCATACCAAACAACACCACGCCTGTTAAGAAAATAGGCACAATATCCGGCAACTGGTGCCACAACTCAATGGCCTTCATCAAATGAAAACCAGGATCAAGGAGTTGAGCGAGGGTAGGGATTTCAAAGCTTGCGGTCGCATTCATGGGATGGCATCTCTTTCTTTAAGTAAACAAGGCTTATCTGTCTACTTCTGGCATAATAACGTCAAGGCTACCAAAAATAGCCATTAAATCCGAATACATATGACCCTTCATCAATTCAGGCAAGGCAGACAAGTTACTAAAAGACGCCCCACGCCACTTGATTCGATACGCCTTGGGCGTACCATCCGTAATCATATAACAACCCAACACCCCACGAGGCGATTCCACAAAGTTGGACGCTTCGCCTGCAGGGGGTTTATACGTCAACAAGTTAATTTTCTTGCCCATGGTATCCCAATCCTTGTCCCAATGCGGCACGACAATATCCGGATTTTTCTTGGCTTCTTTGGTCTTGGCCTCAACCTCTTTTTTCAAGATCGCTAAAGCACCACCGTCTCCACCAGGGATTTTTTCAATACATTGCTTAATGATTTTAATGGATTCACGCATTTCTTGAACACGCACCAAGTAACGCGCATAGGTGTCGCATTCAGTACGAGTAGGCACATCAAAATCTAATTCACTATAAATTGAATAAGGGTTTGTTTTACGCATGTCTAAGGCTTCGCCTGTGGCCCGCAAGGCAGGGCCTGTCACGCCATATTTCAAGCAAAACGCTTTGCTCATAATACCGTGACCCTTCGTGCGATCCATCACAATGGGATTTTTCGTGGCAACAGCTTCGTACTCATCTAAACGTTCAGGAAAGTGTTCGCAAAAGGCGCGTACTTCTTCCAACCACCCCGCGGGCAAGTCATTGTTGACGCCTCCAAAGCGGAAGTAGTTATACATCATTCTGGCGCCTGTTAGGTTTTCAAAAATCGTAAACACTTCTTCACGATCTCTAAAACACCAGAAGAAGGGGGTAGACGCCCCCAAATCTAGCAAAAACGTCCCAAACCAAAGCAAGTGAGACGTAATACGGTTTAATTCCATGCAAATCACACGAATGTATTCCACCCGCTTAGGAACGGGAATATCGGCAATTTGCTCAACACAATTAACAAAAACCAAATGATCGTAAAAAGAAGAGAGGTATTCAACGCGATCAATCGTCGGTTGATATTGAAACAAAGACCGCGTTTCGCCCATTTTTTCTTTAGAACGGTGCAGATAACCAATCACAGGTTCCATATTTTTAATGACTTCACCATTGAGCGTGGTCACCAAACGCAAAACACCGTGGGTTGAAGGGTGTTGCGGCCCGATATTGACCACTAAATCGTTAGTGTCAAAACCCGCTTCAACCGAAACACCAGGCAAGTTGCTTTGCAATTCAGGATTCAATTCTTTAACAGACATCATAAGTATTTTCCAAGTGTTTTCTAAAACGATTCATGAATAACACGACTACCGACGGTTCCAAACCAATCGAGGGTCTTCTTCCTTGTAATCTTTACGCAAGGGGTGGCCCAACCAATACGTGGGCATTAAAATACGGCGCAAATCGGGATGCCCCTGATAGTGAATCCCTAATAAATCATAGGCTTCACGTTCATGCCAATCGACTGCGGGCCAAACAGGGTACAAACTAGGAGATTGATCGTGAGCATCCGCGACGATTTTAATAATAAGCGAATGAAAATGCACCATTGAATAGAGGTGATACACGCTTTCACGATGCGTCTTCCAGTCAATTCCCGTTACCAACAGGAGCATATCGAGCGTTGAGCCCGCATCGCTCTTAAGCAACTCGCCCGCCTTAAGAAGGACTTCAGCGCTTAAGCGAATCATTTCGGTGCCCTTGGCATCGTTGCCCAGGTGTTCAACCGCAATGCCCTTAGATTCAAGCAAGGCACCAAAAAATCCCGCAGGAATAGGGGGTTTTGCGTCAAGCACTTCGGTTTTAGGCGCCTGTTGGGGCTGTTTATTTTCTTCGTTCATGACGGTACTTTATATTGCCTCTTACTAATCCCAATTCGCCACGCTCTAGCATTGCTTCGACGTTGTATCCGTCTTTTTGAATGCCCCAGTGTAAGAAATCTTCTTCAGTGGCTCCTTCTAACGGCACCAAACAATCATCCGCATCCAAACGAACCCTTGCGATGTGCTGGGCAGTCCGCTTACGACGTTCAGCTAAAGTTTCTTGACGCATTTTCTTTTGCAATTGAATTAAGGCATCCAGTAAGGCTTCTGGACGAGGGGGGCATCCTGGCACATAGACGTCTACAGGAATCACACGATCTACCCCACGCACCACAGAATAAGAATCATTTTCATACATCCCACCCGTAACCGTGCAAGCGCCCATCGCAATCACGTACTTAGGCTCCGCCATTTGTTCATACAAACGCAACAACGCAGGGGCCATTTTATAGGTAATCGTGCCTGCCGTAATCATTAAATCCGACTGCCGTGGGGTCGCGCGAAAGGCTTCAGAACCAAAGCGAGCAATGTCAAATTTCGGCGCAGAAGCCGACATCATCTCAATTCCACAACAAGAAGTGGCAAAAGTCATCGGCCAAACCGAGTTGCTTCTGGCCCAGTTGTAGACGGCATCAACTGTAGTGACGATAATCCCACTACTTTCAAGCATGTCTTGCCACGCATTGGAAACGACGTTTACTGCCATCTCAAGGCTCCTTTTCGCCACGCATACACAATACCGAGTGCCAAAATACCGACAAAAATCAACATTTCTACCAAGGCAAAGACGCCGACTTTTTCATACGCCACCGCCCAAGGAAACAAGAAAATGGTTTCAATGTCAAACAAAATAAAGAGCAAGGCATAGAGATAAAACTTCACATCAAAGCGAATCCGTGCTTCACCATAGGGCTTCATGCCAGATTCATAGGTTTCATACTTGTGCGCGGTTGCTTGTTTAATTTGCACCAATTGCGAAATAGCAAAAAGCAAAAAGGGAAACAAGCCGCAAAAAAGCAGAAGAACGAAAAATACGGGATATCCAGTTAAGTGCATGGGTCGTATTCTCTTAGTCACAACATTTATATTCCCTATTAAACGCTAAATATCAAAAATGGTCAAACACTAAAGCGATTCAAATAACGGAGATTTTTGTTTTTTAGGCTTTTTGTCGCTTTATTCTGCCAAAATAAAGAGCATCCCCTGTAAATAAGAGGTCCTGACTCTATCGTGCGTTTGGATGATTTTCGCCCTTGGGGCGTTCTATGTGTTCTCTATTTAAGTGTTCTTTATATGAACCTGCCTTCCTTGCCTGGCTTTGCCATGAATTTGCAAAGCGTGGAAGACTTGCCCCTTTCGCAGTTCCCTACCGCCGAAGCGCGCTTAAATGAGTTGCTTAAATCAGGCGATGCCCAAAGGGCTGAAAGTCTGCTGGCCGCCATTATTGAACAAGAGCCTGAGAACTGGCAAGCGTGCGTGACTTTGGCGTATCTGTACCAAAAAAAATGGGATTACCCTAAAGCCAAAATCTTATTGAATCGGGCTAAAGCGATTGCCCCCAAAGAACCCACCGTATTAGCGGAGTTGGGTTACTTGTATTTTAAATGGGCAAGCCAACCCCATCTAAAGCCATCCCCCCCCACCGATGCTATGATTCAAGCAGAGCGTCTTTTAACACAGGCGCTCGCCTTACGCCCGACAGATGCCCTGATTCCCTTATACTACGCGGAACTCTACTTGTTTAAAGACAAACAGTCCCCCCACGCCAAAACGTACGTCACGCAAACGCTCGCCCGGCACCCCCATCATCAGGGTGCTTTAATACTGGCTTCGTCCCTATACCAAGCCATGGACTTAAGACCCCAAGCCAAACAGGCCCTTTTAATGGCCTATGACTTAGGCAGTCAAAATCCCGCTGTGCTAGATGCCATGGCCCACATGCTGGCTAAATTAGAACGCCCTGAAGATGCCATTCATTATGCCAATGAAGCCACTTTGTTGGATGTCGCTGAATCGCCTGAACGCTTGCGTTTAAAAGCCCAGCAGTATGAAAAGTTGGCGGATCCACAACAGGCGCTAAAAACCTATCAAGCCCTTTCTCTTTACTTTCCCCAATCCCCTGAACTCAGCTTGAAAAAAGCCCATCTTCTTGAACAAGTCGCGGGTGTGAACCAAGCGGTACCCGCCTTTGAAGAAGCCTTCCGCTTAAACCCTCATTTAGTCGCCGACTATAAGGAAGAAGCCAAAGCCTTAATCATCAAAGAATCTTTAGAAGCTGCCAAGCAACCTTTACAATCTGTTTTACGGCTTTGCCCGCAGGATCCTCAATTGTCTAGCTGGTTAAGTATTCTCTATTACCGTCAGCTCTTACTCGGCCAAAACATCGACAAAGAAGAATTGGCTTCGGTGCAACGCTTGCTCCAGCAGTCCGCACGAGCGTCCCTAAAAATACGTTTAGGTGAAGGTCTAGATGACTTAAGCCTTCAACCCTTGCCTGAACAACGCCTTTTAGAAGTCTTACGTTTAAAACTGGTGGCACAAAACGGCGTTTTAAAGCCTGAAGATTTAAACCAATTAAACCAACTTAAACACTTGGGTGCCACGGCCGTGATTCGGGCGGAATCGGCCTTTTTGTTTGGGGATATGCATACCGCCTTAATGGAACTCAAGCGAATGGCACCGCCTAAAACGGCTGAAGCCGCGCGCGATTTAGGGCATCAATGGCGACTGATGCAATTTGTCCCTGGGGCGTTAAAGGCCTTTCAATGGGCGTATTCCGCCCGTCCTTCAAACGAAAGTCGAGATCGCCTTGTGGAACTCGAACAGGTCAATATCCGTATTGAAAGTCGTTTGCATCAGTTAGAAAAAGACTTGCCCCAAAGACTTAAAGCAATCCAAAAACTCAAGCAAGACGCCCTTCAAACACAACTCAACCAGCTCAAAGCCGAAGCCAATACCGCGCTTCAGCTAAACCCTTGCCATGTTTTGCCGTGGCACGTTTTGGCGGATATTGCTGAGCGTGAAGGCCAATGGGGGCGTGCCGTTTTATTGTGGCAAGAAGCCCAGCAAAGAGATGTGGAAGGGAACTTTCAAGTCCTTTTCAACGAACGCATAGCCAATGCAAAGCATCAAGCGTCTAAAGCGGGGCTCATGCCGTTGACTTCACTAAAGCCTCAGGGACTTCGAACCGTTCCTGCCACTGTGGGTTATACGTTTTAAAGCTTCTTGGCTTGAAACGCTGGGAGTCTTCTACTCCATACAAAAAAACCCTCTTCCTTGTGAGAAGAGGGTTTTTCAGATGAACAAGGTGTTATCTCAATAACTGTAACGCCAAGTTCGGAGCCTGATTGGCCTGACCCAGAACCGTTGCTGCTGCTTGTTGAAGAATCTGATTCTTCGTCATTTCAGCGGATTCTTTGGCCACATCCACATTACGGATGCGAGATTCACTGGCACTGAAGTTCTCGATCGAAATCGCGAGGTTCGTGCTAGCAGAAGTTAGGCGATTGGTCATTGCACCAATCGATGCTCTTCGGTTACCCACGGTTTGAAGGGCCTTGTCAATCGTTGAAATCGACCCCAACGCTGAAGCATTGGTTCCGACGCCTACTTTCATCACTGCACCTGCAGCCTGCAAGCCTAAACTGGTGGCTTGTAAGGTACCCAAGGCAGAATTGGTGCCACCAATATCCAACACGTTGGTGGCTGAAGCCGATTCCGCACCCACTTGAATTTTAAAGTTGGTGACAGAAGAAAAGAGCTTCTTGCCGTTGAATTCAGTGGCATTGGCAATACGGGAAATATCCGCCGTCAGTTGCTTAAGTTCCTTGTTAATGGCAGAACGTTGATCGGTATTAAGCGTGTCATTCGCCCCTTGTACCGAAAGTTCACGCATACGTTGCAGGTTGTCTGTAATCGTACTGAGTGAACCGTCTGCCGTGTTCAGCACATTGATTCCGTCTTGAACGTTGTCATTGGCTTTTTGGCTACCTCTGATTTGGGATCTAAGACTTTCAGAAATCTGCAAGCCTGCGGCATCATCCGAAGATTTGTTGATTCTGAATCCAGAGGCCAATTTCTCAAGTGATCTGCCCAAGTTATTGGTGTTTTGACCCAATAAACGTTGTGCATTGAGAGATTGTACGTTGGTATTAATTTGAATACCCATAGTAATGAATCCTTTAATGTTTGTTACTTAAAAAAGTAGAGTTGAGAAAGTTTCAACCGTATAAAATGATGTTCACCTCCTTCTTAAATGTTTACGGTGCTACCTAAAGCTTCAAAGACATAAAGGGTTTAGTAAGGATGAGCTAAACCCTTCGTCTATACATTTTTCTAGGCTTACCCAAGAAGCTTGAGAGCAAGTTGGGGGGCCTGATTGGCTTGGCCAAGAACAGTCGCCGCGGCTTGTTGAAGAATCTGATTCTTCGTCATTTCAGCGGATTCTTTGGCCACATCCACATTACGGATGCGAGATTCACTGGCACTGAAGTTCTCAATCGAAATTGATAAGTTTTGAGCAGCAGAACTTAAACGATTGGTCATCGCACCAATAGAGGCTCTACGGTTACCCACGGTTTGAAGGGCCTTGTCAATCGTTGAAATCGCCTTCAGCGCTGAAGCATTGGTTCCAACGCCCACTTGCATAACCGCACCTGGGTTTTGCAAGCCTAAACTGGTGGCTTGTAAAGTACCCAAGGCCGAATTGGTGCCTCCAATATCCAACACATTGGTGGCTGAAGCCGATTCCGCACCCACTTGAATCTTGTAATTCGTGACAGAAGAAAAGAGCTTCTTGCCGTTAAATTCAGTGGAATTGGCAATACGTGAAATATCGGCCGTTAACTGCTTGAGTTCCTTGTTGATGGCAGAACGTTGGTCGACATTGAGCGTGTCATTCGCCCCTTGTACCGAAAGTTCACGCATACGTTGAAGGTTGTCTGTAATCGTACTGAGTGAACCGTCTGCCGTGTTCAGCACATTGATTCCGTCTTGAACGTTGTCATTGGCTTTTTCACTTCCGCGAATTTGGGATCTTAATACTTCAGAAATCTGCAAGCCTGCGGCGTCATCCGAAGATTTGTTGATTCTAAATCCAGAAGCCAATGCTTCTAAAGATTTGTTTAGACCCATGGTGTTTTTGCTTAACAAACGTTGTGCATTAAGAGATTGCACGTTGGTATTAACATTAATAGGCATAATAGTATGCTCCTTATCTTCCGTGATTAGGACGCGATTTCATATCCGTTCTGCCTACCCCTTCAACGAATCGCCCGTGTTGTTTGGCACAGACTTTTTCTTAAGTACGTTCAATCGCCTTGTGGAACGAAATGCAAGCATTCAATCCAGGTCAGACGCCTGATGACTTAAAGAAGATTGGTGAAAGAGAGAGAGTCAGAAGAGGATAAGTCCTGCATCCGTGTGTATTGCATCCATGCAACAATTTTGTGAATCCCAGTCGTGAACAACAATTGTTTTTCGCTAGGCAACCTTGTTACGCTTGAAGTATCGTCGCTCTCTCTTAAAAGTTTGAGCCTTTCATTTATCTGGAGGAGTCTTCTTTTTGAAGCAGGCCGTGAGGGGCTTTTCACCTCTAGCCAAAACAAGACTTTTCATCTAAAATGAATGGAGTGCTTTTTCAAAGGAAACCCCCATGCCCTCCCCACCCGTTTACCCTTTTTTTGTTCCCCCTGCGGATGCCTTGCTTTATACGCTTTCCGCTTTTTGGGGGATTAGAAGTACGTGGATTTTATTTTCCGCAGAACAAGGACGACGGCAGGATTTAGCCTATCGCCCCCCCATCAAAGGGCAAGACTTTGAAGTAAATGTGGTCATCCCCTTAATGAATGCTGATGATGACTTCGCGTTACAAGATTGTTTAACCTGCATGACGGCCCAAGACTACCAAAACGCCCGCCTCATTATTTTAGCTCACCCCCAAGCCCACTGGATTCGCGACTCCCTTGAGCTCCCTGACTCCTGCCAGTGGATCAACGTCCCCGAAGGCGTGGCCTTTTCTCAAGAAAGTCTCTTGAGGTGGGGGTTTAAACGCATTTTGGCCACACACCCCCCTGACTTATTTGTGTTGCTCGACGTTTCTGACCTGATTAAGCCTGATTTTTTAAGCCACACCGTTTCTGTGGCGTATCAACATGATGTGTATCAAGGCTATATGGCTCATCGTGATTTTGGAGAAGGGGTGTTGAGTCGTAGCTTGGGCCTGTTGACTCGCTTGCGATCTCGCATTGAAAGTGTTGGGCGCTTTCACGGAGGCTTAGGCTTGTTGTTTCGTCATAGTGGCCTTGCCTTTAAGCCCAATGTGCTTGAACACGTTGCCCTTGAACATCACCCTGGCTTAGGCTATGCCCCTTGGAGCATTACCCTCAATCAAGCCAGTGCCAAATCACCCAGTCTAAAAGTGCATTGGGTGCCTAGCATGATTATATATCAACGGCACTACCCCGACGTCTTTTCCCATGTCGCTCAAGAACTAGACGCCACTTTCACCGTCGTGGTGGGGGTGTTCAATCGTTTTATTCGCTTGGCTCGCCCCCGTGAACTGGAACAACGCTTGGCCATGTTACCCAGTAATTTAATGTTAAACACGCTTGCCTTAGCCAGTGTGGCCGCTTTGGTTCAACAGGGAATATGGCCTGAAAAAATAGGGACGCCGTTTGCGTGGTCTTTCTTAGCAGCAGGACAACTGCTTTTATGGGCCATGACCTTAAAAGTCGCTCGCATTAAACCTACCGAATGGTTAAATTCTACCTTGATTGTGTTGTCTGCTACGTTGCTTGAAATACTGGCCTTCCCCGTGGCCTTGACAGGCTGGATCGCTCAAAAGCTCCGACCACTGCCTCGCACGGCTTCGCTTCAAGCCCCTGAAGCAACTCCCTTTTCACCCCAGCCCGCGCTTCAGCGTGCCGAACCCCGACGCCCCAGTGGACGCCTACCCGTCACATCGCGCAACAGCCTACCAATTCAGCAAACCTTAGACACCCACACCCCCTTTATCTTAACCCTAGGTTCTCAAGAAATTGTGGCGGATATTGAAGTGGATATTCAACCCTGCTCCACAGGCTTGTTGTATGGGCTAACCTTAACTTATAAACACCAACGTTTTCAAACCCAACACACCCCCAAGCTTGAAGAGGCCTTCATCGAACTCACTCGCACCTTGTCTCATTACCAAATTCAACCCAAAACCTGTGGCAATTGTGCCTACTGGTTTGTGCACAACACCCCACCCCCTGCCGGAAAAGGCCTACCCTTACAAGGAACGTGCTTAAAAGACAAAGTCGGCCAGCCTTTAAATGAACAGGATGTGGCCCTCAACGTCCTTTCCCTGCCTTGTGACGCTCACACCCCTCGCCTTCAGCATGATGCTATTGTTCACGCGTGGAAAGAAAGTATAGACACTGTAGGGGAAACTCTTTAAAATACGATAAAACCCTAGCCTTAGCACCCCATCCAAAATAAGGCCCTAACGCGTGTTTCGTTTGTTTTTAAAATAGGCTTGAAGCGACGCTTTCGCTTCTTCTTCTAAAATACCGCCAATCACTTGTAAGCCTTCGCCTTGACGATGTAAAATTTTAGAAGGCGACTCCCCTTCAGTGGGATCGTACGCCCCAAAAATCACTTGCCCGATTCGCGCTTGTTTTAACGCATTGGCACACATGGCACACGGTTCTAAGGTCACAATTAAGGTAAACTCATTTAAACGCCAATCTCCTAGTGTTTGAGCCAGTGCCAGCATGGCATTCAATTCCGCATGACCCAAGGGGTTATGGTCTTTCTCTCGCGTATTTACCCCTTCTGCCACTAGCGTGCCTTGGGCATCCAACAAAACGGCGGCCACAGGCACATCATGGGGAAGTGCTTGTTGAGCGAGCCGTAAGGCATAACGCATCCATTCTTGCATTTCATCGTACGCTAAGTGCCACACCATCATTTAGAAGTCACTGGGCTATAGTCAGGAAATAACACCGACGCATCAGTCAATACCCCTTCAGGATCCAACACCGCGACATCATAGCGTTTGGCCCATTGCCACAGGGCGGCTTGCCAATGTAGCTCCCAGGCAAGCACAGCGCTTGGGTCATTTCGCGCTTCAAAGGCTTGAGTCCCTGTAAGCACGTCTTGGCTAAAGCGTGGGTATAAATGCCAATGCAACTGTTCGACCACTTCACTAAATTGTACCCAATAGACTTTAGCCACCAGTTCTTGGCTTTGCAAAAATGCACTCCACGCTTGGCAGGCGTCAAATAAAGCCAAGGGCACTGCTGCATGTTGGGTGATATTTCGATTAGGCGCCAGTTGAATATAACCCGCACGTTTGCCGACAAGGGCCACAAAGGGGTCATTTGTAGCACTGCTAAAAGGGGTTTGCATGCCTCTTTCCTTCCAAAACGCTTTATTGAACTTTCTCTACTATACCACAGCAAAACTTTCGCCCCTTATTTTTGTGCTAAACTTAACTTAGTGTAATACCGTTTAATGGGTATAAGCAAAAGAAAGTTCAACCCCCATGTTTTTTCAGGGCAAGCACATTGTTTTAGGCGTTTGCGGAAGCATTGCCGCCTATAAAAGTGGTGATTTTATTCGTGAACTTCAACGGCTCGGCTGCGCGGGCGTGCACCCCATTCTTTCGCAAGACGCCCCCCACTTTGTCACCGCCTTAACGCTGTCTAGCCTAAGCAAGTACCCTGCCACAAGCGAACATCACGCCGTGGATGCCCAAGGCGTTCCCCTGCATATTAGTTTGGCGCAATGGGGCGATGCCTTATTGATTTACCCCGCAACCGCTCATGTGATTGCCCAACTGGCTCAAGGCTTAACGGGCGATTTAGTGACGGCAAGCGCCTTGTGCTTCAACGAAAAGCCGATTGTCCTGAGTCCTGCCATGAATACCCGTATGTGGGAACACCCCTTGACCCAACGTAATTTAGCCATCTTGGCAAGCCTCCCCAACGTCTTGATTGTTCCCCCCACAGAAGGTTTACTGGCCTGTGGAGAAACAGGGGCAGGGCATTTGGCGCCAGATGCCTGGACAACGCTAACCCTTTACAAAGCCATGCACCCACATCGTCAGCGTCTTGAAGGTAAAAAAGTGCTGGTTACCGCGGGAGGCACACAAGAAGCCGTGGATCCGGCTCGCATTTTAACGAATCATTCCAGTGGTAAAATGGGGCTGGCCCTTGCCGATGAAGCCTACGCCATGGGGGCAGAGCTCACCTTAATTACGGCCAATGAACAACACTTAGGCCTGCGTCCGTTCCCCACGATTTTGGCGAAAGATGTTGAATCGATGAAAAACGCTGTTTTAGAACAGTTCCCTTCACACGATTGGCTCCTAAAAGCGGCGGCCGTGAGTGATTTTAAGCCTATTCAGCCTCAAGGCTCTAAAATTAAAAAGCACGCCAACGCCACCCCCTATGTGCTAGAACTAGAAGCCACGGTAGATATTTTAAAAACGGCGTGTGAGCAAAAACAGTCGCATCAAAAGGTGTTGGGCTTTGCCGCTGAAAGTGAAACAGGTGATCTAACGCCTTTGTACGACAAGCTGCAGCGCAAGGGGGCTGATGCCTTAGCCGTGAACAACATCAACCGAAGCGATATTGCCTTTCATAGTGAAGAGAATGAAGTCCAATTGCTTTTTGCACAAGACACGCACGCCCCTGTGTTCATTGAAAAAGCGGGGAAAGACGTGGTGGCTCGTCACTTGCTCGCGCAGCTCGCAGACGTCTGGCTTTAGGCCTTTGAGGAATTTGATGCACTGTGGGCTGACTCTTGAGGAGACGGCTTCTCCTTCGATGTACTGGGGGAATGTGCTTCAGGGGGGGCACTGGCCGGAGAAGAGCCCCCTCCGCCGCCAAAAGTAATCGAAGGGAGTCTGGCGCCTGAATGCCCTAATTCAAAAAAGCTTCCTACAGCAACCGCAATAATGCCTCCAAAAATACCCCAGCCCAGTAATCGGTCAGGAGAAGGAATGTATTTCAAGAACTTGCTGATGGTATCTTTCTTTTTCATACTCATGACTTCATGGGGGTCAATGCCAAAGGGAAGTAGGTTTGATAATTTATGAGTGGACTTTCCTAAAGTCGGCTGTGGCAGTGGAACCTTCAACTGCACATCCCCTTCTATAGATCCTCCTCCTGATAATTCGTTCAGAATACGCCCAATCCATCTTATAGGAGCCCATTTAGAAATATTTTGTTTCGCCCTGTTAGTTCTATATCCTACAGCTATAGACGGCTTATCTACAATTTTTGTTTCTATTTCTTGAAACCTCACTTCACCTGAATGGTCTTGCACAGCTTTATAAACTCGACAAATTCTTTGTCCATTTTCATTTGTTTTAATCTGCAACGGTTGACCGGGACCTGCTTTCGCTCTGTAAAAGGTGTTATCGGCATCTCTAAACTTCACATCAAGGTATTTGGAACCATTTTCTGTATGTTTTGGGTCAATTTCTGCGACTTCAGTAAAACCACTAAATAAATACCCCATAAAACCTGGTTTATTCGACTTCATGACAATCAAGCGATCCAAAGGACTTACCTGATGCCCTTCTCCTCCAAAGAAACCTGCGGGATTGGTTGTTTTACTTTTTTTGTGCATGACTTTGTAATAGTACCCATCCTCGCTTCTTCCTTGAAGAATCTGGCCGGGAACAAGTTCCCCAGTAGTATTTTCAGAGTGACGGATCTTCTGAAAATGCAATAACGCGGTAATGAGGGCCCCTAAGCTAAAACCTTCGCTAAAATGGCCCATTAAGTTCAGCGTACTGCCCTGTAAAAACTGAATGGTGGATTCATCTTTTTTATCAAAAGACACTTGAGATATCAGCCTATTTAAAAGTGGGTCCTGCTCTACACGAGCCAAACCATCTTCATCCCTGCCTTCTTCGGCCTTTTCTTTAGCCCCCCTCTTACGTTGACTGCTCAAAGCTAAAGACGCTTTGGCGGCACTGCTAAACTCATCATGTGCCTCTTCATGGCCACCGTCATGTTCCTCGTGTGCTGAAGGTTCAACGGTTCCTTTAGGGTTGCTTAGACTTTGGGTCAGGGCGGCATGGCTCAGGCCTTGCACATCTCCATTGCGTTGCATAGATCCTGCTGTTAAGGGGTAAGCCCTCATAAACGCTTGAGAAAGGGGAACAGACATAAACAATCCTTTAAAACACCGCAAGAAACAAGGGGTGCGTCAAACGTCTTCGCCCAGCCAAAGCCAAGCAGACGTGGTTTCGCGTAATATGCAAGCATAAAAACCACTCGACTTTATTTTGTGCTATTGCGTCATGAACCCGTTTTTAAACCAACGGCCTCCCCCCAACACATCCATTGCCCGCACTTAAGAAGAGAGACAATCGTTCATCTGATTTTCATCTTCAAGGCCAGTAAGCACCAGCGTCGCATATTGACCCGCTTCCCCATCGGCGTCTAAGACTTGGGCATGTTTAAAATGACGTTTGGCCATTTCAGGCTTGTTTAACTGTAACGCACAGGTGGCAATGTTGTTATGACACCACGGATCCGAAGGTTCCAACAACAATTGTAATTGATATTGCGCCATGGCTTTGTCCCACATATTTTGGCACGAATACAAACGGGCCAACGCGTGGTACACCCGTGTGTCACTCGGGGAATAATTAAGTACTTCTTTCAAATAGCATTCGGCCTTTTTTTCAAGCCCCAATTCTTCATACGCATGGGTAATGTTCATATACGCCAACACATGCGTGGGATCTGCTTCTATGGCCCCTTGCCAATGTTCAATCGCCGTTTCTCGATCACCACTTAAGGCCACACAACTACCGAGTTCATTTAGAATATGCCCACGCATCCGCTTGGGGAACAGAGGGCGCAACAACGCTTTTTCAAACGCTTTAGTGGCTTCTACATACTTTCGATTCAGCTTTAGTTGACGCCCCAACAGCAGATGAATCAACGCATTTGCAGGAAAGACCTGTGCGAGCTTTTGATAGTCTTCCGCCCGTTTACTGGCTGTTGGTAAATTTTCAACCACGGCAAATTGCACCAACGCGTCGTAGGGGGTGTCTAGGTGAAATTCGCCCAGACTGGCCATTTTAGTAGCCGCATGCTCCGGCTTCATAAAGGCAATTAAGTGAAGGGAGATGTTTTGCATCAATTCTTCAAGCATCCATGTGACAGGGGCAAAATCATTCTGGCGATTGCGATGCGGTTCGAAATACGTCAAATCTAAGGTATGATTTAACGCCCAGGCTTGTGTGGCCGTGTCAAAAAGGAGTATCTGCACTTTAACGCCGAAGAGTTCCCCTTCAACGTGGGGATGTTCAATCGCTGTTGCATGCCCACTTAACAAAAAACGGGCTTGATGCATGGCCGAAACTTCTTTTAAAAGTAAAGTCCCTGTTTCACCCAGTTCATTGAGGGGTAGGTTTCCTTCCCAACGACCTTGTAAAGTGCGCGTCAAATTTTTCACCAAATTGGGTTGGGCTGGATTTTGCCACACGCTACAATACTGCGCCAATAAAAATTGAAGCACTTCCACAAAATCCCTTAAAAAGGAAGACGAAGATTCACACGTCCAAGGCAGTAGTAAAAGGTGTTCAAGATCTCGCTGTAACATGGCTTTCCAATCTTAGCATTCAAGTCTATTCCTTTTGATTGTGACAAAAAAGTGAATGGCTGAGCTTATTCATCGCAAACTTTCCATTACTTAGCGTATAATAACCCTTAAGTCTCCTTCTGTTTTGAAAGGTTTTTTATGATGTCCCAACTCAATGTTCCCATGCCCACACGCCCCCTAGGACGCACCTGCGTTGAAGTCCCCCTAATTTGCTTAGGCACCATGACCTGGGGCGAGCAAAACAGTCAAAACGATGCGTTTGCGCAGATGGATCTGGCCCTTGAGTTGGGTGTACATTTTTGGGACACCGCTGAAGTGTATGCCGTGCCCATTCGTGCGGAAACATCGGGTTTAACAGAAACGTATATCGGCAATTACTTTGCGTCTCGTGGGGTGCGGGATGAAGTGTTTTTAGCGACAAAAATTTCAGGGCCCAGTGAACGCTTTAAGTGGATGCGGGATGGTAAGCTCGATTTTACGGCCAGTAGTCTTAAACAAGCCGTTGAAGGGAGCCTTAAACGGCTTCAAACCGACCGCATCGATCTCTACCAGCTTCATTGGCCTGAACGTGCGGTGCCTATTTTTGGCCAACGAGAGTACATCCATGCCGAAGCACCTGAAACGTCGGTGATTTTAGACCGTTTTTTAGAAACCTTGCAAGCCTTACAGGATCTGATTCAAGAAGGGAAGATTTTACATGTGGGGCTTTCAAATGAAACGCCATGGGGGGCTATGCAGTACCTAGAATTGGCCAAAACGCATGGCTTGCCTCGTATGGCCTCGATTCAAAATTGCTACAATGTATTAAACCGCACCCAGGAAGTGGGGCTTAGTGAAGTCATGCACCGTGAAGACATCGGCCTATTGGCATATTCTCCTTTAGCGATGGGGATTTTAAGCGGAAAGTATCTTCATCACCAGAATACCAAGGGGAGTCGCATGGCGCTTTTTGGGGAATACTTTGCCCGATATACCACCCCCAAAGCGCAAGAAGCAGTTCAGCGTTATGCGGATTTAGCCCACGCCCATGGTTTAACCCCCACGCAACTGGCCTTGGCCTTTGTGAATCATCAGCCTTTTGTGACCAGCAACATTATTGGCGCCACCACCCTGCAACAGCTTGAAGAAAACATTCGCAGTGTGGAAGTACAGTTGACAAGCGAGGTGTTACACGCCATCAATGCCATCCATGAAGACTTGCCGAATCCCTGCCCTTAGGGGGAGGTTATTTCGCGTACACTAAAGACTTCAAGCGACACCAAATCCTCCACAAACGCGTCTAAAGAAGCGCCTTCGCCCAAGGCCTGCTTCACATAAGCCAAGCCTTCTGTGGCTTGACGTGACGCAGAGGACTGAGGATCTAAAAACGTGAGCACATCTTTCGCTAGCAATTCAGGCGTACAATCTCCTTGTAAACGTTCTGGTAAAATGGGGGCTTGTTCTGGAGCAACCAATAAATTAGGCAAACCGATAAAAGGCACCGTCATAATACGTTTGGCCACCAGTTCACTGATCCAATCCACCTGATAGGCAATCACCATGGGGGTCCCGTACAACGCGGCTTCTAAACTCGTGGTGCCAGACGCCCCTAAAATCACATCGCTTGCCGATAAAATGGCATGATTGGCCTGCATTAAAATCGTCAACTTCACTTGGGGGAAAGGCGCAAACGCCTGTTTAACGGCTTTTTCTATAAAGGCGGTGGACAAATTGGGGGCTTGAGCCATCACAATTTGCACGCCTGGCCCTTTTTCATCTAAAAGCCCTTGTACTTGGGCCAAGGCGTTGGCAAAGATCGGCAACATTCGTTTGACTTCCCCCACACGAGAGCCAGGAAACAGACCGATAAGAGGCTTTTGCACCTCTAGCGCATACTGCGTGCAGAAATCGGACTTCGCTACTGGTGATGGCAAGTTTCGTGTTAAGGGGTGCCCCACAAATAAGTAAGGAACGCCTGCCTGTTCATACCACGCATTTTCAAAAGGAAAAATCGTATACACCTTGCGAATAAAGGCTTGAATGCTTTTCATACGCTGGGGACGGCTGGCCCACAATTGAGGCGGAATATAGTAACGTAAGTCGCAGTGGCCCACCAGTAGACGAGCCAATTTCAAATGAAACCCACTATAATCCATCAACAAGACCCGATCCACCTGTTGTTCACAGACAAAGCGTTTAATTTTTTGAGCCAACTGCCAATGCCCCCAAATCCCCGCTAAAGCAGCCGTAATGCCCCAGCCCCCCATGCCAATGTCGTCATGATGCGCAAGCAACGTGGCTCCCGCCTCTTGCAATTCATCATTGCCCACGGCCGTGATACGCAGATGAGGGTGACGCGCTAAAATCTGCTTCACTAAATCCGCGGCATGGTGCGCCGCAGAAGGATCACCCGTGCAAATCAGCAAGTGTTCAATCGTTTTAGGGGCATCAGAAGGCATGGCTGGAACCTTCTTCGGGGGTGAGCGCTTGGTTGGGGGGAAGACTCGATGGAGACACCCCAGGGGCTTGAAGCTTCGTTTGACGCTGAGCCAAACGCTCACGCCACGGCTTTAGCCCAGTTGAACTCACCGAAAGGATGCTCAAGCCATGCGCGTGGGCATAGGTATTCATTTCTGCGATTTCATCTAAAAACAACGTCGCTTGCGCTTCAGTCACCAAGATGTTTAAGCCGTTATTTCGCATGGTTTTTAAGGTGCGCAAGCCCACGGCCGGCACATCAAATCGATCGTCCTGAAAGGGTTTGGCCACTTTGGCGACAATGCCCCCTTGCTTGCGTTGAAGCTTGCCTGCTCGCTTGAGGCATTCATCCGTGCCTTCAATGGCTTCAATAGCAATGACCATGGTGTCGTTCACCACAACCGTTTGACCCACATCTAAAGCCGCCATGGCTTTTGCGGTGTCAAATCCAAAACACACGCCCAGCCAATCTTCTTCGAGCAAGGGGCACCCTTCAGCTAAAATCCCTTCAGGCTGAAACAAGCCTTGCATAAACTTTACTTGAGGCAAGGTTTCCATGCCCAAATACGCCAAGCCTTCAATGATGTAATGCATCACCGCGTCATCATTTTTACGCGGCATCTTTTGAAGGAGTCGTAAAGCAAGGCTGTCTAAATTAAGTTGGGTAAATAGCACCCATTTGTTGACCTTCCCCGCAAAGCACACATATTTAATCCCATGCCCTCGAAAGATGTTCATCATGCGTCGAAATTGCCCTAAGTAATAGGGTTCTACAAAATCCGCATGAGGCTTATAACGCGCCATTTCTCGCCAATTACCGCCAATAACAAACACATGCACGCTGTAGCCTTGGCGTTTGGCGTCTTTAACGGCTTGTAAGGGCAGGGTGCCTTCTCCAGCAATAATGGCTAAATGGCCGTCTTCCCCCTGCCACGGGTCTACATCCGCCAGAAGTTCAGTCAGGTTGTAGGAATAAAGGGTTTCGCTCATGGCCTTGTTGAAATGGTGTGACACCGTTGAAGAGGGATACATCTTCGCATTGTAGCATGAAATCAGGGTCTACTGTTCATCTACAGTGCAAGGGCCGTTTGTTCCTTCACATAACGTTGCAAGTAAAGACCATAAGCACTTTTACCTAGCGCATTCGCCTGCTTTTCTAAAGCGTTCAGATCCAAAAAGCCTTGCTCAAAGGCGATTTCTTCTAAGCAGGCGATTTTAATGCCGGTACGCTCTTCAATGGCTTGCACAAATTGAGACGCCTGAAGTAAAGACGCATGCGTGCCCGTGTCAAACCACGCTGAACCCCGCCCCAAGACTTCCACCTTCAACGTGCCAGCTTCCAAGTACAGACGGTTGACATCGGTGATTTCAAATTCGCCACGCGCCGAAGGAGCCAGACTTTTCGCATACGCAGGCGCCTCTTCATCAAAGAAGTACAAGCCTGTGACGGCCCACGAACTCTTGGGATGTTCGGGCTTTTCTTCAATCGATGTGGCTTTTCCTGTAGCATCCAGCGTCACGATTCCGTAGCGTTGGGGATCATCTACATGCGTGGCAAAGACGGTGGCGCCTTTGCTTTGCTGGTTGATGTGCTGGAGTTGTGTCGGCAAAGTGGCGCCGTAAAACAAGTTGTCGCCTAAGATCATCGCTGAAGAATGCCCCTCTAAAAACGCTTCGCCAATGGTTAAAGCTTGCGCCAAACCTTTTGGCTCAGGTTGTTCAGCGTATTCTATGTGGATGCCATATTGCGAACCGTCGCCCAACAATCGCTTGAAGAGGGGTAAATCGTGAGGCGTGCTAATCAACAAAATCTCTTGAATGCCCGCACTCATCAGCATCGAAAGGGGATAGTAGATCATCGGCTTGTCCCACACGGGGAGCAATTGCTTCGACACCGCCAGCGTACAGGGGTGCAAACGAGTCCCTGAACCGCCTGCGAGAATAATGCCTTTACGTTTTTTCATGGGGTTTTCTGCTTTCTAAATTAGGGGAGTGCATCGTAACGACAACGGAGAGACCATAGATGGCTTTATCTAACCCCTAAACGTTGGGTGTTGTAGGTGCTGTCTAAAATGGGTTGCCACCAGTCTTGACGGCTCAAATACCAGTCCACGGTTTTAGCCATGCCCGATTCAAAGCTTTCTTCAGGCACCCAGCCCAGTTCTCGCTGAATCTTCGACGCATCAATGGCATAGCGAAAATCATGCCCTGGTCGGTCTGTCACAAAGCGGATCTGCGAACGAAAACTCGTGCCGTCGGACTTAGGGCGTTGAACATCTATGGCATCACACAAGGTATGCACGACCTCCAAGTTCGTTTTTTCGTTATGCCCCCCGATGTTATACTTTTCCCCCACCACACCCTTTTGAAGCACGGTATACAACCCTTTTACATGATCTTCCACATACAACCAATCCCGCACGTTAGAACCGTCTCCATAGACAGGCAAGTCCTTGCCTTGCAAGGCGTTGATGATGATAAGCGGAATCAATTTTTCAGGGAAGTGATACGGTCCATAATTATTCGAACAATTCGTCATCAATACTGGCAAGCCATAGGTGTGATGCCACGCGCGAACCAAGAAATCGGAGCTGGCTTTACTTGCCGAATACGGCGAGTTGGGGGCATACGGCGTTTCTTCGGTGAATAAATCATCTTTTCCCAGCGTGCCGTAAACTTCATCAGTCGACACATGCAAGAAGCGAAACCCGCTTTGCTCTTCGCTAGACAAGCCTTCGTAATAGGCACGGCTGGCTTCAAGTAAGGTGAACGTGCCTAAAATGTTGGTTTCCAAAAACACCGCGGGCCCGTCAATGGAACGATCCACATGGCTTTCAGCAGCCAGATGCATCACTGCGGTGGGTTGAAAGTCTTCAAATAAGGCCTGTAAGGCAGTGGCATCGGTGATGTTCACGGGCTTAAACGTATAACGAGCAGATGACGCTACATCCGCCACGCTATTGAGGTTGGCGGCGTAAGTGAGGGCATCGACGTTCAGCACATGAGCTTCAGGGGCGTGAATCAGATAACGCACGAGGGCGGATCCGATAAAGCCCGCGCCGCCTGTGACTAAAATGCGTTGCTGTTGTGAAGAAGTGTTCATGTGGGCATCCTCTAAAAGGGTTTGTGGATTAAAAATAGGTTGCAGTGGCATCAAAGAAGGGCAGGGTTTCATCTTTGGGGGAAAGAATGGGGCTGTTGCCATCTAAATGCCACTCAATCGCCAAAGTCGGGTCATTCCAGCGAATCCCACTGTCATGAGACGGCGAATACGGGGCCGTGGTTTTATAATGCACCAGCGTATGAGCTTCTAAGGTCACAAAACCATGAGCAAAGCCTTCAGGGATATAGAGCTGTCGCTTGTTTTGGGCGGAAATTTCCACACCATACGCTTTGCCAAAGGTGGAAGAGGCGTTTCGCAAATCCACCAGCACATCCCAAATGGAGCCTTGTAACACGGTAACAAACTTGCCTTGGGCATAAGGCGCCTTTTGAAAATGCAGGCCCCGCAACACGCCTTTTTCACGAGAAAGGGAGGCGTTGTCCTGCACGAAAGTGGGCAAGGCCGCCGGCATACGCGCTTGGTTATAGAGTTCTGTAAAAAACCCTCGATCGTCTTGAAAGCGAACGCCTTCTAGGAGTAACACACCGTCTACGTCATGGTTCAGTAAGTCTAAAGGCATGGGGAGCCTCCTTCCATCTCAACAGAGGTTAGTGTAGCATAAAACAATAAACACTCATAGCAAAAGCCCCCTAGTGAAATAGAGGGCTTTTGTTTTTTCTTCACCATCATTTGATGAGAAGAAATCAGAATTCTAGTAATGGGGTATGTAGAAAACTGTATTTACGTTAAAATACATTCACGTTTCCAGGGATAATCACCACTTTTCTACTTATGAGTATGACATATGCAAACAAACTTTTCAAGCTTTTTACAACAATCTGTACCAAATCCAAATCAAATTATGGATACACTAGGCAATCACTATCTTAAATCCTTTCAATTAAAGGAAGTGGATACGCTAAGAACCTTAAGTAACGTGATTGTCAATCTTAAAGCTTCTCATCTTTATTTTATTCGTTTGTATATCATTGAACATTTGTTACGCCGGAAATTGGGTAGAATCCTCGTTGAAGATTTTGGAGGAAACTGGTATTCTACCCAAGGGGTTATATTGCATACATTCCAACGCAAGGACATTGAAGAAGCCAAACGTCGTATCTCTTCGGCAGAACAAACACTTAATCAGCATACCATAAGCAGTTTTTTACCCTTTGGATTTTGGTGTGGCTTTTTTACACGAACCTATACACATTTTTGGCAAAAGAAAAAACGAATCAAGCGAGTGTTAGATAAGCCGACTAACCTCGAATATGTCATTGCATTAGGTAAAGATTTAAAAAAAGCCAATCAAAGACGCAACCAAATCGCCCATCATGCTCCTTGTGTTCAAGACTTCCCCAATGCTAAAGAAGAAATCCAAACCTATTGCCATTTTTAGAAGCCACCTTGAGCAAACTTAGCCCTTCTCGTGCAACGTCCTTAATTGAGTTTGTTCGTATCATCTGCCAATAAAGACGCTAAACCGTCGTCTAAAGCAATCTTCGGGTCCCAATCTGGCAAACGGGGCACCCCCGTGGGAGGCACCAAAACTTCGTTGGCCCTAAAAGGGAAGGCGCCGTAGTCTGCGGTGAGTTCCACCTGCCACGCACGTCCCATCGCTTGCACCACGCCTTCAATGCCCAAAGGGGCTTCTTCAGGGCGCAAGGCATAATGCGAAAAAGTTCCGCCTCCTTCAGGGCCAGCTTGCACCAAACGACGGCTGGCCTGCACAAAGGCCTCAGCCAAATCCGCCACATGCACAAAATAAAACTGCTTTTCTTTACCGACTAGCTTCAAATGCCGATGCACGTCTTGCCCTTTCTGCACTTGGCTCAACAATTGAGGAATCAGCTTCTTACGAACGTCCCCCTTGCCGTAACTTTCGTAAATCACCAAATTCATCGCATGAAGCCCTGATTCCTGCACATACGCCGTGACCAAAGCATCTAGGGCGGATTTTGAGGCAGCATACAAGCCATTGGGGTGAAAAGGGCTTTGCCCTGCGTATTGCCATGCACTGGCGGCGTTCAGCCAAGCACGGCATCCCACTTGTTTCATGGCTTCTAGTAAATGCAAGCCAAAACCGATATTGCCTGCGAGCAAGAGATCCACATCGCTGGCGTGATGCGTGCCGACAAAATGGGTCGCCAAATGCACGACAATATCAGGTTGAACAGCAGTCATTGCCTCTAAAGCCGACGCATAGGAACCGTCATAATGAAAAAAATCGACGCCTGCGGGAGCCTCACAAAAAGGGGTTCTGCCTAGCACCGCAACGCTATCACTGTTGGCTAAAAACGCTTGAAGGACATGAGCGCCTATAAAACCACTCGCGCCTGTGAGTAACAGCTTCATGGGGCTTGCTCCTTAGAAGGCTCATCTACAAATAAACGCAAAGACGCATCCGCACATTGAAGGACTGAAAACCGCCACGAAGTAAGGGGAAAGCGCCCCTTTAAAAGACGTCGCTTCAAAGGGCTTCGCCATAAGAAGGGAGACGGATCGCCTAAATCTGTGATCATGTTAAAGCCTCGAGAAAAGGTAGGGTCAAAGTGCTTGAGCAAATGGGCATACTGCGTGTAAAATGCCCGACGCTCCCGGCGATCTTGCTGATGCTTAAGTGGGTTCGGTGATTTTTTACGGCTCGCACTTTCATAATGCACGGCGTGCACCGAGCTGAGGCAAAAATTCATATAGCCTTTTTCATGGGCCTTTAGGCATAAATCCATGTCATTATAAGCGACTTGAAAAACTTGATCATCCATACCCCCCAACTCGAAATACAGCGATTTTCGCATCATCAGCAGGGCCCCTGTCACCGCAATCACAGGGCGTTGCACCTGCGACCACGCCTGTGGCACGCTATTTAAAGTTCTTAAACGAAACACATGCCCCACATGCCCCCACAAACCCAAGTGACAACCGATGTGTTGAATGCGACCATCCGGGTAAAACAAGGTGGCCCCCACCGCGCCGATACTCGGGAGCATCGCCCAAGACGCCAACTGCGTCAAGGTCGTTGGTGTAATCAGTTCAATGTCATTATTGAGTTGTAAAATCAAGTCCCCCTTGGCTTGTTGAGCGCCTAGGTTCATCATGGCGGCATAGTTAAAGGGGGCGTCATAGTCCACAAAACGAATGGACGCGTGTTGAGCATAGGCTTGCATCAAAGCGAGGGTTTGGGGATCTTGACTTTGATTGTTAATGCCGATAATTTCAAAAGGAGGCGAGTGGTCCTTGAGCGCCAAGAGCGAATCCACCACTTGCTTGAGCAAGTCGGGGGCATCTCGAAACGGAATTAAAATACTAATATGCGGGATCGCTTCTTTGAGCAAGGGTTGCAAGATGCCTGCTTGAAAGCTCACGCCTAAGGCGTTGGCTTGTTCTTCCGCCCAAGACGCTAAATGAGGATTGTCTAAAAAGCGATGAGCATTAAGCTCGCTTTCATCGTCACAGGTATACAGGACTTTGGTGGGAGGCTCCACATAAGCTTTCGCATGATGCCGTGCCAAGTAAAACACCACGCCATGCAACACGTCTTCTTGAGAAACAGAGGCGTATTGTGGCAAGGCAGCCAAGGCTTCTTTCAGCAACCCCCCTTGCACATACACACACGGACCATACCCATAACGTTGCAAAATCCACAAGGCATTGGGGCGTTCAGGATGCAGGCTCACGTGCTTGGCTTGGCTTAAATACCCATGAGGCAGGCTCCAGCACGGGTCTGTCGACGGAGAAAATGCTTGATAGTCCCAGCGAAGCGACGGCATGGCATCCAGCGAAACGGCGTAAACAGCGGTTTCTTCCCAAGAAAAATCGCGAGGGTTTAGAAGGGCTTCTACAAAAAGGCGTTGCAATGTAGACTTATTGGACTGAAACATCTAAGGCCTCTCTGCTTCTTCAACGGCAGGTTCTACAAACCGCCTTACAGGTAGATATTCTAACACAAAATGATGCACCCCCACATGCGAAAGAAACGGCAAAATATCCAAGAAGCTATAATACAAGAGATTCGAGCGAGTCATGCCCATGTAATGCACAGGCAAGAGTTGCACCGCTTGCCCACGAACTTCAAGGGGTCGGGTATTTTCTTGATAAAAACGGTTTTCAGGCGACAGTCCGTACAAAGCCGTTTCTAACGATGCCCCCTCTGTTCTTAACACATAAGGTGGAATCCCCTGTATCTTGGTGTTTTGAGTGGTAGGAATAGGGTCAAATGCGTCAAGTAAGGCGTGATGGGCTGGCGTGTAAGGCGGATGCGTAATCGGCCATTGCACCGTAAAAAGTAAGATCGTGTAAATCAGGCTCCAGCCCGCAAAAACGGCCATGGTGCGGTACATAGAAAAGGTGACAAATTGCAGGCTGGCCATCCCCGCACTGCCGAATAAACACCACAAGGGAAGCGTCAATAACCAAAGCTTCCACAAGGGCAGTTGCCCCAAAAACGCCCCCCAGTGGCCCGCCGATTCACCCAAATCCCCCAGAACAGGAGCCCCCGTAAGCATCCAAGGCGCATCGCTTAAATAGGGATCTGGCACTTGAGTCAACATGGACCACGCCCCCAACACCCCTAGGCCGAGTAAAAACAAGGGCATCAAATCACACAGGCGCTTTAAGCCCTTCGGCGGCACGAGCAACTGTGTCGAACGATCGATGATATGCCCCCCGTACCAAGACGCCAAACACACCCCTAAAAGCAACGCGTAGCTTACATCATGGTGACTCACAAGCGCATACGTCACAAGGCCCAAAATCCCTAGCCCCCAGCCTGTGGCGACTTGATGCAAGAGTACATCCCGCTCATCAAAGAGCTGGCCTTCTTTGCCGTGATACGACAAGTTACTCACCCAATTCCACAAGGCATAGGCAATCACACCATTCCACGGGAAAGACATCATCAGTAGATTCACCCCAAACAAAGCACTATTTTCAAGCATAGAAAGATCACAAGGCATCGCCTGAAGCGGGGCCAAAGCCCCCCAACCTCTGCCCAATAGCGCCCCTGTCAAAGTCCCCGCCATCAGCGTGAGGAGAGTTGAAACCGTGACCCCTCGATAGTTTTCCCACCAGGACAAAACCGTAAATCGTCGAGACGTCGCCTTCATAAACCAAAGCGCCAAGCTCCCCACACACAAGAACAGCGAAACCCCTCCAACACTAGCCCCTAAAACGCCCAAACCTACGCCCATGGCGACATCCTGCCCCTGCCACGGAGACAACGGACTCGCATGCGTGGCCACTCTCCATTGCCACCAACGCAAGGCCAAGTAAAGGATGGTCATGGTAAATGCCCACTGCACCAGTGCCACGCTGGGGGAAAGAAGCATCACCAAGACACCCACACTACTGCTACTGATTAGCACAGGACCGAGAAAAGGCTTGTGAGGCAAGGCAAATAAACGCTGAGTAACCCCCGCAAAAGACGCCAAACCCAGCACCCCGATGGCCGGCAAAACCCACGGCCAAGGGAGTTTTACAGGTACACCCGCCAGCACCGCCAAGTAGTGCGGTTCAAAACGTAGGGACGCATAAGGCAACAGCGGGTTCAACAAAACCAAAAGCCCAATAATCCCCAACAGAAAGGCCCACCACGGCACGCCGTTTCCTGAAGAAGGGTGACGCTTAAAATGAGAGGGGGCAAGGGCCACAATAGGCACTCCTTCGGGGTTATAGGGGGGGGCTTACAGGGTGATTAGTGAAGCCGTTGAATCCACAAGACTTGTTTTTCCGCCGATTCAGGGGCGTCGCAGGTGACGCCTTGGCCTTCTTGGGTGAAGCTTTCAGGCAAGTTTAAGGCACTTGGCGCATCAGGCAAAATCCAGAGTTCTAGCACGTCCCCCACCGCGATTTTTTCTAAGGCCAGCTTGGCTTTCACGAAGTTTAGGGGGCATTTGGTTTTGCGTAAATCAAGGGGCATGGGGGGATTCTTTCTTTTAGCGTCATTGCGAAAGGGGCTTTACCCCCTCTCCCTAAGGGAGATGGAGTAAGACGCCTTTTAGACTCCCTACCTATCTTGGCAAAAACACGACCCACTTTCAAGTAAAGGGCAGGTCGACGCATCAAAGGCATCCCACGGCTTTTTAAAACAGTTCCGACTTTGAATATACACTTTCGTTTTTCCCACAAAAATGCGCTTGTCGACGCCTTCTTTTTCAACCAAGCAATCCAAACACAGTGTTTCTTCTTCGTAATCATGGGCTAAGGCGAACAGAAGCATCCGCTCGCAGACGGGGGCTTGGCAGGCATCGCATTCATAGTCGAAAAAGGGGACGGACATTCTAGGGTATCCCTAATGTTAAAGTGTTCTTAAGTTTGGTCAAAAGAATTGACAAGTGTAATTTCAAAGCGTAGTGTGAAAAATACCTACGACCTATTGATGCTATTGTAGTATAAAAGTCGTAAGGTATGATGATGAAAAGAAAAAGAGGAATACATCATGAAAACAACCTCCTTATTGTCTGCGTTAATGATCGCCTTGTTGGCGTGTAGTTTATGGGTCACCCCTGATGTGTTTGCCGCTGGTACACGAGGCAAAATCAGCGGTCGTAGTGTGGGAGCCTGTGCCTTGTCTCTCATTGTTTGGCCAGGGATCGGGCAAGCGGTGAATGACAATCCCGGAGACAAAGTCGCTACCCATGCGATTATTGGCTTGTTTCCACCGTATCGTTTTTGGTCGGGGTATGATGCCTTGTTTGATCGCAAGGGAGGTTACTGGCATAACCGCATTTAGCCTGCACTTGGTGAATAAATGCCTCTTCTTTCTTAAAGGAAGGGGCATTTCATATAGTGGGTTTTAGCCACTAGGCGGAGGAGCCAAATGTTGTCATACTGAAAAAGAGTGGCTTTTTTCAACAGGCCTTCACACACTCAGAAAACGCCTTGAAAATTGAGCAAAAAACCAGTCTAGCGTGGCCAGAAAACAGACTTTCGTGGACAAAAAAACGACTTTCATGGCCAGAAAAACGACTTTCGTGGCCAAAAAACAGACTTTCGTGGACAAAAAAACGACTTTCGTGGCCAGAAAACGGACTTTCGTGGCCAAAAAACAGACTTTTGTGGGTCAAAAAAGCCCCCTGTTTTTCAACAAGGGGCTTTTAAAATACCCACTAAAAAGAAACATTCTTTTTAACGATTTAGTACATGCCACCCATGTCAGGGGCAGCGGCGGCCTTTTCCTTTTCAGGAATTTCCACAATCAACGCTTCAGTGGTCAACAACAAACCACTGATAGAAGCGGCGTTTTGCAGGGCTGAACGCGTCACTTTGGCGGGGTCTACAATGCCCGCAGCGAACATGTCTACGTACTGATCGTTTAAGGCGTCGTACCCGATTTCTTTGGCGGCATCAAGCACCTTGCTCACAATCACGCTACCGTCTTTACCGGCATTTTCAGCGATTTGACGCGCAGGCTCTTCCACCGCACGAAGCAAGATTCTAGCGCCAATACGCTCTTCAGCAATCAGGGTTTCCGCATACGCTTCTAAGCCTTGTTTGGCTTTCAGCAACATGGTGCCTCCCCCAGGAACGATCCCTTCTTCAATCGCTGCACGCGTGGCGTTTAGGGCATCTTCCAAGCGTAATTTACGTTCTTTCAGCTCGGTTTCTGTGGCGGCCCCGACTTCAATCACAGCCACCCCGCCAGACAATTTAGCCAAACGTTCGTTCAACTTTTCCTTGTCGTATTCGCTGTCGCTGGCTTCGATTTGACGCTTGATCGACTCACAACGTTCTGCCACCGCTGTTTTGGTGGAATCGTCTGCCACAATCGTGGTGTTGTCTTTGGTGACGGTCACACGACGGGCTTTACCCATTTGCTCAATGGTGATCGATTCCAAGCGTTGACCGAGTTCTTCGGTGAACAATTGCCCACCCGTCAACACGGCAATATCTTCCAACATGGCTTTGCGACGGTCCCCAAACCCAGGGGCTTTTACCGCTACCACGCGAATGATTTTACGCATCGTATTCACCACCAAAGTCGCCAAGGCTTCGCCTTCAACGTCTTCGGCAATCAACAACAACCCACGACCTTCACGCGCCACTTTTTCCAAAATGGGCACCAAATCAGAAACCAAGTTGATTTTCTTGTTCACACACAACACAAAAGCATCTTCCAACACAGCTTCCATGCGTTCGGTGTCATTCACAAAGTAAGGCGACACATAACCCTTGTCAAACTGCATGCCTTCTACCACACGCAAGCTCGTTCCCATGGATTTAGATTCTTCAATGGTAATCACGCCTTCTTGGCCGACTTTGTCCATGGCTTCGGCAATCAATTCGCCTACAAAATCGTCGTTTCCTGAAGAAACGCTGGCGACTTGTTGAATGGCGGCTTTACTATCCACAGCTTTGGCCGTTTTACGGATTTCACCCACCAAGCATTCCACGCCTTTGTCAATGCCTTTGCGAAGCGCGACAGGATTCGCGCCTGCTGCAACGTTTTTAAGGCCTTCACGCACAATGGCTTGCGCCAACACAGACGCCGTGGTGGTGCCATCGCCCGCCACATCATTCGTGCGACTGGCCACTTCGCGCACCAATTGAGCCCCCGCGTTTGCCGCTGGATCTTCTAGTTCAATTTCTTTTGCGATGGTCACGCCGTCGTTGACGATTTGAGGGGCGCCGAACTTCTTTTCTAAAACGACGTTACGTCCTTTAGGGCCAAGGGTGATTTTAACCGCATTCGCCACCGCGTCAATGCCTTCTTGCAAAGAACGACGGGCTTTTTCATCAAATACAATTTGTTTTGCCATGAGGATATTTCCTTCTATTACTTGAGTTAATTTAGTGACTAAGAGACGTCATGATAGGACATTAAACCTATTACACCTTCGCGCTTACACAATCGCCAAAATGTCTTTTTCAGAAACGATTTTGTAGTCTTGGCTAGCGATTTTCACATCTGTACCCGCATACTTGGTGAACAAAACGGTTTGACCCACTTGAACCGTAGGCACGACTAAAACGCCATTTTCGGTGCGCCCAGGCCCAACCGCAATGACTTTAGCACTTTGGGGCTTTTCACGCGCGGAATCAGGAATAAAAATACCGCCTGCGGTTTGTTGTGTTTCATCAATCACTTCCAAAACCACACGATCGGCAAGGGGTTGAATCGTTACAGTTGAACTCATCAGGGTTTTAACCTCCATACTATAGTTTAAATACAAAATATCACACGCTTCATATGAAATTTCATATCTCAGCGTCTAAATTATAACGTAAACATGTAAAAGCCGTACGCCCTTTAGAAAGGTTTAAGGATTTTGGGGTTTCTAGCTCCGTTTAACGCTGGTGCTGTCAGAGACCTTTGCTCGTGCAACGAGTTAAACACCCCCAGTTCATGGATTAGGTAGTGTCGACATTTAGTCAAGAAAGGAGGAATTTCAAGGAAAAACAAACGGCTTTTGAGGCGTGTACATAGACGTACATAACGCTGATTGCTTGCAATCACTCGCAAAGCGAACAACGGCTTGTTTTGACACAGAAAGTACCCTTTATAGGCTGAATGTCGACACTACCTAAACCCTTCGATTTAAAGTCTCAACATAGGCCAAACCATTGATAGACACCCCCCTCCTTTTCTGATATAGTATGACAACCCAATGAACCCACAACCCTTACCATGGAAACACCCCCCGATGACGTGCTCTTCTTCCCCCACTTCCGCCTACACCGCACCCCTAGACCCTGCCCTAAAAATGGCGGATGGCTACAGTGCTTCTGAACTTTTTGCGCAAGCCTCTGGCCTCACCTATAATGATCTCATCCTCTTACCGGGGCATATTCACTTTGCTGTGGAAGATGTGCAACTCTTCACCCGTATTTCCAAACAAATCACGCTACACACCCCCTTGGTTTCTTCCCCTATGGACACCGTCACCGAAGCCCAAATGGCCATTCACATGGCCCTGCTCGGCGGTATTGGCATTATTCACTATAATAATACCATTGAAGAGCAGGCTCACGAAGTCCGCTTGGTCAAACGCTATAAAAACGGCTTTATTACAGACCCCATTGTTTTGAGCCCCCAACACACCATTACCGATATTGATCGAATTCGTGAAGAATACGGCTTTACAGGCGTGCCCATTACGGAAACAGGGCAAATGGGAGGCAAGTTGCTGGGGATTGTCACCAACCGTGATGTCGACTTTGTGGGCGACCGTAGCCAAGCCCTTGCGGATGTGATGACGACAAGTTTAATCACTGCTGAAGAAGGCATTCCCCTAGAAGAAGCCTATGCCACCTTAGAAGTGTCGAAAAAAGGGAAGCTCCCCATTGTCAACGCCCAAGGGGAACTGGTGGCCTTGATGAGCCGTACCGATTTACGCAAGATGCGAAACTTCCCGTTCGCCACCAAAGACGACCGGGGCAGGCTGATTGTGGGGGCTGCGGTGGGGACTCGCCCTAGTGACTGGGAACGCTTAACGGCGTTAGTTGCCGAAGGCTTAGACTTAGTGGTGATTGATTCGTCTCAAGGCGATTCCGTCTTTCAGCTTGACATGGTGCGTCGCATTAAATCGACGTTCCCTGATTTGCAAGTGATTGGGGGCAATATCGTGACCCAACAACAGGCGGCTCATTTGATTGAAGCAGGCGTCGATGGTTTGCGCGTCGGGATGGGCGTGGGTTCCATTTGCACCACCCAAGAAGTCACTGCGGTTGGGCGTCCGCAAGCCACGGCTGTTTTTCAAGTGGCGAAATACGCTCAACAATTTGGCGTGCCGATCATCGCGGATGGAGGCGTGTCAAGCATTGGCCATGTGACCAAAGCCCTTTCACTAGGCGCTTCTGCGGTGATGATGGGGTCTATGCTCGCAGGAACGGCTGAAGCGCCCGGTGAATACTTTTATAAGGACGGCGTGCGCTTAAAAAAATACCGAGGCATGGGCTCAAAAGACGCCATGACCAAAGGTTCAAGTGTGCGTTATTTTGGGGAAAATAGCCGTATTTTGGTGTCTCAGGGCGTTTCAGGCGCTGTGGTGGACAAAGGTTCGATTCGGCATTACCTGCCGTACATTGTGCAAGGCATCAAGCACGGCTTGCAAGACTTGGGCGTGCAGAGTGTGGACGCGTTGCATCAAGGGTTGCGGAATGGGCTGTTGCGCTTTGAACAACGCACCGTGGCCGCCACCGCCGAAGGCAGTGTGCATAGCTTGCATAGCTATGAAAAGAATGTGCTTTAGGGTTTAGGTCACATGAGAAGAGGCATTTTGTGATATAATTCCTAAAAAAGGTATTTCACTGATGTCTCAAGATTCATCTCAATACAGCAACATTCAACGCATGAAAATTGAAGGATTTAAATCGATTAAGTCCTTGGATATTGAATTGAAGCCCTTGAACATCCTTATTGGAGCCAACGGGGCAGGCAAGTCCAACTTTATCAGTGCTTTTAAGTTTTTAAATGAGTTGGCGAGCCGTAACTTACAATACTATATTGCCCAATCAGGCGGAGCAGAACGCTTTTTACATTTTGGGAGTAAAAATACACAATCTATCGAATTTTATTTAAATTTTGGTACAAATCAGTATTCTGTAAATTTAATACCAGCCGAACCCGATACACTGCTCATTGAAACAGAAACACCTGGTTTTAAAGGTCGTGGTTATGATTCACCTTATACTCAAACTCTAAACTATCAACCTGAAAAAGAAAGTCTGTTAGCATCTAGTGGAAGTAGTATTCCTAAATATGTTCTATATAAGTTAAAGACTTACAAAATCTATCACTTTCACGACACCAGTTCTTCTGCCCCTGTCAAAAAATCCTCTTCAGTAGAAGGTAGTGTAAAATTGCTTTCAGACGCAAGTAATCTTGCAAGTTTTTTATACGTTTTAAAAGAAATGCCTCATACTTTTTCCTATTATCAAAAAATAGTGGATACCATACAATTGGTCGCTCCCTTTTTTCAAGACTTCATTTTAGAACCTGATGAAAATGGTAACATTCTGCCTCGTTGGAAGCATCGTAATTCTGAAAAATCATGGACATTTAACGACCTTTCTGACGGCACACTTCGCTTTATTTGCTTAACCACCTTATTACAACAACCGCTTAGCTCTATGCCTGAAACCGTCTTAATTGATGAACCTGAACTCGGTTTGCATCCTCATGCGTTAAACATTCTCGCCAGTATGTTGAAATCTGTGGCAGCGCAAGGCAAGCAAGTGATTGTCTCATCTCAATCGGTAACGCTCATCAACCATTTTTCCGCCGAAGACTTGCTTGTGGCGGATCAAGTCAACAATGAAACGGTGATTCGTCGCTTAGAAGAAGATGAGGTCACCGCATGGCTTGAAGAGTATACCTTAGGCAGTATTTGGGAAAAGAACATCATTGGGGGAAGCCCTGATGACTTCTAAGCCTCCTCCATGGGAAGAGATTCAAATTATATGTGAAGGGTTAACCGAAGTCGATTTCATCAAAAAAATTGTGAACCCTTACTTGAAAACATTTCAAATTAACCTAAAACCCATTAATCTAGAAGGCAATATCTCTGTTGAAAGAATGCTTTCTGACATCAAAAAAACACGCACTCGTATTGTCACGACGCTTGTTGATTATTATGGCTTCAAAGGCAATACAGCTAAATCCATTGAAGATTTAGAAAAGGCACTTGACGTAGGTAGTTCAAAAGAATACTTGATCCCTTATCTACAAAAACACGAGACAGAAGCCTTGTGGTTTTCAGATGTTTCCATTATAGCCTCCGTAATGAATGTAAATCCCATTCCGCAAGCTCTTTTAGAGATTGAAAAAGCCTTTGATACCCCTGAAGATATTAATAACAGTCCTGAAACAGCACCTTCTAAACGACTCATTGCTCTATTTAAAGGCTACAACAAAATAACCGACGGTTTAAACATTGCCGACGGCTTAGGCATTGAAAAAATGCGTGAGAAATGCCCTCGCTTTAATGCATGGCTGAATGAGCTCATCGAATCTGTTGACACGTTACGAGGAAAGCCATAAAAAATACTAAAAAAAACAGGGAACGCTGGTGGCGTTCCCTGTAAAGCATTGTAAAACGGAAGCTTACAAGGTGGCTTGACCAGGTTTCCAGTTCACAGGGCAGTTGGCGCCTGTTTGGAAGGCTTGCACCGTGCGGATGATTTCATCCACATTGCGACCCACGGAAAGATCGTTCACCGTGTAGCTACGCACCGTTTGCTCTGGATCAATAATGAACACGCCACGGAAGCTGATGCCCTTGGCTTCGTTCAACACGCTATAATCGCGAGAAATGGCATGGGTAATATCACTAAACAAGGGGTAGTTTACAGCACCCAAGGAAGATTCAGACCACGCCTTGTGGCTGTAAACGCTGTCGACCGATCCGCCCAAGACTTGGACGTTCAATTTAGCAAACTCACTGACGGCTTCGCTGAAACTTAAAATTTCTGTGGGGCACACAAAGGTGAAGTCTAAGGGGTAGAAAAACAACACCACCCACTGGCCAGCTTTGGTGTACTCGCTGAGCGTCACTTCCGTGATTTGACCGTTTGCATAGGCGCCTGTTTTGAAATCAGGGGCTTTTTGACCGATTTGTAAAGACATAAAATAGTCCTTTCTCTACTAAATAACACAATACTGAAATAATTCGAACTCCCCTTATTATAGACAGCTCCCTTCGTTTAAACAAGTCTTTTTTGTGAAGGGGCACTGGCCTGAGTTGAAATAAAACCGAGTCTTGAAGAAAACCTTGTATTTGAAGGTTGAAGCCCTATACTAATTTTAGTCGTTGATGTTGGGAAAATCGCCTCGTTCGTGTGATGTTTCAATCGTAGGACTAAGTTGTAGGAGTTCTGATCATGATGTGTGGAATTGTGGGTTACTTAGGCTACAAAGCGATTGCCCCCCTATTGGTGGAAAGTCTGCGAACCCTTGAATATCGAGGCTATGATTCTTCAGGCATTGCGCTTTACAACCCCGCCACACAAAACATTCAGATTTATAAAGCCACTGGCAAGCTACAAAACTTGGTGGATGCCTTGCCCCCAGCACTTTGGCAAGAACCCCCCAGTAAAACCCTGCAAGTGGGCATTGGCCATATTCGCTGGGCCACGCACGGGGCCCCCACCGTTGAAAATGCTCACCCCCACCATGGCCAGCACGGCGAAGTGGTTTTGGTGCATAACGGTATTATTGAAAACTTCGCAGAACTCAAGCAGGCCTTACAAGCCAAAGGCTATGTGTTTAATTCACAAACCGACACTGAAACCGTGGCCCATTTGTTGGAAGAGTTGCTTAGCACGCATGAAAATAACTTCTTACCAGCAGTGGCGGCATTGCGCCGCGAGCTTCATGGGGCCTATGCCCTGACCATGATGCACAAACAAGCCCCCGGTAAATTGTATGTGGCGCGTCAACAAGCCCCCTTGGTCATTGGCGTGGGCCAACAAGGTGAATACTGGGTGGCAAGCGATGTGGTGGCGTTGGTGTCTTACACGAATCAAATCATTTATTTAGAAGATGGTCAGTATGCCGAACTTTCTGAAGAAGGGGGCGTCAAGCTTTTTGGGGCAGACGATACCCCCGTTGAAGTCAAAATTCACACCATTCAAACAGGCCCGCTCACCATTGACAAAAAGGGCTATAAGCACTTTATGTTAAAAGAAATCTATGAACAGCCGGATGTCGTACGCAACGCCTTGTTAGAACGCATTACCAGTGAAGCTAGCCCCGTCTTTATGGCCAATGACACGCCGATCCCTTCAAAAGAAGCGGTGTCTATTGCTCAGCTCACGCACGAGGTCGATCGGGTGATTATTATTGGGTGTGGGACGTCTTACAACGCGGGGATGGTAGCCAAATACCTCATTGAAGCCTTGGTACGAATCCCTGTTGAAGTGGAAGCAGCAGGCGAATACCGTTACCGTAGCCCCGTGTTACATGAACGCTGCTTGGTGGTGGCCATTTCCCAAAGTGGTGAAACCGCCGACACCTTAGAAGCCTTGCGTTTGGCCATTCGCCATGGGGCCAAAACCATTGCCCTAACCAATCGACCGGATTCAACCATGGCGCGTGAAGTGGATGCGGTGATTAACGTGCGGGCTGGGGTGGAAGTGAGTGTGTGTGCCACCAAAAGCTTTGTGGCGCAAATTGTGGCCCTGTATTTATTGGGCATGATGATGTGTGAACATCGTGGGGGGGCTGAACAACAGGCGATGTTGCCTGAACTCAAAAAAGCCTTGCTTACCCTGCCCGTGCTGATGGAATCGTTCCTTTCTAATGTGGATGTGCTACAAAAGTTGGCGCGTAAATATGGGCATTACAGCAGTATGCTCTTTATTGCGCGTGGCATCGGGTTTCCCGCCGCTTTAGAAGGGGCCTTAAAGCTTAAAGAAATTAGCTACATTCATGCCGAAGGCTATTCAGGGGCTGAACTCAAGCATGGGCCCATTGCCTTGTTGGATGAATCCATGCCAGTGGTGTGCCTGCTTTCAGACGGATCGGTTTTCGACAAAATGCTTTCAAACTGCCAAGAAGCCAAGGCCCGTTCCGCTCAAATGATTGCCGTAACCAACAAACCCATTCCTCATGGGTATGAAACCACCTTTGACGACATCATCACTTACCCCGCCTGCCATGAATGGGTCTCCCCTTTATTGGGATCCCTTCCGTTGCAGTTACTGGCCTATTACACGGCCGAATTTTTGGGTAAAGACGTGGATCAGCCCCGTAATCTCGCCAAAAGTGTGACGGTGGAATAAACGCAAAGGAACTTGAAATGCCCGCTTTAGTCCAACAGGTGTTAAGTGCCTCCATTATGCTTGAAAACTTGCCTGATTATTCAGTAAGTGCCTTGGAAGTGGCGATAAAAGCACGCCTGCCTCAAGGATGCACGCTATTGCGTTGGGCGATTGTGGGCAAAAATGGCACAACGCTTCAAGTGGATTGTAGCTATGGCACTGATTAAGCCCTTCAACGGCAAGACGCCGCAGATTCATCCTGAAGTCGCGTTTATCGCTGAAAATGCCGTACTCATTGGAGACGTCACCATTGACGCAGGGGCGAGCATTTGGTACGGATGCGTTTTACGTGGGGATGTCGCTCCTATTGTGGTGGGCCCCTATTCCAATTTACAAGACAACAGCGTGATTCATGTAGCTAGCCAAGCCCTTAATGGCCAAGCGAAAGGCACCTATGTAGGGGCGTATTGTACGGTGGGGCATATGGCCTTATTACACGCCTGTACACTCGAAGATGAAAGCTTTGTGGGCATGCAAGCCTGCGTGATGGATGGGGTAAGGGTGCCTAGTCACACGATGATTGGGGCGGGGAGCTTGGTGTCTGCGCGTCAAGCTTTAGAAGCTGGAGGGCTTTATGTGGGGCGTCCCGCTCAGTACAAGCGCGCTTTAAGTGAAGATGAGCGGGGCTTTATGAAGGCATCCGCCTTGCATTATGTGGAATTGGGGAAAGCCCACGCAAGCCCCTCCTCCAACGCTTAAAGATTAAATCTAGCAAGTGGATGAAATGTTTGGCCTGAATACATCTATAAATTAAAAAACAATGCTATAATATGGGGATATGTGTTAGTAATGATTAAAGGATCGATTCCCTATGATGGCTGCTCCAACACTTGAAGCGTTTTCCTTGCCGTACATTCCAGAACAAGCCCTCAAGTACACCTTTAAAAATGGGCATACCTTGGTGTTTGTGCCTCGCCGTGGAGGGGTATTTAACATCAGTTCATGGGTGAAAACCGGTTCCGTCAATGAAGATGAAACCAACAACGGGGTTTCGCACTTTTTAGAACACCTGATGTTTAAAGGAACGCCTCGCTTTGGCCCTGGGGTGTTTGACAAAAAAATGGAAAGCATGGGCGCCCTCATTAACGCGGCGACTTGGAAAGACTACACGTTTTATTACGTCACAGGGCCCAACACACAATTTAACGAATTTGACACGGTGGTGGACATGCACGCGGATATGATTCTGCATGCCGAATTACCAGAAGCCGAAATCGGTGAAGCCTACGATCCTGACAAAGGCGAAACGCCTGAAGTCAAGCGTGAACGTGGGGTCGTAATTGAAGAAATTGGCTTGTATGAAGATCGCCCTTGGTCTCGCGTGTACAACTTGGTCAACGATTTAATGTACGACGCGTCGCACCCCTACCGTCGTGAAGTCATTGGCACCCGTCACATTGTGGGGACGATTTCACGTGAAGCCATTTCAGCTTACTACCGCCGTTGGTACACGCCTGAAAATATCACCACGCTTGTGGTGGGGGATTTTGAGTGGGAAACCCTTAAAACCAAAGTGGAACAGGCCTTCAATTTTGCCGATCGTCCTGAGGCGAAAGACTTACTTAAAACGTATAAAGAACCCGCAAAAGGCGAAAGCTTTTTAGGCAAAATAGGCACCGGTCAACGGTATCTTGAACAAGCTTCAGAGTTTACCACGCGCTTTTTGACCCTTGGCTTTCATGGGCCCTTGGCCAGTGATGTAAAAACCACGCTTGCCTTAGATGTCGCAAGCACCGTTTTAGGGGAAAGCAGAGCCAGCCGTTTGAATCAACAACTCGTTGAAAAACAAACCCCTTCGGCGTTTAATACCGTAAGCACCGCTCAATATGCCTTTAAGCTCGGCAACGCCTTTTATATTATGGCCAATTACAATGCGTCTAACAATGAAGGCGCCTTGGCTGAAATCACCACGATTTTAGAGGCCTTTACAGGTGAATCCCCCATTACGGAAGAAGAGTTTGTGCGTACCGTAAAGAAAATGAAAGTCGACTTTGCTCGAGGCTTTGAAACCTGTTCAGGCATTGCCGATGCCTTGGGTGATGCCTTAACAGTGACAGGCAGTGTGGATGCCGTCACTGGCACGCTAGAACGCTTAGAAGCCCTCACCCGTCAAGACGTGATTGATGCGGTCAACACCTACTTAAAACCTTCGTTAGCCTACACTACAGTATTGGTACCTCAACATGACTAAACCACTTGAATCGATTGAAGTTATTTCCCTGCTTTCAGGCCCAACCCTTTTATTTGTGCCGCAGACGGGGACGCCTCGCGTGTCCATCAACATTTACACCAAGGGGGGCAATTGCATCGACTACTTCCCTGGAGAAATGGATATTATTGATCGCTTGCTTTTAAAAGGCACCTATGCCGAAAGTGCTGAAGAAATTGCGGTGAAATTGGATGAATTGTGCTTGGATGTCGACACCGACACCGCGCGGGACTACAGTATTTTATCGGCTTCTATGCAAAGTGAAGACTTAGAAAAGAACTTGGCTTATATCAAAGACTTACTTTTCTATTCGACCTTAGATGGCCTTCAAAAAGAAAAAGACAAGCTCAAAGGCGAACTGCAAATGAGCTTGGATTCCCCCACCGCCATTGCCAAGGACTTGCTTAATCGTAAAATGTGGAACGGCTTGCCTTATGGCACTTCGGCCACCAGTATGCTAGGCAGTTTAGAAAAATTATGGCGCAATGACAACGTGTTCTTGCATTACCTTCAGGCCTACCGGCCCAACCGTATGGTGGTTTCTGTGGCTGGAGATGTGGATCGTGAGCGGTTGATTAGCGCCTTAGACACCGCGTTTAGCTTGCCTCGGGCCAAAGGCACCGATGGTGAAATGGAAATGGGTCGTCTCTTTAAAGAACATCGCATCAAAGAATCTCGGATTTACACCACCCCGTGGGAAGAGGCAGCCCAAGCCCAGATTTTTCAGTCTTGGCTCATGCCCCCTGCCACTTCAAAAGACTATGTGCCACTGGCTGTGTTAGACAACCTCTTGGGTTCAGCAGGCTTAAGCAGTCGCTTGTTTTTAGAATTGCGTGACAAGCAAGGACTGGCCTATAGTGTTCGTTCTAGCCTGAGTTTATTGAAGCATCGTGGCACATTTACCTTATATATTGGAACCGAACCTTCCAACGTGCAAAAGTGCTTAGAAGGCTTTGCCGATGAAGTGAAAAAATTGCAAGATGTTCGAGTCGAAGAAGAAGAACTGGAAAATGCCAAACGTAATTTAATTGGCAAACGCAGTGTTTTCTTAGAAACGGTAGGGCAAATTTCGAGCTACGTGGGTTCTGCTTACTTGGCTGGGCATGATGTCAAATTCTTGGCGAGTTTGGATGAAAAAATCAATGCCGTCACGGCGGAACAGATCCAAAAAGTCGCCCAAAAATACTTGAGCAAAGAATCCGTAACCGTGGTGGTGGCGCCTTCCGCGTTCTTACCTAAATCTCCGTACTTCAAACACAGCAAACCCCAAACGACTGAAGCCAGTGAGGTTCAATCCCCCACTTCAACGCAAGACGCTCAAGCGCAAACGGCTCCTGTTGCAGTCTAAAGCCGTCTTTTTAGTCGCTGAAACAACAGGCCATCTCCTGTGGCGAAACAATCCCTCCCTATTCGGGGAACGCGCCGTGTTTAGGTGTTAAACGTGATTAGAAGGCATCGTCACTTCGTTCACCCTGCCCCTCTTCGCCAGATTCATCCTGCTGAATGTAAACTAGCCCCCCCTAAAAAACATGGAGGCGTACCAATGAAGCCCTTATTCAAAAAACTAACGGTCGCGTGCCTATTAATGGGCAGTGTCTGTGCGTCCGCCCTGTATGTAGAAAACGCCGAAGCCGCCAGTAAAGTCAAGAAAAAAGGCACCGCCAAATCTCTGCCCAAAGAATGGGCGCCGTATCAACCCAAACTAGCCCTTCTGCTACAAAAAAGCCAAAATAAAAGCTTTTTCACCCCTCAAGACGCCGACACCCTAGACGAGCTTCGCCAAGTGAGTGATGACTTTCAAGAACGTTACGCCAAAGTCAAAGATGTGGCCCCCATGTTATATCAATTAGGCTTATTATTTAGCTTTCGTGAAATGTGGTTTGAAGCCTTTGATGCCTTTTCAACCATTACAGAACGTTTTCCGCAAAGCCCTTACACCCCCAAAAGCAAGTTTCAACTGCTTAAAATGAAAAAACGACTTGGGGAAGATTATGCGGTGCTTGAAGAAAGTCGGCTACCAGCAGAAGGCCTTTTACCTGCTGTTACAGGGGCAGGAAAAGCAGGGGCTCCGATCAAAAAACCTTAAACGGGCGAGGTCTTCCAACGCATTTGGGCATCCAAACGCTCTAGTTCACTGGTTAACCATTGCTTTAAGGCAGGCACGCTTGAAAAACGAAGATTCACCAAGCGCTGGGTTTCATTCAATAAGGGAACCCAGTTTTGTTTCATGAACGCTGGGGAAAACCCTTCGAGTTGATGCACGTCCACGTAAGTGGAAAACTCATCCCAAAATTGAAGGACTTGTGCTTCTTCGGCGTTGGGGGCAGTTAAGGTTTGACGTAAGAGGCTTGTGTACAACAGGAGCGTCTGAGCGGTTGAGGTGAGGTACTTGCCTCCATAAGGCAACTGTTGTGTGGTCAGAGGCAAGGCGTTGAGGGTATTGGCATCTAAATGAGTGTTGGCAAACCACGTCCAACCCGAAACGCCGTTTTTGTGAAGTTGTTCACTACGTTCAATCCGTTGAGGCCCTTCTAACTTATGTAAACCCACCCCACTCACTAAAAGCGTTCGGGTGGGTTTTAAGCTTTGTTTCATGCGAACGATTTGTTGATTAAAAGACACCGTATTTTCGGTATAGGCCATGGGAATCAGCCAGTCGATCCACCCGCGTTTGCTCCATGTTTCCCAGTCCTGCTGAATGGCTTTGAGTCGTTCAGGGGTGGGTAAGGCAAATACGGCGGCGGATAAAATTAAATGAGGCTTTTGGGCTTTAAGGGTTTTATGCACTTTAGACACAAAACGATTGATATTTTCGACCTTCCAACGATCAAACGCGTCTTGATTTTTAGGCGTGGGGCGCAAGCCCATGGCTTGATAAAAGTTATACACACTTAGGGGATTGTAGCCGGCGCGTTGAGTGGTGGATTGAAATGGGTAGCGAATATAATCCAACTGCAAGCCATCCACCCCATAACGATCCACAATTTCCGAGTACCAATCCACCAAAAATTGTTGGGCATCATAACTGGCAGGATCCAACCAATATTCATGTTGGCCTTTAGGCACCCCTGAACCATCGTTCATTAAGAGTTGTTGTTTTTCAAAACGCGTGGAACTCAACACCGGACCCTTTTCTTCCATGGGCCACCCCATGAGCTGGTTATGGCGTGTATTACCCACCGCAAAACACCAGACCCACGCATGCACCCGCAAACCCAAAGCATGGCCTTCATTCACCGCGGTTAATAGGGGGTCCCAATCTTTAATTAAGGGGTTTTGAACAGGTTGAACCACACTATTGGGGTAAACCGAAAAGCCCGCGTTAATCGTTTCCACAAAAATATCGGTCATGCCCGCCCGTGCCAATTCAGCCAAACGAATTTTAAGACTTTCCGCACTCCCTAAGCTCACCATACTGCCTCTGTCAAACCACACCCCATGGATTTGATTGGGGAGATTGGGAAAGAGAAATTTTTGTTTAATGAGCATTAAGTCGGTGGTTAAGGCCTTCGTTTTTTGACGATATTCCTTATATTCTCGATTTTTGCGTAAGGGTTTTAAGGCATCCATTTGAGATTGAATTTGGTTCATTTGCTCGGCATATTGGAGTTTTTCCACTGGTTTACCTAAAAACTCAAAGGCTTGCATACGTTGCCAAACATCCGTTTCCAGAGCGTTATATGCTTGTTCATAGGTCTTGGCTTCTTCTTCAAAAGGGGCGTAACAGTCTTGGATGCTTTTTACGACCATCACCGACTTCCACTGATTGGCGAGATCATACAACCGTTTAAGCACGTCATAACTGGGTTTAAAAGAAACGGGAGGTTGGACAAAAGTAGTCAAAGTGGTTTGATGAGGCGTGGCTACCTTAGAAGGAACTTTCACTGAAGCCGGCTTAGGTTTGGATGCAGAAGTCTTTAAGGGAGAAACCCCCTTTACCTCAGGTAGGGGGGGAGGGGGCACCACAAAGTAAAGAGGAGAAATCCCTGAACCACAATACATAAAAGGAGTGGGCAAGGTATAAAGATCACACCCTGAACCGAGACGTTTTACGGGAAAGGGATTGGCTACCGTAAGACTCCCCGAAAGCGCAGTGTCTAACACACTGAGTTGAGGGGTACCTAAACGTTCTTCCATCACACTGCGGTAACGTCCCCATAAAACTTTAAACTCAGCGTCCCATTGCTGTTTGGCTTCAACCTTAGCGAATGGATGCGGAAGCAATACCACAGGCCATGAACGCTTAATCACCGCATCTACAAAACCAATGGCGTCCTGCTTGGGGGGGTTTTTACCATAAAAAAGCAGTAAGGGCGGTTTAGAAAGTCCGCCTTCTTCCACATTGTTTAAAATATAGTCTAATTGTGAAACACTTTTTGGGAAAAAATAGGTGCCTTGGCCTACCACGCTTTGGGTTAAGGCATAATCCAATGTTTTTTGAGGATGAACCACGGCTTCTTCAACAACAACCGAACCGTTAGAGGCGTGATTCAAGTCAAATAAAACAAAGCTATTGGCCATCAACGCCATAGCATTAGGTAAAATACCCCCCATCATGTACGCCAAGCCACCCAGTAGCAAAAAGCGTTTCACTAAAAAAGACAAGAACCGTTTAAACATGGAAAAATGAAACACTCTCTCAGTGGATAACACCACTAGTGTAGCAAAAAAATGAAGAACTGTCTTAAAAGATGGTTGGATTTTTCTTAGAAAAATCCCTAGCCCAATAAAGAGCTAGGGCGGGGTAAAAAGGTCAATGTTTGTATACAGAAATGACTAACATCATGCCTAATCTACTTTCTTTTAAGCAGAATGTTTACCTGTACGTAATTAGGATAATTTATTTATATGACGTTTGTTGGGCGGTCCGAGTTTAGCGAGTAAATGTTTAACCGCATCATTCATTTGACACCCTTGCGCAGATTCTGAAAAGAAATTTTGATAATAGCACCCTGAACAATCTGCATTACGCACAAAGCAAGAAACTGCAGAAGGGGACCATTGACGGTAAGGACCCACACTGTCTTCATCACTTTCAGCAATGAGATGCGCATCCACAATATGGTCATGCCACTTAATAAGATTTTCAAGATTTAGGTGAGGGTATTGCACCTTCAAAGATCGAATCGATTGAGCAGTCACTGAAGCAGAAACCGCCACAAGCGCAGGGTGAGCTTTTAAATCTTCAGTCGATTGTAACGAAACTCGAGGTTCTTCAAGTGCGAGGGTTGCAGAGGCCATTGTATAATTTCCCTTAAAAGCAAAACGATGATATACTAAAAAAACGTCCAAAAAACGTCCTAACAAGACGCTTATAAACCATTAAATGCAGAGCTGGAATAATTCCCAAAAAATAAAATGCTTTTAGAAAAGCAATATCGCATGTAAGAAATAAACACGTGTGAAATGTTGTTTTCTTAATGTAATATTAACATATTACAACTTTTCTCTTCGTTTGTAAAGTCCCTTTCCCAAACATTCATCTTTAGGCTAATATACCAAACAAGCCTTATTTACTTAAGCCTCTGTTCTAAAAACGAAGAAGTCTGCCCTATGTTGCCTAAATTATATGATACCTGGATTCAACAACCGCAAATCAATACCTTCGTTTGGGTGTTACCGTGTTTGGCCTTTGAAAAGGTGTATGCGCTTCAAAAACAGATCCTTCTTGAAAAAATTGCCCATCCCACTTTGCCAGATGTCCTGTTAATCACGTCTCACCCCCCTTGTTATACCCTAGGGAAAGCTTCTTCTGTAGAAGAACGAGCCACTGATTTTGCGTTTCCAAGCCATGAAATTGAACGGGGGGGGCATCTCACGTTTCATCATCCTCAACAAGTGATTATATACCCCATTATTAGACTAAAAACACGGGATGTACGCGCCCATTTAAGACGTGTGTTAATGTGGGGGAAAAAGGCTTTGGCTGATTTGGGGGTGGCATGTTCGTTAGATGGTCAAGGCTCAGGCTTGTGGTTGGATGAATCCCACAAAGTTGCTTCGGTGGGGCTGGCTATTCGGCGTTGGGTGAGTTTTCATGGAATGGCAATCAATGTTAGTGTAGAAGAATGCATATGGCAAACGTTGCCTGAAGGCATTTACCCATGCGCGTTAGCACAATCCATTCCGACGAATTTGTGCGATGTAAAGCCTGAAATAACTTGTGATGAGTTGATTAATGCGTTGATTAACGTGTTTCACGAAGACGATGCGTTAGGTACAATTGGTTTATTTCACGAATAATACCCATTAAACGGTATTAAATATGAAAATCTGTTCTTTAGTTTTTTATTGAATCTTTTTTTACTTTAATTTTTTCTATACCTTTTTTAAATATAAATTGTTTTTCCCTTACTTAATTAATATATAAATCATCTTCATAGTAGTGTTTAAAAAATTCTGTTGAAAACGCTATAATCCCTTGAAGCACGGTTAATAGCGCTGGTTTAAAAACCGTTTAAAAATGAATCAACAAGAGTGGAAGCATTTGTTGAAAATAGAGTATTCAACTATAAACGTGTTAAAAACAGCGATAATTAAACAACGTTTTTAGAGACTTTTCATCCTTAACTCCACCCTGTTTTAAACACTCACCTGTTTAAAAGTCTACTCCCTTTTAAGGGGATTGTCGAAAAATAGGGATCGATTTTGTCATAGAAGGTTTGGAGGTTTGGGAATCAAAGTGTTGGCCGTTGTCTACTAAACGAGGGGTAAGCATAATGAGGAGTTCTTTGTTTGTATGAGAGCCGTCATAAGTATTACTGAGCCCTTTGAGCAATGGGAGATCACCCACAAAAGGAATTTTGTTATTACGTTGACGGTCACTGCTTTGAGTGAGTCCTGCAATAACAAAGCTCTGTCCTTCTTTAAGAATAACATTTCCTGAGTACCAATCTCGTGATGAAACAAGTTGTATATCCCCGAAGTTAGAAGTTTGTGGGAATGAAAATATAGAATGTACTTTAAGTGAAACGTCCTTGTTTGCTCCAATAGTACTCGTTATTTTAAATACAATGCCTGCAAAAGCTTGTTGGGCGACTCGAGCGACGATGTTATTGTTTTGATCACGTACATCCGTAAAGCCTTGAATCACTTCATCTTCAATTTTAATGGTGGCTTCTTCATTATTAAGTACTAAGACTGAAGGGCGAGAAATGACTTTGAGCTTACTTTCGGTATTTAAAAAGTTTAAGACCGCACTAAAATTAGACGTGTTTTGAATCGGACTTTTGATGTAAGAAGCCAGTGATTGACCTGTTAAGTTCGTATTAAAGCCTAGTGTCACTTGTTTAAGTTGGGCTTGAATGGAAGGGGTTAATATTTTGTCTAAACTGTCTGAAAGTTCAATAATCGCCATTTCAACATAGACTTGTTGACGTTGCCTGTCGAATTCTTGAATAAATTCGTCGGCTTGGGCGAGTTGCTGAGGGGTGGCAAAAATAGTGAGGGTGTTAATTCGTGTGTCAGGTAAGATAATAGGCCCGTTGCTTGAAATAGTGGCTTGGGCATTTTGAATTGGTCTAGATCGTAAGGTGTGATTATCAGCCGTTCCTTCACCGTCTTTAAGACCTTCGCTGGTAAGGGGAATAGGCTTTCCTGTTGGTGAACTGATATTCGAAGCAGAAGTAGCCCCTCCTGACGCTCCGCCTGATGCTCCGCCTGATGCTCCACCTGATGCTCCGCCTGATGCTCCGCCTGATGCTCCACCTGATGCTCCGCCTGATGCTCCACCTGATGCTCCGCCTGATGCTCCGCCTGATGCTCCACCTGATGCTCCGCCTGACGCTCCGCCTGATGCTCCGCCCGCACTAATCATAATGGGAGCGACGGATCCATTAGAAAAAACAGTGGCACTTAAGGCAGTGGCGACTTCATCGGCACGTTGAAAGTTCAGTCGCCATGTTTTATTGGCGCGTTGAACATCGAGTTCACTCACGAGGCGAACGGCTTCTTGAGCCTCTTGGGCATCTGTTCTAAGAATGATCCGATTGGTAATGGGGTCTGCAAGAGCAATAGCATTATTTTGAGGAGTTCTACCACTAGTAGCTCCACCAGAGTTTGAATTTCCTGTTCCTGAAGAAGCATTGGATCCCTGTGTGGAAGAAGAAGTACTCGCACTGTTTTGTGCATAAGAAAATAATGTGGTATTTAAATAATCTGCCACGAAACTTGCGGGGAGGTGTTTCACTTGAATAAAGTGATGTTCTTGTTGTTTAATGCCATTAGACGTCGTCGATTGCCGTGTGGTGACAAAAAGCGTACCGTTTTCAACATGGTAATATAGTTTACCCATTTGTTTTAAGGAAAGTAAGACATCTTCAGCCGAAACACCTTTAAAATCCAGGTTTACTAAGCGTGTTAAGTCGTTTCCTAAAACAATGTTAAATTGAGCTTGCGTGGCCACCGCTTTTAGGGCGTCATCCATCGGAATGTTGTGCAAGGTTAAGTTCAGCTTTGTTTTAATGTTGGGTAATTGAAGTTCTTCGGCCAACGCCTGTTGGAAAGGGGTCATCAGCTGAACATACCCTAACATAAGGATGATAAGGAGGGAGAGTAGTCGTTTAGGGTGTAGAAACAAGCAAGCAAAAGCGTTTAATGTGATCATTTACGGACGCTCCTTTGGGCTAAGGGGAAAGGAAGCCGTTTGAGAAAAGGGGGTACTTTTAGACCCAAAACCTTTTGGGTGTTGAGCGTCTTCTTGTGCTTGAAAATCTCGATCGATACGGTGAATCGGCGTTAGTTCCAGTTGGTTGAGAATATGGGGCGTAATTAAAATAAGTAATTCGCTTTTAGCCCCTGAACTGGCACTGGCTCTAAACATGGCGCCTACAATAGGTAAATCGGCGAGTCCTGGTATTTTTTGTTCATTACGGGTGTCTCGAGAATCGACCAATCCACCAATAACCATGCTTTGACCGTCTTTTACGCTAATGGCTTGAGCGACTAAATCTCGGGTACGCACCAGTTCAATGGTGCTGGCCCCTGAACCTGCACTGGCATATACCGAACTAACAATAGGACGCACACGTAAGGTAATCACCCCGTTTGCCCCTATTTTAGGGAGAATATCTAAGGTAATGCCGGCGGATCCAATTAGTGGTGTGGTTTGCCCGAAAAAGCCTGAACCTGAAGCCGTAAATTGCTGGCCCCTTAATATCTGGTCCGCAATCGTAATAGCCGATTCCGTGTCATGTGTGGCGACGATATGAGGGCTTGCAATGCTTTTGGCTTTACCTGTTTGAATCAGGGCTTGAATCTGAAGGTTTAGGTTGTCTACCCGAGGGACTTTAGGTAAGAAAGAGATATTATTGGGTGTACCTGGTGTTAAGGATCCTAAACTAAAGCCCCAAGGACTTCCGGATTCGGTGAAGTCTAATTTTAGGCCCAGTTGTTTTAAAGAAGTGGAAGACACTTCAATTAAATCGGCTTGAATAGACACTTGAGGAGGTTTAGCATCCAAAAGGGGGAGTAAGGTTTCTACTTCTTCAAATTGGGATTCCGTAGCCACAAGGGTTAGGGTATTATTTTTACTGTTGGGCATGACAATCGCCCCTAAGGTCTGCACATTGTAGTTGTTTTGTGTTAGGTTATAATTTCGGACTTCGATTTTAACATCATTACTACCGCCAGATCCTCCATTCCCCCCGCCAGATTCTCCACCATTCCCACCACCAGAGCCTCTACTCCCCCCGCCAGAGCTAACTTTTTCTGTACCACTACCTTCTTTAACGGCACTTGTGGCGTCAGAAATGCTTACTTGTGAACTCACGCCACTTAAGCCTGTTGTGCTTCGATTTCCAAATACCACGGCTTCTAATTGGCGTGCGACATCTGACGCATGGGCGTAAGACAACTGATACACCCGACGCAAGCGAGGCACATCAAATTCAGGGATGGCTTTCAACACCAGTTGAACTTCATCATCCGTACCACTGATGACGAGACTATTTTGACGTTCATTGGCTTGAACCACCACATGGGGGGAGTTGGGAAACAGCGCGGTATTTAAAAAGCTAGCTAGCCAAGCCGCACTGGCATGTTGTAAGGCAATGGTTTTGCTATTATAGTGAAATAGTCCCAGTTCTTGCCCCATGGCTTGTGAAGAGATCATCCAAATATTTTTACCGTAACTTTGCACCGTTAAACCGTGCATTCTAGCCAGTACTTTTAAGGCATTGAGTCCAGAAATATGATCAAGCTTTAGGGTGGCTTGGCCCATGACGCTTTCATCCATCAGCACATTGAGGTGACTCAGTTTTGCAATTTTAGGAATGAGTAGGTTCAAGGGTTCTGCGGTGGCTTCTATACTGATTAAATCTTTGCCTTCGGGGTAAACTTGTGCAAAGCCTTCTGCAGACGGTAGGTGTACTAGGTTCACTAGAACGTATTGTAGCAATAGGCCCCCTGCCAGAATGGACTTCAGGAAGTGGGGGAGACGGATCTGCATAGGCGTCCAAGACTGACGTGGCGGCATGGTTATTTTCCTAAAGCGATTTATACGTTTCCTAAGTCATTGAGCAATTTTTCAATCGTAGCGTCTGGGAGGGGGGTGTTGGGTAAAGACCCTTGGTTGGGGCGACTAGACACCTGTGTATTTGCTCCTGTGTTTGCCCCAGTGTTTGCCTTAGTGTTCACTTGAGCACTAGAGCGATTCGACAGTTCCACGCGACTGTGGAGGCCATTAACGGTGAGGTATAGGGACCCACCTTTCACCGAAGTCAACGTAAAGTAGTTGCCTCCGTATTCAAAAGAACTGCCGATGCGTTTAGAAAGCAAAATACTATGGGTTTCATTCAGCAGTTTAACTAAAATGGTGGCGGGTTTGCGCGGGTCTTCGTTAGAAACCACGCCAACAAACTGAATTAAGGATTCCACAGGGACACCCAAACTAGGTTCGGCAGGCTGATTGGCAAAGGGCTGTACCTTGGGTTGGTTGTTTGAGGGAGTTGTGAAAGAGGCGTCTTTTTTTTCTGCATTGGATTGGTTGAGAAGGGACTTTAACCAGTCTAGTTCAACCAAAGGTTTAAATGGATCGTTGCGAAAGGGGGCTGGTTTTGTCTTTTTATGGGTAGAGCTGGCTTCTAGCCCATGAGCCACTGCAAACAACGCGTTGGCTTGCATGGTTTCTTCTTCGGGTTCAAGGGGTTCTTCATGCAATGAAGTGGCCACCAGCGCGTGAGCTGGCTTAGTGGGGGCATCCGTAGGTGTGGTGATGAAACGAGTCACGCCCACCACCATTAATACAAACAATACTCCCAAAGTGGTTCCTGCAATAAAAAGGGCCTGTTTTAAGCTTTTTTCAGGGTTAATAAAGCGATTTAGGTGAGCAAAATGGCGTGAAATGGGGCTATGCCCTTTGGCGATTTTACGGGCTTCAGGGGCTTCCCATTCTAGTGGGGTTTCTACAAAGTTGAGCAGAGCCGTGAAATTGCGTTGGGCGGGAACGATGCCATAACCGGGTTGAAAGGCTCGTGTTTTAGAAACATCATGCCAAGACGTCGATGCCGTAGAAAAGGCACTGACTTGGCGGGGCAAGGTATTTTGTACAGATGAACGCGACATACTTTTTTGACACCTTCGGTTTACACGCTTACTGTTTAGTATAAGCAATGCCTGTGCCTTCTTGCGGATTTGGGGTTCAAATTCCCCTAAAAAGCGTAAGGCAAAACGGGGGTTGAACAGGGGCGTTTGTAACAATTTTTGAAAAAAGCGCATCAAAAAAGAAGGACGGTTGTTGATGCCTTTGTGTTACAATAAGGCTGTGTTTTTATTTTATTGGGTTCATGGCCAAACAGGTCTAGGTAGATCAGATGCAAATACAATTCTCTCCTCTCCTCTCCTCTCCTCTCCTTATGCTTCATCTGTCGAAGCGTCTAAATCGACCTCAGTGGGGCAGCGGGCGTCTCTTCCCACCCAACGCCAAGGGTCAAGGCTCGCAACAGTCGCGAAAAAATTAAATTCGTTCCTAGATCGTTTGAGGCCCGATCGCTTTGAAGCGCATCATCAAGAAGCACTCCTAGAGATGTTTCCAGAAGCCGAAAAAAAAACCATAGAGACCTTATTAAAACGTCTTCGCAAATTTCCTTTGGAAGTTGATGTTTATTCAAGTGGTACACGAAGTACAATAAACATGCCTTTGTATAAGGTGATCACGTACGGTGACACTCTTAAATTCATTGCTTCCAGAGGAGCCTTCGAATCCCGCTTTAAAGAACAGCTAGCGACTACTCTTGAGTCTTTGCAATTAAATGAAAAGGGATGGGAGATAGTACCTATCAACAATCTACGAATAGATCTTTCAGTTTCTTTGAAGGGTAAAACCTCAGAAGAAATAAAAGAGGTTTTAACCCATTTACCAGCGATTATTAAGGCGTTAAAGTCTGTACGTCCTTAAGCCGTGACTTCAACCGTGGTTTTAAAGTGAAGCTTGGCGACTTTTCGCAGGCCATCAAGCCCTTCGGCTCTGAAGATTTGCTTGCCCATGGCAACGACTTTCGAACTGGCACCTAACGGCAAGTCATAACCTGATGTTTCCCTTAACTGGTCCATGCTCTGCAAAAATTGGTAACGCGCCACCACCGACGCCGCCGCCACCGCGGGGTGTGACAATTCCGCCTTGGTCGATTGTGACACCTTCACTTCGGGGGCGTATTGCTTTAGGGCATCCAGCAAATGCGGGCCTTGCGTAAATTGATCCACCATCAGGTGCGCGGTTTTAGGGGACTTCCCTTGTTTTTGAATCAAACTGGCCACGGTTTTGGCGTGCATAAAAGCCAGTAAATGGTTTAAGTGCTTGCCTTGAGCTTTCAACGCGTCGTATTGCCGGTTATACCCTTCAGGCATTAACACCAAAAACGCCACCTGCTCAATGCCGAGTGCGTTTACCAGTTGAGGCGCCACTTCTTTAATTTTAGCATCGCTCATCGCTTTAGAATCGGTGATGCCCAGACGTTTCAAGAGGGGTAATTGGCTTTCAGACACATGGACGCAAGCCGTGACCAACGGCCCAAAATAATCGCCTTTGCCACTTTCATCCGACCCATAAGGGAAATACGTCGTATGTGCGACAGAGGCTTCAACCGTCGATTTCAATCCCAAGACGCCTAAGGCATCCACAAGGCAGGCATCGCTTTGCGTTTGAAGGGTATACGTCCCATTTCGATACTGTTTGACCAGTATTTTTTCTTTGCTGGTAGGATGCACACCGTCCAAGCGGTAGAGGCAGTTTTGTTCCGTCTTTAATTGGGGGGAAGACACCCACGCCAGTAAGCGTTCTTTGCGTTGGGCTTGAACGCTTACTGGGAGCTTAAGCTCTTTGTGAACGGCCATCACGCGGGTTAGACCCGTTTTAAAAACGTCACGCCCAAGGGAGGCAACGTCAAGCGAAGACTTTGGGCATGCCCGTGGAAGCCGACTTCTTGCGTCCAGATTTCCCCAGTGTTGAGTTGACCTGAACCGCCGTAGAGTTCATTGTCTGTATTGAGCAGTTCTACATACTGCCCAGCAGCGGGCACCCCTACTTGATAGTGGTACTGCGTGGTGGGCGTAAAATTACAGATGATGAGCACATCGTCCGCTTCAAAATGCCCGCGGCGCATAAAGGCCATCACACTATTTTCAGTGTCTTGGCAATCAATCATGTAGAAGCCTTCAGGGTGGGCGTCTTGCTGATGCAAGGCGGGCTCATGACGGTACAAGGCGTTTAAATCACGAATCAGGTGCTGAATACCTGTATGGCTTTCCCACTGCATGAGGTGCCAATCCACGCTTTCTTGGGCGTTCCATTCCTGCCATTGCCCAATGTCGCAACCCATAAAGAGCAATTTCTTACCCGGTTGGGCCCATTGGTAGGCATACAACGCCCGAGCATTGGCAAATTGCTGCCACATATCCCCCGGCATTTTGGACATAATCGCCTGTTTGCCGTGTACCACTTCGTCATGGCTTAAAGGCAAGCAAAAGTTTTCGCTAAACATGTACAAACCCCGAAAGGTAATTTCGTTTTGATGATACTTACGGTGAACGGGATCCTTACTAAAGTATTCAAGGGTGTCGTGCATCCAGCCCATGTCCCACTTATAGTCAAAGCCTAAGCCCCCTTCACTGGTGGGTTTGGTCACGCCCCCCCAACTGGTGGATTCTTCGGCGAACGTCAAGGCATCGGGGAAGCAGTGATGCACCGCGTCATTTAAATCCCGCAAGAAGTAGATGGCGTCGATATTTTCACGCCCGCCATAAATGTTGGGCTCCCACTCGCCTTCTTCACGGGAATAATCCAAGTACAGCATCGACGCAACAGCATCCACCCGCAAGCCGTCGATGTGGTATTTGTCGAGCCAAAACAACGCATTTGAAATCAGGAAATTACGCACTTCCCAGCGTCCGTAGTTAAAGATATTCGTGCCCCAGTCTTTATGTTCGCGTTTGCGGGCATCGCTATGTTCATACAAGTGCGTGCCATCAAAAAAGTCTAGTCCGTGCAAGTCTTTAGGGAAGTGGGCAGGTACCCAGTCCACAATCACGCCAATGCCGTTTTGGTGGAATTTATCGACCAAGTATTTGAATTCATCAGGCGTGCCAAAACGACTGGTGGGGGCAAAATATCCAACAGTCTGGTACCCCCAAGAAAGATCAAAGGGGTGCTCAGCAATGGGCATAAGTTCTACATGGGTGTAGTTCAAGGTACGCACATAGTCCACCAGTTTGTCAGCGAGTTCCACGTAGGTCAGCCAGCGGTTAGCGTCTTCAGGGATTTTCATCCAAGAACCCAAGTGGCATTCATAAATAGAAACGGGGCTTTCGGTTGATGATTTGGCCCCACGGTAGCTCATCCATTCTTTGTCATTCCACTGGTAGGCATCTACATCCCACACTTTAGACCCGGTGCAGGGGCGTTCTTCAGCGTAAAAGCCCATGGGGTCTGCTTTTTCGACTTCATAAAAAGTCGCCGCCGATTGTAAGTAGTACTTATACGTTTCACCCGCTTTGAGATGAGGAATAAAGCCCACCCAGTAGCCTGAACCTTTTAAATTGTGCATGAAATGGGATTGCGTGTTCCAGCTGTTAAAATCCCCTATAATCGCCACGCTTTGGGCATTAGGTGCCCATAGGCAAAAGTGAACCCCTGGAGTGCCATCAGCGTCTTGAGACAAATGGGCACCGATTTTATTGTACATTTGAAGGTGCTTGCCTTCTCGCAAGAGGTAGAGATCATATTCGGTAATAAAATCAGTGACGATGGTTTGGGGAACAACCATAGCAGGCTCCTTTTTGTCCAAAGTAGATGAGGTTTGCATGAGACGATATATCCTTGTTCAATGAAGGCGATTAACAGAGTCGATGTCACGTTAGCACGGGGCATTCGTTGACTTAGCACAAGTCTACCCTACAACTCCTTAGTCTATCATAGCTTGCTAGGAAAAACACTTTCTTTGTAGGAGATGAGGCCAATTATCGATCTAATATGTAATATCTCATGGCTTGAGCCGCCCCATCTTCTAAGATATGTGGCACAATGCCTTTGGCTTGGCGTTGCACATCAATCGGTCCGTTGGCCATGGCCAGCCCCAGCCCCTCTCCGCGGAGCATCGCCACATCATTTTCTTCATCGCCAAGGCACATGACTTCTTGTGGTAGAATGCCCCATTGTTCCGCCAAAGCCACCACCGCGGACCATTTACTCACATCAGGCGCCGTTAATTCGAGGAAATTATGCCGCGACTTACACACCCCGATGCGTTCTGCTCCATATGTTTCTAACAAATAGGCTCGAACCGCTTCTAATACGTGGGGGTCATTATTGATCACCACCATTTTAGGCGGGGCATCGACTTGTAAAATGCTTAAGACATCTTCAAGCAACACGGGTTCAATTGAAGAGGTTCGTTTGTATTCATCCACATACAGCTCATGCGTTTGACTATGCAAGACATCATTGACATAGACGTTAATGTGGATGTGTTGGCGTTGGCAATAGCGAACAATGTCCTGAGCCAAATCCAGCGGAACAGGGTTGCTATAGCGAAGGGTAAAGTCTGCATGAGTGTCTCGAACCATGGCACCTTGGTAGCAAATAACGGGTGTTTCTAGCCCTAAACGTTTGACGTAAGGTAAAGCAGAAGGAAACATTCGTCCTGTGGCAATAACGACTTTTACTCCGTGTTGGCTGACGGCTTGAATGGTTTCTAGCACCGCTGGACTGACGTTTAAATCAGACTGCACTAAGGTGCCATCTAAATCACAGACGACCATCTTGATTGGGTGGGCATAAGCGGGGAATAAAATAGGGGTTGTTTCTATAGACATCACAGAGGCAGATTCCTTCTGATACCAATAAAACGGTATGAACGTATGGCAAAGACCCTTGTCAGTATAGCGCAAAGAATCTATAATGAAAAGTAAACAAGGAGTTCTAAATGAACGCACGCTTTAATTTTTGGACGCCCAGTTTGCTTGTCTTGGGGATGCTTCTCTTCTTTTGGGGGACATCGTTGATTCAGGTGTTTTCTTCCCCCGACGCCTTTTTTCGCTACCCTTCAAGCTATGACAAGGAAGCTGGCCTGCCCGTGCCTCAACGCATCAGCCAGGCCAAGACGTCTCGATTATTGGTTGAATTTTACCAAGATTCTTGCGTCACCTGCCAGCAGATTACGCCTTTGTTGTATGCCTTAAGTGAGCAAAAATCCTTTCAGCGTTGCTTGAGCCTATTGCCCATTGATGCCGATAAAGCCGAAAACCGCCTCTATGTGGACTTATTTAAGGTCACGAAGGTGCCTGCCTTCTTTATTTTTGAGCCTCGTGCGATGAAGAAGACCACCGTGCCGTTATTAGAGCGTTTGAGTGAAGCAGGCCAAACAAATCGCCAGCTCATCAAGCACGTGATCCAAAAAAGCCTACAGCAACATGACCCTAAACATAACTGTGTTATTTAAACGATTGCAGGCTATGCCACACAAAATAGAGACCCATCACCAGCACCAAGGCCCCAGCGACTTTTAAAAACCAGCCTTGTACCTGTTGCAAGCCCGACCATCGCCTGGATCCTTTTTCTAAGCCGATGCCTCCTAGCTTGCCCAAAATCCCAAAGCACATCAACATGCAAGCCATCCCTATGCTAAAAACCCCCACAAAGGCAAAGGCCTTCCATTGCCCTAAGCTAATGGCTAAACTTAAGCTTGAAAGCGTCAATGGGCATGGGCGCAATCCGCTCATTAAACCCAGTAAAAACAATTCCTTATTACGTTGCCACACGCTTGTGGCATTTAAAATAGACGCTTGCGCCACGTCATTTTCACTATGTTGGCAAGAAGTAGAGCAGGGCTTTAGGGCTTCTAAAGAGTCTAGCACAGTCGTTTGTGAAGTAGCGTCTTGTTTAGGGGGCGTCATAAGGTGTTGAGTCCGACGCAACATATTTAAGCCCAATATCACCACAAATGTGGCGGAAACCAGTTGTAAGATATTAAACCAAATGGCGGGAATCCCTTGCGTATGATGCAGTATGTTAAAAAACAAAGCGACCCCTAGCCATAACACCAACCCATGTGCAAAGATGATCACTCCCCCAAGCTTTAACACATCCGCGTAAGTCGCGGTGGGTTGCCCCATGTAGGTGGCAATCACAATTTTGCCATGCCCAGGTTCTAAGGCGTGTAAAGCCCCTAGGACAAAAGCCGTCACCAGTGAAAAAGACGGTACGCTAAGCAGTAAAGAGGGGGGGGCAAGCATGGGCTAAGGTCACTTTGTTTTAGGCAAGCAGGACGATAAAAGGGGGAGAACCACCCGCTAGTTGGTTAAACTTCCACAATGAGTTCAATTTCAACAGGGGCTTCTAAGGGCAAATTGGCAACACCCACAGCGGAACGCGCATGTTGACCCAGTTCTAAGCCGAAGACTTCGGTGAGGGTGTTGGAAGCCCCGTTGATGACGGCAGGTTGATTGTAAAAATCGTGGGTTCCCATCACAAAGCCTGTGACTTTAACCACTTGCTTGACGTTTGCCAAGCTTCCCACTTGGGCTTTAATGACACTCAACGCATTTAAAATACACAAGCGAGCAGCGGCTTGAGCGTCTTCTAAAGACACTTCAGCCCCTACGCGACCTTTGTAAAGCAGTTCACCCTGTTGCATGGGGAGCATGCCACTGGTGAAAATCAAGTTCCCGACTTGCTTGCAGGGGATATAAGATGCCACAGGCAAGGGGGCTTCAGGGAGCTCAGCGTCCCACTGGGCAAGCGTTTTAGCAGAGGCTGGGGTGTTGTTCATCGCGTAAAGACTTCCTTATGTGTTAGGACAAAGACTAAGTCCTAGCATACGAGCAAGACAGGCAAATGTAAAGCACAAGCCACTAATGCAGAGGATGCCCTGGGATGGAGGTTTTTAGACCACCGTCAATGAAGGTGTTACGATCTAGGCTACGGGCTCGGTTAATGGAACCGTCATATTGCAAGCGCTTGCGTTTTTCTTCATCACTGGCTAAGTCGACCATGCTTTGCACGCTTCTCATCGTGTTGTGATCCAACCCTTGCACGGTAGGCATGACAGAAGCTTGTGTCGATACGTAAGGCTCTAAAAGTGGGATGACCTCTTGACCCCCAGCCAGGCCAGACGCATCAACCGATTGAATTTTTTCTAGCACTTGGCCATTGGCATCTATACGTACGGCTTCAATTTGAATCGCATTAAATTGATAGCGAGGCGCGGGTTCTTTTTCTTTTTTAAACGGAGAACTCGCTGGGGCTTCTTGAAATACTTCGGTGCTGGGCAAGGGGATTTGAACGTGCTGTACGCTTTGGTTCGCTGAAAAAGGCACGCTCAATTTTTCGGCAGGGAGGCTTTGATCGCCTGAAGGCAAGTAACGGTAGAACACCATCACTTCTTGCCCAGGGTTGGCCTTTAGGGTGATGGTGTTTACTTTGTTTCGGTAAAAGGCGTTGGGTAAATACAGTTGGTTGGGCTTCGGTAAGCGTTGCACATTCAAGCGTTGAATGGCGGATCGGTTGGCGTAAGCCACTGAAAAACTTCCAGTAAGGACCCCTAGAATAAGCAGAACTGAAAAAAAAGCATCGATTTTTTTTGACATAATCACTTTCCTAATGAGTTGGTGAGGCGACTTTTTATAGTATACCATATTTTAGATCATTTTTAGCATTGTAACGCGGGGCGCAAGGGGGTTTTTTGAACACTTCACCCAGGCCACTGTATTTTTGTATGGGGGGTTATTTAAAACACGCTTAAAAAACCGCCTACTTTTAAAGAAAGGCGGTTTTTTCATACATAGAAGTGGGAAAAAACCTACTCTTCTTCAGCGGGTGGAGACAACTCACCTAAGGCATAGCGAGTGAAACGACGAATCGTTACCGTGCCACCTAAAGATTTGCTCAACTCTTCAATCAATTGAGCAATCGTTTTGCTGCTGTCTTTCACATAGGCTTGAGACAATAACACACGGGTCGCCAAGTTCTTTTCCACACGGCCTTCCACAATTTTGCCACGCATGGCTTCAGGCTTTTTCTGAATGTCTTCTTTGCCCATTTCAATGCGAATTTCATTGTCGACTTCTTCAGCCGGCACTTCGTTTCGTGACACAAATTCAGGCGAAAAAGCCGCAATTTGCATGGCCATGTCTTTCGTAAACGTGGTGAAGGTTTCATTTGAAAGCGACGCAGAATTTTCACAAGCCGTTTCAATCAACACACCGATTTTACCGCCCGCGTGAATATAGGCGTGCACATAACCGTTTTCAGCGGGCGTGTAACGCACAAAGCGAGCCACTTTCATGTTTTCACGAATAGCGGTAATGACATCGGTAAACAACTCTTTTAAAGGGCGACCATTGTAATCAACTTGCATAAAGGCTTCTACATCAGGGTAATCTTGAGCGATGACCACTTGTTGAGCCCCTTCAACCAAGCTTAAAAACTTTTCGTTATTGCCGGTAAAATCAGTTTCGCAATTGACTTCAACCAAGGCACCGATTCCATTTTCTAACACGGCGGCCACTTTTCCTTCAGCCGCCGCACGAGAGGCTTTCTTTTCAGCGGTCGCTGCACCCTTTTGGCGCAATAGTTCAACCGCTTTTTGCTTGTCACCTTCGGCATCGACGAGGGCTTGACGAACATCCATCATTCCAGCGCCTGTTTGTTCACGAAGTTCTTTAATGGCTTGCATTGACACGGACATCATACGTAATTCCTTTATCATCCTTTAATTCAGGGTTTATTGAGGGTTTAATCATCTAGGGAGTGTGAAGAAGAGGGGAGCCTGAAACTTTAAGCCAACCCCTCTTCGTCGTCGTTACGCGTTGGCTTCTTCCGCAACTTCTTCAGAAGACACAGCGGTTTCTTCAGCAACAGAAGCCTGTGGGGCTTCTTTCGCAGGCGCTTTAGGCGCTTCTTTGGCAACAGCCAAGGCATTTTCACGTTCCGCGTTGCCTTCTACAATCGCATCAGCCAAACGCCCCACAATCAAGCGAATGGATTTCAACGCATCATCATTCCCAGGAATGTTGTAGTCGCTGAGGGTTGGATCCGCGTTGGTGTCCACCAACGACACAATCGGCACACCGGCTTTACGCGCTTCTTGCACAGCATTCAGCTCGTGTTTTACATCCACCACAACCACCAAACCGGGTTCACCCCGCATGTTTTTAAGGCCACCTAAACTACGGCGCAACTTCGCCAAGGTACGATTGACCACAGCCAATTCTTTTTTATTCATACGTTCAAAGTGACCGTTGGCTTCCAATTCTTCAAGTTCACGCAAACGTTGTATGCGTCCGCGAATGACGGTGGCATTGGTGAGTGTTCCGCCTAGCCAACGCTTGTTGATGTACAACGCCCCGACGCGATCGGCTTCTTCAGCGACAATATCAGCGGCTTGTTTTTTAGTACCCACGAAAACGACTTTTTTGCCTGAAGCCGCAACGGCTTTGACGACTTCATAAGCCTGTTCAAACAACGGCACGGTTTTGGTTAAATCAATAATGTAAATGCCGTTGCGCTTGCCCCAAATATAAGGCTTCATTTTAGGGTTCCAACGCTTGGTTTGGTGGCCAAAGTGGACGCCTGCTTCCATCAATTCTTCTAGTGTAATCACTGGCATGGGATGAACTCCATTGTGTTAAAGGTTAAATAATAATGAGTGGAAACAAGGCTTTTAGTGAAGGGACTTTGCTTTGAATTGTTTACAAACGCCAGAGTTCAGAAACAATGTTCACAACAATAACAAAAAAGGGTTAAAACAAAATCACGCCCTAAAAGCCTTGCGAGCGTTTACGGGTTTAGTCGTAAACGTAAGGTAAAATCGCCGCAGCTCTTGCGCGTTTAATCGCTTTGGTGAGACGACGTTGGTAAAACGCACTCACACCCGTGATGCGACGAGGCAAAATTTTGCCACGGTCTGTTAAAAAACGACGCAATAAGTTGGCGTCTTTATAGTCAATATAGTAGATTTTGTTTGCTTGAAAGTAGCAACGCTTTTTGGGACGATCTGCCATCATGGTGAGATCTTCCTTTCCTATTCACTGTGATAAACGGTAGTGCTGTCGTCACAGGCGACTCGGGTACAAAAGACGAAAACCGACTTTTGCAAGCAATACCCCTTTAGTTTAAGCAAAACATAGTGACAATGCAAGCCCTCTATTTTAATAGATATAGGGCATTTAAACCGATTTTTTAATCTTGTGGTTTTGGGAGGGGCCTGCCGTTTTTATCTAGGAAGGTCATTCGTGCCAAGTCTGGATCTTGAGCAGCGAGTCCGTGTAAATTAGTTTCCATAAAGGATCTAATATATTCTGAAATAGCCGTTTTTCCCGCAATGCCTTTAATATATAAAACTCTTACGTTTGCATCTTCACTTTCTATTCCTGCTTGAATTGTTAAATCAATAAGCTCTTGCTTATCTTGATTTGCTTCAACAATTCCTTTACCTTTAGACTGAATGGTGGTGATTACATGTTGATAAGGCTTTTCAGGAATACCTGCTTCAGCTAAAGGTATAGTATTATCTATACTTGGGTGTTTTTTTATATCAGGCATAGTCTTGCTAAGTTGTGTTTGTAAAACAGGCTGTATAAAAGAGTTGTATTTTGTCAGGAACGTGTCAGCGAATTCTTCAAAAGCTCCGTCTGGAATCTTCTGTTCGTATGAAGAGTCACTTATGAAAAAATCGATAGAAGCATGAAGTATTAGCTGAAGACTTCCTAAGACATTTTGTAAATCAACAGGCAGTACTTTAGGATTTTTAAAAGATTCTTCTAGCGTTGCGGTTATGTGATTGCCGTCATCATCTATTGCGGCCATTAAGGGGAAAGTGGTCGTTTGGGGAATCCATATTCTAGCATTTAACCCTTGGCGTGCGGTGTCAACCGCTCGCGGGGGGGGGGGGGGGGAAAAATTGGAAAAAAAAAAAACCCCAAAAATTAAATTATGGTAAC
>JBIKNF010000015.1:0-30656 GCA_044358835.1 Vampirovibrionales bacterium | reverse complement strand
TTTTGTTTGTCCCCGGGGGGGGGGGTCGCCCCCCGGGGGGGGGGGGGGGGGGGGCCAAAGTGGGACGAGAAGAAAGCGCCATCAATTTCATTAGGGAGACCTTTATTGTTGAGAGGGAAAGACAAATACCACTTTTAAAGCATCATGGTATTAAAAACATAGTGAAAATGCAAGCCTTTAAAATGCTACCCACACATCCGAATGGCTTTGCGTAATGCCGACACCAAAACATCCACATCGGCAAAGGTGTTATAAAAGCTAAAGCTCGCCCGAGCCGTTGCGGTTACATTATAATGCTTCAACAAGGGTTGCACACAATGATGCCCCGTGCGAATGGCGACGCCTTCCAAATCCAAGAGCGTCCCCAAATCCAGCGGATGCACATCCCCCACTAAAAAGGAAATCACCGCCGCCTTATGAGGCGCCTTGCCGTAAATCCGTAAACCCTCGATGCCTTCAAGAGCATCCGTCGCATAGGCTAACAGTTCCTGCTCATAACGTCCAATGCGGTCTAGCCCAATGGCTTGCACATAAGACAAGGATGTGCCTAGCCCAATCACTTGAGCGATCGCAGGCGTGCCAGCCTCAAATCGTCGATGCCCATCCAAAAATGTGGTTTTTTCGTGGGTCACCACATCAATCATATCGCCCCCGCTTTGATACGGACGCATGGTATTCAGGATTTCAGGCTTTGCCCATAGGACGCCCACGCCTGTGGGGGCATAAACTTTATGTCCACTAAAAACGAAGAAATCACAATCTAACTCTTGCACGTCCACACTCATGTGAGGCGTCGATTGAGCGCCGTCGATGAGTACTTTGGCTCCCACCGCGTGAGCTTCGCTGGTCATGGCTTTGACAGGATTCACCGTCCCTAAGGCGTTAGACACATGAATGAGGCTCACAAACTTGGTTTTGTCAGACAGCAAAGACGCATACGCGTCTAAATCCAGCACGCCTTCATCATTCATAGGAATAATTTTTAGCACCGTGCCAAGATCTTTAGACAGTTCCTGCCAAGGGACTAAATTGGCGTGATGTTCCATTTCGGTGATGAGGATTTCATCGCCCGCTTTGAGATGTTCACGTCCGTAAGAAAACGCCACCAAATTGATGCCTTCGGTGCAACCACGCACAAAAACGACGCCTTCTGCATTGGGGGCATTAAGGAAATCTGCCACTTGCTCACGCACGGCATCAAAGGCCGATGTGGCTTGAGCCGCTAGATGATAGACGCCTCGACGGACCGTGCCGTTTTCTTCGGCGTAAAAACGACTGATGCGATCGATCATGGCTTGAGGCTTCTGCGTGGTGGCGCCGTTGTCGAGGTATACCAAGGGTTTCCCGTTGACGTACGTCTTCAAAATGGGGAAGTCACTTCGTAAAGCACGGACTTCGGCAGGCGTTAAACTTTCGCCGTCAAAGGATTCAACCGCAATCAATGGAGGAGGGTTTAAGCAAGCCGTCATCATCAATACTTCCTTTATATGGTCGCGGCCACTAAGGCACAATGCACACGCTTCATAAAATAACGCTTCACATGGGTATCTAAATACGTGTCGCTTAACATGCTGTCGCAAAACCCTTGGGTCAGCAGGGCTTTGGCGCGTTCTTTGAGAATGCCTCGGCTTTGCAAGTAAAAGAGCTGGGCATCATCGAGCTGACCCACTGTTGCCCCATGCGAACATTTCACATCATCCGCATCAATCTGCAACCATGGGCGAGCAAAGGCTTTCGCCTTGGCGGACAACAACAAGTTACGAGACAATTGTTTCGCATCGGTTTGTTGGGCGTCTTTCAAGACGAAAATCGTGCCGTCAAACTCATGGAAGGCAGAACCGCCGACGGCTGCTTTAAACTGTTGACTAGACGTGCAATTTGGCACGGCATGGGTCAAACGAACGTGCATATGCGTTTTGTTCTGGCCTGAAAGAATCGACAAGCCGTTGAGCGTGGCATCGGCTCGTTCACCAGCAAGGGTGACATCCATGCGGTGGCGGAAATGTTCGGCATCGAGTGCGGTGCTAAAAAGCTTAAGTTGAGCATCTTCGGCTAAAACCGCTTGGGTATTGAAGAAATTGTAGCCTTCATAAGCGATATTACTCAAAACTGTCAAATTAAGACGGCTGCCTTTGGCTTGGCCCACATGGATCAAGCCTTGCAAATAGGTGCTTCCGACGCTGTGCTTGTCGCCTTTAATGCGGATGAGGACATCCGCAGTGGCGTTTTCGTCTAGCTCAATATAAAAAGCCGGAAAGCTATTGGACGCCTTATTGTGATGAATCACCACTTCAAGGGGACGCTCCATTGTTTTCCCCGCTGGCACATGCAAGCTATACGGTTCGGGAGCTAAAGCGACGTTCAACAAGCTTAAGGCGTCATCGGCTTGATGCACGTCGTGCGTTAAGCGAGCCAAGCGTTCAGGGTTGGCAATGACGGCATCTGCCAAGGGTTGCACCATCCCGCAAGTGCTGTGATTGTAAATTCGACCATTAAACATGGACAAACGACACGCCTTAGGATAAATCCATTCCACAAAGGCTTCGTCGACGTTTTTGGGGCGAGGCAGGCTAAAGCTACGACGGCTTAAACCTTTCACATCCACATATTTCCACGCTTCTTGACGGCGTGGTTTGGGCAAACCAAGGGCTTCAAAGCGTGCTTTAGCGGCATGACGCAAGGACATGAGGCTATCGGTCGCTAAGTCTTGAAACGCTTCTTGGATGCCTGCTTCAAAGGGACTTAGCTCAAGATCGGGGGGATTTAACGTACACATGGCGGACATTCTAATGCCTCCTTTTCTAAACAGTTAAGCCGGCTTCTTCTAGTAACCAGTCGTAGCCGCGGCTTTCAAGCTCAAGGGCAAGGGATTTGTCTCCCGTTTTGAGGATGCGTCCGTGAGCCAAGACATGCACGACATCAGGCACGATGTAGTCCAACAAGCGTTGGTAGTGGGTGACGACGATCATGGCGTTTTGTGGATTCATCAACTGATTCACGCCACCAGCCACGATACGCAAGGCATCAATATCCAAACCTGAATCGGTTTCATCCAAGACCGCTAAACGAGGCTCTAAAACCGCCATTTGCAGGATTTCATTGCGTTTCTTTTCGCCACCACTAAAGCCTTCGTTGACGGCACGATCGAGGTATTCTTCCGCCATTTCAACGATGGGTAACTTGGTTTTTAGCACGTCTTTAAAGGCGACGGCATCGAGTTCTTCACGTCCTTGGGCTTTTTCTTTGGCGTTGTACGCCAAACGCAAAAAGTCAGCATTGTTGACCCCCGGTACTTCAACAGGGTATTGAAAGGCCAAAAAGACGCCTGCTCTGGCGCGTTCGTCGGCTTCAAGTTCAAGCAAGTTCTGGCCTAGGAACAAGACTTCGCCTGAAATCACTTCAAAATTGGGATGCCCTGAGAGGATCTTGCTCAAGGTGCTTTTGCCCGAGCCGTTGGGGCCCATAATGGCGTGGGTTTCGCCCGCGTTAATGGTGAGGCTAATGCCGTTGAGGATCGTGGGGCCGTCGACGACTTTGGCGTGTAGATCGGTGATTTGAAGAATGGGAGTGGACATGGGGGCTTTCCTTTAAATATAATACGAGGAGACTTTTTTAACCGACACTATTTTCTAATTTGAGAGAAAGTAATTTCGTGGCTTCGGCGGCAAATTCAGCTGGCAATTCATTAAATACATCTTGGCAAAAGCCGTTGACAATGGCGGTAACCGCCTCTTCCATCGGGATGCCTCGGCTTTGAAAATAAAACAACTGGTCTTCACTAATACGAGAGGTCGACGCTTCATGTTCCAACTGCACGGTCGGATTTTCCACATTGATATAAGGGTACGTATTCGCTGAACAGGTCGAGCCGATCAACATGCTGTCGCACTGCGTAAAATTACGAGCATTGTCGGCTTTGGGCTTAATCACCACAGACCCACGGTAACAATTCTTGGAAACGCCCGCACTAATCCCTTTTGAGACAATACGGCTTTTCGTGTTCTTGCCGATGTGAATCATCTTGGTGCCCGTGTCGGCTTGCTGGAAGTGGTTGGTGAGAGCCACGCTGTAAAACTCGCCGACCGAATCATCGCCTTTTAGGACGCAACTGGGGTACTTCCATGTAATGGCGGATCCTGTTTCCACTTGCGTCCAAAACACACGGCTACGATCGCCTTTACAGTGGGCGCGTTTGGTTACGAAATTGTAAATCCCGCCTGCCCCTGTTTTAGGGTCCCCCGCAAACCAGTTCTGCACGGTGGAATACTTGATTTCCGCATCATCAAGAGCCACCAGCTCAACGACCGCCGCATGCAATTGCTTGGTGCTAAACGCAGGAGCCGTACAGCCTTCCAAATAGCTGACTTTGGCGTTTTTGTCGGCGATAATCAAGGTGCGTTCAAACTGACCGGACTCTTCTGTATTGATGCGGAAATAGGTGGACAGATCCATGGGGCAAGTGACGCCTTCAGGGATGTAGACAAAGGAACCATCCGTAAACACGGCAGCGTTCAAAGCGGCAAAGTAATTGTCCGTGACTGGCACGACAGACCCAAGATACTGCTTGACGAGATCCGCATGTTCTTCTAAGGCTTCTGAAATCGAACAGAAAATCACCCCGTGCTTGGCGAGATCTTTCTTAAACGTTGTGGCAATAGATACACTGTCAAAGACGGCATCTACGGCGACATTGGCGAGCTTCTTCTGCTCATTCAAAGGAATGCCCAGCTTTTCAAAGGTCGCCAACAATTCAGGATCCACCTCATCCAAGCTTTGCTTTTTGGGTAAGTTCTTGGGCGCGGAATAATAGCTAATGGCTTGATAATCAATGGGGTCGTAATCAACATCTGCCCAAGTAGGCTCTTCCATTTTGAGCCATTGCTTGTAGGCGTCTAGGCGGAATTGAAGCATCCAGTCGGGTTCATTTTTTTTGGCGGAAATCGCACGGATGACGTCTTCATTTAAGCCTTTGGCAAAAGTTTCCATGGGCATATTGGTGGTAAAGCCGTATTTATATTCTTCGTTAATGACGTCTAGGGTGCTGGACATGGGGAATCCTTTTTATTCGTGAATGATGTTAATGCCAGTGGGTGTCTTGATGCTCACACGTGTGACACGCCCCCGCATCGGGGTTATGGGTATCGCATGGGGTGCACTGGGTTTCTAGTATAGCGAGCCGTTTGGCCAAATCGGCTTGTAACGCCGTAAGGCTTGTGAGCTTTTCGCTTAAGCACTGGTGCTGACGCTCTAAAAGCTGACGACTTCGCTCAATACGTTGAGCCTTTAAGGGCAAGGTATTGTTTTGCTCTGCCACGCCGAGCATCTCCAAAATATCGTCGAGCGAGTAATTTAAGTCCTGCAACGTGACGATGGCCCTAATGCGCTTGGCGGAAGACGCTTCATAGAGGCGGTAGCCCCCTTCACTGCGTTGAGTGGCACAAATCAAGTGTAGCTCTTCGTAATAGCGTAAAGCACGCACCGTAACCCCACACGCTTTGGCAAGCGTACCAATCGTCATAAGCGACTTGGGGGATTGAACAGACCGTTGTTGTGAAGATAGGGCAGACATTCAGGAGTACCACACGGACATTGAACCTAGGTTTACGACCCACGTTTTTCAGACCCCCTTAGTCTAACAAAACCCTAACGTCCACGTCAATGTTTTTCTTGATGTAACGAAATGCTTACGCCAACAAGGCACCAGGGGAGATTACAGATCCTGTCGGTATTGATGAATCTACTGCCCCGCCTTGCTGTGACGGAAATGGGGTGCCAGCGCTTGCCATGCCTGTTATTGGCAAGCCTTGATTGAGAGCAAGCAACGGATTAGCCATGCCAAAAGGGGAGCCTGTACTAGACATTAATGGATTTATCATTCCAGCGCTCAAGCCCGCAACGGGATTTGTTTTTTGCGCATCTACTTTTGCGCGAAGGTTTCTAAGCTCTTTCAGCACCTCCGCCAGTGTGGTAGATCCTGATTTTTCAGCGGAAACCGATTGATCCGTCTCCGAGCTTGTTGGTTGACTAGAACTGCTATTCCAGCCTTGCCAGCCAAGAAGGGTAGGATTTGTAGAAGAAGTTGTGCTAATCATGGGGGGGGGGATGCTCCAAGGTTGGGGAAGTAAGCTATTGATACTTTAATAAAACAACCATAGGGGTCGATCTTGCCCTATTGTAACCTTCTGTTACATGGCCGTTTGGGTCCCATAAAGTATTCCCCCGCACCCAATCCCCTTGGCTTCGCTTAAGCGTTGACGTTCCGCTTTTCAGCCTTTTCGCGCCACCAACAGAGCAATGAAGACGCAATCGCAATCGAAGAATACGCCCCAATGATAATGCCTAAGCCCATGCAAAGCACCAAGTTTTGGGTGCTTTGCCCCCCAAAGAAATACAGGGTGGCTAAAGGCAGTAAGGCGGTGAGCGACGTGTTAATCGAACGCGCCAAGGTTTGATTGATCGATACATTCACCACTTCAGAAAAGGGCTTTTTTTGTGAAAACATTAGACGGTTATTTTCGCGCAATCGGTCAAACACCACAATGGTGTCATGCACACTAAAGCCAATCACGGTGAGAATCCCTGTAATAAAGAGGCTATCTACAGCCACATTGGCCAAATACCCCAGCCCTGCAAAAATGCCCAACACAATCACGGTGTCATGTACCAAGGCCACCAAGGCACAAATGGCATAATCCAATTGAAAGCGATAGGTGAGGTAACCGGTAATTAGCAAATACGCCAATCCCAGTGCCAACAACGCATTGCTCAGCAATTCACTAGCCAGAGTAGGACCAACGGTATTACGCTGTAAGAGTTGAACGTCCCCAAGGTTATTTTTCAGGGTGGCATCCAGCGTTTTAATCTGCGCGGCATTTAACATGGGGGTCCGAATAGAAAGCACGGTGCCGGACACTTGCTGATTCACTTTAATGGGGGTATTGATTTGCACGACGGCATCTTCAATTTCATAGGCGTCTAGGGCATGCGCCAAAAGGGGCAAGTCTTCTTGGTGAACGGTTTTGGGGGTGTGAATTTCGCTTAGGGTACCTCCCACAAAATCAATGCCCAGTTTCAGCGGGGCATGGGTCGGGCTTTGGGTCATGTTCAGCCCCATAAAGATCAAACCCGGTACCATCATCGCCACCGCAATCCATAAATAAACGGCACGATATTTGACAATATCCACCCAGTATTTAAGGGGGGAAGCCACCGTGGTTTCTGTTGTTGAGTGGGTGTCCATTTCGGTTTGCGTGATAAGCGTCATGCGTAATTATCCTTTTGAAAATGTCATGCGTGAACGGGTTTCCGCCCCTAACGCCAATTCTAAAATCGTGCGAGTCACGGTTAAGGCCGTAAACATACTCATGGCAACGCCTAAGGCCAAAGTCACCGCAAAGCCTTTGACGGATCCTGTCCCCAAGCTCCACAGCACGGCACAGGTAATGAGCGTGGTAAAATTAGAGTCTAAAATAGACGGCAATGCTCGGTCAAACCCTAAAGAAAGCGCCTTTTTAAACGCCTTGCCTTGCGCCAGTTCTTCTTTGGTGCGCTCAAAGATCAGGATGTTCGCATCCACTGCCATGCCGATGGACAGAATAAAGCCCGCAATCCCTGCAAGCGTGAAGGTGACGCCAACGAGCATCAACGCCACGTAACTGAATAAGGTGTAAATCACCAATCCCAAGTTGGCGACTAAGCCGAGCTTACGGTAATAGCCAATCATAAAAACCAGTACGGCCAACAAGCCAGCGATACCGGCATTCAAACTTTGAGACAAGGAGTTTTCGCCCAACAACGCACCCACCGTGCTTTCTTCCACGACTTCCACATTCACCGGCAACGCCCCTGCATTGAGCGTGTCGACAATGGTTTTGGCTTCGTCTTTGGTGAAATTTCCTGTAATTTGACCCGACCCACTTAAAATGGCGTCCTGCACGGCAGGAGACGAGACCAAAGTCCCATCAAAAAAAACGGCAAGAGGTTCTTTTTGTGTGGCCATATCAGCGGTGAGTGTCGCAAACTTTTTCGCTCCAGCATCCGTGAGTTCAAAGCCAATCATCCAACCCCCTAGGGGGTCTTGATCTAAACGGGCTTGCTTTAAATCACGCCCTGTCACATCGGTACTGGCCCAAACGCCGTTTTTCTTGCGCTTAAACTCCAGCAAGCCCACTTTGCCGAGTTGCTTTTTCGCTTCTTCAGGATCTTTAATCCCTGGTATTTCCACTAACAAACGAGACTCCCCCGATTTCTGCACAATCGCTTCAGAAACACCAAACTTATTGACCCGCTGTTCAATCACCAACTGCAGGCTGTCCATCACTTGGGGCGTCAGGCGCTTGACCTGTTCATTCGCAAGGGCCTGAAGGGTGAGGCGTGTTCCTCCTTTTAAGTCAAGCCCTAGGCTTGGGGGGTGTTTGGCCGCATAAAAGCCTGCGCCCGCCATTAAAATGAGCAAGACGAAAAATTTGAGTTGAGGGGTTTTAGAAGACGACATAGAGGATTCTCTTTGATTTTAAGGAAGGGGTAGCTTCTATTATACACGAAAACCCCCTGTTTTTGTGCTATATTTAAATGACATGATTGAGTTAGAAAGAAATGCCTATGTCGAGTCGTCCTCACATTTATCTCGATGCAGAATGCTTTATTCGCCCCTTTGGCGGTATTGCCAAAGCCACTTGGTTTTTGTATGAAGCGTTTTGTAGAAAATACGGCGATGAGTTCAACGTCGTTGCGATTCGGCGAAATCAAGCCCTAAAAAATACCTTGCCTAAAGGCATGCACGATTTACCTTTAGGGGATTTTCCTATTCGTGGCCCATGGCGTTCGCTGGTGTTGCCTCCTCTGTCATGGATGCCTCACGTAGACGCCCTACATTTCCCCAATAACGGACGCATTCCTATGGGGGTGTCAAACTTTCCATTTCCTCGCAAAGTCTTTATGACCTTGCATGATGTGTTGCCCTTGGAAGTAGACGGTTACTTGGAAGGGGGGCGTCGTGAACGCTACTTAAAAAGTACCCAAGCAGACATAGACGCCTGTGCCTTTGTCATGACGGTGTCTGAATATGCGAAAGCACAGATTTTACGACATTTTACTTGCCGTACTGAAATTGTAGTGGTCCCTAATGCGTCCACCTTGCCCAAAAATCAGGGTCGTGTGCCTTTAGCCCTTTCAGAAACACAGCCGTATTTTTTATACACAGGGCGTTACGAAGCCCGAAAAGGAATAGACACGGCCATTGAAGCGATGTTGGCCTTGCATAAGCGCAACGCCTTAAGCAGTCAACTGTGGCTCACCGGTAGGATCAAGTACTTTAGTAAAGACTTTGAAGCACTCGTGAAAGAAGCCACGGATTTAGGCATTGTCAAAGAACTGGGGTACGTCAGTGATGAAGCGCTCGCCACGCTGATGCACGAAAGTCGAGGGCTGTTGTACTTGTCTCGTTCAGAAGGCTTTGGTCTTCCCCCCCTTGAAGCCATGACCCAAGGATGCCCTGTGATTACTACAGCACTAACAGCGATTCCTGAAGTGTGCGGCCAAGCCGTGCTCTATGTGGATCCTGACGATTTGGAACAAGTTCAGCAGGCTATTTTACAATTAGAAGAAAATGCCCCCTTGCGTATGGAATTGATTCAAAAAGGCTTAAAGCAGGTGCAACAGTTTTCATGGGACGCATCTGCCGATCGTTTGGCGCTTGCCTTGCGTCAATATCTCTTTCATTAGATGATAAGTGAAACGAGTCCTTGTAAGCGAGAAAGAAACGCTGGTATGCCTTTACTTGAAGCCCCCCGCCCCCCTGTTGAAGAAATATCTCTGAGCCAAGAAGGTTCTATTTTGAAGAATGCGTCGTTTATGAGCCTGTGGTGGTCTCAAGTGTTGTCTCAACTGGCGGATCGCATTATTTTTGTGGTGTTTGTGGCGTATATCACCCATCTTTATGGGGGCGATGAACGCTTTACCAGTTACTTGTATGTCGCTTTTACCATTCCTGCGATTTTACTAACAGCGGTGGCAGGCGTGTTTGTGGATCGCTGGCCTAGACGCCTGACGCTTGTGGTCATCAACGTGATGCGAGGGCTTTTGGTGTTTGCCTTGCCTCAAATGGCGGAAGCAGGCTTGGCGTATTTGTATGTGTTGGCGTTCTTGTTGTCTTCCATCACACAGTTTTTCGTGCCGGCTGAATCCGCTACGATTCCCACCATTGTGCCTAAATCACAATTACTTTCGGCCAATTCTTTGTTTACCACCACCATGATGGCCAGCGTGATTGTGGGCTTTGCCCTTGGAGACCCTTTGATTGAATGGTTCGGCCTTGAACAAGTGCATTGGGCCTTAAGCTTACTGTTTATGGGAGCTGCCGCCTGCTTGGTGGGCTTGCGTCTGGATCCACACAAGGCGCTGATCGAGCGCGTTGAATCGACTAAGCCTCGTACCTTTTCAGAAAGTATGCAACGCTTTAGTGCGGAACTACGCGAAGGCTTTTCCTATATTCGTGAACATTCCGCCGTATGGCATGCCATGGCAAAATTGGCTTTATTGTTTTCAGCCGTTGTAGCCATGTGTATTTTGTCCATCACGTTTTCGAAAAACTTTTTGTATGTGGACGCTTCTGTGGCGTCACGGAAGTTTGCGTATATTGTGGCGAGTTCTGGTTTGGGTATGGCACTCGGTGCGATGCTGGTGACTACCGCCTTAAAACGAGTCCCTGCCCCTCTCACCGTTTATAGTGGGATGCTTCTACTCACGTTCGGCTTAGTGGGTATGGCCTTTGTGCCTCAATGTTTTACGGATTTAGCCTCGTCTTTTGCCACCTTCACGATGCCCAATGGCCTGGCGCCACTGGCTTTGACGGATCGTATGGCGTGGACGTACTTCGCGAGTATTGTTATGGGTGTGGGAGCCGCCACCGTAGCCATTCCTTTACAAGCGTTTTTGCATGACTGTATTCCTGAAGCGATTCGGGGGAAGGTGTTGGGGGTACAGTTTACGATGCTGTCGACCAGTTCGACCTTGCCTGCGTTAATTGCAGGCTTGAGTTCGCATTTCATGGGCGTGCAAGCCATGATGCTCTGCTTGGCGTTGCCTTTTGCGCTGTGGGGAGGCTACGGATTTTATCTCATCCTCTTCAAAAAAATGCGAGCCTTTTAAGGGGTTTTTAGATCGAATGCCAGTGCAGTTGCTTTAAAACGGCTTCCACCAAGCTGTGCGTCTGCCCTTGATGAGCCGCGAGCATCACATACCCTGCTTTGACCAAACGCTCACGCTCACTCGTATTGGTCATCAATTCAACCAAGGCATGCTTTAAAGCCCGCACATCGGGCACTTGAATACCGGCTTCATGTTGTTCAACCGTGTACACGATTTCCTTAAAGTTTCCCATGTACGGGCCGTATAACACGGGTGTTCCCACCATAATAGGCTCTAAAATGTTATGCCCCCCCAAGTGAGGCAAAAAACTCCCCGCGACAATCGCCATGTCCGAAAACGCGAGAATGTCTTTCAATTCCCCGATGCTGTCAACCAATACCGTTTTTTCCGTATTGAAGGACGTTTCACTTAAAGAAGACCGCAAGCGAAAGCGAAAGGTCTCTTCCCGTAACAAACGACTCACTTGGGGGATTCGATCTGGGTGACGAGGCACCAAAACCACCCGCAGTTCAGGGAAGTCTCGAGACAGTTCATACAACACATTCAACAACAGGGCTTCTTCCCCTTCATGTGTAGAAGCCACTGTAATGACGATGCTGTCTTTCGGGAAGTTAAAGAGCGTTTTGAGATGCTGGATTTTATCCTGCCGTTCATGCCAAGGGGGTAAATCAAATTTCAAGTTCCCTAAAACAGACACCTTATTCAGCGCATGGGGTAAAAGCAACGACTTAAAACGCTGCGCGTCTAATTTGGTTTGCATGTAGGCGTGATCCAACAAGCTTAAAATAGGCCGTAAAAACCGTTTGATGCGTTGATAGCCGAGGAAGGAGTTGTCCGACAACCGGCCGTTGATTAAATATAAGGCGGTGGCACTACGATGCCCCACATGCCAAATAAAATACGGCCATAATTCGGTTTCCATAATCATCACCAAATCAGGCCGAATGGCTTTAACCAGTGGATTAACAGCAAAAAAAACATCAAAGGGGAAATACAGTACCACGCACTGGGTGCCTAAGTCCGCTTGAGCCAGCGCTTGCCCTGTTTTGGTGGTGGTACTAATGACGACCGTCATGTTTTGTTCTAAAAGCAGGTGTATTAACGGCTTGACGGCGAGTAGTTCACCGACGGAAACGGCATGGATCCATAACACCGGCTGGTTTCGATTGAGTCCATTAAGCTTTTCTTCTAAGGCGGGGGAAATAAAACCACACTTTTGCCAAAAGCCCGCTCGTAATTTAGGCACAAACACCAACGCCAACACCCAAAATGGCAGGGTGACTAACACAGCCATCAAAAGCAAGATCTGATAAAGCAGTACACGACGAAAGGCTTCTTTGCTTTTGGAAAGCACAACACGTATTCCCTTCTAAAAAAGGGATTCACCCTTTTTTGGGTGAACCCCTTGGTCACGACGCATAATTAGCCAATGAGATCGTCATCAGCCATGTTGGTGGCCAAATCATCAAACTCTTCATCATTTTCAATGCCCATGCCCATTGAAGAAGCAAAGCTATCATCCAGCAAGAAATCGCTGAAGCTTTCCACATCGGGCGAGCCAAACATACTTTCGATTTCTTCCAAAATCGCGGAAGGTTTACGCGCATTAGACTTCATGCTGGCGGAATCGTCTTGCTCGAGTTCACGACGCTGATCCTTAAAGCTTGGGAAGCCTGTTCCGGCAGGGATGAGGCGTCCGATGATGACGTTTTCCTTCAAGCCACGCAAGAGATCGATCCGTCCTTCCACAGCCGCTTCGGTCAACACGCGAGTCGTTTCTTGGAAAGAGGCGGCTGAAATAAAGCTTTCTGTATTTAAGCTGGCTTTGGTAATCCCCAACAAGACGGGCGAATAAGCCGCAGGACGGTGTCCCGCTTCTTCGGCTTGACGGTTTGCTTCATTGAGTACTTTCATATCCACCAGCTCACCCCCTAATAAGAAGGTATCCCCACTTTCATCAATGCGCACCTTACGCGTCATTTGTCGCACAATAATTTCCAAGTGCTTGTCGGCAATTTCAACTCCTTGTGAACGATAGACCCGTTGCACTTCTTCGACCAAGAATTGGCTAACCGCTTCAACGCCTGAAATTTCAAGAAGTTCATGCGGATTGATGGAGCCATCGGTGATTTGTGCCCCTGCTTTAATGGGTTGCCCGTCTTCCACCAGAAGATTGGCTCCTAAGGGGATGGCCACTTCCAGACGACCGGCTTCATCATCAATGAGGTAAACATGCGGGACTTCTTCGTCCCACGTAATTTCAATTTTAGCATTAAAGGGGGCCAACACCGCAATTTCTTTGGGCTTACGACCTTCTAAAAGTTCTTCAACTTTTGGAAGACCTTGAACAATATCCCCCGTTTTTTGGCGTTCAAAGATTAAGGTCGCAATCAAATCACCTTGTTGAGACAAGCCGTAGTTTTCAGCTTGTAACTGCGTGCCGGCACTAATTAAGTAGGGGCGCCCGATATGGAGCGTGAGGGTTTTGCCATCAACGGCTTCTACTTGGGCAGAATCGATGGAAAGGGTGCCTTTATTGTCTAAGGCTTGCCCAACACGAATGAAATCACCTGGTTTTACAATGATTTCTCCGTTTAAGGATTGTTCCTTTAAGTGTTTTTGAGACACCAACAACAAGCGACGCACTTCACGGGAATCTGCATCTTTAGGCAGTAAAATGGTTCCGTTGGTCGTCGCTAAAACTTGGGACTTTACCACGGCACCATTTTTTTCAATAATCTCGCCATGTTCAACCAACAGCATGGTTTTGGTGGCATTGGCACGCACGGTTTCAGAACTGTTGTTGTGACGAATGGTAATATGTTCCAACACCACGACTTTCAACTCTTGCTCGTCTTGCGTTAAGGCTTGTAGTTCAGTTACCCCTTTTAAGCGAGACATATAGCCTCCCATTTGAAGTACCAAACTGGTCCGCAATAAAGAGGTCCCTTCAACCGAACGGAGTTTGGATCCATCGGTGGCTTGTAATTGAGTGACTGGAATGACTCGAATATGCTCTTCTTCAGTCGACATGAACTCAATGTTCACGTCACGAGGCGCAACATCATATTCATACACAGGACGAATCAAGACTTCCGCATATTCCAAAGAAGACGTGTCATCGGTATCCGGATTAAAGCTCTCTTCCGCATCGTCAATTTGATACGTAATCGTCACCAAGCTACGAACGGTGGCCGCAATACCTGGCGCTACTTCATCACCCGCTTCAATAATGGTGCCGTCATCGACTTGTAAGTCTTTGACTTCATCCACACGATACAATTCACCAGGGCGTACAATCACTTCGTGAATAATATCATTTTCTTCCACAAAGCTCACCACCCCATCAATACGGGCATAAATCCCATTGACGAGTTCTGTACCCGCTTTAACAAACATGCCCGAATCTAAACCAGGGGCTTTTAGTGAAATGTCTTTAGACACTTGATGAATTTCTTCAGGAATAAAGAGGACTTTCCCCGCTTTGGTGACGATTTGTTGTTCATCAACTTCCACCCCTTCATAGCGGATTTCACCACTGGTGGGGACTGAAATACTATCATCCACCAACTCAGCAATAATACTACCATTTTCAACGGTGGTGCCTTGAGGCGCCTTAATAATGTAGGTTTCTTCAACTTCATCCGAGTCATTAGCCACTTGCCAGAGCATTTCTTTTTTCGTTTGCACGAAACTTGCATTGGCTGGACTCACCGAGGCAATGACTACAGTTAATTCTTTGCCATTTTCAATCACTTTTACGTGTTCGTTGTTTAGATTGGCTTCAACAGTGACTAAATCTTCTGGCAGGCGGACTTCTCCCCCATATTCACTTTGCAACATGGTTTCAGCCAATACATCATCCGCAAAAACGCTTTGGGCGTCTTGCACTTTGAGATCGGAACCCGCAGGCAAGTTGTAAACATCCCCACCCAAGACCCAAATCGTACCGCTACGGTTGGCGGTGCGTGAAATGTTTCCTTGACGATCGCGCTTTTCATCAGCGTCAAAGTCTTCATAACGTACTTTGCCACTTAAATCAGCGGTGATGTCTTTGGTGGCTTTTTCAGTCAAGCGGTTCATGTTGCCACGCGCAGAGCTTGGATCAAACTCAAAAATAGCCTGCCCCGCTTCTACAGCAGTACCCTTTTTATGCACAAATAGGGTCGCTCCAAATGGCACGGCATACACGTCTTCTTTACCTTTGGCATTTTCAATCACCAATTGACCGTCGCGCGTGGCAATATCCACCACATCTCCATGACGGGTCCGGAAATCACGCACAGGCACTTCCACTTTGACTTTACCACTGGCTTTGGCTTTAACGACTTCGCGAGAAACACCCCCACTAAATACCCCTCCCGTGTGGAAGGTACGCATCGTGAGCTGGGTACCGGGTTCCCCGATCGATTGTGCGGCCATAATCCCGATCGATTCCCCTTGATCCACCAACTTATTGGTGGTTAGTGACCAGCCGTAGCATTTTTGACAAATCCCAAAATTGGTTTCACACGTTAAGCCTGAACGCACCAAAACGGCTTCAATCCCTGCTTCATTGATGGCTTGCGCGATGGCTTCGGTCATGACTTGCCCTGCTTGAACCAAGACTTCCCCTGTTTGAGGATGCACCACATCCACCGCTGAGGCTCTTGAAACGATTCGATCTTCAAGCGTCACCACCACAGAACTTCCATCGCTAATGGAACGCATCCATACGCCTTTTTGTGTACCACAATCTTCTTCGGTGATGATGACATCTTGGGCGACATCCACTAAACGACGTGTCAGGTACCCCGAATCGGCGGTTTTTAGGGCGGTATCAACCAACCCTTTTCTCGCCCCGTAACTTGAAATAATGTATTCTGTTACACTTAATCCTTCACGGAAATTTGTTTTAATGGGGACATCGATAATTTGGCCTTGAGAATCAGCCATCAATCCACGCATCCCCACCAACTGACGCACTTGAGACAGGTTACCACGCGCTCCAGAAAAGGCCATCATATAAATAGAGTTCAATTTATCAAAGTTGTCCACAACGGCTTTGGTCAAGCTTTCGTTTGTTTCCGCCCATGTGTCGATAACTTTGGTGTAGCGTTCAACTTCGGTGATTTCGCCTCTCAAGTAGCGTTGACGAGATTGACTGATTTCATCTTCCGCTTTTTGCATCAGCTCTTTTTTGACGGCAGGAACATCTAAATCTTCAATCGAAATGGTGACTCCGGCTAAAGTTGCGTAGCGAAAGCCTAGGTTTTTAAGCAAGTTGGCGAGGTTACCGGCTTTGGCTCCGCCATGTTCGTTATAGACCCCTAAAATGAGCTTGCCCAGCTCTTTTTTATTCATGATTTTGTTATAGAACTCGAGTTTTTTCTTGCTTTGCAGGGTTGTCATATCGCAAAACCTCTTTCATTGAATTAAAATGGTATTAAGAAGGGAACACTTAAGCCTCTTTAAGGGAGGCTTAAGCATGAAAAATTAGACTTGAGCAAGGGCTTGACGCACGGTTTTATTGAAGATAATGCGCCCAACTGTGGTGTCAATCATATCGCCACCCAAATCCCTGACGGCGATTCGAGCATGAATGTGAAGAACGCCTGCTTCAAAGGCCGCTAAGGCATCATCAAAACTAAAGAACCGCATGCCTTCACCCTTATTGTGGTTGGGGTTGTCTAAGGTCAAGTAGTAAAGCCCCAATACCATGTCTTGCGTTGGCGTAATGGCGGGTTTTCCCGTGGCAGGGAGAAGGACGTTATTGGTGGCCAACATCAACATCCGTGCTTCAGATTGCGCTTCAAGCGATAAGGGAATGTGAACGGCCATTTGGTCTCCGTCAAAGTCGGCGTTAAACGCCATACACACTAACGGATGCAACTGAATCGCTCGACCATCCACCAACACGGGTTCAAAGGCTTGAATCCCTAAGCGGTGCAGGGTAGGGGCACGGTTTAAGAGCACAGGATGCCCCTTAATCAACTCTTCCAAAACATCCCACACAATGGTCTCGCCACGCTCAATTTTTTTCTTGGCGGATTTAATGTTTTGACATTCCCCACGTTCAATCAATTTATTGATCACAAAGGGCTTAAACAGCTCAATGGCCATTTCTTTGGGCAAACCACACTGATGCAAGTTCAACTTCGGCCCGACCACAATCACCGAACGGCCAGAGTAGTCAACACGCTTACCAAGTAGGTTTTGACGGAAACGACCTTGCTTACCTTCAATGATGTTTGACAACGATTTTAGGGGACGGTTATTAGGCCCCACCACCGTTCTACCGCGTCGGCCGTTGTCAATCAAGGCATCAACGGATTCTTGAAGCATGCGCTTTTCGTTGCGAATGATGATTTCAGGCGCGCCCATTTCAATCAAGCGAGCCAAACGGTTGTTACGGTTAATGACGCGACGGTACAAATCATTCAAGTCTGAAGTGGCAAAGCGACCACCGTCTAGTTGTACCATGGGGCGCAAATCAGGGGGCGTAACAGGCAAAACATCCATCACCATCCAGCTTGGATCCGTTTTACTACCCATCAACAATTCAGCCAACCGCAAGCGTTTCATCAGCTTGGTTTTCTTTTGACTCGCACTGGCGCCTAGGGTATCCACCTGCCCACGTAAGTCGTTCACCAATTCAACCAAGTCAATGTTTTGCAACATGGTTTTAATGGCTTCTGCTCCGATGCCGACTTCAAATTGCGCTTCTTCATTTTCATCCAATAAACGGTCATACTCTTCTTCGCTTAATAATTGACCGTAAGTAAGCGCTGTGTTTCCAGGATCTAGCACCACGTAAGCGTTAAAGTAGATGATTTGTTCTAAATCTTTTAAGGGGGTATCAAGTAACAGCCCCATGTAGCTGGGAATGCCTTTTAAGAACCAAATATGGCTCACAGGCGCGGCCAATTGCACGTGACCCATCCGTACACGACGCACACGGGCTTCCGTCACTTCCACGCCACAACGTTCACAAATAATGCCACGATGCCTTACCCGTTTGTACTTACCACAGTAGCATTCCCAGTCTTTGGTTGGCCCAAAAATGCGTTCGCAGAACAGGCCACCCATTTCAGGCTTTAAGGTGCGGTAGTTGATGGTTTCAGGCTTTAAGACTTCCCCATGAGACAAGTCTAAAATACGGGTCGGCGATGCGATGCCGATGCGAATATAATCAAAGTGATCGATATTTGTGCTAACCAAGGGGGCGTTCCTCCGATTGTTTGTGGTGAAATGGCCTTAAAACGCATTTTCCACCAACCATTAAGACGATATATTTAAGCAAAATTCAAGAATAAGGCTCCCCTTAAGTGACCTTAAGGGGATGGACAGACTATTCAGCGAAAAAGTTCAATAACTCCGTGTCATTAGGGATGATGACCCGCTGTTTCAAGGCTTTTTTGGCCGCAGATTCATCTGACATGAGGTCGACTTCTATTTCTTTGTCGTTTTCATCTTTTTTGACGACGGAAAGATCTAGGCCGATGCTTTGAAGTTCACGCACCAACACCTTAAAGGATTCAGGAATGCCAGGCCGCGTGAGATTTTCGCCCTTGACGATGGCTTCGTACGCACGGCTACGGCCTGTGACATCATCCGACTTAATCGTCAACATTTCTTGTAAGGTATAGGCCGCTCCATAGGCTTCAAGCGCCCACACTTCCATTTCCCCAAAACGCTGACCCCCAAATTGAGCTTTACCGCCCAAGGGCTGTTGCGTTACAAGACTGTAAGGCCCAGTGGAACGTGCGTGGATTTTATCATCTACCAAGTGAACCAACTTCATCAGGAACATGTAGCCTAGGGCCACAGGATTATGGAAGGGCTCGCCGGTTCGGCCGTCGAGTAAGGTGGCTTTGCCTGTGGGGAAAATCCACGACTTTCCAGACGCTTCAATCGCTTCTTGGAGTTCTTGACGCACCGCTTTTAAAGACGCTTCTTCGCCGTACATCTCGTCAAAGGGAGGGACTTCATACAACTTGCCGTTTAGGAAAGCCGCCAAGCCCAACATGGTTTCATACGTTTGCCCCACGTTCATACGGGACGGCACCCCAAGTGGGTTTAACACCACATCTACAGGGGTTCCATCCGGCAAGAAGGGCATGTCTTCAATCGGCAAGATGCGAGAGACAATCCCTTTATTGCCGTGACGACCCGCCATCTTGTCGCCCACGCTAACTTTACGACGCTGAGCCAAGTACACACGAACCACCGTATTGGCACCAGGAGGAAGATCATCGCCCTTTTCACGTTCAAAGACTTTGACATCCACCACACGCCCGCCTTCTCCGTGAGGCACACGCAGGGAATTGTCTTTCACATCACGCGCTTTTTCCGCAAAAATAGCACGCAAGAGCTTTTCTTCAGGCGGATGTTCGGCTTCGCCTTTGGGGGTGATTTTACCCACCAAAATATCATCGGCATACACCCTGGCCCCAACGCGAATAATGCCTTGCTCATCGAGATTTTTGAGGGCATCTTCACCCACATTCGGCAGTTCGCGCGTGATCTCTTCAGGCCCGAGTTTGGTGGCACGGGCATCGATCTCAAACTTTTCAATGTGAATGGATGAAAACACATCATCTTGCACCAAACGCTCTGAAATAAGGACGGCATCTTCAAAGTTGTAGCCTTCCCATGGCATAAACGCCACTAAGACGTTTTTACCTAGGGCAAGCTCTCCATCTTTGGTAGAAGCACCATCAGCAATCACATCACCTATTTCAAGCACATCGCCTTCGCGAACAATCGGGGTTTGATTTAAGCAGGTGTCTTGGTTTGAACGGACGTATTTCATTAGTTTGTGACGAATGACCTTTTGCGTTTCTACATCACGCACATCCACAAACACACCAGTCACTTTTTCCACCGTGCCGGCCACGGTACTTTTAATACACATGCCTGAATCTAACGCAACACGCTTTTCAAGGCCGGTGCCCACTGCAGGACGCTGCGTATGCACCAAGGGGACCGCCTGACGTTGCATGTTGGCGCCCATTAAGGCGCGGTTGGCATCATCATGTTCCAAAAAGGGAATAAGTGATGTACCCACCGAAACAATTTGGATCGGGGAGCTGCCCACATAATCAACCGTGTCCGCTGTTGTGGTCGTGAAATCGTTACGGTAGCGAACAGGCACCGCATTACCGATAATTTGACCTGTTTCCACATCACGACGTAAATCACCAGGGGCGATGCGGTAGCGATCTTCTTCATCGGCAGACAAGTAATCAATGTCGCTGGTGACGATACCATTTTTGACCACAAAATACGGCGTTTCAAGAAATCCATAATCGTTGACACGCGCAAAGGTACAGAGGCTACCGATCAATCCCGCGTTAGGGCCTTCAGGCGTTTCCACAGGGCAAATCCGTCCGTAATGAGAAGGGTGAATGTCTCGAACCGCAAAACCAGCTCGTTCGCGGGTTAAGCCTCCAGGCCCAAGCGCGGAAAGTCTGCGCTTGTGGGTCAACTCAGCCAAGGGGTTGGTTTGATCCATAAACTGAGACAATTGCGAGGAGCCAAAGAACTCACGAATCGCGGCCAAAAGAGGCTTGGGGTTCAATAGATTGTTTGGAGTGAGGGTTTCAGTATCTTGAAGCGTCATACGTTCTTTGACAATGCGCTCTAGGCGTGAAAGACCCACTCTAAACTGGTTTTGAAGCAGTTCACCCACCGCACGAATGCGACGGTTGCCCAAGTGATCAATATCATCCACCGCGCCTTCATCGTAGTGAAGACTAATGAGGTAGTCCACTGCGGTGATGATGTCGCCGATGGTCAAGGTTCGCACGTTGTCAGGGACGCTTAAGCCGAGTTTTTTGTTCATTTTATAGCGACCGACTTTGCCCAAGTCATAACGCTTGTCGTCAAAGAACCGTGATTCAAGCAATTGGCGCCCACCGCTGACACTGGGGGGATCCCCTGGTCGAAGCTTTTTGTACACTTCAATCAAGGCTTCTTCCATGGTTTCGGTGTGGTCTTTGTCTAAGGTGCGACGCAGAAATTCAAAGTGACGCAAGCGCCCTTCCATGTCTTGCTCGCTTAAGCCTAAGGCACGTAACAAAACGGTGGCAGGGATTTTACGGTTTTTGTCGATTTTAACGTAAATCACGTCATTGACATCGGTTTCAAATTTTAACCACGCCCCACGGTTTGGGATCAGCGTCGCATTAAAGGTACGCTTGCCGTTTAGGGCCGTTTCTTTTTTGAAGTAAATACCAGGAGAGCGCACCAATTGAGACACAATCACACGTTCTGCCCCGTTAATAATAAACGTCCCGCGATCGGTCATCATCGGCACTTCCCCGATGTAGGCTTCTTGCTCTTTTATTTCACCGGTGTCTCGGTTAATGAGACGCATTTTAATACGCAACTGCTTGGCATAAGTCGCTTCGTTGTGACGCGCGTCTTCAACCGAATACTTAGGCTTGTCGAACTGATATTCTGGCAAGAAATACAATTCTAAGCGACCCGTATAATCCTTTACAGGAGAAAAAGAAAGCAATTCTTCTTTTAAGCCTTTTTCAAGAAACCATTGAAATGACTTTTTTTGAATCTCCGCAAGATCAGGCATATGATCCAGGGGGAGGTCACCAATTCCAGGAAGCGTTGAACGCTGAACCTTTGTAGCCGTCATGTCAAACCCTCTTTCGCTATGGCACAAGGTCTTGGCAATCAAACCTCGCGCTTCTACTTTATACATGGGGGGGGGGGAGCTTTTAAAAAATACACGAATTGAGGAGACTGATGGCCACCCCAATACTTTTTTATATTATATCAGCAAAAAGCGATTCGAAATCATTTAAAGCGAAGCTCCTGAAACGCTCAGCAATGGCGTTACATTATAAAAATGCAAATAAAATGCAGAGAAGGGCAGGCTCCCCATAAAGGAAGCCTGCCCCAAGAGACCTACTTCAGCTCGACTTTCGCGCCAAGCTCTTCGAGTTTCTTTTGCAACTCTTGCGCTTCTTCTTTTTTCAAGCCTTCTTTAACGGTTTTAGGCGTACTGTCTACCAAATCCTTAGCTTCTTTTAAGCCCAAGCCGGTAATGGCACGCACTTCTTTAAGCACTTGGATTTTAGTGGCACCAGGATCAACCAATACCAAGGTGAAATCGGTTTGCTCTTCAACCGCTTCCGCTGCCGCTGCAGGAGCCGCTGCTACAGCCACAGCCGCAGGAGCCGCCGCAGAAATACCGAACTCATCTTCAAACGCTTTCACCAACTGAGCGGTTTGTAAAAAGCTCAATTCTTTAATTTGCTCAAAAACTTGAGACGTTTTGGAATCTAATTCAACAGCCATCATCATAATGAAAGAACCTCTTTCGACTTATATAACATAGAATCTAACAATTAAAATAGGCACTTGCCTAAGTTTGGGGATCACAACCCACAGCACAAAGAAACTTACGCTTCTTCACCCTGCTTGATTGTAGAAAGTTGATCAAGCAAACGAACCAATCCACTCTGGTTGTGGCTCAAGGCATTGGCCAGCCCCATAAGAGGACTTGCAATACACATGAGCAACTTGCCCCGAAGCTCTTCTTTTGAAGGCATCGTTGCTAGTTCGTTCACGCCTGAAGCATTCAGGACATTTCCTTCTAAGAAGGCGCCCCGAAGTTCGTTTTCTTTTTTATTCTTTTTAAGGAATTCTTTAATGGCTTTAACGGCGGATACTTCATCCCCATAACCCAAAACCAAGCCCGTGGGCCCTTTGAGGTAAGGGGCAAGTTGTTCTATTTCAGTACCCAAGGCCGCACGCTTGACCAGCGTATTTTTGGCCACTTTGACTTTAACATTTGCCGCACTTAACGCACGACGAAGATTCGTCATTTCGGCCACAGAAAGCCCACGGTAATCAACCAACAAAATAATGTTCGCTGAAACAATATCTTCGTTAAGTTGACTGACAAAACCCTTTTTCTGAGATAGCGTCGGCATAATAGTTGCCCTTCATGTCGCTTAAACTACTACTAAATTAAAGACATCCCCATAATTAAGCGCTGAAAACGCCATGACCCTTTGAAGACGTCCAACAAGCAAAAAACCAGCAAACATAAGAGGCTAGTCAATTATTCACTTGATTAGAGTTTAATTATATGCCAAACATACAGAAAGCAACACTTTTTTTTAGTGTGACAGATTTGTTACAGTTTTTCTTCCAAGTCATCCCCTCTAGACCCAGTTAAATCAATCATTTACGCGTGTTTCGGCGATTCTTTCAGGGTTTGGCGTAACGCATAGCATTCTAAAATATGTTCAATGTCTAGGACGCTATTTAACAACGTTCGGTTCGTGAGCGTAAAGCGCTGCGCATAATTGGCTTGGGCTTCACGCGTTTCTAGTGGGGCATTTAAATGCCCGAGCAACGTTTCTTCGACGGTTTCTAAGGTTTGGGCGATATATTGTAACGCGTTTCCGTAATAGCTTTGAAGCCATTGTTTGGGTTCGGTGATGAGGTTAGCGCCGTTGGCGGTGGCGTTGTCAATGCGGTCATGCCCACTTTCAGGATACATCGGGAAAATGTGCCAAACGGCTTGAGTATCTCCGTACAACCCAACAGAAGTGCCTGATTTGGGAGGGGGGAGCACCGTCCATTTTTCAGACAAAAAGGACGCCTTTTCCCACCCATTCCCACACAGCGTTAGCGGGATGTTTTTGGCTTGCCTAAGAAAGTTTTCGCGCCAGTACATTTCCGCACTATGATTGATCCACGCCATGAGTCGAGGGTATTGATACGGGTGAACGTCGTGCGGATTGACCCCAAGGCGCTCTAAGCCATCGAGCAAGAACGTGTCTGCCGGATGTTCGGGCGAGGCAATCAGGTAGTCAATGGTGGCTTTGCACAGGGCTTCAAAGGCGGGAAATTCAGGAAACTTGAGGGCCTCTAATTTTTCTTGAAATGGCGTGAAGCTACAAGGAACCAAGAGGGGAATGCGACGTTCTTTAAAGGGTTTTTGTGTTTGAAACGATGGGAACCCCGCAGAAGGGATCACCGTATTAAAGGCCTTTAACGGTTGCTTGATCACACGATGTTGGCTATTGCGAAAGCCTTCAATGGCAAAATGAGCATTGATTTTTTCAGGATAGTCGACCTCTACAATGCGGGGGAGTTGAATTAAGGGATGATCGGCAAACCAGGACAGGCTGGGGATTTTGAGGTGTTGCCCCAAGGTTTTTCGGTTGCTTAATTCAAGGGCTTCATGAATGGCATTAAAGCTAAAGAGCATGGTGGGTTTGAAGTCTTTAAGAATGCCTTCAAGGGCTTGATGGACTTGTGGAGTTTCGAGCAAATGGAGTTGTGCTGTAGAATGCCCCCGCAAACGAAAAGCGGTATTGAGGGTTTGGGTGAAGTGATTTAACGCCCCATATTGCGAACCCCCTTCCACCAACAGCACGCGTTCTTCTTGGTGACGCTTAGGGGCGTGAGAAAAAATGTACTTTGCCAACGCTTCAATGGAGTCAGGGACGTCTGGGAGGAGGGGGATCCCGCGCGGACCAGCGGTTTCGGTACGGGGAGGGGTGAGGGTATGAGTCGACATAGCAGGGGCTTCCTACGTTTTGGGGATGCTTCTTATTATAGAAACGTTTCAACGGATTTTTAGCGTGTGAGCTAGAAAATACGTTTATTGCAGGATGTGTAAAGTGAGACAGATCCCTTGACAAAGGCTTCCCCATTTGCCACAATACTAAAAGGGGGAGTCCCCAAGCGTAAAAGCTTGAGAACTCCGTTCAGCTATCCTCCTAGAGTTTCGTCACTAGAAGGAGGATAATTAGTAACATCGAAAGATGTTCTATATGATCCATTTTGCTTCACCTCCTTTCGTTACAGAATGGGGGTGTTGAGCTTTTATGGGGGAATATACAAATGTGGCTTTACTCCCTCCCCTTTAAGGGGAGGAAAACAAACTTCTCATTCACGAAGTGAATCTACTCCTTTAGGAAGGAGAGGTTGGGAGAGGAAACCAACGGTTTTCTTTTCCAAGAGAAAAAGTTTACTTTTTCGACCATGTTGGGGTGGGGAGTAGATGTCAACGTTGGGTTTTAGAAATCCCCCCCTCCCTAGCCCTCTCCTCATGGAGAGGGAATAAGACTATAAGTTTCGCTTAAGTCTTCTCAAACCCGTGCGACGCAAGGGACTGTTTTCAAAGGCTCCATTAAAGTCGTCTTCACTTAACCCTTCAAAATAGGCCCGACTGGGACGTGCCAACACCGCCCGAGGCAGAAATGCAGGCTCCTCACTCACTTTGGAAAATTTCAGGTTCCATGGGCAGACGTCTTGACAAATATCACAACCAAAGCCCCAGTTTTGCTGATTTTCTTGGATGAAATCAGGCAAGGCCTCCTCCGTATTTTCAATCGTCCAATAGGCGATGCATCTACGGCTGTCAACCACCGTGGGCGAAACAATCGCATCGGTGGGGCAAGCCGTGATGCACCGTGTACACGTCCCACAATGCCCCGATTCTAGCGTGTTTTCGTGGGGACTCGTATAGGCATCCACCGCTTGATTGAGAAACAAGGCGCCAATCATCACCCATGATCCCGCTTCTTTGGTGATGAGAAGACTATGCTTTCCTTGCCAGCCCAAGCCTGCTTGAACGGCCAAGGCTTTTTCCAGCAAGGGCGCCGAATCCACAAAGGGACGCCCGTCTAAGCCCTCATGTTCGGCTTGTAACGCCTTTAAGACCTTGCCAAGCTTACGACGTAAGACCTTGTGATAGTCTTTGCCTAGGGCGTAGCGCGCGATTTTGAGATCGTCGCCTTGCCCTGCTTGCCAACCAGGGAAGTAGTTGATCGCCACCACCACGACACTTTGCACGCCTTCCCACAAATCAGGAGGCGACACCCGCTTTTCGGCATGACGAGGCATCCAGTCCATATCCGCATGATGCCCAGCTTCCAGCCACGCCGTTAGGCGCTGGGCTTCATTTTTAAGGGCATCCCCTTTTAGCACGCCCCACTGCGTAATGCCTACGGCATCGAGCTGTTGTTGAATGTCGCTGTGGGGAATCACGCGTAAAGTCTCCTCAAGTCACGGTTCACGCCTCCTTAGTAAAGCATGAAGACGCCCCGTTGACTAGGGTGAAAACGAGAGCTTATTTTTATAAAAGTCATTGATTGGCTGGCTTTACTCACTCTTCCGATGGGGGGAGGCAGGGTGAGGGGGCGTTAGGTTCCCATTTTGGCGAAAGGCTTTTATTCAAAAAGAGCTTGAACTTGGGCATAAAGACGACAAAGCAATGGGGACGCGATTCCAGTTCTAGTGAGCATGTCCTAATACAAGCCAAAACTATCCAAGCTCTGATAAAATTTGTGTTAAAAACGGGGGACGATTTTCTTCAGGGATACTGGTTATTCTCCCTCTAATAATGTCCGTAAGCTCTGCTATTTGGACAGTTAATCTTGTAAAAGCAGGCACTTGTTCCAATTGCAATTCCTTGTAGTGGCCTAACATATGTCGTGTTTTTATGGCATTTAAACGAGCTTCTAAAAATGAAAGTTGCACTCCATACCTTACCAAAATTTTTAGTGCTCTTAAGTCTAAGCTGGGCTGAAGCGGACCCCGAAGACTTTTAGGTGTAATTATATTACCACTCCGCTGGGTTTGGGCGGTGGGGGGAGAAGTTACTTCTACTTGTGTAGTGGGGGGGGGTAAAACGGGGCGTGTTCATTGACGGAGAAGAGAAAGCAACAGAGCGTAACATGGGCCAATCCTTTATTTGAGCAAAATGGGGGGGTAATTGAAGGCAAAGTAAGCATTGCTCAATTTATTAAACCGTTTCAACCTGAAAACGCAAGCTCCGTGCTATAAAATGTTACAAAAGTAGGGGGTTTAAAAATCGTGCCGTTTAGCTATTAGGCATGGGGGGCACGCGTAAAGTCTTTGATTGACTGGCTTTACTCCCTCTCCCTTTGGGAGAGGGTTGGGGTGAGGGTTTTTGGATGCCTAATTAGAGCTGGTGTTTCCCTCATCCTAGCGTAGCCCGCCATCGGCGAGGCGTGCGACCAAAGGGAGAAGGAACAAGGCAGGACATCCCCCCTAGTCAAAAAATCGTGTTTTCAGTAAACTAAAGCTCTAAACCCAAGAAAAAAGGACACCCCCACAAATGACCACCCCCACTCGCTACGCCTTTATCTCCGTCTGGGACAAAACCCACATCGTCGAACTGGCCACCGCCTTGCAAAGCAAGTTCGGCTTTGGCCTCATCGCCACAGGTGGTTCGCGCCAAACGCTCGAAGAGGCTGGGCTAAACGTCGTGGATCTCTCCACCGTCACAGGCTTTGACGAAATCCTAGAAGGGCGGGTGAAAAGCCTTCACCCCACCATATTCGCAGGCATTCTCGCCAAGCGTGACAAGGCGGATCACATGAAAGATGTCACCTTTAAAATTGATGTCGTTGCGGTGAATTTGTATCCCTTTGAACTCGGTTTGGCACAGTCTCAAACCGCCGAAAGCCCCAACGCCATGGTGGAACTTATCGACATTGGCGGATCGTCCCTCATTCGAGCCGCGGCGAAAAACCATGCGGATGTCGCCGTACTGTCTAGCCCTGATCAATACGAAGCCCTCATCGCCGATTTAACTGTGAACGGCGGGCAAACATCGCTAGGCTTGCGTAAACGCCTCGCACTTGCGGCGTTTCAGCGTTCTTCGACCTATGACAACGCCATTAGTGGCTGGCTGTCGAGCCAAATTCTCACCGAAGCCTTGGGCGATCAAGCCGACGCTCTGGAGTTCCCCACCACAATGAACCTGACCTTGCACAACATTCAAAGCCTGCGTTATGGCGAAAATCCGCACCAAGCGGCGGCGTTATTTGCCATTCGTCCTGATGAAGTGGATTTTCACGTCTTGCACGGCAAGCCCTTGTCGTACAACAATATCGTGGACATGGAAGCGGCGTGGAACTTGATTTGCGAATTTGACGATGAGCCCGCTGCGGCGATTATCAAGCATAATCAGCCTTGTGGCGTGGCGGTTGGGGCGACTTTAGCCAAAGCGTACCAGCGCGCCTTGGATTGTGATCCCTTGTCTGCTTTTGGCGGGGTGGTCGTGCTAAACCGTGCGGTGGACGAATCTACCGCAAAAGCCATGGTGGATATTTTCACCGAAGTCATTCTCGCGCCGAGCTTTAGCGAAGGGGCTTTGGCGATTTTGCAAGCCAAGAAAAACCTGCGTTTGGTCACTCGCCCTTGGGTGACGCCTGAATCGGGCAAGCACCCTGCGGAAACCCGTGATGGTCTGTATTTAAAGCAGGTGAGTCCGAATTTGGTGTTGGTGCAAGAACAGCAGTTTGCGAAAGCTGAAGCGGTCATGGCAAAGGAATTGAAGGTCATTTCCAAGAAAAAACCCACCGAAGATCAGTTGAGAGATGCCGCCTTTGCGTGGAAAGTCGCCAAGCATTTGAAGTCCAACGCCATTGTGGTGGCGAAAGATGGTCAAGCATGGGGGCTTTCAGGCGGTCAAACCAGTCGTGTCGGTGCGGTTGAGCAAGCCTTGGCACAAGCCTGTGAAAACGCCAACGGAGCCGTTTTAGCGTCCGACGGCTTCTTCCCAGCGGTCGATAACATCCAGCTTGCGGCGCAAAACCGTGTGGCGTGCATCATTCAGCCAGCAGGCAGTATTAAGGATGCCGACGTGATTTCGGCTGTTAATCAGTATGATATCGCCATGTTAGCGACCAGCGTTCGTGAATTCCGCCACTGATACCTTCACGCTTTGAAAAGGTTATCATCAATAAAGGAATGAGCAATGTATTTAAACACCCTAAAAATAGGCATTATCGGCTTAGGCAACATGTCGGGGGCGATTTTAAAAGGCTTGTTGAAGGCAGGCGTTTTGCCTGAAAACGTGGTGGGGATGGCTTCTTCCCCCCAACGATCCGTTTTACGTCAAGCCGAATACGGCGTTGTTTGCACCACACTTAAAGAGGGAACAGATGCCCTTTCACAAGTGGATCTGCTGATTTTGGGCGTCAAACCCTTTGTAATGCCCGCCGTTTTAGCCGATTTGGCCCAAATCCCCCTAAAAAAAGACGTGTTGGTGCTATCGATCGCGGCGGGTACGACCTTGGCGACGATAGGCAAATCCTTGCCGAATACGGCGATCATAAGGGCTATGCCGAACACGCCAGCCCTTGTGGGACAAGGATTTACGGCGTTGTCTGCCAATGCTTATGTGGACGAAACTCAAAAAAAATTAGCCGAATCCGTGTTTGAAGCGGTAGGCAAGGCCGTTTGGCTCGAAGAAGGGCAGATCAACGCCTTTACAGGCTTGTTTGGCAGTGGACCTGCGTATATTTTTTACATCATGGAAGCCTTGGTAGACGCGGGTTTGGCCGAAGGATTGCCCACTTCTGTGGTAGAAGAAGGCGTGCTTCAACTGGTGAAAGGGGCTTCCTTGTTGCTGGAAAACCGTGCCACCACAGCATCTCAGCTCAAATCCGAAGTCGTCACCCCGAACGGCACAACAGCGCGTGGGCTAGAGGTGTTACGCTCGGCCAATGTGGCGGAGGCGTTGGTGGAGGCCGTCCATGCCGCGACACGTCGAGCGGAAGAATTGTCCAAAAACGTCTAAAAAGCGGTGACTTTTCGACCCACAAAAGTCGACTTTTTGACCCACGAAAGTCCGTTTTTGACCCATGAAAGTCTGATTTCTGGCCATGAAAGTCTGTTTTCTGTCCACGAAAGTCCGTTTTTTGACCCATGAAAGTCGATTTTCTGTCCACAAAAGTCGACTTTTTGACCCACGAAAGTCGAGCATTTTCGCCTAATGAGGGTCGTGTTCTTCCCGAAACATCCAAAACTCTTTCCGAGCTTCCTTACCCAAGTAGTGGCTCAACGCATGTTCCATGACATCACTAATCGAGGCATGCAAGTCTCGGGCTTGTCCTTCCAACAATCGTTTGAACTCAGGCGTCACGGAAAGATGTAGACGCACCCGTTCCTTTTTGGGACGCCCCATAATCGGCGGAGGGGCTTCATAGGTTGCGGAGCGGTCAATCGGCTTGCCTGCTTCTTCCATCACCGCAAACCACGCTTCAAGCTTGTCCATAAAGTGTTTTTCCGATTCCGTGCGGGATCCGCCTGTGGTGGTGAAAAAATTAAAGCGTGTATGCGAGGTAATAAAGCAATCCCGTCGCATATCATAACGTGTGCGTAAGTGTTGTCTCGGGTCATCTTCTTCATTATAATAGACTTTTTTCATCAAGGGGTCTCCTATTTATTGGGTGTGGATTTACTCTCTCTCTCCCTTAGGGAGGAGGGACAAGCATAGACGATTACACAAGCTACTATGCTAAGCATGACAGAAGTTCACGATGTTTCCTAGTGGCTAAAGTGCACGATTTTTGGGGTTTCTCGATCTCTTTTATTGCTGGTGCTTGGATGTTTAGCTCCCTCTCCCTTTGGGAGAGGAAAACAAGCTTCTTATTCACGAAGTGAATCTACCCCTTTAGGATGGAGAGGTTGGGAGAGGAAACCAACGGTTTTCTTTCCCAAGAGAA
>JBIKNF010000024.1:0-20091 GCA_044358835.1 Vampirovibrionales bacterium | reverse complement strand
CATAACGATCCCGTTGATGCTGAGGCGTTTCAGAAGTCTTATTGTTGGGGTGGCCTTGTTTGTCCTGTGTGCCAAGGCCAACCAAATCGACAAAATCGTGGGTTTTAAAGGTTTTACTGGTGAGGTAATTCCGCAAATACATAGCGGAATAGTCGGTAGCAGCTAACACAGGCAAAGCGGCAAGGGCCACTCCTAAGCCTTTCCAGGCGAGGGCTTTTTGATGTTCTTCGGGGTTGTACTGAATCGTTTTTAGGTGGGCGTCATAGATTTTTTCAACGCCTTTGCTAAATTGAAACGTCGCGATGTAAGAACCGATTTCTTGAGCCGCTTGTTGGTAGAATTGATCGATGCGTTCATTTAGGTTCATGCCTAACAAAACGTGAGGCACCCCACTGCCCCAAAACTCTTGCCATAAGAAGCGTTGAGCAGAAATTTTTGCAATGGGAGCTAACCATTTAACCAGTTTGTCAGTCATTGAAAAGCCTTTATTAAGGGAGACTACGTTTGAGAGATTAAGCTTTTACTATAGCGAAAAAATAAGGGACGTCAACGATTGAAATTGAAGCAAAAGGGTATGGAAAGTTAGATTACCATGAACTGGTGTTTGAAAATAGCTTTTAAAGCAGGTGTTTAAGTCCCGCGTGCTAGAGGGTGAGGAGAAAAAGAAGAACCCCTATATGGCTGGCTTAAGGGGGGCGAGGGCTTCTTCAGTGCCTGTGTCTGCTTAAGTTCTTGTGCTTTGTAGTCTTCAGCCCGTTTCTTGCGTGTAAACAAGCACCCCAAGGTCGGCGGCATGGCATATAAAAAGGCCCCTGTCGCAACAGTCGCTAAAAAGCTGTAGACCGTTTTTTTGTCTGAATGTTTGCCAAATTTTTTGTCCAGTGTAGGTTCGATTGACTTCTGCACGATGTTGGGAATCACCATGTTGGCAAACCCATACCATGCAAACTTTACAATCCCTTCAAAACGTTCGACGGAATCTCTTGCGGAAAGAATCAGTCCACTATAGCCAAACGCCCCAAAGCTTGAAAAGACTTGAAGGTCACTGATGTCATCCATTTTCCCAGTGATCGCGCCTGTTTCTTGGTTTTTAAAGCTCAGAAGGCTTTGTAAAGACGTCTTTTCTGCTTTGTCAGGGAACAAAATAGCCAAGGGAGCCGAACGCCCTTGTTTCAAGTGATGATGCACCTTGGCCAGCGATTCGCTGAAGGGCACTTGAAATGAATGGGTTAAGAAAGCAGGTAGATCGGCTCCTTTTTTCATTTGATGATACGCCCAACCCGAACCCGCGCCTGCTAAAATAAGGCTTAGTCCAACGGCTTTTCCAATGTTGGTAAGCTGTTGCCGTTCAAAGGCATAACGATCCCGTTGATGCTGAGGCGTTTCAGAAGTCTTATTGTTGGGGTGGCCTTGTTTGTCCTGTGTGCCAAGGCCAACCAAATCGACAAAATCGTGGGTTTTAAAGGTTTTACTGGTGAGGTAGTTCCGCAAATACATAGCGGAATAATCTGTGGCAGCCAGCACAGGCAATGCAGCAAGGGCTACCCCTAAGCCTTTCCATGCCAAGGCTTTTTGGTGTTCTTCGAGGTTGTGTTGAATCGTTTTTAGGTGGGCGTCATAGATTTTTTCAACGCCCTTGCTAAATTGAAACGTCGCGATGTAAGAACCGATTTCTTGAGCCGCTTGTTGGTAGAATTGATCGATGCGTTCATTGAGGTTCATGCCTAACAAAACGTGAGGCACCCCACTGCCCCAAAACTCTTGAGACAAAAAACGTTTGTACGAACTTTTGGCTGTAGGGGCGAGCCATTTAACCAGTTTGTCAGTCATTGAAAAGCCTTTATTAAGGGAGACTACGTTTGAGAGATTAAGCTTTTAGTATAGCGTAAAAATAAGGGACGTCAACGATTGAAATTAAAGCAAAAGGCCTAGTCATACCATTTAAAACTCGATAGGTAGCTCGCGTTTTTTTACAACCCTTGTGCCAGTAAATCATGCAAATGCAACACGCCCACAATCCCTGCGGCGGCGTCTTCCACGACAATCGCCGTAATTTTACGCTCTTCCATGTGACGCAACGCATCTACCGCAAGGGCTTGCCCTAAAATTCGCTGAGGCGTAGGACTCATCACACTTTGAACAAGCACTTCCCCAATGGCGGGGCCATGCTTCATTAAGGCCCGACGCACATCGCCGTCGGTTAAAACGCCACACAAATCGCCCGTCTGGCTTTGTACAAGGGTCATGCCCATTTTTTTCTGACTCATTTCAATTAACGCATGAAGCAGTAACTCTTCGGGGCGAACATAAGGCAAGGCGTCGCCCGTGTGCATGAGATCTTCCACCTTCAGCAAGAGCCGTTTACCCAGCATGCCAGCGGGGTGAAACAAGGCAAAATCACTGGACCCAAACCCTTTATTTTCTTGAAGCACCACGGCCAAGGCATCCCCCAAGGCGAGGGTCGCCGTTGTTGAAGCGGTGGGGGCTAAGCCTAGCGGGCAGGCTTCTTCAGGCACCGCCACATTTAAAACCGCAACCGCTTGCTTGGCAAGCGTGGATTGTGGCTTTGCCGTCATGGCGATAATCGGGATTTCAAGGGTATTCAGGCTGGGCAATACACCCAAGAGTTCTTCGGTTTCCCCACTATTAGAAATGGCGATCACAACATCTTTAGACGTGACCATACCAAGATCTCCGTGACGCCCTTCGGCAGGGTGCATAAAATAGGCGGGGGTACCTGTGGAACTCAGCGTTGCGGCAATTTTACGACCAATATGCCCTGATTTTCCCATGCCGGTTATCATCACCCGGCCCCCTTGGGCTTGACGCGCTTCAATTAACGCCACGGCGGTAAAAAATCCCTCATCAATCGACGCCTTCATGGCTTGAACGGCAAGGCCTTCAACGTCTAAAACGCGTAAGGCACTTTGAAGAATCTTGGGGTTATGGGGAATTGAGTGAAGGGGTAAAGCATTTGTCGTCATTTCCTTATTGTAAAGCACTCCGCCTAAAAAAGGAAGTCTTTTACCCCGTGTTGAACGACTTTGCTAAAAATCTAGAAATCCTTCAGGAATCATCGTCGTTTGACGACGGAGCACTTGGTCTACCCCATTGCCTTGCACACGCGCCACAATCGTAAAAGGCCATTCATAGACATCATCGGCATTGTTCAACACGTTGTCAGGCCCCGCCAAACGTTGAGAGAAAAACCACACATTGGTGGTGAACTGTCCATTGATGAAGACGTTATTAATCGGATCCCACAAGCTTTGACGGTACGTTGACCAATTTACCTGGGCAAGGTTATTGACGGCATCTCTTCGAACGGCGGCATCTCGGCCGTAGTTGTCCAATAGGTCTATACCTGAAACAGGGGTGACTGTGGCGATGTCGGCTCTGGCAATATTGACCATTCTCATATAAGCTGGGTACAGTTCCCTAGTTTCAAAATCAGCCATGGCCCCAAAGGCTTCTTCACGGGCGGCCATACTAAAGGCACTTAACGCCCCTGATTCTGTTAATGATTTGGTGGTGACCATCCCCACCATCAAAATTTGCCCTGAAAAGAGTAACATCAGGGCAATGGTTAAAACGAGTACACTCGCGTCTTTTTTTTGGGATGTAAACAAGACTTTCAGTGGGGCTGTTAAAAATTGTAGTCGTTTCACAAGCACACCTCATTCGCTACAGTGTTTTACTACTTACTTCGGCAACTCAGCCCTATTCTTAAGTACGCTTTGAAATTGTTACATTTTTCAGGGGAGCTCCCCTAAGTTAAATACCCCAAAAGGCGAAGCACCTGCTATAATTGCGTGAAGCCCTTACCTTTAAGTACGGAATATACAGGTCAGATCTATCATTATGTTAAGCAACCTTACCGATTCTTCTTCACCTTTACCTTTTTCAAGCGAACGGGCGATTAAACTTGCCTTCATTAGTTTGTTGAAGCAGTTGCCCGAAACGTCTCGTGTTGACGTAAAGTTCCAAGCCACCCACGAAGCCGAAGTACCATCGAGTTCTTTTGTTAACGACGTGCGTTTGCTTGGCTGTATTTTAGGGCATACGTTATTAGAACACGAAGGGGCATCCTTTTTTAGGCATATTGAAGCCATTCGTCTTTCGGTGACTGAATGTAAATCGGATTTAAACCTTGTGGCCGTTCAAGATGCCTTAAACGCCTTAATTCACGATGCTGAAAACAAGGCGCCTTCCTTGGCGACTAAGGAAGAAGAAGTCGCCACCACGTTAAGAAAAGTCAGTGCGGCTTTTCGCTTGTTTTTAACCCTCGCCAACACGGCTGAAAATTATCACAATACCCGTTCGGTCCATTCTTACCCAGAACGTTTGGAAAGCCAAGTTCAGCAATTGTTTAGGCATGAACATTTTTCACGCCAACGGTTTTTTGAACGCTTACAAAATAGCACCGTTCGTTTGGTGGCCACCGCACACCCCACTAAAATTTTACGTAAAACGATTTTACGGCACCAACAGCAATTGTATCTGCATTTAAAAGCCTTGCATGAATCTAAGGATGAAGTGGCCTTTAATCAAGGGATTCAAGCCCTACTAGAAGATGTTGAATTGTTGTGGTTTACGCAGTACAGTCGATGGAAACGCCCTACCGTAAAAGATGAAGTGCGCAGTGTGGTGGGTTACTTGGAACGTACGTTGTATAAAACCCTACCTGAATTTCATCAGGTGTTAGACACCGTTTTAGAACGTAGCCTGAATACTCCTGCTGAAAATGCCCTGCCTTTTTCTAACACAGGTTGTAAGCTGAATCATATTTTAAATCCCCTTTTGCGTCTCGGTAGTTGGGTTGGCGGCGACATGGACGGCAACCCTTATGTTACGCCCATGGTTTACAAAGAAGCGCTTTCCCTTCAGCATGAAGCGGTGTTAAAGCGTTACTTGGCGGATCTTAAGATATTGGCCCCCCGTTTGAGTATTTCGGCGTTTAATTTGGCCTTGTCGCCTCGATTAAGAGAACGCCTGGTTCAGACGCTTGACGCGCTAAAAGACGTTTCCCTGGAAAAATACAACCATTACCAAGGCGACATTGAACGTGAACCCATTCGCTTGTGGGTGAACCTTATGGGTGAACGGATTCAAGCCACTCTTGAAACGCCGTTGTTTGAACGTCGAGGCAAACTCAAAAAACCCAGTTGGTTGTACCTCAATAGCCATAGTTTTGCAGAAGACTTGCAACTGCTTGCCGATGTATTGAATGAAGGAGGGTTTTGTCGCAGTGCTTCAAATGCGGTACAGGCCTTACAATTTAAGCTAAAACTCTTTGGCTTTTATTTCGCCAGTTTAGACTTGCGCGAAGATTCCCTAACGATTCGTGAAACCAGCCAACGTATTGCTCATTCCTTAAAGCTCACCCAGCATCAGGCCTTTGGCGCCAAGGACTATCAAGAAACGTTGGAACGTTATTTGTTTGAAGACAGAGGCATTGTGCCGTTGTATTTACTGGGCCTAGAAGTGATTGCAGATGAAGAACATGAAGCCGCAGGCTCAGGCAAAGCCTCTTCAGAATGGCTTCAATGGCGATTGACGCATATTCTACAAGCTGCACGTTTTGGCCAACAAGCCCTTGGCGATTCCGCCAGTGAAAACTTCATTATTTCCATGACGCAAAGCGCTCAAGATTTGTTGCATGCTCAATTACTGCTTAAAACCTGTGGGTTATTTTACCAAACCCAAGCGGGGGATTATGTGTCTAAAATGAACATTGTGCCGTTGTTTGAAACGATTGAAGACTTGCAAAATGCCCCAAGTGTTATGCGAAGCTTGTTTGAAAGTCAGGCGTATCAAACCCAGCTCATGGCGCGTGGGCAGTCACAGCTTATTATGCTGGGCTATTCGGATTCCAATAAAGATGGTGGATTTGTGACCTCTAACTGGGAACTGTATAAAGCACAAGAAGCCTTGTTAAGTGTGGCCATAGAATATGGGGTGAAGTTGCGGTTTTTTCACGGGCGGGGGGGGAGCGTAGGACGCGGAGGCACGCCCACCGCCAAAGCTATTGCGGCCTTGCCCGCGGGGTCTGCGCATTACGGGCAGGACATTACCGAACAAGGCGAAGTACTTTCTCGGCTCTATAATTTAGAAGACACCGCCCTGTTTCACTTTGAAAAAACAGCGGGGGCCACGCTACAACATCACGCCCTAGGGGTGGACAAACTCGAACCTTCGTGGACGACTTACATGCAAGCCCTTTCAGACACAGCCAATGCCTATTACCGCACACTCATGCACGAAGATCCGAATTTGGTGCAGTATTTTCAAACCGTGACGCCTTACGAAGTAGATTTAATGATGATCGGTTCTCGGCCGGCCAAACGCCGAGAAATGAAAAGCCTCAAAGATTTACGGGCTATTCCTTGGGTGTTTCGCTGGTTTCAGTCTCGTCATATGCTTCCCGGTTGGTATGGCTTGGGAACGGCCCTAGAACACTTTGTGAATCAGCATTTAGGGGGCGACGATTCGCTTGCGGCATTAAAACGCATGAAGCAAGAATGGCCTTTTTTCGGGGTGCTGTTAAGCAATTCAGCGTTTGCGTTAAAACAAGCCGATATTCGCTTGGCCGAACATTATGTGGAATCGTTAAGCCCTTTCGCGTTTAAGCCTTATGCTCGTGAAATTTTTGAAAAAATCAAGCAGGAACATACCTTGACGGTGGACTTTTTGCGTCAGTTGGATGTTCACGTAGAAGCCGAAGAGGCGACGATTTATAACATTGGCTACCGACTTAAACAGCCGTACATTGTGCCCTTAACCGTGTTGCAAGTGGAACTGTTGAAGCGATTTAGGGCGTGTGACGCCTCAACCCCTACCGTGGTTTCTGAAGCCTACCAACGCGCCGTGATTGCCAGTATTGAAGGGGTGGCTCTAGGGCTTGGTACAACAGGCTAAAAAAAAGCGATGAGGGCTTCTCATCGCAAACACATAGTGCCTTTCTACTTTTTAAAATGTCTATAAATGCTCGAAGGGTCTATTTGAGGAAGAAATAAGGGTCTTTCTTTTTTCTGGAAGGGAAAGCAAAAAACATGGAGAACAAGGAACACGAAGGATATTAAGCAATAATGTTTAATCGACTTGAAGTGACGGCCTGTTTAGGGGCCAAGTTCTGCAAGAACATGGCATCCACCACGGGGGCGGTGGTGGCCACAGCGCTACGAAGTCCACCGTTGTTGGCACCTACTCGAGCTTTTGCACCCACCTGATTGTTTTGAAACTCAGGTTCGAAAGGTCCGATGGATGAATAGGTGTTTTGAACGGACAGTTTCATGGGGAGTTGCTCCAGGCAAGGGGTTAAGTCAATTTCGTAAAGTGACGGTGAAGAACAACTTAGTGTTGAATTAACATTAAGCATAGGTGTATATTAAACACTTTGGTTGAGTGTGTCAAGCACACTAAGGTAAAATGTAACAAAACCGTAACAATTTAGGTGAAAACCCCTTTAAATTAAGAACCTTCAAGAAGTGATGTCATACGCTCTGTCGAACACTGCCGTTAGACTCTTTTAAAAAAAGACTTTTCTGTTTTTTAAAAAAAAGCTATACTAATAAGTGTCTTAATTTTGCCTTTACTGATGTGTTTATTAAATGTAGGAGTATCTGTATGCGTTTATTTCAATGGGTGGCCTTCACCTTATGTGTTTCTATGTGTGTCGTTTGGGCGTTGCCTTTTTCGGCCCAGGCGGACGGCTTGGTGCAGTTGCGCCCCTTAAATTCAGCCAACACCAACGGCACGGCCGTGCAACCTTGGCAACCCAGCTCCACTTCTAACGGTGGTTCGTCTTCATTGACGTCTACCCCCAACACTTCTTCTTACCGCACAGGCGTTTCAGCTGTGGCAGGTAAGCAGTACCTCACGATTCGCCTGAATGATCGCGTCAGTTCAAAAGACGCCAAGCAAGGCGACACGATTTCTGCGACGTTGGAATCGCCTCTGATGTCCGGCTCTTCGATTATTGCTCCTGCTGGTTCTGAAGTATTAGGGACGGTTGTTGAAGTTTCTTCCGCCAAGCGGGCAGGGATTCACGGCCAAGTGGACTTGCGTTTTTACACGATTGTTAAACCCAGTGGTGAACGTGTGGCCATGGATGCCATTGTCGTGACCAAGCACGGGGGTTCCATGATTCAACCCAATAACTACGTGGTGGATGCCGCACGTGGCGTTGGCATTGCCGCAGCAGGCACGGGCATTGGCGCGTTAACCGGCACCGCAACAGGAGCCATTTTCGGTGCGGCGGGTTCAGGGGCTGCTTTGGGTACAGGCATCGGGGCAGCGGCAGGCATTGGCTACGCCCTATGGAGACCGGGTAAAGGCATCGAATTGCCCAAAGGCACGTTGTTGCAACTTCAAACGCAAGATCCCAGTGCCAGCACCACGCAAGCGCGCCCTATCTAATATCGTTCAAAGGGTATTAAGTACGCCCGCCACCATGGGTTGTGCTATATTATATGACCTAAAACAGGGATTCGTTAGTCGAATCCCTGTTGGGCTTTTAAGGAACGTTTATTTTTCTTTGACACTGGCATGAAATTAGGGCTTGGAATGAAAATATCTTTATGTTAGAGTAACGTTAAGTCTTGCAGAGAATCGCCTTGTGTAAGACCCATGCGTGTATGATTAATGAAAGGTTTACGTTTTATGTCGAAAGACGTTTTGGAAATGGAAGGCACCATTTTAGAAGCCCTTCCCAATGCCATGTTTCGGGTTAAGTTGGAAAATGAAATCGAAATGTTGGCTCATATTTCTGGGCGTATTCGCAAAAACTTCATCCGCATTTTACCGGGAGATAAAGTAAAAGTCGAACTATCGCCTTATGACTTAACCCGCGGACGCATTACTTATCGCATGAAATAGTGTTGCTTCACCACGCCTGTGTATTATTGCTTCAAGCCAAAAGGATTTTCACATGAAAGTACGTAGTTCTGTTAAAAAAATCTGTGACAAATGTAAAGTCATTCGTCGTCGTGGTCGTGTGGCCGTGATTTGCGAAAACCCCAAGCACAAGCAACGCCAAGGGTAGATTTTTACCCAACACGTCGCTTCTTTAAATGAATGAAAGCGTTTGGCTTTCTTCGTGTGTGAATTCTTTTTATGCTAAACTAACAAAAAGAAGCCAAAATAAAGTGAACCCCTACTTTATTTTGGCTTCACCCTTACACACAAACGTTGCCTTCCCTGTGGGTACCGTTGCCCCTTCAAAAAAGCGTAGGTTCACATGATTCCCCTTACCTTGCTAGACGGTCACCCCTGCTGGATTAACCCCGATCACATCCTGATGATCGAGGCTCGGCCAGACACCATGATCCGTCTTGCCAATGGGGAAAAGTGGATCGTTAAAGAATCTGTACAAGCCGTACAAGACGCCTTCTTGGCCTATAAACGAGCTTGTTATAGTGCCTTAGCGTTACCGGTTTCAATCCCCGCAACCGATGCGTAAGCTTTTTTGTAAGGCCTAGAAATAAAGGTACGCCCATGTCTGAAATTGTGAATAAAGATGAAATCATCGAACTGCAAGAACAAGAAGACGATGAAAACGAAAATCCAGATGTCCCTGAAGTCAAGGATCGTTCATGGATCCCACTTTCACAGCAAGTGGATTTAGCCACCGAAGGAACCCGCCCCTTTACGCCCAAGGCCATTATGCACGAAGGCCCTGTTATTGTGCTAGACACCGAAACCACGGGGTTGGATCATAAAAGCGAATCCCTGCTTGAAATTGGCGCCGTTCGCCTTGAAAATGGCGAAATCACCGCCACCTTTTCAACGCTTATTAAGCCGGATGTCCCGATTCGTCATTCTAGTTTTAAAATCCACCACATTTCTGAAGAGATGGTGGAAGACGCCCCTTCTGTGGAAGAGGCCATTCACGCCTTTGCCGAATTTGTGGGGGATTTACCCTATGTGGCGCATAATGTGGTGTTTGATTATAGTTTTATTACCGAAGCGTATAAAAAGCATTTGGGCAAGCGGTTTTTGAACCCGCGTATTTGTTCGCAAGAACTGTATTATTCGCTGTTTCCAGAAGAAACGTCTCATGGCTTAAGTTCACTGGCGCGTAAGTTTGGCTATGAACCTCATGTGGAACATCGTGCGTTAGACGACACCAAACAACTGGCGCAACTCTACCCCAAGTTGCGTAAGCTGTACTTGCAAAAACATGCGTGGAAGTATAGCCAGCTGTCGAATATCGACTATTTGCTGGAACGTTACTTGCGTTTGCAGAAGGCGCACCAAACCTTACAATCTGAAATGGCGGATTTAAAGGACGTGTTTAAGCTGTATTTCGCAGAAGGCGGCCACCCCATTCGCACCACGGGGGGTGAAATTTTAACGGCTAACCTGCGTCGGCAGTACGACTATAACTCAAGCGCGTTAATGGAAACCATTGTTGAACATGACTTACTCCCTCAGGTGAGTCGCGTGAACCTGCGCTTGGTGGACAAACTCATTACCCAAAAGCCCAGCCGTTCCACCATTAGCGACGACGTGCGCCAAGCCCTAATTGCCAGCCGTAAAACCATTTCCCAAAGCTGGAGCATTGAACTAAAAAAACCCCAGCCTTAAACCAATGGCTCGTTGTAACGAATAGGTTACTTGGCGACACGGCTTTTGAAATGAGTGCTTATACCATTTAAACGATTAAATAGTATTAGTCGATGTGAAGGCCATGGCCCAAGTGACGTTCGGCCACTTCCAGCCACGCTTCAGACAAGCTCGGGTGAGGATGCACCGTCAGGGCTACATCTTCCACCGTGGCGCCTAGTTCGATGGCTTGAAGCATCTGCGAAATCAGGGCATCCGCCGTGGGACTTAAAAGTTCGGCCCCTAGAATGGCTCCCGTGGCTTTTTCCACCACAATCAAGGCCTGCCCGTCAGAAACGGCGTCAATGGTGGCACGCCCCAAGGCGCTAAAGGGCAGTCGCGTCACTTGAACGTCAAACCCTTTGTCGGTGGCTTCTTTTTCAGAAAGCCCTACTTTGGCCAGTTCAGGTTGCGTGTACACCACCGCGGGAATAGAGGTCAAGGCATCAAGCCCATGTTGCTTGCCTGCCAGTGTTTCAGCCAGCACAATCCCGTGATGCGAGGCCACATGCGCCAATTGCGGATGCCCATGCGTGACATCTCCAATGGCGAAAATATGCGGTTGATTGCTTTGTAACGCGTCATTCACCAGCACCCCACCCGATTCTAAATGCACGGCCACACCCGCATTTTCAAGGCGTAAGCCTTGCGTATTGGGGCGTCTGCCAGGGGCCATTAACAGCTGATCGACGTCGAGGGTTTGTTTTTCTTGGGGGTTGAGTAAATCCGTGATGTGCAGGGTGATGGAATGACGCGCGTCATCCACATCCACGGCGGTAATGTCTGCATTAAAATGGAAGTTCAGGCCTTCTCGCTTGAGTTTTTCGTGTAAAATGGCCACAAGGCTAGAGTCATAGCTCGGCAAAAGGCCACTTAATCGATCCAGCACATGGACTTCTACACCCAGTCTTTGCAAGGCTTGAGCCAGTTCTAAGCCGATGACACCAGCCCCCACAATCGCAAGACGCTTGGGCAATTCAGGCAGACTAAACAGCTCTTTAACAGAAAGACAAAAGCGAGCGTCTAAGCCTTGAAACACTTTAGGCACAATGGTTTGTGCCCCTGTGGCGATGACAAAGGCATCGGCTTGCAGGATTTTGGTTTTCCCTTCGGCGTCTTCGACTTCAACGGCAGTGGGCGAAACAAAATGGGCTTTCCCCTTAATTAGCGAGACTTTTAGCCGTTTTAAACGCGCTTCAATGCCCTTGCGTAGGTGTTGTACGTCCTGCAGTAGGTGGGCAGACAAGGTGGGCCAGTCTAAGGAAACGTCATTGACTAAAATACCCTGTTTTTGCAAGGCTTTTGACGTTATTTGAAAGTAGTCGTGACTGGCGTGAATTAGGGCTTTTGAAGGGATGCACCCCCAATTTAAGCAGGTGCCCCCCACGTATTCGGATTCCACCACGCTTACTGTAAAGCCCCGCTGCGCCAGCCGAATGGCGGCAATATAGCCGGCAGGGCCACCGCCGATGATGAGAATCGACTTGAGATGGGGGGGGATTGAATCTAGCACGAGTGGGCTCCTTGAACGATTTGGACTTTTATTATAGCTCAAAAAGGTGGAAATTGGGTTGAAGATCTAAAGATTGGCTTAGTTTTCGACCCACGAAAGTCGACATTTCGACCCACGAAAGTCTGATTTTTGTCCACAAAAGTCCGTTTTCTGTCCACAAAAGTCTGATTTCTGTCCACGAAAGTCCGTTTTCTGTCCACGAAACGCAAAGGGAATGAGCCAAATGGTCTTCAAAAGAAAAGAGTTATGCGTTTTTCAAGGAGCCACTCTTTTTCAGTATGACCGCTTTTCGACCGCTTGCCTAGTGCCTAAAAACCACGTTTTAAAGCTCGTCTTCATCCTCATCTTCGGATTCAAGCACCAAGAAATCTAAAATTTCTTCACGCAAAAAACGAGGCAATTGTTCAATGTCCAGCAGGGCTTTTAGCGCGGGCATTCCTCCAATGCGAAACACCCCCGTCAAGGCAGCGTGGGCCACTTCCATGTTTTCATCAAACAAACGCTTGTGTAAAATAGCCAAATGAGAAAAATCCCCAATGGCACTCAAGGCTTCTACGGCGGCTATACGAATGGCATTGGCAGGGTCGTTTACGGCACTTAAAATGCCGTTTAACGCTTGATTTCGTTCGTTTTGAGACAATCCCTCTTCTTTGGCCAACTGGCCCACGGCATCTAAAATGCGTTCAATCAGGAATTGGCACTTTTCTCGCACGCCGTTTTTAGATTCAAATAAATCGAGCAAGGGGCTTAGGGCGCGAATATCCCCCAAAAGCCCAAGGGCTTTGACTGCGGATTCTTGCAAGTACATGGACGATTCCTGATCGTCTTTCAGCACACGCAAAAGCGGTTGCACGGCATGGGGATTTTTGAGGCGCCCAAGGGATTCCGCGGCTTCTAGGCGCACGCGATAGTTGGCCTGATGGTCATTTAACAGCCCCATCAACGGAATAATGGCGGCTTGATTGTTGAAGAAGCCCAGCAGTCGAATGCAGGTGCATCGTAATTTTAGCACGGGTTCTTCTTCAATAAAGGTGCGGTAATTCACCGCTTTTTCAAAGAGGGCAATGCCTGTGGCCAGGGTAATATCGACGAGGGTTTGGTGCAAGCAAAAGGCTTTGACTTCACCGAGTAGTTTAACCAAGGCATGAATGAAGGCGACATCTTGCGAACTACGCAGAAGGTTTACCAGTTGCGGAAGCACATGAAAGCCTGATGTGCCTTGCGTGTAGGGTTTGATTCGTTTGAGGGTGTCGAGCTTTTGGGCCAGAGAGATTTCATCACTTTGAAGGCGTTCAAGCATGGGCAACCAGGCGGGCAAAAGGTGTTGAACATCCGCCAAAAGGGCGTCTGCTTCAGAAAGGGGAGCAGGGGGTTCTGGGTTAAAAGCATCTTCAGAAGGTGACCCCTGGATCATGTAGAAGGGTTCCTGCAGCTCGCAACAATTAAAGCCGTATGAGCCTAATCGTCTCATTCTAATAGATTTATTGTAGCGAAAACACGCGAAATGTCAAGAAACGCACGCTATTAAAAAGTGTTTGTCAATTAAAATAAGGGTCTACTGATAGGAATAGGCTGAACCCCACTACTGGTTATTTTCCAATCGAATCGTTCCCCTGGTAAGCCAGAGACTGTTCTTTTTTCTCCATGTGTCATAGGTCCAAATCTTCTAGAGCACACATGGACTGCGTCAGCAAAGTTATTTTCAACCATTCGAGTGATTGTCCCATTTTGAAAGGTACATGTTACTTTAGAATCATTAAGTTTCTTTAAATGTTTTGAAAATAGTGAAAAACCTTGTGTCAAGGGTAAATAAAGAATAAGTGCTAAGCTTGGAATAAATAAATGACGAGGATTGAATATCATAGGGGTTTAATCTTTATGGGGTTCTGGGGGTGGTCAGTCGATTTAGGGCAAATTTTTCTTTATATTATCGCATAAATGTCCCAATGCAAGTCAAAACAGCGGGATTTTGGCCAAAATCCCGCAGTTTTTTACAAATTGTTACAAAGCTAGAAGCCTACGGCGTGGAAGCCCGCATCCACGTGAATGACTTCACCGGTCACACCGCTAGAAAGTTCATCGCAAGCGAGATACAACCCTGTTCCGCCGACTTCGTCTTGCGTTACGTTGCGTTTCATGGGCGTATGCTCTTCCATGTAGTTCAAAATGTCTGAAAATCCTGAAATCCCACGGGCGGCCAGGGTTTTAATCGGCCCTGCGGAAATGGCATTGACGCGAATGTTTTGGGGCCCCAAGTCGCTGGCCAAATAACGAACGGACATATCCAACGCGGCTTTGGCCACACCCATAACGTTGTAATTTTTCACCACACGCTCGCCACCAAGGTAAGTCAAGGTCATGATGCTACCACCGCCATTTTTAACCAATAGGGGCTGTGCGTATTTAGCCACCACCGTCAAAGAATAGGCGGAAATGTTGTGCGCCAACAAGAAGCCATCCCGGCTGGTGTCGATGAATCCACCGGCGAGATCTTCTTTTTTGGCAAACGCCACGGAATGCACCACCGTGTGAAGCTTGCCAAATTCGGCGTCGAGCTTGGCGAATACGGCTTCGACTTGCGCATCATCCGTCACGTCGCAATCAATCAATAACGAACCGGGCATTTCTTCGTCCACCAGTTTTTTTACGTTGTCTAACAAACGTTCGCCTTGGTAGGTGAAGGCCAGTTTCATGCCCGCTTCATGAAGCTTTTTGGCAATGCCCCATGCAATGGATGTTTTGTGGGCCACGCCGAAAATAACGCCTGTTTTACCAGCAAGTAAGCCTTGGAATTTGTTGTCTGACATCGTAAAAAATCCTCCTCATCTTTGAAAAAATTAGATACCTTAAAAATTAACATGAATAAAAAAAAATACAAATCATTTATTGGCGGATGTAGGGGGTGTACTTGAACGACTTTTTCTGTAAAATAAGCCCAGTCCCCATCAAGGAGTTTCCCCTTCCCATGATTTTACCCCCCTCTCATCTCGATGCGTTCAATCGCCTTTGGCATGAACTCGAACCCCAACTCACCCCGCGATGGGACATGACCGAGCGGTGCTTTTACCTCTCTCACCGCGATTACCCCACCCTTCACGTTTGCGCCCCCAGCGATGCCCTGGCGGTGCACGCCTTCTTTCACGCGTTACAAGAACATCTTTACAATATGTAACAATACATTTGCCTGTACCTATGTTAAACTATAAATGAACGATCAGGCTTACTATATACGTTTGTTGAGGAACTTACAATGTCTAAGAATGCTTTGTCTCCTGCACTGAATACGACTTCTGCAAACGTCACCCGTGTTGAACACGGTTTAATGGATGTGGCCCATGCCGAAAACGCAACAGAAGCCTTGATTATGCTGGCACAAGCCTTACAATCAGGCGTGATGGACACGTGGCACGATGAAATCGATGTCAACACAGGCTACATCGTCCTTGCCCCAGCGCAGATTCGTCGTATTGCCAAACTGTTGGAAGAAGCCGGTAAACCCTTTGGGGTCTTGTTTAGCCATGTGCCACAAACCCAGCAGTCAGCGTTGAGTCAAGGCTTTATGGTGCGTGAAAACCCCGTGATTCGCCCCCCACGGCAAGTGATTATTCAAGAAACATTGCCTTTTCAAGAAAGCCCACCTGTAGAGCGGAGTTCTTCAGCTGATGCCTTTGCTCAAGCCGTTTTAGAAGATTCTGAGCCTTCGCTTGTGGAGCAAGACGCCCCCATTGAAGAGCACAGTAGCCTGCCTGCTTTAGAAGTGCACGCCGTTGAAGTTAAAGGCTTGTACGAATGTGAAGCCCTTGAACAAGCGCATTTCCCCCAAGAACAAGAGAATTGTTTTGCAGAAAGTCAGGACGTGGCGCATACAGAGTTACCCACTAAAATCATTAAAGGCAACTTGCGTTCAGGGCGTTTTGAACAGTATGGGGGGCATTTGGTGATTGTGGGAGACGTGCACACGGGCGCGGAAATTCGCGTGCAAGGGGATGTTATTGTATGGGGCGAATTAAGGGGCTTGGTTCATGCGGGTTTTAAGGGCAGTCGTGAAGCGGAAGTGCGGGCCTTGAAGTTGGATGCGGTGCAGATTCGTATTGCCGATATTATGGCGCGTCGTCCAGACAGGCACACCCAGTTACCCACGGCTCAAGAGCCTTGGAAGGCACCACAAGGGAGCTTTTACCCTGAAATTGCGCGTGTGGTGGATGGTGAGATTCAGCTGTATACCACGCGTCGTCATGCGAACTAGTTAAATAATTAACCATACTTGTCTCTTCGTTGTCACTACGATTTTTTTGTTTGTTTATGTACGTCTATGTACACGCCCGCACAAAAAATCTAGGCTCCTAGAATAGCCTAAGTCTGTTTAATCATTTAAGACACTATATGACGAATAAAATAGCTTTTTATCGCTCAAAAAATGTGTTATAATGAGCGATAAATATGGAGTTTATTCGTCATGCCTGAAACACGTTGGAATTGGCAACAACCCGATTGGCCAAATTTTACGTATCATTCACACCTGCTAGATGCCCTAGAGCAACAATTCCTTCAATCCACTTGGGAACTGACGGGCGTTGTAAAACACCTTAACCAAGGCAGTTACGACACTTTAGTAATTGAATTGATGAGTGAAGAAGCGGAAGATTCTTTTGCCATTGAAGGCGAACTTCTAAATCGAAACAGTCTACAATCTTCGATTCGCAAGCACCTTGGCCTACCTCATGCGTTGGTTCGCCACCAACCACGAGAATATGGCGTGGCTGAAATGATGAGCCAAGTGTTTCGAGATTTTAGCACCCCTTTAAGCCATGACGTTTTGTTTCATTGGCATCGCCTGCTGATGGTGGGCCGGCAAGATCTGGATACCATCGGGGGGTATCGCTTGCATCCTGAAGCCATGGAAGTCGTTTCAGGCTATATGCATAAACGGCAGGTGCATTTTCAAGCGCCTCCCTCGCACTCGTTGCCCACTGAAATGGACGCGTTTATAAAATGGTTTAATGAAAGTGCCCCGACTGGCCCAAAGCCCCTAAGGGCCTTAGAACGCGCGGGTGTGGCGCACTGGTACTTTTTGGCGATTCACCCGTTTGAAGATGGCAACGGTCGAATCGCAAGGGGGTTGGTCAATAAGATATTGGCTCAAGCGACTGAAAAACCTTCTATTGTGGCGCTTTCTACGGTGATTGAAGCGAAAAAAAAGCAGTATTATCAAGCCCTTGCTAAGCAAAATGCCTCAAATCACTTGGATGCTTGGCTGGCGTATTTTGCGCAAGTCGTCCTAGACGCCCAAGCGTATACGCAAGCCCGCATTGAGTTTACGCTGAAGGAAGCGCAGTTATTACGTGACTTTCACGGCACGCTTAATGAACGGCAAGCGAAAGTGTTGCACCGCCTATTTCAAGCAGGGCCTTGGGGCTTTAAAGGGGGCTTGAGCGCTAAAAACTACATGAGCCTCACGGGGGCTTCCGCAGCAACGGCCACCAGAGACTTACAAGGCTTGGTGGAGTTGGGCATTCTCAAAAAAACAGGCGAACTTAAGGGCACGCGCTATTGGCTGGAGCATTTAAGTCTTGATAAGCCTTTCTTTTGACGTGCTATACTAGAATTACCCTAACGCCCATTCAAAAGAAAGCCCCCCATGTTCACCCCCCACCTAGAAGCCCCCGATGCCTTTCGACTCCACACGCCGTATGCCCCTGCGGGCGATCAGCCCACAGCGATCGCCGACATTGTCGAACAGCTTGCCAACCCCGAAACACGAGCCATGACGCTCTTGGGTGCTACTGGCACAGGGAAAACCTTCACCATGGCAAGCGTCATCCAACAGCTTCAACGCCCCACGCTGATTATGGCGCATAACAAAACGCTCGCCGCGCAACTGTACAATGAAGTGAAAGAGTTTTTCCCCGAAAATGCCGTGGAATACTTCATTAGTTACTACGATTTCTATCAGCCTGAAGCCTATATTCCCCGTTCCGACACCTACATCGAAAAAACAGCCACCATTAACGAAGAAATCGATCGGATGCGTCACTCGGCGACGCGTTCGTTGTTTGAACGGCGGGATGTCATCGTGGTGGCGTCCGTGTCGTGCATCTATGGGTTGGGGATGCCTGAAGTGTACCTCGAATCCGCGATTCGCTTTGAAGTGGGGCAGGAGTATGGACGAGAGGCGTTGTTGCATCAACTCTTGCGAAACCAGTACATGCGTAACGATTTAGAACTGACGCGTTCGCATTTTAGAATGCGTGGCGATGTGATTGATGTGTTTCCTGCCAACGAAGAAGCCGTTTTGCGACTCGAATTTTTTGATGAAACGCTTGAATCCATTTACTTTATGGATTCAACGACAGGCGAAATCCTGCAAAGCTTAGACAAATATGTGCTTTACCCTGCGGTTCACTATGTCACCGATGAAGGCTATATCGACAAGGCGTTGGCTCAAATCAAGCTTGAAATGAAGGACAGGCTCGAACAATTGCGTCACGAAGGCAAGGAGTTTGAAGCCGAACGCTTGCATCAACGCACTTTAAGGGACATGGAAAGCATCAAGGAGCTGGGCTACTGCCCTGGGGTGGAAAATTACAGCCGTATTTTTGAAGGTCGCCCACCAGGGACGCCGCCGAAAACGTTGATTGATTACTTTCCTGAAGATATGCTGATGTTCATTGATGAAAGCCATGTGACGATTCCGCAATTGCGGGGGATGTATCATGGCGACAGTTCACGCAAGCAAACGCTGGTGGATTACGGCTTTCGCCTGCCTTGTGCCAAAGACAACCGCCCCCTTCGCTTTGAAGAGTTCATGGGACGCGTGGGGCAGTTGTTGTATGTGTCTGCCACGCCAAGCAAGTACGAACTGGCGGAAAGTAGCTTTGTCGCTGAGCAAGTCATTCGCCCGACAGGCTTGTTGGATCCCTTGGTGGATGTGCATCCGATTGAGGGGCAGGTCGACAAGCTCGTTTCTGAAATTGAGGTGATTTTGGCTCGGGATGAACGCGTGCTAATTACGACCTTGACCAAACGCATGGCGGAAGATCTCACCGAATACATGCAGAACATGGGCTTGCAAGTGCGTTATTTACATAGTGAAATCAAGCCCATTGACCGTGTGCAGATTATTCAAGATCTGCGTTTGGGGCATTTTGATATTCTCGTCGGGGTGAACTTACTGCGTGAAGGCTTGGATTTACCCGAAGTGAGCCTTGTTTGCATTATGGATGCCGACAAAGAAGGCTTCTTAAGGAGCGATCACGCGTTGATTCAAACCATCGGCCGGGCGGCGCGAAATTCGGCGGGGCGGGTGATTTTATTTGCGGACAAGGTGACCCCCAGCATGGCACGCGCCATGGAAGAAACCGCCCGAAGACGGCAGAAGCAAATGGCTTACAACAGCGAACATGGTATTGTGCCAGTCACCATTAAAAAGGCGATCAACAATGGTTTGTTGGATATGCTGGGTGGCACGAAGACGGCGGGAGACGACAAGTCCCCTGCTCAAGCAGGGGACTTGACGCATCCTGATGTGTTTAAGACTTTGCCTCTGGACAAGCAAGCCGTCTTGCTAGAAGAGCTGGAGTCGGAGATGAAGGCGGCGGCGAAGTTGCTCGATTTCGACAAGGCGACTGAATGTCGCGATGCCCTATTCACCTTACGACGGCTTTAGGCTTTTTGGGGGTATCAATTGCTTGATTACTTGGCATCCTTAGGCTCCTTCCAAAGAAGTCCAATACATCGAATAGATTCAGTATAATAAGGTTGATCTTCCTTTGGTGACTTAGGTTTATTTGATTTACCATAGCACAAACCCATTTGAGAGTCAGCCCATAAGGCTCGCTTAACAGTCTTCTCTTTATGGACACTTGTAATAGAACCGCCTATTTGACGAGAAGCTCCTGATTTTTTATCAAATAGACCTCTAATTGGCATATCTCTGAGGGGGGGGGGGAAGTGGACGCATCGACATAAGTGAG
>JBIKNF010000011.1:0-62188 GCA_044358835.1 Vampirovibrionales bacterium | reverse complement strand
AGCGTCTGGCGTCTTCGTTGTCGCTCAGGTTCTCGATGTGCTTATGTACGTTTATGTACACTTCACCCATCTGCGAGTCTAGGCTCCTAGAATCCACCTATACGCTATTCAGTCGTTTAAATGGTATTAATTCTCTCTCATCTTATAGTATAGCGACTTATTTGTGGGGGGACGTTCATCTAAAGACTAGTCTTGCTCGTCATAGGTGATTTAAAAAGCGTCTTGATGCTTCATTACCTAAAATACAACGTTACGCTTCGTTACATTTAGGCAATTTACCCCCAGTCTAAACCTTTATTGATTTACAGTAATTTCCATTCTTAGCAACGTGTTACTTTTTTAGCACAGGGACTTTTGGCATATGAATTTAACCAATAGCTTCATACCACCCAATAATGGTAACCTTTTGAGTAAAGGTCTCCCTGGCTATGTGGGCACGCCCATTGGTCAACCTTTATATATGAACAGTTTGATGGGGGCCGGCTCCTTTGGTTCAAGCCCACCACCTGGTTATGGCAATACTTTGCCTGCTCAAAACTACGGCAATACACCTGCTTATGGAACCCCAGCTTTAGGATTCCCTTACCCTCCTCAAGCATCCGGCCCTTCTAAAAGAACGTACCTTCAACAGTTTGCGGAACAAAATGGGACCAACCATGTGGCTTCCGACAAATACAACGGAAACGCCTTTATTTCTCAATTTGGAGACAATGCTTACCGTCAATCCTTTGCCATGAACCAAGGTACCGGTAACCTTTACCTTCAACAGCTTGGTGGCGCTTACGGTAACAACACTTCTCAAATCGGTTCCTTTAACGGGGATTTTAAGCACTTTGGGTATAACAACCAAGGGGGCAACCAAATTGATTACAGTAATCTTTACGGCAAAAATAATATCTCTACCTTTGCCAATGGCAACAGTTTTAATCAAGTGAACTTAAATAACGTGCAAAATGGAGTACGTTACTTAACTTCAGGGAATACGAACCTTAATGTAGAAAATTCACCCAATGCCAGTGTGTTAATTAGTGGAGACGATGACCAATCATCAAGCTATTACGTTCGCATCGCGAATTCCTATGGTGCCAAAAAGAACTCTATTATTATGAATATGGACGGCACGGACAGAGCCACCGTAGACTTAAGTGCAGCGCGCAATAACAGTGAAATCTTTTTGAATGGTTCGGGCCGTTCCGCCACCATTAATACTAAAAATGGAATGAAAGACACGCTTTACATTGATGAAGGCACGCTTGTGGATTATTCTAATATGGACAATTTTGATACCGTGATTGTTAAAAGCAGTACGGGTGGTTTGCGTACCTTCCAAGCAGGTGAATCGAAAGGCAAAGACTTTATTTCACCTTTATTACAAGGGGCGGGTATGTCCACAGGGGCAAACCCTGGTGCGGTGCAAATGAATGTGCAAGGTTTATTTGGCAACACGTACAGCAACCTTCCCATGGGGCGTGTGATTTCAACCGCTCAAGGTTCCCCGCAAGGGAACGTCCAAACGCCTTATGTTGCCCCTAATTATGGGCAAGCCCCCCAGCCGTATGCGCTTGCACCAATGCCTCTTCAACAAAACGCTTACTACTCACCGCTTCAACCAACGAATGAACAATCCAGCTTGTTGGACGCCAACACCACGATTGAAATGCTTATGGGGATGATGCAAAACTACCTTTCCATGACGCTTGACCCCAATAGCAATGACTATGACGGGCCTCTAGGGACTTTTACTTCAAACGTAAATGACGGCTTAAACTATCGCGAAAACGTCTACAACTTCTAGTGCCTTATTTTAAAAAAGATGTTATAGTGATTTTAAAGTGAGTTGTTCTTTTTGGTGATGACTTGCTTGTCTATAGTTATGTTTGCTCTTTAGGAGTGTTGAAGATGAATATCAAATTTTTAGGTCTGTCCCTCGTTTCTTTGGCCTTGGCCAGTTCTTTGGTTTTAAGTGGTTGTGGTGAACAGCCCGCCCCTGAACAAGCAGAACCTGTTGCTGTTGAAGAAATGGGTGCTGAAGAAGCAGCGGCGCCAACGCCTGAAGGTGAAACTCCAGTGGCTGAAGAAGAAGCCCCTGAACATGCCGACAAAGAAGCCCACAGCTAAGTTCTTAATTAACGCGATTTAGCGTAAAAGCGTCGTCTTTTTTTAAGGCGACGCTTTTTTGTGAAAGCATTAGCGCTTAGGGGGGGGGGGCTATTTTTGATCCAATCCACTGTTGTTATTCTGCCCAAGGGGATGCCCAAAGGCGGCTCTGTATAACAAGCTGAAAAAACGATTGTTTTCGTTACCCAGTGCCCGAACAATCTCTTCACCGTGGTAGTAAACATCTGTGGGAGTCTTGATGAAGCTTATTTTTGGAGACGAGCCTTTCTTTAGTTCTAATAAGCCAAAACCCGGATCTACCCATAAAGCCCCAGGCGTTTGTGGAAGGCCTAAGCTGTTCTGACCTCTCCATGCTAGCTTATGGGGGTCATTCATATAAGACTGCCCCGTTTCTGGGGGTTCACAATGCGAAGAACTGCCTAAGGTCAATTGTTGAATAGGCTGTGGTAAGGCCTCTGCGGTTCCATCTTCACCCATGGTGTATTTTATTGTTTGGGCAGCAATCCCATGTTCATGGCCATTAAGGACTCCAGTTACGCCATATTCTTCAGGATTTGCAAAGAAACGATCAAAACTGGTGCGTCGTAAATCAAGGTAGGCCAACTCATTTGTTTGAGGATCACTAGAAACGATTGGGAAGTGCTTGACAATAATGCGTTTACGCTCTGGATGCTGTTGCTTACTTTCACTTAGGGCGGTTTCTAACCAATACTGCTGAGCAGCATGAATTTTGTCCGCTTCTTCGGTGTAGTGGGTGGTTTTAAAGCGTTTGTTTAATTCTATTAGAGAGAGAGAAGACATCACATTTTCATCGACAAAAAAGAACTCCGTATCCCCCGCAATTACTTTATAGTAACGAGGCAAACTCATATAATGGGCAAAGGCTTCTGCATGCCCTCGATCGCTGTCATTATTGCCTATACAGGTAAAAATAGGGACTTTGTGCTTGATAAACCAATCATAAACCGCCCCCACGTTGGAATGGAAAGAGCGAGAATCTCCACTGCCACGTGACGCATTATTTTTATTATGTTGATTCGGGGAATACAAACAATCCCCCGTTAAAAATGCAGCGTCTAGTTTGTTTCCTTGTGCCTTGGCTATGGCAATGGAACCGTCCACATTTAATTGTAACATTGCATTACTGTAGCCAGGGTCTCCGAATATCGCAATACGGTGAATGCCGTCTGCACTTTTGGCTTTAGGCAATTCAAAGGTCGTAAAGTGAACAGGCACCGACTGGCCGTTGACTTGAATCACTTTGGAGACGGTGTGCTGTTTAAGTGTTGTATGAATCCAATCTTGAATCCCTGGTAAAAAACGATTCATGATGTGCTGGTGATTGATGCGAATGCCACGAATCAATCCCATGATGTCGCTACGTAAACGCGTCCATAAGCCTTTAGCCCAGTAGGTGACTCGATCCAGTCGTCTTTGCCAAGAAGTTCGAGTGGTTAGATTTAAAGATTTAGTCGCTTGTTCCAAAGTTTTTTGAAAGTCCTCCCCCCCATTTTGTTTAATCAATTGATCAATTTCTTTTTGAAGCGGAGGGGGAGTTAAATTAAAGCCACTCCGTTGAGATGCCCTCTTCTCTGTCCTTGACAAGGGAGCCGTATGGTTCAATTGAAGTTGAGCAGAAAAGGAGAGAGGGCGCATCATCGTTTGGGCATCTCATTTAAATTTAAAGATTCCAAGAAAAGGAGCATGACACTCCTTACTGTATCAAAAACCCGTCAAAAAAAATAGATGCTTTTTGTTGTAAATCTCTTCTACCGACGGGCGTGGTTTTAATCTGCCCAAGTAAAAACAAGCAAAAGGTCTTGGGGTTCTAGGGCAAGTTCATATAATAACGCAACTGCATGGCTTTTTGCCGGCGTACTTCAGGGGTATTGCGCTGGGCTTCTTGCTTCAATAAGTCGGCGTCGTTTTCACTACTTAAACCGCCCTGTAAAGCGCCTTGCCCCTTCTTGAGTTCAACCAAACGATCTTCACTCATTGAACTGGGGTCATCGGTAATGGAAAGCCCTTCATTTTGAGCAAGCAACGAAAAACGTCGTGCATCTCCGGAATTATTAAGCTGACGCAAAAAGGCGTCGACTTGTTGAGTTAGCGCATCGTTGAGAGTTTCACCCATTTCTGCCGAAGAGGGTTCCACGCGTAAGCCAAGCCACTTGGTTGGATTCAAGGGGCCTTCCCCCTGATTGGCCAAAGGGACGTTTCGCTGAGGGGAGCTTTCTTCCCGTAAAGACGAGGGAGCATCCCCAGGGGTTTGAGAAAGCGTTAAGGGAGAAAGGACCTTACTAAGCGTGGGGGGGCTTGTTAGAGTAAACAAGCCTTGATTGGACGCCTTAGGCAGGGTGGCAAGCCCGCTGGAGTTGGGAAGGGTCACATTAGGGGAAGGAGGCTTCGGCAAAATGGGTGCTTCTGGCGTGCCACTTTTTGGTGAGGGGGCCGTTTGTTTTAACGTATCGATGAGATCCACAAGGGTAGGGAGCCGTTGACTGGCTTGAAAAATGGCGTAGTCGTCTAATTCTGGGAAGCTTGTGAGCCAAAACCATTTGTTGTTGTCAATATATTGCTCAATGGCTTGTAAGCCCCCCGCAGCGTCTGACACAATGCCCAAGGTGCCGTCACTATTTTGAATAACCTTTACGCCGTCCCCATATTGAGTGATTTTTTTACCTATTCCAGAAAGAATAACTTCGGTGCCTGAATCAAACAAGGCCTGCCATTCTTCTCGGGTCATCACCAAGCTACTCACCGCACTGGCGTATTTCCCTTGCGTGTAATAGGGAACAAAACCGCCTGTTAAAGGCGTATAAGGCACGATTTTAGGTGCAAAGGTATTCCCGTAATCCGTCAACGCGTCTGTATTGACTCGATACGTTTGTTGTAAGGCGGAAACACTAAAGTTGGATGTATAGTCATTGACGTTATTGCTTCGGCTGATTCGCTGTGTTTTAGGGTTCCACCACCAATAGCCAACTTCAGCAACATCCGTTAAACTGGTGGGGGCATTTACGGGAATAGGGGCAAGGGCATATTTAACCACATCACTCGGATTCACCTGAGCAAGTGCCGTGGTGTAGGTGGTATTGGCTGTAATTGTTGAAGCACTAGGGGGTGAACCAATGGTCACCACTTTTCGCAAGCGCCAGTCATAGTAGGTAATAGGAACAGAAGGGATTGAAAATGAAGTCATGAAAGCGGCCTTTAGACACGGGTAGACGATGTGCTTATGGTATTGTTTTCGGCAATAGGCCTTTTGAATTTAAACAACCCCCCTATTCTAGGAGCCTACTGTAGGGAAAACTCTTTAAAACACTATATAGAAGGCTCTGCAAAAGTCCCATTCGGCGAATCTTCTGTGCACGAAGCGTGAGTGATTGCAAGCAATCAGCGTTATGTAGTAGGTCTACACGCCTCAAAAGCCGTTTATTTTTCCTTGAATCTTAATCCGACTTGAACTTTCGCAGAGCCTTCTATAATACCCATTAAACCAAGCGCCCACACGACCTTTAATCGTTTAATGGAGATAAGCCCGTACAACCCACCTTGGATGTTCTGGCCTGTTACCGATTTAACCACGTGCTTCGCATGAAAGAGTTGAGAAAAATGATTTTAGTTAAAACGCAATACTTTCAGCGATTTAGGGATGTTTTTTCTTAAACAATCCCAAGCCAGCTGGTTGAAAGTTCGCCAGTTCCGTTTGACTTTCGGCCAAGGCCCGACGCAACTTCTTATTCTCTTCTAAGGTCAACATAAAATGCTTGGCCATCACCTGCTTTTCATGTTGAAGATCGCCCACTTGAAAGACATCATGCATAAAGCGTTCGCGATTTAAAAGACCCGCCAGTTTGCTGGCAATTAAGTGACTGGTTTTGGCCAAGTAATCATCCGTGTCTGGCGGAATGGGCAACTCAAAGTCTAGAGATTCAAGCACCTCTTCAGGGAGTGTGGTTTCTTGGTTTTTGAGGGCTTGTACAAAAGCCCGTTTCAGTAGGGACTTTTCTTGCTTAGACACCTCTTGCAACAAGGGCTCTTCATTTAACAATGCCTCGACGCTTTCCCAAGTGTGGGCTTCTTCAGGCAATCGCTGGGTGGCTTCTACGAGCTTTTCTAAGGGGCGTGCTTGCTGACGAACACTATGCATTAAGCCATCGACTTCTTGGCGTTCGCTCACACGAAGAAGCTTTCGCCAATCAGACGAAAAAAGGCTGGGGCGAGAGTCCGCGTCAAGGGGTAAGTCTTCTGCAAGCGATTGTTGAGCAGTCATGAAAGCATCCTTTGGGAGATGAAACTGTATACAACCTAGTATACTACACACACAAGTGCTTTGCCTAGTCTTTCTTTTTCATGCTATAGTGTCTAAACATAGTGTCAATGCACAATTGGGAATGTCATGCCGTATTTAAGCCTCGCACATATTGACAAGCATTTTGGTGAAACCGCTGTTTTGAAAGACATCAACATGGATGTAGAAGCGGGTGAGTTTGTTGTTTTGGTGGGCTCTAGCGGATGTGGGAAATCCACCTTGCTCCGATGCATCGCGGGGCTTGAAACCCCCACCCATGGTGAAATTTTACTTGAAGATGCCAGCATCCTCAACAAGGCTCCGCAAGATCGTGATGTGGCGATGGTCTTTCAAAATTACGCGTTGTATCCTCATATGAACGTGTATGACAATATGGCCTTTGGCTTAAAAATGCGAAAAGTCCCCAAGCCTCTCATTCAAGAAAAAGTCCTACAAGCAGCCGGCTTACTGGGCTTAGAACGCTTACTGCTTCGTAAACCCAGTCAACTAAGTGGAGGCCAATGCCAACGGGTGGCCCTAGGTAGAGCCATTGTGCGAAACCCCAAGCTTTTTTTAATGGACGAACCCTTGTCTAATTTAGATGCTCAATTGCGTCAACAAATGCGTCAAGAACTCAAAGCATTGCACCAAAAACTAGGGGCCACCACCCTTTACGTCACCCATGACCACACCGAAACGTTGACTTTGGCCGATAAAATTATGGTCATGAATCAAGGCAAAGTGGCTCAATATGACAGCCCTGTCACGATGTATCAAGAACCTGCCAATGTGTTTGTGGCTCGATTCATGGCCCAAATGAATATGCTGGTACTTTCCAAAAAAAACGATGCCTTTCAGTTGGAAAGTCTTGAAGGAGCGGTATTCGCCGAAGATTTAGGGGTGCCTGAGGCCATGAAAAATGCTCTTTCACCTTATTTTGAAGGCTCTTTAGCTGGTAAAGTTCTTTTAGGGATTCGCCCCGAACACATACAACTTCATTCTGTTGGGCACGTGCAAGAAAATACGGTGGAACTCCTCGCGTATTTACAGCATCGTGAATTGCATGGGGCGTATCAAACCTTACGCCTGTCGCCTTCTCCAGAATCGACGGTTGCGTTGGTGGCTCACGCTTCTTTTGAAGCATGGACTTCTTCTGTGGTACAGGTCCCTCTTCGCATCGCGTTTGCGTGGGAAAAGGTTCAATTTTTCGACATGGAACATGAAGCCCGTTTAGACGTTTGAACCCACGGGAAACAGAAAGATGTAAAAATGGCCTATAGAAGGCTCTGCGAAAGTTCAAGTCGGATGAAGATTCAAGGAAAAACAAACGGCTTTTGAGGCGTGTAGACCTACTACATAACGCTGATTGCTTGCAATCACTCGTAAAGCGAACAATGGCTTGTTTTGTTGATTGCTTGCAATCACTCACGCTTCGTGCAAAGAAGATTCGTCGAATGGGACTTTCGCAGAGCCTTCTATAGTGTTCGAAAGATGTTTAGAAAACACTACGAATAATACGCCGAAGCTACTTTCTTTTATGGTATAATAAGCTTACGTTATTAGCCTTCAACCCCAGAAGATGCCCCCCATGCTTGATATTAAAGCCCTTCGCCAAGACCCTCACGCCGTTGAAAAAGCCTTACAACGTCGTAACCCCGATTTTTCCATCGAAGCCGTGCTAGGCCTTGACGAAAAACGCCGTGGCTTACTGCAAGAAGAAGAAGTCCTGCGCAACCAACGTAACGCCTTAAATAAAGAACTCGCCACCCTAAAAAAAGCCGGCGCAAATGCCGATGCCGTGATGGAAACGGCCAAGCACGTTTCTGAACGCATTAAAGCCATTGAATCGGAAAAAGATGCGCTTAGTGAAGAACAGCAGGTTATTGTCATGAGCTTGCCCAATCTACCCCATGAATCGGTGAAAGACGGCAGCACGGAAGAAGACAATGAAGAAATCCGCCGTTGGGGATGCGATTTTAAAGCTCGCTCCATGCAGGACGCGCCTCCCCACTGGGAAACAGGCGTTGCCTTAAACTGGATCGATTTTGAACGAGGCGTCAAGCTCGCTAAATCTCGCTTTTGCGTCTTTCGTGGTAACGGCGCCCTGTTGGTCAGATCTTTAATTCGCCTGATGTTGGATGTCCATACCACTCAACACGGCTATGAAGAACTTGTGTTGCCTTTGCTGGTGAATGAAGCGAGTATGACAGGCACTGGGCAACTGCCTAAATTTGCGGAAGACATGTACAAAGTTTCTGAAGAAGCGTTGTATTTGATTCCTACGTCTGAAGTGCCGATTACCAATTTGTATCGGGATGAAATCGTAGACGGCGCTCAATTGCCGATGCAATTTACGGCACACACCCCGTGCTTTAGACGCGAAGCCGGCAGTGCGGGACGAGACACCCGTGGCCTCATTCGCCAACACCAGTTTGACAAAGTAGAGTTGGTGCATATCACCACGGCAGAACGTTCATTTGAAGCCCTTGAAGCCCTCACCCGCCATGCCGAAGCGATTTTACAGCTGTTGGAATTACCGTATCGGGTGGTGTCCCTATGTACGGGGGATCTTGGCTTTTCTGCCGCCAAGACGTATGACCTTGAAGTGTGGATGCCGAGTCAAGGCGTGTATCGAGAAATTTCCAGTTGTTCTAATACCCTTGATTTTCAAGCTCGGCGCATGAACTTGCGGTATCGTGCAACGGAAGGGGAAAAACCTCAGTTTTGTCACACGCTAAACGGTTCAGGCATTGCGGTGGGTCGAACCGTGGCCGCCATTTTAGAAAATTACCAAGTGGATGCTCACACCCTTCGCCTTCCCAAGGCATTGGTGCCTTATATGAACGGACTAGAAGCCGTTACGTTTTAAAACGTCGACTTTTGCAAGCCACCGTCGACGACAAGCGTTTGCCCGCTCATGTAGCTACAGCCTTCGCTACATAAAAAACTCACTACATGCGCAAATTCAGAGGCCTTACCAAGACGCTGGGCAGGAATGTTTTGTTCAATCTGGCGTTGGGCCTGCAAAGGCGTGGTACCTGTTTGTTCAGCCCTAAAGTGAAATAAATGCTTTAGCCGTTCGGTTTGAATATAACCAGGGGCCACACAATTAACCATCACACCAGAAGCAGCCACTTCGCTTGCCAATGTTTTAGAATACGCACTCAAGCCCGCTCGCAACGCATTGGACACCGCCAAATGGGACAAGGGTTCTTTTGCGGCGAGGGATGTAACATTAACCACGCGTCCCCAACCGCGTTCTACCATAAGCGGAACAAGGGCTTGGTTGATCTGCACCACACTCAAAAAAAGGCTATTAAATCCTTGCGTCCAATCGACGTATTCGGTGTCTAAGACGGTGGAAGGCGGGGGGCCTCCCGTATTGTGAACGACGATATCAGGGCCAGCGGGCCAAAGGGTCAAAAGCACTTCAAGTAGTTTGGTGCGTTGGCTTGCGACGTTTAAATCACACACATAGGTATGCACCTGAACAGAATGAGCTTCTTCGAGTTCTTGCTTGACTTTGGCCAAGCGTGCTTCATTACGAGCCACCAAAAAAACGTTGTGTCCTTCTTGCGCCAAGCGATTCGCCACCGCCAAGCCCAAGCCTTGACTACTGGCACAAATCAGAGCATTTCGTTGTTGTGAACTTTGGTAGGCGTGCATAGGAAATATATTCCTCTCTCTTTTAATTCACTTTAGTATACACCAAAACAGGTTTTAAAGGTTTAACAAATACACAAACTCTTTGTCGGGATGATTGCCCACCATGTAAATGCAATTACCCACATGCTCAAAACCAAAACGTTGGTAAAACGTATACGCTCGTGGATTTTCAGAAAACACGGTAAGATGCACCGCATCACTAGGGGTGTTGGACTTAATCCAATCGAGTGTGGCTTGCATGGCTTGTTGGGCAATGCCTTTACCGTGAAATGATTTTAGCAGATAGAAACGTTCTAAATAGGTACTGCTTTTCGGTTCAAGTTGCCCCTTGTCCATATCATCCAAAAACTTACGGCATTGTGGAATAATTTTGATATAACCCGCTAAGGCATTGGTGTCTTCGTCCCACACACTAAAAAAGACGTTTTGACTCTCGGCGAGTTCAGCCCCCAACGCATGACGAGACAAGCGTGTTTCCATGTAATCGTTTAGATCTTTGGCAGTATAATTCATACCAAAGGTTTCTAAAAAGGTACGTTGAGAGATATTGACCAAAGCCTCTAAATCAACCCAGCCCATCCGTTGAATCACGAAAAACACGACCCGCCAACGCCTCCAGTTAAACAGTCGCCAAAGGTGGTTGTGGGGCTTGATGACTCGCCACAGCCAGTTCACAAATCTTTGCCACTACCGCATTGCTGGCTTGCGTCAATTGCAAAGCCGCTTCACAAGTAGGGTTAGAAATCACAATCGGCATACCCGCATCAGCATCTTGACGGACTTGAGGCAATAATGGCACTTGGGCCAACAAATCTAAGCCGAGTTCTTTGGTGAAGACTTCGCCACCGCCTTCGCCGAAAATATTTTCCCGTTCGCCATGACGATTCACAAAATAGCTCATATTTTCAACCACCCCCAACACAGGGATGTTCGTTTGCTTGAACATGCTATTTGCTCGACGACAATCCGCCAAGGAAACATCCTGCGGTGTAGTGACAATAATACCGCCCGTAATCGGCGCCAATTGACTGATAGAAAGCTGAGCATCGCCCGTACCTGGTGGAAGATCAATCAACAAATAATCCAGCTCACCCCAAGCCATATCGGTAAAAAATTGCGCCAAAGACTTATGCAAAATCGGGCCACGCCAAATCATGGCTTGATCCGGTTTGACCAAAAAGCTAATGGACATCACTTTAACGCCATGGCCTTCAGGCAAAATGGCTTTTTTATGTTCATCCACCCCTTTAAGGCTTTGGGCTTCAACGCCCATCATAATGGGGATGTTCGGCCCGTAAATATCGGCGTCTAAAATGCCGACTTTTGCCCCAGCAAGCGTCATGGCACAAGCCAAATTAACGCTGACGGTGGATTTACCCACACCGCCCTTACCGCTTGAAATCGCAATAATATTTTTGACGCCCGGAATGCCCTGCTTTTCAGGCAAGCGAGGGGTCAAGGTTTTGCCCGAGATGTTCACGTAGACTTTACCCACGCCTTCAAGGGATTGAACGGCGGATTGTGCGTCTTGACGGATTTTTTCTTTTAGGGGGCAGGCTTTGGTGGTGAGAATAATATCAAAGTTCACATCATTGCCGTTGATGACGATATTGTCCACCATCCCCAATTCCGTGAGGGATTTGTGCAATTCAGGATCGTTGACGGTTTTAAGGGCATTAAGGACATCTTCTTTTTGAAGCATCATGGGGGGGGTGTTTCCTTGTGGGTTTAAAATAGGGAATAGGTGATTAAAAGCAGAGAGGCAACAACGCTTAAGACGGTGTGGGGTAGACGACTTCAGCATCCCAATGGCTCATGCCATGTTCTAAGTTGTACAACGGGGCAAGGGTGGTATCCATATGAAGGACGTTTTCCATATAATCGCAGGCGTAAAGACTTCTGACGCCCCCACGGCACATAAAGGCGATGGGTCGGGTTACATCCAGCGTACTGGCCCAGTCGGCAATGGTCTGCACAGGCAAGGTGAGCGATCCTGCGATGTAGCCCAGTTCGCTGATTTCTTCAGGCGTGCGAACATCCACCAGTTGTAAGTTAGGGGTGTTTTCAATCAATTGACGAAGCGCTTCGTTGGACACATGAATCACAGGCATGGACGCGTTCCCTTAAAATAGCTTAAATACACCATTATTTTATAGCAAATAAGTTATAACACAAGGGTAGCACAAAAAGATATTGAGCTGCTTTTATAAAGGTATATTGTGTATACTGTTGTATAGTCTTCTTCTGTAAAGTCTTAGGCTTTCATAACAAGTAAAGGTGTTCTGATGTCTATTCCCCCCTATACCCGCTTCTCGCTTCCCGCCGCGCCTGTCATTTCAAAAGGCCAACCCCTTGATTTACCCACCTTTTCGGTGGACATTGCCCCCTTAGACATCCCTCCCCCTCCACCCTTACCGAGTACGTTTTTAGCGCCGTCTAGCTACGGCTGGGCTTCTATGACCCCTCCACCACAGCAGACAAGCCCCCCCCCCGAAGTGGCGTCCTCCCCTGTAAATCCCCCCCAAGGGAACCCCTCCGCCATGCCACTTTCTTCCTTAGCGCGTCAACGCACGCCTTTGAACCCTCCAAACGCTTCCCCAGCTGTTGCTCCGCCCGTTTCGCCCGTTTCGCCTCCACCGTCTAATCCAGTGGAAAATCCCCCCGTCGCCCCGAATCCACCTACTCCCCAAAAGTCCTCCGATCTAAAGACGGATCCTCCAGCGTCTTCTGGCGATGAACCCGAAACCTCTGTCGCGTCTACTTCAGCCCCGGCTTCAGAAACCTCTTCAGAAGCCAGCTCACCACCGCCTGTTCAAAATCCAGAATCTCCCGCCCCACCCACGCCAACGGATTCGACCCCAACGCCTCCCGCTATCCCCACACCAGTTGAACTTCCTCCTAACGTGAGGGGCTTTGATGATGGCATCATGCGTTCGTTGAATCTTCGCTTGGAAGACCCAGACTGGATGCGACGCGTCGATGCGGCCAACGACTTTTTTATTATTTTAAGCGCCAATCCCAATCTAGAAAAACGCCCACAGTTTAAGCCGTATGTCGATGCCTTTGCGCTCAAAATCTTGAGAGACCCTTCTGCCGTAGTGCATGAAGCCATGTTACGTGCCATGCAAGTAGGGTGCTACCGCTACCCCAGCCCCGAAGTCTTAAACGAACTCAATCGATTAAGAGACAGCGTAGGCATGCTTGGCCTTGAAGCCCAAATCGTGGATGACGCCATTTCAGGCATCCAAAAGTCACAACTTCAGGATGCTCAAGACGCGCAAAACCAACAACAACAGGCATCACAAGCGTCTATGGCTCCGATGCCTCCAACGAGCAAAACCAAATAGTAACTCGATTTCAGAAAGCACAGTATAATAGACATTCTCTTTAATTCACACATGAAAGGTTTTTATCAATGCGTTTAAATAACTCGCTCTCTCCCTCCTTCTTGAAATTAAATGATGCTTCAAAAACCCATAGAAGTGGGCTGATTCACGTGGATGGGCAAGGATATTATCCTGCTAAGGGTCAAGAACCCGCGATTCAAGCATTACAAGTCTTAAAAGAAAATGAACTTTCAACATGGGGGCAAGAGGCTCTTGAGTTATTGTACAAAGCAGCCATTGCTGCGGATACGGTAGGAAATTTTGATTTAGGTATTTTCACTATAAAAAGCGAAGATGCTTCACCTACTCTCGTTTTCCAAAAAAAAAGCGGCTTTCAATTAAAGCAAGACAGAGTTCAGTGTGACCTTTCTACTCCGAATGCAGAAACAGAATGGCTAGAAAAAATGAAGCCGATTATTGAGGGTATTGAAAAGCAGTTTCGAAATCTAATAAAGCTCAACTCCGTTCAAGCTTATGTTAACGCTTTAAAATAGCGACGTAAAAGCCGTCGTGCAGGGCGCTCATTGGCAAGGTATGCTCTTCCACCAAGTGCCAATCGGGATGCGTCTTTAAAAAGGCTTCAATCAGACGATGATTTTCCGCCATTCGCCATGTGCAGGTGCTGTAAATCAAGGTCGACGACGCATGGCACAAGCGCGCCGCCTGCGACAAAATCGCCAACTGCAAGGGAGCAAACTCCTTCACACTCGCTTCTGTTCGGTTCACCCACAAATCAGGGTGATGCGAAATCGTCCCCAAGGCGGAACAAGGGGCATCCACCAACACGACATCCGCCGAAGAAGGGAGCGTAAAAGTGGTGGCATCGCTGGCATGCACACTCACGCGTTCGTTGAGCTTGAGACGCGTCATATTTTCAGTCAATCGCTCCAAACGCTTGACTGAAACATCCACGGCATGAACGTGACCACCGTTTTCAACCGCTTGAGCCAACCACCACGTCTTAGAACCGGGGGCGGCGCATAAATCCACCACAACGGGCGATTCATAGGCCTTCATCGCGTCGCACGCGTGACGCGCCACCCATGCCGAACCATAATCTTGCACATACCAGTCCCCCGCATGCCATTCTGGCCACTGGGTAATTGAACCCTTAAAACCTTCTTTAAACTGCAGGGCTTGAGGAAAATCGGGCAAAAACGGTTGATGCGTTTCAATGCCGTGTGAAGCCAAGTGTTGAAGCACTGGTTGCATCTCTGCTTGACTGCGGGCTTGCGTGTGAAACAGCGTCATCGGCTGTTTATGGTGAGACGCTTGAATGTAAGCGTCCACTTCCTGAAGCGCGACGGCCTGTTGAAGTTCTTTCAACGCCCAAGTGGGCCAACCACTGGCCAAGCTTAGGCGTTCCAAGGCCGTGCCTTTAAAGTCGACTTCTACGTCGCCCAAAGGAGCCAGCTCTTCAGACGCTCGACGCAAACAGGCATTGAGCATCCCCACTTGGGAGGGAGCCAATTTACAGGCTTTCGCTAGTTCGACCCATGCTTGTACTTGGCTATACGCCCTTTTTTTTTCACGTTCTTGGGGGTGCAACACACTTAAAAGTCCCAGTAACAGCACGTGACGCAACGGGGCTTGCAAATCCTTAAACCGTTTTTTGGTGAGGGTTTTAAGCCGACTTTTCAGGGTGAGATTCCACCGCAAACTTTCATTCACCAGCATGGTGGCAAGCCCCCGTTCTTGAGCCGTTAACCCGTTAAAGGGACGCGTACTTAAGGCGTCGCTCAGGGCTTCATCGGCCTTGTCAAAAATGCCCAAGTCCATGCCATACAGCACACGCAACGCCAAGGCATGCGGGCTAAGGGGCAAGGATTTAAACGTCGCTGGAAAAGACCGCCGCATCATAGATCCACCACCGCTTGAGAAGGCGCCACTTCAGGAGACGGACTTTTACCTTCCACAAACAAATCCGCCCGATGCGTTTCTAAAAAGGTCAACAACAACGCATAATTACGAATGTTCGCCTTGAAAAAAACATCAAACACATCCCCTACAAGAGGCACCACACCAATGAGGTAATCCAGCGTGATGTTGCCCAACATTTTGAACAACAACGATGCAGGGGCTTTATAATACACGGCTAAGGTCAACAAATACCCTGAAATTAAAAACGTAATCGCATCCCCCAGTACGGGAACCGCGCCGACCAAAGCATCGATGCCGAAGGTTTTTTTCGTGAAGGGAATGCGAAAGGCGCTGTCCATCAAAACGCTCAGCATTTTAGCGACTTTAAGGGCAGGGGGCGTCCGTTTTTTGAGGATGGCTTCATCGTCGAAGAAAGGCGATTTCATCTAGCGTTTACCTCGTTATCGACTGCATCATCCCCTAGGTCATCAACAGGGTAAGGTAAGGGCGTTTCAAGGCGTTCTTGGTGATACACATCCACATACTGAGACGCCGTGGCCAAATTACCCGCAGGACGCAAAGGCAGTTCAAGCACTCGTGCGCGGACGATTTTATTGCCGAACCGTAGTTCAACGTCATCGCCTATTTTGACGGCAGTGGCGGCTTTGGCCACTTTGCCGTTGAGCATGACGCCCCCCATATCGCACAAGTCGTTGGCCAAGGTGCGACGCTTAATGAGCCGTGTCATTTTCAAAAACTTATCGAGTCGCATTTGGGATCTCTACCCCCAGCCAATCCAAACACACTTTCCCCACATGGTGAAACCCTTCAAGCGTGCCTAACACACCACCCGCCAAACTAGGACTGTACGCCAGGTAAGGCACATACTCTCGAGTGTGATCACTCCCCGGAGCAGTCGGGTCGCATCCGTGATCGCCCGTAATCACGAGCAAGTCGTCTGGGGTCATCGCGTCTATAAACGGCTTGAGCTGAACATCGATGGCTTCTAGCGCCTGAGCATAACCCACCACATCTCGACGGTGCCCATAGTTCATATCCGTTTCCACCAAGTTGTTGAAAATCAGTTGTGGCGCGTTAGGCTTAAAAGTGGCTGTCCCCAAAGCGTAAGTCGGCAAATCCGTCTTGCCTTCGACGAGATCCTGCATCAAGGCTTGACCGTGGGCGTTGTCTCGACTTTTAAGGCTATGGGTGATGCCCACGCCACAAAAAATATCGTGAATCTTGCCGATGCCAATGACTTGAGCGCCTGCTTCTTGGGCTGCGACTAAATAATTGCCTTCACGAGGTGGTTCCACCGCATAATCATGTCGTGCTGCGCCGATGCGTCGAAACGCGCCCACTTCGCCTTCAAACGGTCTTGCAATGACTCGAGAGAGTTCATCTTCGCCTCTTAAAATCTCTCGCGCGATTTCACACCACTTGTAAAGTGTTTCAAGGGGGACTTTGTCCACATGGCAGGCAATTTGCCAAACGCTATCGGCACTGGTGTACACAATCGGAAAGCCCGTTTTTAGATGCTGTTCACCCAATTCTTCTAGGATTTTTGTGCCACTGGCGGGTTTATTGCCTAAAATATCCCCACACCCACTTTGCTGAATAAATGCGTTCACCAGTTCACTTCTAAAGCCTTCAGGATACGTCGGAAACGGCGTTTCAAGCACAATGCCCGCCATTTCCCAATGACCCGTGGTGGTGTCTTTCCCCTTTGAACGTTCTGCGAGCTTGGCGACGCTTGCCAAGGGGGTTTCCACGGCGTTTACATGCCTTAAGGGCAGAAGATGCCCCAAGCCCAAGGCTTCTAGCGTGGGAAGCTGTAGACGCGTGACGCTTGAATCAATATGCCCAAGCGTGTTGACGTCAAGGCTGTCGTGGTAGTCAGGCGCGTCAGGCATGGCGCCAACGCCTAGGGCGTCAATCACAAGAATAAAGGCGCGGCGGGGTGTGGTCATGGCGTGGGCTTTCATGGTAAACGGGTGGTACTTTTCAGAATTTTATCATCCTATAAAGGCCTACAAAAAGCAACAACACCCCCACACTGTAACGATTGGCCCGGCTAATTATTGTAAATGGCTTGATAAATCGCTTGGTTGTTGGCATCACTGGGCTTGCATTCCCCCGGTTTTAGGGGATAGTTAGCAACAGGAATGGCAAACGCGATGGTGGCATCGTTTAAATTACAGGTCAATTCTAGCAAGTCTGGTAAATCACCCAAGGCGGAGTTATTGCTCGATGGCCCCTCCAGTCGTGCATCGATTCTAAAGCGAAGTAAGCCGTCTGTCCCCAAGGCTTGGGGGATCCAGACTCTCGCTCCAGAAGGTAAAATCCACCGAGCCGAACTCCCTATGACGAGGATCGGTGCGGTAGCTCCATCGCCCCATTCCATTTGGCAATTTACGTTTGTGGTGTTGCCAGCTTCACAAGGCGTGGCGTTGAATTGGTTCGTAAAGTAAGTGGTCAGTCCGCTATCGGGGTTGGCCACATTAAAATCGGCCAACTCGTTAAAATCAGCGTTATACATACCATTTGAAACTACTTTTTGAAGAGCGCTTATGGTTGTTTTATAGTTGCTACGTAAGCTATTTTCATTGGTGACTTGTATGACTTTAGGGATGGCAAAGGCACCTATAAGTCCTAGTACAGCAAGGGAAACAAGTAATTCTGTTAAGGAAAAAGCCAAGGCGTGTGGGTATGTTAATCTAGGCATCAGGACTCCTTTTTTTATGTAGTTCGGCTCAAAGGTCTAAAAACTATAATGGTATTCTGAAAATGTTACATGAAATAGAACAGCTAAGGTTCCAAAAAAGATGTGTGGTGGTTTTAGTATAGTAGGAACTATTTTATAGGGTTTTTTCATGTCGTCTTTTCCTACTACTCCATCCCTTTCTTTGTACACGCAGGTTCGAACGGCTATTACGCCGTCAACACCTGTGCTTCGGCCTGCCGTCAATACCCATCACCCTGAAGAAGCCCGCAACAAAGCCAAGACTCGTGCGACGCTTTCGCCTGTTAAAACGGCTGCCGTGGTTGGGGTGGGCGTGGTGGGGCTCATGGGGTTGCATCAGGTGTGGGGAAAGGTGCATGGCTTTTTGTTTGGGGAGCCTGTGCCAGCCAAGCCCGCATCCATTACCCCACCGTTAGCCCCCGCCGTAGACGTCCCAGAACCTCCGCCAGTGCCTAAGGTAAAGCCACAAACAAAAAGTGTGCCCACAGCATTCCAGAATCTAGTTACGGCGGGCAAAGAAATGGAGGGGGCTGTATTGACACCTATAGGAAATGGTGTAGATGCTGTATTACGGAGCCTTGGAAACACTATGGCTCCTGAATCAAAAATAGACCCTAAAATAGGTACTTTCATTGCAGAGGTATTACAAACTGATAAGGGTAAAGGTTTGTTTGGGATTTTTTCCGTTTTGTTTGTCGCTTTTGCTGACAAAATAGCGAACCACGGCGAATTAATGATCCAGCTTAGTGAAAAATTGTCACAATTAAACCCAGAGCAGTACTTAACTGGTGTAACTGAGTTCCTGCGCACTCTTTTTCAAAGTGCTTCTTAAATTTAAACCCTAGCGACCCCACGCGGGTTGGGGGCGTGTAAGCCGAGTTTGAGGCGTTGTAACAAACCCACCACCTCATCGTAATTGTGGACTTCATAGTAACGGCCCTGGGCCATCAAATGCGCCACCGCGTCCTGCCCCAAAAGCGCTTGCGCGGTGACGGACAACACCGTCTGATTCGATCGAACCGCAATCACGGGAAGGCCTCGTGCAACAGCAGTTAAAAACGGCACACCCCCCATGCAGTCATACGGCAACACCAGCGCATTGAGATCTTCACACGTGAAGCACACGCCCGCGTGTTTAAACGCCGAAACATCCGCCACAGGCACAAAATCAGGCGCCCGATGCAACCCCTGTAACACACACGGTAAAAAGCTTGCCGTCGTGTATTCAGACGCCGTAAAGGGGTGCACCAACTCGTTGCGACGCGGTTGAGCCTCCTCCCAGTCAAAGCACGGGGCATTGGCCACAGGAATACCCAAGGCCTGCACCAGTGTATGCGACACAATCGCTTCTAAGCCCCCAATCGGGTCCACCCCTGTTCCCGTGTTATACTCACTTTCAGCGGGTTCTTCCATACGGCTGACCACCGCTAAAGCGCTCACCCCATAATCGTGCATTAAGGTTTTCGCCACCGCTAGCACCGCCTGCGGATTCTGCCAAGTCCCCACAGAAATCCCCGATTCGTTGAGCGAAAGGCTTAGTTGAAGGGGTTCCGTACTTTCAGCCAAGGCCACCACTGAAGTGCCGTAAGTGGCTTGCACGGCGTTAATTACGTTATGTTGAAGCGTCTTCATGCCCGCTTCAAGTCCCGCATCTAAAATCACGCCAACCCGTTGCGCAAGCACAGGTTTTAAGGCCCATTCCCCTTTAAAAAAGGCATCTAGGCCATAGCCTTCTACATATAACGCATTACGAGGCAAGGCTTGAAAGGCCGCGGCGTTGGCCACATTCGGATGCGTCAGCAGGGTATCCACGACAGAGGCCACCGCATTCATCCACACGGTGGCATCGCCCCCGTACCCGCCTTGACTGGCCCCCACCCCTGTGGGAATGACCATGGCCACCGTAAAATTAGGACGACGCATCATCAGAAGACTCAGCGCCTATATAGCGATAGATTTCCGGCAAGTTACGAAAGTAGCCCGCAAAGTCCAGCCCGTAGCCCACCACAAAGTCATTGTCAATTTGAAAGCCCACAAAATCACACACAATCTCTTGAGCTTCACGTTTGCGACATTCGGCCTTGTCTAACAACACGCCCAAGGCCAATGAAGCCGTATGGTGCAAGTTGCGCAAGTAATTCATTAAAAACGACAGCGTCAAGCCCGTGTCAATAATATCTTCTAGCACCAGTACATGCTTGTTGGCCAAATTGGGCAGGGTCAAGTTCACGGATTTTACTTCACCACTGCTGTGCATGCTTTCGCCATAACTGGCCAAACGAATGAACTCCAGTTGGCAAGGCACTTTTAAGTACTTGACTAAATCACTCACGAACATAAAACTGCCTTTTAACACGCACAAAATCGTAAGTTCTTCTACCCCCGCGTAACGTTCGTTAATGGCCAAGGCCATGGCTTGAATGCGTTGATCCAACTGAGTTTTGTCAATATACAGTTCAAGATTTTGACTTACATATTCATAGCTTAAAGGCGTTTGTTCACTCATGCGCGTTCACCCGTAGGGGGTTCAGGCAACGCGTCTAAATCCAGCACCTCTTCTAAATCAATCACTTCAATCTCATCGGGATCCAACTCATGTTCAAGCATCAAGCGTTCGGCGCTTTTAATGTGGTTGACTTCATCAAAGGCCTCAGCGTCTTCTTCTGAAAGATCTGTGAGAGAATCTTCAGGCGCTGAATCAGCCAAAACGCCTTTGAGCGATTCTTCTAAGGAATCGTCTAACCCCTCGTCTAAGGTGTCTTCAAGCAGGGCGGCTTCTTCGGCTTCGATTAAGGTGCTGGGGTCTTCCAAAAAGCGAAGCGTCCGCAGTTGTGTGACTTCTTCGGTGTCTCCAAGCATCCACGTGTGGGTGGGCGGGACTTTCATCGTCACCCGTAAGGAATCGCTCACGCCAATACCCGGTACCCACAACACTTCACTGCCACACGCAATAACGGGCCATTCGGCACGCAGTTCTTGAGGAATGCGTTGTGCGATGAAGAAGGCTTTTAACTTCATGCGTTTGCCCTTCATGCCCAAGGGCTTGAGCCAATCGCCGGCTTCGCGCGTTCGCAATACAATGCTTTGCCCCGCGTAATCGCTCAGGTTCACCAATACATCTTTGGATTTGGCGGAAGTCAACTTACGCACGTCAAACATACCCGCTCGCTTGGGGAAAGGCTCCACCCGCAGGGCTTGGCCAGCATCCCACGGCAGTGTGACTATACCCCCACTTAAAGGCACCCCCACACGCTGAGCAATCAGTTCACGATACGCCTGATCACGACGCGGATGCACCTCAATCCAAAACGCGGAATTAGAGCGCAACAAAAAGCGTAAGTCGCCGTCTTGCGTTGTGCCTAGGGACATCTTCACAGAGGCTTTGGGCTGTTTAAACAGGCCTTGTTTGTCTTTCTTGTGCAGATGCAACGTGTGTAAATCTTGGGTCAAAAAGCCAATGAGTCGTTGGGTGTCTTCAAAGTCACTTTCAATGTTAAATTGCTGTAATAGGTGACGCACCAAGCGACGCTGATACGGCACGCTTAATTGACAAAACAAGGTGGTAGAACGCTTAGAGCCCCACTGAAACACACTGGGACTTGCCCCATGAAGTTCAAGAGCCTGCCACTGGCTTTGCGTAATGTGATCCAAAATACTCAAGTCCCCTTCCACCAAGTGAGACAATTTCAACACCGCCTTTTCATAAGTGGGGAACTGGGCTTTGATCACAGGTAAAAGATTATGACGAATGGCATTTCTGGCATAGCGGGTATTGGTGTTTGAAGGATCTTTAAAAAATAGGAGTTCATGGGCCTGCGTGTATTGGGAAAGCACTTGTTCGCTTAAGCCTAAAAAAGGGCGTAAAATGGGGATGTGGCTCGGGGTGTCGGTTCCCTGTTTTTTGAAAAACAAGGTTCGCTGAATGCCTTCTAAGCCATCAGGGCCGGTGCCTCTAAAAATGCGAAACAAAATCGTTTCGATTTGATCGTCCTGATGATGGGCCGTCAAAATGGCTTCGGCCTTAAATTGCGTGGCCACTTCAATCAAGCGTTCATAGCGAAAATGTCGGGCGGAAACTTCGCTTTTTTCTTCATCGGGGTGGGGGGGGGCAAACACCAAGGGAATCCGTAGGCGTTGGCAATTTTTATGCACCCGCGGGAGCTCAGGGGCGGGGGTGCCTCTCCAATTATGGTGATAGTACACCGCCAACGCTTCAAGGCCTTCGGTGTCTCGTAATTGAGCCAAGGCATGCAACAGGGCGGTTGAATCGCTTCCCCCTGAAAAGGCCACCACCACGCGGGGGGGGCGTCCCATACCGATTAAGCCTGCACGACTCAATTGTTCTTTGAGTTCCTGAATCACGGTGACTTTAACGCTTTGGGCAGGTACGCTCGCTGGAGGGGAATCGTTTGATTTTTCTGTGAATTTCGGGTTGTTCGCTTTTGCGGGAGCAAGCGTCTTAAGCGCAGAAGGTTTAACGGGGGCTTTTGAAGCCTCTTTGACTTTAGGCGTGTTTTTTTCAGCCGTGTTTTTTTGAACAGCACTTTTTTGAACCGTGCTTTTACTATTGGATTTCACCGATTCTTTCACGGAGGTTTTGGCGGATTTGGGAGAGGCTTTTTCAAGGGTTTTTGGGCCTGCTTTAGACGCTTCAATGGCTTTGACGTCTACTTCTACAGCAGGTTTAGGCGTTTTCACCTTGGGGGATGCCGTCTTGGTTTTGCTTAGGCTAGGGGTACTTTTAGGTTTAGGCATGGGGTATTACGGCGTCCTACAATCACAACATGTTCAACGAATACAGATTCATTTTAGCACAAAATCAAGTAAAGCGAACAAACCCTTGGGTAATTTTTCAAGCGCATGGCGGTCTTGCCTTAACGCTTCGGCAATGCGATGGGCGAGAAACGTTTTGTCAAAGCCTTCTAAACCATGCGCCACCCAAAATCGATGGTACACCTGAGCGCGACTGCGCTTAGAGACCTTATGCGTAGCGCACCAGGCTTGAAAGTCTTTCGCAGTGAGGGGCAAACAGCCTTGGCGCACCTGATTAAGGACCTTTAAAAACAGGGGTAATTCATAACAATCTTCAATCGCACCTTGGGGAATAAGGTAGAGGGCATCTTGCGGGTGTAGGCTTTTTTGCAGGGGGCGACTAATGTCGGTGGCATCGGCGTCTAGCACCAAGCGAATGCGTCCGCTAAACCAAGGGCGTATGCGTTGATAATGAGCCAGCATCGCCGTTTTGCCCCCACAACTTTGCACCCGAACCCCTTCATAAACGCCCGCAATGTTGAGCAACGCGGGCAACAACACCTCTTCGGTCATGCCTTCAACCAAAACCAAGGTGTGAATGGGCTGGGGGTACAGGGGAGCAGGCGCTTCTGAAAAAAAAGCATGGGCCAACGCCAACGCCCGCGGAACTTCTTTAAACTGTGGGTTGCTAAAACGCTGATACAACGCCGTATGCACCCCCAAATAATGACACAACCGCCCCCAAGGCGCCAGAATCCCTAAAGACAAGCAATATCTCAAAGGCCAAGGCAACGCCTCTTCTGCTTCAATAGGCGCCAGACCCAAGTCAAGCACATCACTTAACTGGGCAAGCCCACTCACCCCTTCAGGATGCTTGAGCATGGCTTCGCTAAAATTCAGGGTCGATTCCTTCCAGTAATCACTCAGGTAAGACTCATTCCACTGCGCAAAGCGTTGCCGTTCTAGCAACAGGCTAAAGGCCTTGCAACGCTTAACTAAGTCAGGGTCTTCCATGGTAGGCAAACTCGCTTCAATTAAGGCATACAACACGTAATGCACCCACAACACAGGGCATTCTTTTAAAAAATGTTGATCATAACGGATTGAAACCGTGGGCTGGTACTGCTTCACTAAAAGGGGGCGCGCCACGTGTTCTTCAAACTGTTGAAGCGACTTAAAACGCAAGGCATGATCCAAGACATACACCATTTGAGCCAGATTTAAGGGACGAAAGGAAAGAGGCAAATGCCCATTCAACGTGCCAAAGGAAAGGGTAAAAACATCAGGAGGTGAAAATCCGTGAATCAAGGGCGTCTCATTATTTCACAAGGTAACCTTACCAGCATACACCAAAAAGCCCTAATGGGCTTGACGCTGTTGTAAGATGTAAACATCCTGCAACAGATCAGCCGCCATGCCCTTTTGCCGATGACGCTGACACAAGTGAAACACCCATTGCTGTAACAGGCGTTGGGCTTGGACGTGACGGCCATTTTCTTTAGAATCCACCAGGACATCCCACCCTTGTTTAAAAGAAGCCTTCAAGCTATTCAATAGCCGTTGTAGCTGTTGCACCTGTTGAAATACCCACGTTTCAAAGGGATTCAACAACGCTTCTTCTTGTGTTGTTAAGCGCGCATACAAGGTATCGAGCTGTTGAAAGTGAAGCATGTCTCGATCAAAACTATTTTTTAATTGAAGGCACCCTCGGGCTTCAAGCGTTTGTCGGATCCAGTCGGCGTGCTGAAAAAGCGCTTTTAGCCGTTCATATTCTTTGGCATGCTGACGCTGCCAATAACGACGCTTTAGGGCCGGCGATTGCAAGTGAACCGAAATCCCATCGGTGGTTTGAGTGTCCAACAGATTTAAGACTTTGGTGAGTGGTTGACTGATTTTAGGGAAAGGCCCTTGAAAAAGCGAAGGCGCGGGGCCTTCCTTCAACGGAAGAGAACCTAACGTGAAGCTTTCGGGGAGTTGGAAGGCATTTTTTATCATACTAACAAGCATGACCCATTTTAAGTCCAAGCAACTCCTTTAGGTGCAGGATTTTCAGAAAATCGTTTATCAAAAAAAGCTAAAAAAAACAGAGGCCCTAACACTTGCCGGACAAGTTCGCTTACTTTGAACTCGTTTTATTAAGCACTTCTCCATGTTCCCCATAAATAGGAATATGAATTTCTTCCTTAATCGGTAAAATTTTAAGTTCTTTTTTAGGAAGCGTTTTTGGCGAAGGTTTCTTGGCGCTTCGTTCTGGGGCAGGGGCTTTTTTGACCTGAAGAGGCGTTGGCTTGGGGCGTTCTTCAACCACTACAGGAATCACTTCTTGAGCCGCCTTATTTTCAATACTATAGCGATGCGTGGTGTCAATCAACACCTTTTCTCGGCGGGCTTCTGGAATAGGATCCACCTGTTGTTCTTGTTCACGGCTATGTAAAACAATGTCAATGCGTCGGTTTTTGGAACGGTTTTGTACCGTACTGTTTGACGTCACCGGGCGACTTTCGGCGTAGCCAATGGCGGCTAAATCCGTTGGGTTAAACTTATGTTGATTGATAAAATGACGCACCACCGCACAAGCCCTTGCCGAAGAAAGTTCCCAGTTTGACGGGTAACGCCCCGTAATGGGCGAAGAATCCGTATGCCCTTCAATATGCACCAAGTGGGTGGGCGTGCTTTTCAGCAAGCGACTGGCAACTTGATCTAAAAAGCGAATGCTCTTTTTGTTCAGTTCAGCAGACCCTGAGGGGAAGAGCAAACGGCTGTCAAAACTAATTTTCACCCCGCGTTCTTGCAAAGTCACTTCTAAGCCTCGTAAGGGTACGCCTGCCAAGTCGTCAAAAGCTTCGTCAAAGTCTGCAGAAGGACTTGAAAGGGCTTGTTCAATATATTGTTGCAGTTCATTGGCCACTTCATCCAATTCTTCAAGCAGTTCTTCCATTTGCTTTTTTTCGCCATGGGTTAGAATCAAACTTTCGTATTTCCCCACCACGCCTTCGCCTTTGCCTGTTTCTTCAAAGGCGGGGTTGGGCCTGTCGGTAGGGGTGCTTTGCCCCTGAAAAACCGAAGCAATCCCTTTGAGCAACGTTTCTTGCTGAAAGGATTTTTTAATTTCTTCGGCGGCTTTGTTGTCGTCTGTTAGTTTAGATTGTGCAATGGCGTACAAGGCCGTAAACGTGGCAAACAGCAGGGTAATAAAGTCTGCGTAAGAAACCAACCACCGTTCTAAATTTTCATGTTCCGGGTGTTTTTTGTGCCGCGCCATGGAAAGAACTTTCATTCACTGAAGGGGTGCTATGCTTTTTTAGTATAACGAGCTTCACCCTGCGCGTGAGACAAGGGGGCTTAAAAATCATCCGATTGGGCAAAATCGTGCGTTTTAGCCACTGGGCAACGGGCTAAAAAATACGTTATACTGAAAAAGAGTGGCTTTTTTGAAGAAGCCTTCGCACCCTCACAAATTCCTTGAAAATCGAGTAAAAAACGGGTCTCATGTGGCCAGAAAACGGACTTTCATGGCCAAAAAACAGACTTTTGTGGCCAGAAAACGGACTTTCGTGGCCAGAAAACGGACTTTCGTGGCCAGAAAACGGACTTTCGTGGCCAGAAAACGGACTTTTGTGGGTCGAAAAGTGCGTTTCTTTTTTAATTTTGGTGTAGAATGAAACACATAGATGGATCTCATCCCCTTCACAAAAAGGAAGCCCCATAGATTATGTGGAAATTTTTAGGTGTCACTGTTACCCTGTTACTGGTTGCCATTATTGGCGGGATCGCTATTGCGTGGGGGCAACTCACCAAAGACATGCCCAGCGTTAGAGAACTCATTAACCAACGTAAATCGCAGATTATGTCGGCCCAAAACTCAACTGTGGTGTATGCCAACGACGAAAAAACCGTGATTTTACGCAACGAACGCTTTAGTATTCGCCCCGTAAAACTCGAAGAAGTCGCCCCAGCGTTCCCGCAAGCCCTTGTGGCGACTGAAGATCGCCGTTTTTACGCCCATAGAGGCGTAGACCCCCTCGCCATTGGACGCGCCATTTTACGCAACACCAAGGGAAGAGGCGTCAAAGAAGGCGGCTCTACCTTGACTCAGCAGTTGTCTCGCTTATTGTTTTTAAACAACGAACGCACCTTGTCTCGCAAAATCAAGGAAATTATTTTGTCGGTACAACTTGAACAAGAATTGAGCAAGTCCGATATTCTAGAGCTTTACATGAATTACGTCTATTTTGGGCAGGGGGCTTACGGCATTGAAGCCGCTTCTGAAGTGTATTTCAACAAAACCCCCAAGCAACTCAGCGTTGCTGAAGCCTGCTTACTAGCCGGCTTGCCACAAGCCCCTTCGGCCTACAACCCAATGGTGGCGCCTGAAAAAGCGGTGGCTCGACGCAATGAAGTCATTCAAAATCTGGTTGAAATTCGCTCAATTACTTCTGAAGAAGCCAAGGTTTTGCAAAAAACACCCTTAACGCTCAACCCCAACCTTGAACGCTTGGCGGTGACAGACAAAGCGCCCTATTTCAACCAAGTGGTGCGTCAACAAACCCAAGAACTACTTGGCTTAAGTGAACAAGAGTTTTGGCAAGCGGGCTTGAGCATTTACACGACTTTAGACCCCAAAGCCAATGCTTCCGCGCAAGACGCCATTAGCTCCGCGGTGAGTCGCTATAAACGCACGTCCGCGCAAAACCAAGTCATGCTCATGGCGATGGACACCCACACGGGGGCGGTTTTGTCTTACGAAGGGGGGAAAAAGTTTTCAGAAAGTCAGTATGACCGTATTCAACGCTCCCCTCGATCCCCTGGTTCGTTATTTAAAGTCTTTACCTACACAGAAGCGATTCGCCAAGGCTATTCTCCTTACGATGTAAGGGTCGATGAACCCATTAGCTACGGTTCGTGGAAGCCTCACAACTACGACAACAAGTTTCGTGGCGCCATGACGCTCACTAAAGCCTTGTCCCTTTCCAACAACATTATTGCTGTTAAATTGATGAATGAACTGTCGCCCCAATCGGTGATTGCCACAGCCAAAGAAATGGGCATTGATTCGCCAGTGGATGCCAACCTTGCCGCCACCTTAGGAGGCAGTTCCATGTATATGGTCGAACTGATTCGAGCCTTTGGGACGTTGTCGAATCACGGCATGCGGGTGAATCCCTACTTTATTGAAAGCATTGACGGGCCTCAAGGCGAAAACCTTTTTACCCAAGAACCTGTTGAGTTACAAGTGTTGGATGCACCTGTTGCGGATACGATGACCAAAATGTTGCAAAGTGTTATTACCAGTGGCACTGGTCGAGCCGCGCAATACGGAGGTCCTGCAGCAGGTAAAACAGGCACCAGTGACGACTATCGAGACGCCTGGTTCATTGGCTACACCCCTGATGTGGTGGCAGGCGTGTGGATGGGCAATGACGATAACACCCCCATGCCCAGAACCTTTACGGGAGGGGTCATGCCTGCGGTGATTTGGCGTTCATATATGAGCCATGCGGGTTTCCCTCGAAAGGGATTTACCCAAGCAACCCTTAAAGTGAAGGCGGATGACGCCAAGACGGCTACCCCCGAAGCGACAGATGAAACCGCCCCACCGCCTGAAGGCGTTGAATCCACTGAAGATCCCACCGCATTGAACAGCGAAGGGCCTGTTGAAGAAGCCCCTCAAGAGGCCCCGCCTGCCCCTGTAAAAACGTTCAAGACTGCCCCCCCCGCTGAAGAGCCCCCGAGTCGAGCGTTGAAATCGGTGAATGACCCACTGCCCAAGAAAGAAGAGGCTGGTTCGATTCCGCCCACGCCCAGTGGTGCTCCCACGCCTTAGTTTTATCGTATTTCATTCATAAAACTCTATAGTATTTTTTAACTAAAAAGTGACTCGCCTTAAATGGTTGCACCAGCCGACGTCCAAGCACTAAATCCGCGCGGGTGAGCGAACTGCGACCCCCGAGCGATTTTGCGGACGGCAGGAGCGAAGGAGAAGCGAGAGGGGTGGGATAACTCATTCACGAAGTGAATAAGAAGGTTATTTTCCTCTCCCTAAGGGAGAGGGAGTAAAACGCCCTTTCACAAAAACTTCTATCGGCTTTTTACAGGGACGTTTCACCCAGTGTTAGAAGCCACTCGAATTCTTCCGCACGAACAGGCGCCACACTTAAGCGCATTTGCTTTAACAGCGCCATATTGGCTAGTTCTGGTGTGGCTTTAATTTCGGCCAAGGTCACAAAACGCTTGAACGGCTTAAGCGGTACGACATCCACCACGACCCATTTCCCCGTTTCATCGGTTGGATCAGGGTAGTGTTCAGTGACGACTTGAGCCAGCCCCACGATTTCTTTGCCTTCGTTGCTATGGTAAAAAAGGCAAATGTCCCCTTTTTTCATGGCCTTTAGGTTATTTCTGGCCTGAAAGTTACGTATGCCATCCCAGTGATCTCGTCCCAAACGCACGAGATCGTCCCATGAAAACTTGTAGGGTTCCGATTTAATGAGCCAGTATTGTGTCATCGTCATTTCCTTTTTATTTAAGCGTGTAATAGACCGTGAACCGTCGCATGAGCCAACTGCCAAAGACGCTCCTCTTCCAACAAAGAAACATACGCTTGGGGGTGAATAAAGTAGCCGTATTCTACCAACACAGAAATGCAACGGGGCAAGCGAGTCATGGCATAATTGCTCACATAGCGCCCGTCATTGCCTTGCAATTGGGCAAGCGAATCAAGCAAAGCGTCCCCTACCTTTTCTGACCATGGCGTGTACGTATGCACGGAAACCCCTGTTCGTGCCGTGGGATCTTGAGCGTCTGGCAGGGCATTGGCATGCACGCTCAGGCATAGATCTACGTGCAACTCTTCCGCGAGTTGTTGGCGTTCGCGCAAGCTAAGGCTAATATCTTCGTTACGGGTAAGAAAGACTTGCCCTACCCCTGCTTCTTCTAATAAGAGCTTGATTCTTTGGGCGAGTTCAAGCGTCCATGTTTTTTCAAGCGTGCCATTTAAAGCGCATGTGCCGTCTTCTTTTCCGCCATGGCCAGCATCAATTAAAATACGCCACGCCTTTTTTTCGGGGGGTAATTTAAGAAGAGTTAAGCTCAGACCCTCTTCATTCCAGTGACTTTCAACCCCCTTGTAGCGGGACCATTCTACAGGCAAGTGAAGGCGAAGCCCTTCTCCTTCAGGGGTCATTTCCCACCGCAGGTCCGTTTGAAGGTAACGTTGATGATTCAAGCCCGCTTCAATAGGCAAGAGTGAAACGTCTAAGCCATGGGCCTTGGGCTGTAAGGTCACCCCACAAGGATGCGTCAACAAAAAAGTGCTCGTGAGCTGGTCTTCCTTTTCTTCAAGGGAAAGGGCATCTAAAACAGCGGGTTTGGGTTTGCCTGCTTGTGGAAGGGGTTTGCCTCCCTTAAGCAAATAGGGAAAGGCACCATTTGAAGGGATTAAAAAGGCATCTACATCCCACAGGCCCACCACGGGTAAGCGTGAATGAAGAGGAGGCATGAGTGCCAAACGTTGCGCATTGGCACTGGTTCCCGCATAAAAGGATTGGCAACTGGCTGTTACTTCCACCGTACGTTGAAACTGCCACAGGCAAACGCGTTGCCCCAAATTCACCATGCTGACGTGGCCCTTGTCATCCACCACCTTGTACTGCAAATGTAGCAGGTGACTGTCAGGCAAGTGAAATAACACAGGGTGCGTTAAGGCCACCACGCCATGAAACACCTGTACACGTTTGTCAATTGGGGGATGATCGGCATCATAATGCAGTTGCCCAAACAGGGAAAGGGTTTTTCCGTGCGTGGGGCGTTTGGGATTAAGCAAAAAGGCATCGTCACAGTGCAAGGGAAGTTCACAAATCAATTGGCCCTCATCTGTAGTGAGATTCAACCACACCTGCTGAATGTGAGGCATGGCCCTAAGTTCAACAGAAAAAGACTGGCCTATTAAGTAGCGAGGCACACGGCTCACTTCAGGCAACACGGCATAAAGGGGGGTGCTAGACTCTTCTGAAAAACGCCACGGGCTTTGGCGAATCACTTGACGAGTCAACGCTTCGCCTGTGTCGGTCACAAGTTCCAAATGATTTTCGCCTTCGTTTAGGGGAATCACATGGGCAAAGGCGTTTTCGGCTTCGTTGAAATACAGGGGGACTTCGTTACCATTTAATTTCAACGTGTGCACGGCTTTAGCCACAGAACCCAGCACAAAAGTGGACGCTTCATAAATCACAGCGTTCTGTTGTGGGTACACCCACGTGATGCGTTCCGTGGCGTTTTGATCAAACAGCGAATAACGAGACATGGGCAAGATCTTTCACAACAAGTAGCGTTTAACCCTTTTTATTATAACCCAAAATTATATAACCCAAAAAAAAGGCCCAGTCTGTAGTAGACCAGGCGACTCTCTCTCTCTCTTAATTAGGTAAACAAAAAGGTGGGTTTATTGTTAAACTTACATTTCGTTAAACAAGCGTTCTAAGTACTGATTGATTTCTTCGGTGTCGAGTTCTTGGGTCATTGCGTTACTGGCTTTTGCACAAGTAAAGGCTAAAGCTGCTTCAGAAAACTGTTCTTGCTTTGAAAGCACCCGCCCGTGGTTGAAGTGCGCCATGGCATAATGCGGATTTTGTGCCACCGCTTCTTCAAAGTGATACAAAGCCTTGGCTTCATGGTTTAAGTCGTCGAAGTAAATGCACCCTAAGTTATTGTGCGCAACCGCATTGTCAGGATCCAACTGTAAGGCTTGCTTATAGAAGTAAATCGCCTGTTCTAAGGCTTTGGCCTGCCAAGCCGTGTACGCCAAATTCACCACACACTGCGGATTTTTCACCCCGTCATTCGTTAAAGCCAGTTGACATAAGGCCATAGCTAAATCATGCTGTTCTAGGGTGTTGGCCAGTTTTGCCAAGTGGCTTAAGGTAGCAGGGCTCATCATCTGTTCTTGTTCGATTTTGAGCAATAAGGCAATTTCAGCACTCACTAACGCCCCGTATTCTTCATACTTAAAGTGAGACGAACTTTCAATAAACAACGGACTTTCTAAGAAGCTCGCAATAACAAAGGCAATTTTACGCTTGCTTTCTTTTCTTTGAGCATAGACATACGCCAACAGGTAACGTTCAATAGCGGCAAAGGCGTTACCTTCTTCGGCATAGGTAAGGCCAAGTTCCAATTGCGCCATGGACAAGGACGGCATGAGCGTGACGGTTTTTTCCAGAGCCTGACGCGCTTTGGCGTGGGCTTCTAACATCCCGTACACATGGGAAAGTTCATACCACAACAAGGGTTGAGACGGCAAACGACGAATAGCTCGTTTGAGTCTTACCAAGGCAGACGCCCATTCTAAATGACTAATTTCAAGTTGGGCGGCATGAATGACCACACTGCTTAAGTACACGGATTGTTGAATCTTGGTGCATTGGGCTAGAATGTGAGACGTCGGCATTTTTAAGCTTTCACTGGCAAACAGCTGTAAAAGATCCAGCGAACGTTGCATACATTGCCAAAACCCTTGAAGGCTAGAATGACAAAGAAAATTGCCCAAGTGAGCCAGCGTCAAGACGTTTTTCTTCCACGCCAGTTGAAGTGGATCTAAGTTAAGCGCTTGAACCCCTTCTTCATACACAAGGCGTTGCAAGTTTTGGGCGTGTTGTTCTAAATGATGAAATCGCTTGGGAACCTTGACTTGTTCTAAATGGCGTTGGGCAATACTGTAATGCCCCCCCAATGTGTGAATGTGTGCCAGACTTAATTGCACCACCCAATCAACGCTTAAGGATTGTGAGGTGTGGGTTTCTTCTTTCAAGTTTAAGGCCTTGTAGGCATGGTGTTGCCCCTTTTTGGTTTCCCCAATCAAGGTAAAGTAAAGGGAAAATAGAGCGTCCTGCTGCCAAGTGCCGTAGCACAGTTCGTTGATTTGGCTGAGAATATTTTGGGCCACATCGTGATGCGGGTGCAATTCCCATTGCGAAACCAGTGAATCGAGGTGAAGGAGTAAGGCTTCAAACAAATGGTTTTGCGGTTCACAAACAGGGGAATTGGGTTGTAGAAAGAGTTGTTCAAGCTGGTGGACGTTCATGGATTGTGACATCTACACGGGTGCCTCCTGTTTTAGGGCATACCAAGTGAGCCCTAAAGGTGGGCAAGGGGCTTGGCTCCTACAAATGGTGTATCGAATGGAGGGTTCTTTTTCTACAAGGGATGTTACATTCTGTTACGCCACGGCGTGTTAAATGGTGTGTTAAAAAGAACCCTGTTTTGTAACAATGTGTAAGCGTGGGGGTTTTCAATCGAGCTTGACGTGCTTATATAGAAGGGTATCTTCGATTTTTGCGATTTTGGGCTATAAAAGGAATCATTTTAATGCGTCTCTCATCTTCTTCCCCACAGTTTACCCTCCCCGCTACACAAGTAGTAAATAATAACACTCAACGCAGTGGAACGGCCCCTTTGTCAGACTGGCTTTTATGGGCATCTGAAAAACGAACAAATCGCAGAGGTGCTAGAGTATTGAGTACTTTAAGAGCATTGGTTAACTCTGCGTTACGCAACCTAAAACCCTAGACATAAACAAACGGCCCCGGCGATCTTAGAAGATGCGCAAAGGCCGTTGGGTGCATCGTGAGGCGGGGGTTGTTCGACACCCCCACCAGACGTCTGTATTTAGTGGGTTTATCCTCGGGGTTGACTTCCTTGTCCACCTTGTCTACCCTGACCACCACTACTCGCTTGATTATCAGAGCCACCACCACTAGCAGTTCCCGATGAGGCCCCTTGTGCTGAAACAAATGAAAACGAGGGAGTCGGGCCAAAAGGAGTTTGTGCCGTTGTTTGAAACGGTGGAGAAGTAAATGAAGCCACCGCTGGAGGAGGGCTGTAAGCGAGTTGAGAATTATTTCCCAGTCTAGCTTGTTGAAGATACGCTTGTACTAGATTAGCACTTTTGATCACTTCAGTATTCACGGTACGAACAGAAGGTGCGAAAGTAGAAGTACTTCCTAACGAATTAGCCAAAAATGTCATAATATGGATGTCCTATGTGTGTGGGTGTGATGTGCCTGAACTCTATCTTTACGGCAGCGACAGAATGATGTCGTCCGTATTAGTATTAAGGATTTTAAAAACAAACATTGTGCCAGTTGTAACAAAACTGTTACAACGCAAACAGCGGAGGAATCACTCCCTTATGCACCGTCACCCTTTCCCACACGCCACAACGCACATACGCTTCGGCGTCTAAATAAGTTTGCACCGCTTGGTAAGCGTCTGCTTCAAGCACCACCAACGAACCGATGGCGGCTGTGCCAGCGTCGTTATGCAACGCCACTGCAAGCTTTACCAAGCCCGCATTTTTCGCCACCTGCAACGCCACGAGATGTTCAGGGCGGGCGTTCAGCCTGCGTTGAGGGGCATCAGTGTCGGTGGCGTCGTACGCAATCACCACATAGGTTTCTTTGGGCATGGGGTAAGCGTCCTTATAAGGTTTTACTGAACAACGGTTTCTGCGTTCCTGCGATCTGCCCGTGCAAGTAAGCGTCAAAGGGCATGGCAATGTTTCGACTAAAAATACGCCCCAAGGGACTAAACTCGATTCGGCGGTGTTCAACCGTCAACAAGCCGTCGGCTTCTAAAGGCTTTAGGGCGTTAAGGGCTTCGGCGAAATGGGTTTCAAAGTGAATGCCAAACCGCGCGTCGATGCTCGCAAAATCCAAGCGGTTTTGGCACATCAGTTGCATAATCACTGCTTGACGCAACAGGTCCTCTTCACTCAAGGCGTAGCCTCGCCACGTGGGCAGTTGCCCCGCACTCAGGGCGGCTTCATACTGCGAAAGTTTCTTGACGTTCTGGCTATAATGCCCCTTCCAACTGCTAATGGCACTTAGGCCCAAGCCCACCAGTTCCGCTTGGCCAGCGCGCACGGTGTAGCCCATAAAATTACGATGCAAACTGCCTTCTTCCCACGCACGAGCCATTTCATCATCAGGCTTGGCGTAGTGATCCATGCCGATGTAGACGTAACCGGCTTCTAAAAATTGCTTGGTGGCTTGGCGAAAAATGGCGTATTTTTCGGTGCCTTTGGGCATCGCCTCTTGATTCATGTAGCTTTGCCATGGGGCCATCCACGGCACGTGGGCATAATTGTAAACGGCTAGCCTGTCAGGATTTAAACGAATAATGGTGGCCACCGTTTCATAAAAGCTTTGCGCGCTTTGATGAGGCAACCCGTAGATGAGATCCACATTCACGCCTTCAAAGCCCACGGCACGCGCCGATTCAATCAGCGCTTGGGTTTCTTCTACCGATTGCACACGGGCAATGGCGGCTTGCACGGTGGGGTCGACGTCTTGCACGCCCAGGGAAATGCGATTAAACCCAAGTTGAGCCAAGGTACTTAGGTGTTCGGCGGTGGTCACACGAGGGTCGGCTTCTAGGCTAATTTCAGCGTCGGGGTGGAAGGTGAAATGCTGGTTGATTTTGCGCCACAAGCGTTCAAGCTGTTGGGGGCTTAGGTAGGTGGGGGTGCCTCCGCCCAAGTGAAACTGCATGACGGGGCGGTTTAAATCTAGGTGAAGCACCAGCAACTCAATTTCTTGAAAGAGCAGTTCGAGATATTTTTCAGCATGTTGGGTTTGCTTGGTAATGACCACATTACAGGCGCAAAAATGGCAACGACTTTCACAAAACGGCAGGTGAATATACAGCGAATACGGCAAAGCAGGGTGCTGATGCGCAGGAGCATTCAAGCGTTCAAGCAGGGCAGGGGCGTTGAAGGCGTCTTGCCAGACGGGGGCGGTGGGGTAGCTGGTGTAACGGGGCCCTGAAAGATTGTAGCGTTCAAGCAAGGCGTCTTCAACGCCCGTGTGTTGCAGGAAGAGTTCATTAAAGGCGAGTTGTCGGGTCATGGGTGTTCCTTAAGGGGGGGGCACAGTAACGGTTCGCCCTTACGCACAGTATACCCAAAACCCACTTAAAATGAAAACGGGGAGGTATTTTTAGGCGGTGCTTGGAAAACGAAATCTAGCCCCTTACCTCCCTTTAATGCGTCTGTTAGAGTTTCATCGGTAGGATTTTGACCGACTAAGCTGATCGAGCTGTTAACGATTTCCCTTAAGTTATGCCCAAGTGTACTATCTGGAACTCTAGCTAATCGCTCGTCATAAGATTGCAAGAGAACACAGCCCCCTGGTAATGCCTCAGCCATATCTCTTAAAGATATCATAGTTTCTAGGTTGTCTCGTGTTTCTTCGGTTAGATTACCAGTCGCTAGTAATCCTTTGCTTTTGTTATATAATTGATCTATTCGAGACGTAGCACAGGGCCCGCCATTGGGGCTTTCAATAGCCACTACAGTTGCCTCTTGCTGTTGCTGTGTTTCCCTAAGAAGTGGAAGTTGTGGATCCTTGGGGTTTGTTATTTCCCATCTATCAAGACACTCTCCTCTTTTTTTTACCCCTATTCCACTCCAGTCTAAACGGTTTTCCACATTAGATGGTATTTTATCGGGTAATTCGCAAGCGGGTAAGGTTGGATTTAGTACTTCCTTGACAACACTGTCAACAAGCGTTGAACCCCCACCTGTAACTGTATCGCCTGCCTTTGGGGTAAGACCGCCTAGTACTGTTGCAATCGTATCGGACCCTGTGAATCCTAGGCCATTAGAGGTAGGGAAATTGCGAACCAAAGCTGCTTCTGCAGAGTTTGCTGAGTTTGTTACTAAGGATTTGGCAAACTTAGCAGCCTCCTGATCCCCACACCCAGCGACAGCGAGTAAGGAAGATAAGGTTAGGCCGGTGAATACCTTTTTTCCTGCTCCTAAAACTCCTCGAACGCTCACCCACCCCGAACGTTGGGTTTCGGCGGCGGCGGGGGCCACGAGGCGCGCCACTGGCGTGGTAGCGCCAAAAGTGCCTTGGGGCGCAGAAGAAACGGCATAGGTTGGTCGAGGCATTGAAGGGGCAAACGAAGTAATACGCATTAGTATCATCCTTAATCAGTTAAAATGGGGGGCAAAACATCAAAGAAGTCACACTTAAAAAATGAATTATCTACTATATTAAATCAAGCACGATTGAAGTGCAAGTGTTCAGTACAAGTATTTAAGTGTATGTACATAAACGCCCCTGCTTTTTTTTTTGTGCGCCTTTTTAAAAAAGTTTTTACGCGGGGTGATTTTGCAGGGCGCTTCTTTGTGCTACAGTAAAAGCGAAACCCTCTTCCAGAAAGGAATCCCCCACGCATGACGCCCCAAGTCTCCATCATCGGCGCTGGTTTAGCCGGCACAGAAGCCGCCTTACAGCTGGCCAATGGCGGGGTGCAGGTGCGTTTGCATGACTTAAAACCCGCGCAACGCTCACCGGCGCATCACAGCAACAACTTGGCGGAAATTGTGTGTTCCAACAGTTTTGGTTCCATGGGGGAAAGTGCCAGTGGCTTATTAAAGCTAGAACTAAGACGCTTGGGTGCCCAATTGATTGAAATCGCCACAGATTGTGCGGTTCCTGCAGGGCAGGCGTTAGCTGTGGATCGTGAACGCTTTGCGGAACTGGTCACCCAGCGCATTCATCAACACCCTAACATCACCTTTGTCGCGGGAGATGTCACCGAACTCCCTAGCGATACGCCCTACACGCTTATTGCCACAGGCCCGTTGACGTCTGAAGGCTTAACTGCGAGCTTGGGGCGCCTGCTGAACCGGCAAAACCTCTACTTTTTTGACGCGGCGGCCCCCATCCTCACCCAAGAATCTATCAATATGGCCATTGCCTTTAAGGCGGATCGTTATAATAAAACACACGCTCAAGAAGCGTCTTACATTAACTGCCCCCTAAATAAGGACGAATACGAACGCTTAATTGCCTTTATCAATCAGGCCGAACGCACGGAAATAAAGGCCTTTGAAGCCGAAGACTTTCAAAAAACGAAGTTCTTTGAAAGTTGCATGCCCATTGAAGAATTGGCGCGTCGTGGGGTAGAAACCCCCCGCTTTGGCCCCATGAAACCTGTTGGGCTTGATGATCCTCGCACGGGGCGCTGGCCTTATGCGGTGGTGCAACTCCGGCAGGACAACGCCAGTGGCACACTTTACAACATGGTGGGCTTTCAAACCAACCTCAAGTGGGGCGCCCAAAAAGAAATGATTCAGCTCATTCCGGGGCTAGAATCGGCGGATGTCGTGCGTTACGGGGTCATGCACCGCAACACCTTCTTACATAGCCCTGAAATCCTTTGCCCCACCTTACAAATGAAACAGCATCCGCATATTTTGGTGGCGGGGCAGCTGACCGGCACCGAAGGTTATACGGAAAGTGTCGCCACGGGGCTGGTGGCGGGTTTAACTATTGCACGGCTTTTGAAAGGGCAAGCCCCGCTACGCCTGCCTGCTGAAACGATGATTGGGGCCTTGTTGCAGTACATCACCCGTGAAGAAGCCATTGGCCAAGCCTTTCAGCCGATCAACAGTAATTGGGGCATCTTACCCGCGTGGGAAGAACGCCTGAAAGACAAAAAAGAACGCGCCAAGCGTCACATCACCCGAAGCCTCAGCGCTTTAGAAGCCTTTTTGGCCCAAGAATCGCTTGAGCTCGTGAGAAACGTTTAATCAGGAAACCATATGCCACAAACGCCGTTAATTTCTGTTGAACTCTTGTGTGTGGGCAAGCTCAAAGGCGCACAACATGCGTATTTACAAGAAGGCTTTGCTCAATATGCGGAGCGACTCAAGCCATATTGTAAGCTCATCGTCACCGAATTGCCTGATGAAAAAATCAAGCCCAGCCACACCACGCAAGACATTCAAGCCCTTGAAGGCGATCGCCTACTAAAGTATTTAGACGCGCACCCCGCCTATGTGGTGGTGCTCACAGAACACGCCAAACCCTTGGATTCCCCCCAGTTTGCCAAAGCCTTTGCCCAGCGACACCCCGGCTTAAACAGTCTTAGTCAAGGCAAGCACAGTGGGGAACGTGCGCATCTTATTTTTGTGGTAGGCGGTGCCACAGGCTTAAGCGCTCAGGTGCTGGCGCGGGCCGATTGGGCCTTGTCGCTAAGTCCGATGACCTTTCCCCATTTAATGGTGCGTTTGTTGTGGGTGGAACAGCTTTTTCGGGCGTTTCGTATTTTAAATCATGAACCGTATCACAAATAACGCGGGTGGGTGAATTTCAAAACTCATACCATTTAAACACGCCTTATGCGCTTACATTCAACGGCTTTGGTGAACGCGGATGTTTTACCTTGGCCTGATGTGGCACACGAGAAGCGTCATGCGGGGGATTAACTTGCTTTTCAAGCACATATTCGGCAGGGTACATGGGGTCTTCACCCTTTTTGACATAAATATGCCCTTTTTGCGGCAAGTCTACATTGTCCGTCAAATAATGTTCACGCTTTACAATTTCCACCCCTGGGAATTGTTGTTTCAGTACTTGTTCATCGCCCGTTAAGGCTTGAATTCGCCAAGCGCCTTGGCCCAAGTACGCTCGTGCGGTTTCTTGCACATCGGCAGAACTAACGTTCATGTAGCTTTCTTGCAATTCTTCACGGCTAATAGGGGGTAAGCCGTCGCGTAAACGGTTCGACGTGTTGGACAAGATGCCGTCACTCGTCGAGTCTAGATCTCGTAAAGTGTGAATGATTTTTCGTTTGACTTTGGCCAGTTCCGCTTCCGTGGGGGGGGTTTTTACATAAGTGTTCATCGCTTCTTGTTGAGCTTCAATGGCGGTGGGCAGCTTGTCTTCATCAATTTCTGCTGAAACTTCGAATTCACCATAATGCTTGTTGGCATCCACCCCTGAAGAAGTACTATAGACCAAGCCTCGTTCGGTTCGCATGGTTTTAAATAACGAACCAGTCATGCCCCCCATTAGATTTTTTAAAATAATAAACTTGGGGTAATCTTGACTCCCGACTTCTGGGGCCTTCCACAAGGTGGACATATGCACGCGATCCAAGCGGTTGTCCGAAATGAGGATGGGGGCCTTCAAGGTTTTGGGCGTTATAGGAGGGATGTGAACCATCGCCTTGGGAGGCACAATCACATCATCCGTCTTCCAGCCCTTTTCTTCAGCCAAGGCATTTAGCAGTGCAGCTTGTTGACTAGGGGCTAAGCCAGAAACCATCGCAACAGTGGTGAGTTCAGGGTGGGCGTAACTGGCTTTGAATTCTTGAATGGTTTTATGGGGGTCTAAGTCCTTGACTTCCATAATGGTTTTTAAGGTAGATTTTCCATAGGGGTGATCGTCTCCCACTCTGGCTCGTTGCACGGTTTCGGCTTTTTGAAAATCAGGCTTATTGGAAAGGTTCAATAAGTTTTGCATCACCAACGTGCGAGACGACTCGTATTCTTTTTCATCCATTTCGGGGTTTTTTAAAAAATCTAAGCCTAAGGCCAGTAACTTTTTTTCTTGCCCACTTGGGCCATTAAGCAGTAGGGTAAAATGATCTTGAGTGACCAAAATTTCCACTAAAATGCCCTTGGCTTGCAAATCCGCAAGCAATTCCTTTTTCGCTAACGTGCCGTTCAATAACACGTTATTAGAAAGGTGCATTTCCCGGTCATCAGGAAACATCGGCAAAATAAATTCTACCGAAGCCGTAGGACGGTTATGAACTTGTTGTAAATAGGCTTGGGTGCCATTTTTAAGTTTAGTGGGGGTCACAGGGCCTACGTCAGGATTCTTTTCCATATTCAAGGCATTGAGCGTTAAAATTGGTGGAGCCCCGTACGCTTCTTGAGCAAGCTTTTTCAACAGGGCTTGCTCTTCTAGGCTATTAGGGCGAATGTTTACCGCAGGCAAGGCAGGTAAGGCTTTTGAATCCACATACTCTTCTCGTTGATGTGGCGTTGTATGAGTCCCCTGTTTCGCGTTTAGGGCAACTGGGCTATGGGTGGGTGGATTCGTGAGAATAGGAGTCATCAAAAATCTTTCTTTTTTAAGCTTCAAACGTCAAAAATCACGCTTGCACGTTTAAACGCGGTGGGGGGTTCGGCGTTAATTTCACGTCGGTGACGGCTGGATCCTGCTGGGGGTAGGGCTGAGCGTCTTGGGTGCTAGGTTCTTGCTTAGTCGCTAAAGCAGGCCCTGCTTCGGGGGTAAAGTTAGGCAATACTCCGTCAACATTAGACGTTTTTTCGCTATAGCGTTCTTTTTCTCCCGGTAAGGCATACACCAAGGCGTAACTCTTACCATTAAAGTATTTTTGGGCATACGCCTGAATTTCTTCAGGGGTAATGCTGTTAATGTATTGTTCATAACGTGCCAAATAATCCACGGAATGGGTCAAGGCTTCTGTGCCAATAGCGTAGCTGGAATCTTCACCATGTTGTAAAGACATTTTATGCTGATGAATGAGGGTTTTTTTAACATCTTTAAGTTTCTCATCATCAATCGAAATACTGCCCAATTGACTCAGTTCTTTCATTAGGGCGTTAGCCGCTTTTTGTTCATGGCCTTCAAAGCTATGCATCATAATTAAGGACATCCCCGTGTTCTTCTGAACACTCGACATCATAGAAACGTCCATGGCTAAATGGTCTTCATCCACCAAGTGACGATTTAGAGGCGCCAGTTCACCCCCTGTTAAATACGCTTCTAAAATTTCTTGAGTGGCGCGACCTTTTTTGTCCCCCTTTGAAGGGCCTTCAAAGCCTAATAACACGAGTGAAAGCCCACTTAATTTGGGATCCACATAGGTTTGTTCGCGTATTTCATTAGGCTTCATGCTCCATTTTAGCCCTGCATCGTTAATGGGGGCTGGGCGTGCCACTTGGTGACCAAACTCCTTGTTAATAAGGGGTAACACATCGGCAGGGTTTACGTTGCCTGAAAGTACCGTAATCATATTGGTGGGGGTATAGAAGGTTTCAAAAAAGCATTTTAAATCAGTGGCGTGGGTGTCTAGCACATCTGTTCGACTGCCTAGGGTTTGGTAAGAAACGGGCCGATCCAGCATCAATTCAAAGGCTTTGTCCATGGCACGAAGGCTTGAACTTTCAAGGCGTTCACTGGCTTCATTAAGTACGTTCTTTCGTTCTTGTTCGATGTTGACGTCTTCATACATAGGGTGCAACACCTGTTCAGCGTGCAATTGCAGCATACTGGGCAAATCTTCACGGTTAAAATGCAATTCATGTTGCACTTCTTCGTCACTGGTACTGGCATTGAGTGAAACCCCATAGGCTTCAATGTTTTCAACCCATTCGTTTTTTGTGGGGAAGTTTTTCGTGGTAAGAAAATGGCAATGTTCATCCAAGTGAGCAATGCCTGATTGAAAGCCTGTTTCTTGGTATTGTGGGCTTTTGTACACCGAATTTTCGTTGGTAGAACCCGTACGTATAAAGGTACGCAAACTGACTAAATTGTCATGACGGCGTTCAAAATAAACCTGATGCCCATTCTTCAACACATAATGTTCTACCTGATTACCATTGGGCAGTTGGGTAGACGCCAATTGTTCAATCCCTAAAGACTTAAGTTCATCTTCTTTCACCACAGGCGGTGGTACTTGAAGTTGCGAGGGAGTCCCCTTTTCCGCTGGGGGGGGATCCAACACCAAACCAATTTCTTCAAAAGGAAAAATGCCGTTTTCAGGCGAACGTTCAACCGCATTTAAACGACTAATTTCTGGAAGACTCCCCTTCACAGAAGCCGTGTAATACGTTTGAAGCAGGGGAGAGAGCGTGCGATTTTGTGCCAAAGTCATCATAAAAAGCCTATAAGCGTTTAAAACAGGTGAATACCCTTAACTATATTGGCATAAACACAAAACCTATTCAAATGATGCTATAAATGTAACAATGTAGTTACTTATAGTGCTTGAAAGATAAAACAGGCGATGAGGCTATTCTAAGAGCCTCGATTTTTTTGCGCTGGCGTGTACAAAGACGACCATAACCAAGCAAAAAAATCGTAGCGACAACGAAGAAACCATAGACCGTTTTATCTTTCAAACACTATAAAATACTATTTGCGTGAAAGGGGCTTTTCAGTTAGGATGGTAAAAAGCTAAAAAAAGTATGGAGAAGACCGTTCAATGTTTAACGATCCCGCAGAAATCAATGAAGTTGGTGTGGTTCATTACCATGATTTAGACAATCACGTCCGGATATTTGACACCACCTTAAGAGACGGCGAACAATCGGCAGGGGCATCTTTACACCCTTATGAAAAATTGCAAATTGCTAAAAATCTTGAAAAATTGCGGGTGGACATCATTGAAGCGGGCTTTCCAGCCTCTTCAGAACAAGACTTTAATTCTGTTCGTGAAATTGCTGGCTCCATTGAGTATTCAACCGTTGCGGGCTTGGCTCGGTGTAAACAATCAGACATTCAAGCCGTCTGGGATGCTGTAAAAATCGCCAAAAAACCTCGCATCCACACGTTTATTGCGACATCTGACATTCACATTGAAGCCAAATTCAATAAAACCCGTGAAGAAGTGTTGAATATGGCTGTTGAACACGTACGATTTGCCAAAAGTTTGTGTGACGACATTGAGTTTAGTGCTGAAGACGCAGGGCGTACGGATCCTGAATACTTGTACGCCGTGCTTGAAGCCGTCATTGAAGCAGGCGCCACAACAGTCAACATACCGGACACGGTGGGCTATACCTTACCGAATGAATTTGGTCGTTTAATTTATAACATTCGTCATCGTGTTTCTAACATAAATCAAGCCGTGATTGCCACGCATTGCCATAATGATTTAGGTTTGGCGGTTGCCAATAGCCTAATGGGCGTGATGAACGGTGCGAGACAAGTGGAATGTACGATCAACGGCATTGGTGAACGGGCGGGCAATGCGGCGATGGAAGAAGTCGTCATGGCCTTGCATGTGCGTCGAGATGTGATGCAAGGCATTCATACGACGATTAATCCGTTGTATTTTTACGAAACCAGTCGCATGGTGAGTGAAATGACCAGTATTTTGGTTCAGCCGAACAAGGCAATCGTCGGACGCAATGCCTTTGCCCATGAAAGTGGCATTCATCAAGATGGCTTTCTCAAAAGTAGTCAAACCTACGAAATTATGGAACCTGAAATGGTGGGTGTGGCAGCCACAGATTTACCCTTGGGGCCACGTTCAGGGCGTGCCGCCTTACGCATGCGTCTTCATGCCTTGGGGTATGATTTAACCCCCCAAGAACTTCAGGCCTTGTTTCCCATTTTTAAGCGTGTGGCAGACGAAAAAAAACGCGTTGAAAATGAAGAGCTTCAAGCCATACATTCAGAATGGTTGTCGCTTAAGGTTTAATACCATTTAATCGTTTAGGTAGTGGCGACATTCAGCCCATAAAGGGTACTTTCTGTGTCAAAACAAGCCGTTGTTCGCTTTGCGAGTGATTGCAAGCAATCAGCGTTATGTACGTCTATGTACACGCCTCAAAAGCCGTTTGTTTTTCCTTGAAATTCCTCCTTTCTTGACTAAATGTCGACACTACCTAAATAGTATGAACGCTTTTTTCACGTTGTAACAGTGAAAATAATAAACCAATCATCCCTAAAGTCACCACCACACTAGTACCACCATAACTAATTAAGGGCAACGTAACCCCTGTTACAGGGAATAACCCTATGGCGACACAGATATTGATGAGCGCTTGTACGACGAGCATCCACGTCAAAGCAAAGGCCAATAACTGCTTAAAGGGCGTTTCTGCACTGCGACTAATGTTAAAACCACGAAGCGCCAACCAGCCGTAAAAACTAAGCGTCACCATCGCCCCTAAAAACCCCAGTTCATCGCAAATAATGGCAAAAATAAAATCGGTATGTTGAAAGGGCAAGTAAAATAATTTTTGCACAGAATTGCCGTAGCCTGTTCCAAGCAAGCCCCCACTGGAAATGGCGTAAAAACTCTGAATAATGTTATAGCCCACATCCTGCGGATCGTTCCACGGATTGAGCCAGCCTTCAATGCGTCGCCATTGATAGGGGGTATGCTTAATTTTTTCAAAAAGCAGCCAAAAGCCCAAGGGAAGCCCCCCCACATAGAACCAAGTCGGGGTGCCTGCCATAAAAGTCACGCCTAAAAAAGCGGAACTCAACAGGAGTGTTATACTTAAGTTGGGTTGCTTGAAAATCAACCCGATAATAGCCAAACACATCACGCTTGCCGTCACCACGCGTTCTAAACGTCGATGCGATTGATCGCTTAATGCCCATGCCAGCAATAAGGCGACCGCTGGTTTGGCGAGTTCAGAGGTTTGAAAACGAATAGGACCAATGCTGAGCCATCGTTCCGAGCCATTAGCCGTGTCTCCCACCCATTGCGTTAAAAGAAGTAGCCCTAAAGTAACCCAGGCAAACACCCAGACCCTTTGCTTGAGTCGTGCTTCTTTAAATCCCGCTAAAATCCACATTAACAAAAAACCAACCGCCATATAAAGGGCCTGTCTCAACACAAAATACAGCTTAGAATCGTTGAGTTCTGCCCCATAATGGGCTGAAGCACTAAATAAAACCAGCAATCCAAATACACATAAGGCCAATGTCACCCAAAAAAGTTGGGTGTCCGCCTTAAAGGGTTCGTAAAAGCCCTGCCAAGCATTCTTCAAAAAGGGAAGAAGTCCTTTATGAGGACGTGTGTTTGTTCTGATTAGTGGGCTATTCATCACGCAAGTTCCTTAAAAAAGTCTGCAACAACGGATTCAAAAAAACGCCCTCGTTCTTCAAAATCCTTAAAGGCATCTTGGCTGGCACAGGCTGGCGCCAGTATAACAGGGTAAGTCGGATGCAATTGTTGAAGCGTCAAGGCTTTTAGGGTGGCCTCTTTTAAGTCTTTCACCACATAAAAAGGTTTGTTGTAGCCTGATTGTTCAAGGGCGTCGAAAAACTCAGGGGCATCTTGACCAAAACAGAATACGCATGCGGTACGTTCTAGGCATGATTTAGCCCAATCTTGCAAGGGGGTGTGCTTTGAAAGTCCTCCCACAAGTATGATGGCCGGCGTCTGGAGGGGGATACACCCCAAGGCAGAAATACTCGCTTCGGGATTCGTGGCCTTAGAATCGTTAATGACCACATAAGGGGCAGGCACCGCCAAACGTTCAAAGCGATGAGCCAACCCTTGAAAAGACCCCAAAGCCTGCGTGAGTGATGTAGCACTGGCGTGGGTCAGAGGGATTTTTTCAATGAAGGCGTCCCACAAAATGGCGCCTAGGGCAAGGAGCATATTTTGGGTATGATGCCCCCCCGTTTCAGGGTAAGCCTGTCGCCGAAGCTCAAGTGAATTAAAGTCACGCAAAGGGGCCAAAGCCTCTTCAAAGGCCTTAGGGAGATAAAGTTCAAGGACGTCGTGTTCGTTGAAAAATAATTGAGGAATTTCAAGGACTTCTAAAGCATGGGGACGCGTATGAATGCCTATGGTCTTTAAAGGGTTACGTTGATTTTGCCATTGCATGGCAATGGGGTCATCTAAATTTAAAACGGCGTATTCACAGGCGTAATCGCCAATAAACAAGCGAGCTTTTGCTTCGACATACGCTTGCCAACTGCCGTGCCAGCTTAGGTGGTCAGGCGTCAAGTTACTAAAAACCCCGATTTTCTGCTTCACGTGGGTCGAATAATACAATTGATAAGAACTTAATTCCGCAACAATTTGCACAGGGGTTTTATTCAGCAACGATTCAACGACGACATCTGAAATCGCATGGCCTATGTTACCACAAGCAACTGATTTCACCTGTGGATTTAAGCCCTTCAAAAGGTGCGAAATTAAGCTTGTAATGGTACTTTTACCGTTCGTACCCGTTATACTAACCCACCCACGCACGTGTTTGGGTTGATTCAGACAAGCCCAATCTGGTTCAGAAAGAAGGGTAAAGCCTTTTTCTTTTAAGGAGTTGACTAAATCTGAATGGGGGGGAATGCCTGGGGAAAGCACCACCACTTCGGCATGATGCAGTAACGAATCATTTGAGCCGATTTCAAGATGCACTTGATCAGACAACTGAGCCAAGGTGGCATCCTGCAAGCGGGCTTGAGGATTAGAATCGCTTAAAAGAATCGAGGAACACCCAACCGTTACAGCCAAGCGTGCCGCGGCTTGCCCAGAAGTTGAAATGCCCACAATGGACAAAGACGCTGGCACGCGAAAGGCCTGAAGCGGGCTCTCTTCCACTTGAAAGAGCTGGCTTTGCTCTTGCTTGTCTTGAGGATTCACTTCACGATATTGCATCTGGGGGCATCCTTTTGAGTCACTTGCACGCTTATTCGCTTTTGGCTTTGACGACGATGTTCACCAGTTTGTTGGGAACCACAATGACTTTGACGATCGTCATGCCTTCAAGAAACTTTTGCACCGCTGGGGAAGCTTTGGCCAATGTTTCAAGGGTGTCTTTATCGGTGTCTAACGCCACAGAAACTTTGTCTCGCAATTTACCATTGACTTGAAAGACAACCGTAACTTCATCCGCCACCAGTGCTTCTTGAAGGGCCACACACCATGATTGATGATGAATACTGCCTTCACCGCCAAGCTTGTGCCATAATTCTTCACTAAAATGGGGCGTAATCGGGGCAGAGAGTTTTAAAAATGTTTCCACCGCATAGGTAAAAACGGCATCTTTAGGTGATTGAGGCGTGTATTTAGCAAAAACATGGGCAAAGGCTCGTAATTTGGCCATAATGGTGTTGAATTGAAACCCTTCATCTAAGTCTTGGGTAACGCCTACAATCGCCTTATTGCTTTCTTGAAACAAGTGGCGTGCGGGCCCTTCTAAACTACTGTACGCAGGGACTTCTAGGCTAAAATCAACGGCGTGCTGATGCGTGACAATGCTTTGCCACACACGACGCAAAAACTTGTAACAGCCTTCTACCGCCGAATCTTTCCAATCAAAATCGGCCGCAGGAGGAGAATCACTCAGAATAAAGAATCGGGCTGCATCCGCGCCATAGTCTTTAATAATTTCAACAGGCGAAACAATGTTGCCCTTAGATTTAGACATTTTTGAACCGTCTTTAAGCACCATGCCTTGGGTCAACAGGTTTTTAAACGGCTCATCAAAATTAATCAACCCACCACGATGCAAAGCTTTTGTGAAAAATCTCGAATACAACAGGTGTAAAATGGCATGTTCAACCCCCCCCACGTATTGATCCACAGGCAACCACTGATTCACCAAATCCGAATCAAAAATCGCACGCTCATTGTGTGGATCCACATAACGCAAATAGTACCAACTTGAACAAACGAAAGTGTCCATGGTGTCCGTTTCACGCGTGGCGGGTTTTCCACAGGTGGGGCAAGGCACATTCAGCCACGCGTCATGCTTTGCCAAAGGCGAGCCTCCTGCTCCGCTAAAGGCCACATCTTCGGGTAATATGACGGGTAGATCCGCTTCAGGCACAGGCACCACTCCACATTCTTTGCAATGAATCATGGGAATAGGCGCCCCCCAATAACGTTGACGAGACACCAACCAATCCCGCAAACGATACTGCACCTTTTTAGACGCAACCCCTTCTCGCACCCCTTTTTCAACAATGGCGTGTTTCGCTTCAAGTGAAGAAAGTCCATTGAAGGTGTCAGAATTGATGAGTACCCCTTCATCCGTATAAGCTTGAAAAAGTTCACTCGAATCCTTCCCTTTTGCTCGAACCACTTCAACAATTCCTAAGTCAAACTTTGTGGCAAAGGCAAAATCTCGATCATCATGGGCGGGTACCGCCATCACGGCGCCTGTGCCGTATTCCATAAGTACATAATCGCTCACCCAAATCGGGATGTTTTGCTGTGTGTACGGATTTACCGCAAACGCGCCTGTAAAGACGCCCGTTTTCTCTCGAGTCAGCGAACTGCGTTCAATGTCTGACAAATTTTTCACCGACGCCTGATACGCACGAACCGTTTCACGTTGTTCAGTCGTCACGATTTGTTCAAGCAAGGGGTGTTCAGGAGCAAGTGTACAAAACGTTGCCCCGTAAATGGTGTCTGGCCGAGTGGTGAAAATGCTAAAGGCTTCATCGGTGCCTGAAATTTCAAAAGTAATGTTGGCGCCAATGGAACGATCAATCCAGTTGGCTTGCATGGATTTAACGCGATCAGGCCAGCCTTCAAGTTGAGCAATCCCATCGAGTAACTCATCCGCATAAGCGGTGATTTTAAAGAACCATTGGCTCATGTTGCGTTTTTCAACCACTGCCCCACTTCGCCAGCTTTTTCCGTCAATGACTTGTTCATTAGCCAGCACGGTCTGATCAATGGGATCCCAATTGACAGGGGCTTCTTTTTTATAGGCCAACCCTTGTTTGTACAAAAACAAGAAAATCCATTGCGTCCACTTATAATAATCTTCACGGCACGTATAAATTTCTCGATTCCAGTCGTACATCAAGCCGAGCGAGTTCAGTTCCTTCTGCATATTTGCAATGTTGTCAAACGTCCAGCCTTTGGGAGGCACCCCGTGTTGAATGGCAGCATTTTCAGCAGGCAGGCCGAAGCTGTCCCACCCCATGGGGTGAAGCACGTTATAGCCTTGCATCTTCTTATAGCGAGCAATGACATCCGTAATGGCGTAATTACGCACATGCCCCATGTGCAACTTCCCTGAAGGGTAGGGAAACATGGAAAGCACATAGTATTTGGGCTTGCTGGAGTCGTGAATGTTGGTGTCGTGTTGTTTTTGGGTGGCCCAGTGGTGTTGCCATTTGGGCTCTATTTGACTTGGGGCGTAGAAATCCAGTTGTAAAATATCGTCTAGCATGGGGGAAGCTCCGCATTGATTAAACCACTCCATTATCCCACAGTTTACAAAAGTTCACAAGCAAAGGGGGTGAATCTATTGGGCTAATCGAAGTTCACCTACTACGGCACCATTTTTTCTAACTTATATTCTAAAATATCGGTGGCACCCGCTTTTACGAGTTCAGGGATCAACACATGGACTTGCTTGGCAGGCACAGCCACTTTAACCGCAAAGCCTTCTTGGTTGTACAAGTCACTCACCGTGGGGGAGTTCATGGAATGGCCCGCCAGTAAGGCAATCACGCCGTCAAAAGCCGTCGTACTCACGTTCATTTCTAGTAACACGCGTTGTGTGGCCCGTAAGGTCGCTTCCATCAGCATTTTCATTTCTTCGATTTTTTGACGCTTGGCCGGATCGTTCATGGCTTGTTTGCTCGCTATAAAGCGAGTCGTCGACGTGGTAATAACATCCACAATCGCCAAACGATTCATACGAAGCGTGGTGCCTGTGGCGGTATTGTCTACAATAATATCGGCATCTTCAGGCGGAAACGCTTCTGTGGCGCCGTAACTTTGTAAGTAAACCGCGTTTAGGGCATGCTTTTTGATGAAGTCTTCAGTGCATCGCTTGTATTCGCTGGCCACCACAATTTGACGGCTTTTATTTTCAAAGGGATTTCCTTCGCTATTGAGTAAGTCTTCAGGAATGGCGGCCACAATTTGAACGGGATCATATCCCAAATCAAGCACAGTGACGACATCGGCTTGATGTTCATAAATCCAGTCTCCCCCTGTAAAGCCACAATCATGACGCCCCAGTTCCACTAAAGCAGGAATGTTTTGGGCTTTCATGATTTTTGCTTCTATGTAGGCGTCACTACATTGTGGGCGGTAACTCCGGCTGGTGGACTTGAACTTCACCCCAATGTTACCCAGCAAGGCCAGTACTTTTTCTTGAATACGCCCTTTGGGTAAAACCAATTTAAGGGTAGGCGTTTGTTCAGTGGTCATGTTGAATATCCTTTTTTTAAGCTTTTTAAGAATGCACGTTATTATTAAAACACAAGCAAAGGGTTCTTTCAAAGTCTGGGGTGGAAGGCTAAGTTGAACTTACAACGACACCATCAAATCGTCCCCAGAACGATGAAGTTTGGCATAAGCCCCATTTTGCGCTAACAAGCTTTGATGAGTCCCTGTTTCCACAATCTCCCCGTGATTCATCACCGCAATGAGATCACAATGTTGAATCGTACTGAGTCGATGGGCAATTACAATCACCGTGCGCTCGCGCATTAAAACGTCAATGGCTTGCTGGACCATGCGTTCGCTTTCGTTGTCTAGCGCTGAAGTGGCTTCATCTAAAACCAAAATAGGGGCATTGCGAAGTAAGGCACGCGCAATAGCGAGACGTTGGCGCTGCCCGCCTGAAAGTAAAACCCCCCGCTCTCCTAAAACGGTGTCTAAACCATTGGGTAACTGGTTTTCAACCATGTCTAACAAATAGGCATTGGCCAAGGCTTGCTTCAATTCGTCTTCTGTTGCGGAAGGTTTAATCAGCAGTAAATTGTCTCGCAACGTGCCGTGAAAAATGAAATTGTCTTGAAAGACGGCACTAACTAGATGCCTGAACGCAGCTTCTTCAATGTCATGAATGGGGGTTCCATCAATGAATATAGCGCCTTTGCTTGGATCATACAAGCGAAGTAGTAAGTGAGCCAGCGTCGATTTTCCACTGCCTGAGCCTCCCACAAAGGCGACACTTTGGCCTTTGTGAATGGTCAGATTAATATGCTTTAATACCCAAGGTAAATGGGGACGATACTGAAAAGAAAGGTCTTTAATTTCAATCGCTTTTTGTAAGTGAGTGGTGTGAACCTGACCCACAGGGGTTGCTTCAATGGGCCTGTCTATTCGAGCAAACACACGTTCTAAGGCAATAAAGGCCAAATGAAATTGTGTAGAAGAGTTACCCAAGCTTTTAACGGGCGTGTAAAGCAAAATAAGCGATGTAATAAAGGCCGCAAATCCACCAGCTGAAAGGGTACCGTCTTGAATGAGAATGGAACCATAGTACAACACAAGCCCAATACCTAAGCCTGCAATGGTGTGCATTAGAGGGGTTAAAACCCCTGAAATTTGAGCCATGCGAATGCTGACCTTTCGCACCACCTTTAAAGCGGTTTTAAGCATGTTTAACTGATGCAACTGAAGCTGAAAAAGCTTAATGACTCGGTTGCCTTGCAAGGCTTCAATATAGGGAATGGTTAATTGCGTGTTGGCATGAAGACTTTGTTCACTGACGCGTTTAAGGTACTTGCGAGAAAAACTAATCGGAATCACAATTGTTCCTAAAACGCCCAAAGCAATAAACGCCAGTTTTGGAGACAAGCCCAGTAACGTTAAGGCCAGCCCTGCCACACTGAAAAAGCGAATCGTGGAGGTTTTTAAAATATCGGTCAAACCTGCTGTGGCGGTATCGGAATCTCCACAAAAGTGTGAAATCACTTCCCCGCTTGAAGATCCATCGTACCAAGTGGCTTCATAATTAAGCAGTTTTGAAAACAAATCTTGTTTAAGTCGCTGGCTTACATCCACCCGCACAATGGAATTGGCGACATTAGACGTGTAGTTAAACACCCCCTGAACAATCGTAAAAAGCACAATACCTACAGGAATATAAAAGGCTTTTTCAATAAGGTTTATTTGTGCCAAACTCGATTCATAAGGCTTTAAAACACTTAAAAAGGGCGACACCCACGCCGGTAAGGATTGTAAAACTTCGAGTAGATTTTTATGTTCAAAAATGGTATCCATAAAAAGTTTAATGGCCAAAGGCATCATGGCATCCAACAAACCCACCATAATGGCACATAGCATGGCCAGTAAAAACAACGGCAAAGAAGGTGCCACATAAGGCCATAAGCGTTGATACGCTTTGATTGAGAAAAACGTGTTTTTAAAACCGCTTAAGTAGTGATGCGTCATAAAAGTAGAGTCATGGGCTTTATCTAAAATGTTTGTCACCCAAGCAGATGTTGGAACCACGAGCGGCGTGAACGAGGTCGCTGTCTTGCTTGACGAAGTTATATTCACTAATGGCTTGTTCTAAGGGAACGGCAATGACCGTGTTATTGTGGTAAGATGCCATTTTGCCAAAGTCGCCTGAAAGCACCATTTCAGCAGCTTTAACACCAAACTGAGTGGACAAAATACGGTCATACGCACACGGGGTTCCGCCGCGTTGTAAGTGACCCAAAATCATCACACGACTATCGAGATCCAAGCGTTTTTTTAGCTCTTCATTCAACTGATGCCCCACCCCCCCGTAAAGCACGTTGGCATAGCCCACTTCAGTAGAAGCTTTACTGACGACATCGCCGTCTTTGGCTTTTGCCCCTTCGGCGATCACCACAATGGCAAAGCCTTCTTGTTCCATTTGCGATTTGATTTTAGCCGCTACACCGTCTACACTGTAAGGGATTTCAGGGATGAGGGCAACATCCGCTCCGCCAGCGATAGCAGCGGAAAGTGCGATCCAGCCTGCGTGACGTCCCATGACTTCCAAAATCATCAAGCGGTTATGAGACGAAGCGGTCGTCACCAAACGATCCACGGCTTCTGTGGCGATTTCAACAGCGGTTTGAAAGCCAAAGGTCACGTCCGTTGCGGAAAGATCGTTGTCAATGGTTTTGGGGACGCCCACCATATTGATGCCTCGCTGTTGGAGCTTATAGGCAATATCCATAGATCCCTCGCCACCAATGGAAATGACCGCTTCAACGCCCAATTTGTCTAAACGTTCTTTCATGTCTTCCACACGATCTTCGGTATGCCAACTGCCATCGGCATCCACCACAGGCCACGCCAAAGGGCCGCCTTTGTTGGTGGTTTTTAAAATCGTACCGCCCCGAATATGAATGCCACTGACCGCCGCATCGTCCAAGAGCATCACTTCCATCGGGTCTTTCAATACGCCGTTGAAGGCTTCCATACTACCGAGCACTTCCCATTCTTCTTCATGGTCAAAACGTTTAACAATGGCTCGAATAACGGCGTTTAATCCGGGGCAGTCTCCACCGCCTGTGGCGACCAGTACTCGACGTTTTTGCACGGGTAAATCTCCTCAACGTGTTAAATCAGACGAATCAGGCGAGCGTTTCAGAAAGAGTGAAACAGGTGCCTAATTTTACATACCCCCTATTTGAACACAGACAAAACAATAAGGCAATGCTCCCCTTTTGGATTAAGGAGACTCTTTGCACGAGTGTTGATTTAAATACCGTTTATGCCACCACGCCAAAATAGCGATGCTTAGCGGAATGCTCACCAGTAGCAAGGCGTGATTGAGATCTAGCCTAAATTGAGCATTGTCCAAGCTCCACACATAAGGGATGTATATAGGTGTGTCCCAAGGACTTTGCTGATAGACCTGCCCCGCACCTTCATACAAACAACGAGACAACAGAAATGCCCATACTTCTATTCCCAAAAGCCACGCCAAGCTTAGATATTTAGTTACTTTAGATACAAACTGCTTCGTCCAGCCTAAATCTCGGTATAAAAACCACGCATTCACAAAGAAAATGATTTGAATCAATGGAATAAAAGGAACACAATAAAGAGGTGTAAGTAAAACATGCATGAGGCATGCTCCTAAAAAAAAGGAAGAAATCCTAACTATAGACATCAATGAATAAGCTTCTAATTGCCATTCATTAAAACGATAATATTGAATAATTTGGGTTGCTAAATTAAGCAAAAGCAAAGCGATTAAACACCACTTGTTTAATCGCATACGACTTAATATCAGGTAGTGCAAGCCGATAAAGCTTATAATGCCTAGCACTAAAAAAGAATGATGGGTTATATTTTGCAGGTGTAGCATAGCTGTACTTCTTTTATTTTCACAGGTCTATTCTAAAATCCCTTTGGGATAAGTTGACTTTCCTTTTAAAATGCTTTCTGCTTTTTTGGGGAAGTCTTTGACACTAATCTTACCATTTTTTAAGTCATCGCCCAACTTATACGCTTGAACAGAAAGATCCCAATCTTGTTTACTGCCTACCGTGGGTACTTTATTAAGCGGATTAATAGGCTCAATTTTTTCGTGATAGACATTTTTAGCCCATCCACCAGGTGCTCCTTCCTTGTAACCGATAGCGACAAAGCCCCAAAAGTGGTTAGAAATTTGGTTACTGGATTTATCGTTGTATCGTGGATCAATGCCTGTTGTGCCGATTTTAGGTTGCTCTTGCGTTTGCTCTTGCTTGCCTTTAAGTCCTCGAACATGTTCGTCAAAAGCAGGTGAAGCCCCTACGGGGATCATGGCATCGTTCATGGTTTTCATAAACTGATCGGGGTCATTTGTTTGAGCCGCTGCCACTTGAGCCGCTTCTTTCAAAATACGAGGTTGATCATTCGGAAAGCTTCGTTGCCCTCGCTCAACGGCTTTTCTCACCCATGACACATTTTCTTTGTGTTCTTTCGCCGTAGGGGCTTTACGTTGCTTTGAGCTCCCACCGCCAGAAGATCCCTTACCTCCACCTTTGTTGTCTTCAATTAAAACAGGATTGCCATTGATTGTCACCCAGTGTCCATTTTCATTTGCCATAAGATTCACTCCTTTTTTGTTTTGTGCATAATTCAAAACACCTTTGTTTATGATGACAAAGGTTTGAAGGATTGAATAGTGCATAAAAAACACTATTTTTCAAACAAAAAAGGGATGCCCTGTGGCATCCCTTTAAAACGCTTGAAAAACCAAGCCCCTATCGCACCACAGCGTTTTCAGGGCGTTTACGAGGCGTCAAGCCTAGCTTGTACAAATAATCGTAGCGATCCGCCTGTTGACGGGTAATGTAATAATAGCCAGTCGGGCGTGGGGCGGGCATCATGGCGACATCGCCGTAAACGCTCACCACAGGCTTGCCAGCGGATTGAAATTCTTCCACCTTTTGACGATACGCATAATCAGGAAAGCTCGGGTAAGGGCGAACGCCATACGATTGATTCAAAATCGGGTTGCCTAAGCCGTCATAGTCTTGACGGTAGATTTGGTTGACGCGTTCATAATTGCGTTCTTGTCTAAACCATTGGGCATGCTGTTCTTGCTGGGAAAGATTCGGGTTGGGGCGAGGCACTTGGCTTTGTACGGCATAGTTGGGGTACCCTACGCTATAAGGCTGCCCGATGCAGCGTCCGTACACATTGCGCGTGCATTCTTGAATCACCGCAGGGGCCTGCACGTCGCTTTGTTGCACAACGTTACCATTGCCGTAAATCACCACGTTTTGGGCGATCGCCATGCTTTGTGAAAACACAAAGGCTAGAATGAGGGCGAGCATCCGCCAGAGTGGGAAGATTTGAAGCATTTGGAAGAATCGTAACGCAAGGGAAGTCAGGCATAGTTTCATAACGGTTTAGTCCTTTTCGCCAGAAGTAAGTAAGAGAGGTGTCTATTTCGCATGCTTAAAAAAAACCTGCGTAAGAGCATAAAAACAGGTCTGCATTTTTTTGGAACCGATCGTTACAAAGCATCTGTTTTTTATGAGATACTAGTCCATAATGTAAAGGAGCTTGTTCTTGTTAGGCATCAGGTGTTTGAATCGACGTGTGTTTTGTTTAAGCATGGCGGTGTTCTGCGGGGGAATGCCCCTGCGTTCTGTTGAAGGGCAAGAAACTTTTTCAGGGCAATACAGTAGCGCTATTGTGGTGCTGACCCCCATTAAACAAACCCCCAAACTAAAGCTGTATTTAGAAGGGCAATTGCGACTTCAAGCACGAGAATCCCAACGCATTCTAGAACGTCACTTATTGTGGACGGGGCTTGGCTACGCGCTGAGCCCTAAAACAAGCCTATGGGCCGCGTATGGATGGACGCCCAATTACAACCCTCAATTCACCACGGAACACCGTAGTTTTCAACAAATTATTCACGCCGAAGTCATCAAGGGGGGTGAACTTATGTTACGTGGACGCCTAGAAGAACGCTTCATTCCCGATGAATCCACCCCGCTGGTTTTTACCCGAGCCTTGGCTCGGTACCAGCGAAACTTTAAAGAACACCCGAAGTTCTACTGGGTTCTGCAAAATGAAGTTATTTTCAATGTCAATACCATTGCTCCACGACATAAACAGGGCTTTAGCCAAGCGCTTAGTTTTGTGGGGCTGGGGCGTCATATCACGCCTCATGTCATGGCTGAATTCGGCTACATGGCGGCCTATTCCAATGCAACAAACGATACCTTACAACACATTTTAATGCTAAACGTGTTTTACTTTCATTAGAAGGAAGGGGTGAAGATGCATCCAAACTGTGCTATACTACCCGTAGTTTTGGAACAGAAGGATGCGGTTCATGGGACTGAAGTTTACCACCGTTTCTGCTTTACACGCTAAACTTGAACCCTTAGAGGCCTTGCCACAAGTCCTGCCTCAAGTGGCGGAACAGGCCACCAAATGGTTTTTATATAACAGTAACCGCCGATTAGAACGTGCCTTCATCAACACCACCTTAAAAGAAATCCCTTTTACAACAGAAATGGGCAATGTGTTTACCACAGAAACCCCTGTCGTGTTACAACGAACGCTTGATCGATTTTTGTTTCGCTTGGATGTTGGAACACCCTTTATGGGGTCGGACTTGGCGAAAACGTGGGTCTCTCAACGCGCCACACACGCGGATGGTCGCCCTTGTGCTTGGCCACTGCTCTTAGAACTAAACACGCTTGGGGGCATGGAAGGCCTAGACGTTTACCACAGCCTAGAGGCATTTTCTCCTGAAATGGACGAACCCATTGCGGTGATACTACCAGGAGCAGGCATGCGCATTGAAGGCACCCTTGAAGACGCACGAGGCCGAGAGTTTGTGGCACAAATTCACGCCTTGGGCTTTAAGCACCTCATTTTAGTCAACATTTCCGGATTCAGTAACAATACGGGTTCTGCCAACCAAGCTTCTTTGCAGAAAGTCGCCAAAACCCTAGAAGCCTACTTACGTGAACGAGGGGTGGCGCATCGTGCAGTGTTATTTGGGTATTCAACGTCGAATTATGTAGTCAACGCGATGTTGGCTTACAATGAAGCCTTTTGTAAACAATCCCCTAAAGAAGCTCCGTTTTTTCAAATAAACATGGCCTTTGAATTTTCAGCCTTTACCACGTTACCTAAAACCGTGTTGCACCATGTGTTTTATGCACCTAATCCAGCATATAGCTTAATGGAACAATGGGTGATTGGTCGCTTTTTACCGTTATTAGAACGTAGCGGAAGTTTCAATAACTTGCCCTTACTGGCCCGAATCAACCCGAAGACGGAACTACATTTTTTTGTAAGTAAAAGTGATGAAGTCACTCCTCTGTACATGAGCAAACGACTCTTTAAGGCCAGCCGAGAAGAAGGGCTGAACTATACGAGTTTAACCGTGTTGCCCAAGGTCCCTTCAAACATTGACGCCCATGCTGAAGCCGTGCTAGAAGGGGTTTTACATGCCCAAACCCAAATTACACAAGTGGTTCAACGACATTTTAAACACTTTCACCCCCATCAACTGATTGCGCGTGAAGAAGGCGCCTACAAGGGAGCCAAACCTTATGGTAAGTCTTCAACAGCGCCTATGGCGAAAAGAGCCTTGGCAAAACCTTTTGAAGCGTTGGTGGACGTGCCGTCCCTAGATTGATGAACGTAAAGAATGGGTACTCGCCTTCAATCGGCGTCCCCAGATTAACCACAACCGTTTGAACAGACGCGCTTTTTTCAGACGCGTGCAACGCTTGCAAAGCCTCTAACAGGGGTTTACCCACTTGGGGAAGCCACACAAACGCCAGCACCTGTTTTTTCCCTGTATTTAAGGCTTGGTGGACGCTTAACGCTTGCGCCGTTTCATACGTCAAGCGTGTCGCCGAATCTGGCAGGAAGGCGCGGGTAAGTGAACCGTCCACATATTCCATGGCGTAATGAGGAAGCAACGTCGCGTGAGGTTCTAGAAGACAAGTGCTACCAAGGGTCAGTATGCCCGTGTAATCCGCCAAAATAGTCTCCATGGCCTCTTCATGAAGGGCTTCTAGGGTTTGGTGCCATTTTAAAGGCAACACCTGTTCTGGCGTTGTGGTCTCAATCTGCTGAAGCGTTTTTTGGGCGAGATTCACCCGCGCAACGCTAGTGAGGTGCTTTTCACGATCGAGGCGCCCCTCTTCTAAAGCAGTGGCCAAGGCGTTGACCCTGTTCAATTCGTGCAAGCCTGCTTCACGAAACAGTAACACATCAATGCCCGCTTCAAGGGCTTGTAAAGACGCCTTTTCTTGATCTCCTTCAAAGGCTTCTAAAAGCCCTTGCATATTCAGATCATCAGTGATCGTCAAGCCTGTAAATCCCCAGTGTTTACGCAAGCGATCCGTCACAAAATAGGGGTCACAACTGGCGGGGATGTGTTGACTGGCGTCTGTTAAATTGGGATAAACCCCATGAGCCAGCATCACCCACGGCACGGGACGATCGTGCATCAGGGCCACAAAACTAGATTCTTCCGCCTCTGTAAAGTCCAAAGTAGGTAAGGCAAGGTGACTGTCTACCGTACCGCTGCCATGGCCGGGGTAATGCTTTAAAACGCTTTGAATCCCATAAGTGCTTTGGGCGTCTTTGGCCAGTTGGCCGAGTCGCTTAATTTCAGCAGGATCAGACGAAAAAGCACGATTGCCAATAATCGGGTTTTGGGGATTAAGCTGAGCGTCCAGCGTAGGGAAAAAGTTTAGATTAAACCCCAGACTGGCTAAACCTTGGGATTGCCAGTCATAATAGCGTTGGGCGAGTCTGGCATGGGGGTTTAAGCGTTCCACTTCCCCTACCGTAAAGGGAGAAAGCCCCCCGTGAAACAATCGTGAAGGCAGGCGTTCCACCTGACCGCCTTCTTGATCCAAACCTAAAAAAAGCGGCTGCCTGTGCCGCGCTTTAACCTGATTAAGTAAATCACGTACGTCGTCTAAACTGGCACAACCCGTAAAGTGATGCCGAAAAAAGATGTAACCCAAGGGATTTAGATCCGCCAGTTGCGCCGCAGGGGTATTGGCTTCAAACATGGCGGGGTCAAAACCGAAGAGACAGCGCTCTACAATCGATTTAAGATTCACGTTAAAAGCGGTTGCTTTAGCATTCATTAGCGTGCCTGTAACGGGCCTTGCACGTCAAACACGTCTTGCACGGTGTGGATGCCATGGCCAGCGTTTCGTAATTTTTGCACCAACGCAAACAAAATCGCGGCGGACATCCGCACATCGGCTTCCGCGCGATGCGGGTTAGGGTTGTGGTATCCGCATTGGGTGGCAACCAGTATGCCTTCATAACTCGGTAAATTCGGCAATACCTTTTGAGCCAGCACTTTGGTGCATAACGCATGTTCAAGCGCAAAGCGATTTTCCAAGCCATGAAAGCCACATTCTTGGCTTTTGGCTTGTAAGAAGCTTAAATCAAAGGCAACATTATGCCCCACAATAAAAGGCGAAGGCCCTAAAAACTGCATTAAATCATTCATCACCATCAGTAAAGAAGGGGCTTGAGCCACCAGTTCATTGCTTATGCCTGTTAAGCTTTCCACTTCTTGAGGAATACTTTCATGCGGTTTAACCAGTGTGCTGAACAGCTCTAAATCTTGGCCGTTTACGTATTTAATGACGGTAATTTCGGTAATGCTATTTTTTTTAGCACTTAAGCCCGTGGTTTCTAAATCCAACACGAAGAAAGGGGATTCTTTAAAGGGTTGGGCTTTTAAGTGTTCGTAACTGGGCGTGTCCACGGCTTCTTGAAAAAGCGACGCAAATAAAGAGGTTTGTGCCATGTGAAGGAATCCTTTTGCTCAATATGCCCCCTAGTTTAACAGCTTTAGTCCACGCCTACAAGCCTTTTTCTACAAAGCGGGCTTTAATGGCTTCTTCAGTTTGAATCACTTTTTTTACACCGCGTTCGTTTTTTTGAAATTCGAACAAGACCTTGGCTTTGCTTAAATCGGCCAAGGCGCCTGATTTGTCTAGCTTTGCGGATTTAACCAAGGCGCTTAGGTAATAGGCATCCGCATATTGGTTGTCCAAACTAAGGGCTTTTTTAGCATCTGCAAGGGCTTTTTCGTTGTTGCCGATGTAATAATACGCCAAGCCACGACTACTAAAGGCATCCGCCAAACGAGGGTTTAGCGAAATAGAACGCGTAAAATCCACAATGGCTAAATCGTATTGTTTTAAGGTGTGGTGAGCAAGGCCTTGGTTTTGAAAAATATCGGCTTTGTCGTCAATGGAAAGTTGCGAGATTTGAGCATCGGCCTTTAAGGCATTGTTAAAATCTTCAATCGCACGAAGCGATTCGCCTAAATCATAATAGGTATTGGCCCGATTGTAATAGGCACTGGCGTATTGATCGTCAATGGCCAAAGCGGCATCAAAATCATTTAAGGCTTCTTCATTTCTGTCTAAATCAGAATAGAGTAAGCCACGGCCGTCATAGGCTTCAAGGTAATCCGGATCTATCAAGATGGCCTGAGTATAATCCGCCAAGGCGAGTGCCGTATGGTTTAAGGTTCGATGCACATTGGCTCGTTCATAAAAGAGACTCGCTTCTTCAGGGATCAATGCAATGGCGTTATTGAAATCTTGAAGGGCCAATTCCGGCTGGCCCGCCGAAGCATACACGTAGGCCCTAAGCACGTAAAGTTCTCTGGGATTCACCCCTAAGGTTTCCGCCTTTTTAAAGGCTTCAATGGCGCCTTTGTAATCTTTGGCATCCGCCTTTACTTCTCCAATAAATAAGTAGAGGTTCGGATCCTTATGGCCATATTTAAGGGCTTGATTCGCGTCATTTAAGGCTTGCGTAAAATGGCTGAGTTGGTAGTAGGCTGTTGCCCTTAACACATAGGTGCTTGCTTCTGTGGGTTTGAGCTTTAGGGCTTGATTGTACGCTTCAATGGCTTGCGTGAAATGCCCCGCCTTGTAAGCGTTTTCGGCTTTTTGAAGGAACAGTTCTACCGATTGTGCCCACCCAATTGAAGGAAGCGTTAGCAGAAGGGCAAGCGTGCATAAAAACAGGCGTTGAGCGATTTTCATCATTGGTCAAGATCCTTTTATTGAGGCAAGCAGGCGATTGCCTTGTGCGTTTCAACTGCATTTCAACAGAACCCAGTATAATCGCTTTGCACAAAGTTGGCAGAGTTTCAATTGAACATAGCCGTAAAAAAAGTCTTTTACTGGGTTCAGCAAAAGACTTTTTAAGGCATTACAGCAGGTAAGTCTTAACGCTTACGTTTGCGAGCGGCTTGTTGCTTACGTTTACGTTTAACCGAAGGAGGTTCGTAACGTTCACGACGCTTGACTTCAGACAAAATGCCCGCTTTTTGGATTTTTTTCTTAAAGCGTTTTAAGGCCCCTTCAATGGATTCCCCAGGGTGGACTTCAATTTCAGCCATCATCATTTGCAAACACCTCCTTTCACGCGTGTTTATGGAATGCAAGGCTTACTGTAACACAAGCCCCCGCCCGATGCAAGCCCACCGCTTGCGCGCGATTACCCCCCAAAACCGCCCCTTGACCCCCAAATACTTAAAGAATTGTAACAACCCCGCAAGAACTTATTAAAGATTGTTTTTATTAGGGTACAGAATTTTTAAAAACGACTGCTTACCCCCCCCTCATAACAATAAAGGAA
>JBIKNF010000010.1:0-67393 GCA_044358835.1 Vampirovibrionales bacterium | reverse complement strand
TAGGTGGATTCTAGGAGCCTAGACTCGCAGATGGGTGAAGTGTACATAAACGTACATAAGCACATCGAGAACCTGAGCGACAACGAAGACGCCAGACGCTATTTAATCGTTTAATTGGTATAAGAACCCTCACCCCAACCCTCTCCCAAAGGGAGAGGGAGTACAAAACCAAAACGGATGCTCCAAAAAGCATCCGTTTTTTGATAATGATTAGACGAAAACCTAAACAGCAATGTGTTTTTTTGCTTCTTCCGCAATTTTCTTGAAAGCATCTGGGCTTGAAACAGCAAGTTCAGCCAAGAACTTACGATTTACCGTAATACCCGCCTTCTGCACGCCGTTAATGAAACGGCTATAGCTCAAGCCTTCCATACGAGCCGCGGCGTTGATGCGAACGATCCACAAACGGCGGATGTCACGCTTCTTGTTACGGCGATCTCTGTACGCGTAACGTAAGGCCTTCATGACGGCTTGGTTGGCGACTTTGAAAAGCTTTGAACGTGAACCACGAAAGCCTTTAGCAAGTTTTAAAATCTTCTTATGACGTTTACGAGAAACGTTACCACGTGTAACACGCATATCTTTTTTCCTTATTCCTGACCTTTAGTGGCACAGTTTCCTGATTTAAAGCCAACTAAAGCGGGTTGAACATAGAGTAATAAAGTGTAATAAAAAGTGTAATAAATGGATTAAACCGATTAAACAATTAGCGTTTAATGGTGGCGTAAGGCAACTGAAGGGCTATTTTAATGGCATCTCCAGTGTGAACACCCACGATTTGGTCTAAACGACGCTTGCGTGCCGATGACTTTTTCGTGTTAATGTGACTACGACCTGCTTGGTTACGCATCAACTTACCAGTAGCAGTAAGTTTAAAACGTTTGGCACCAGCACGGTGTGTTTTCATTTTAGGCATAATTACCGTCCTTTTTCACGAGACTATTCGTTCGTGTCGGCTGAAGGGGCTTCCGTGGTCTCTTGTTCAGGAACCACCTTCGATTTGGGTGCCGACTTAGGCGTGGATGAGTTTTTTTTGAGCGAAGGGGTGGCTTTGGGAGAAAGCACACAGGAAATGACCCGCCCTTGCGTTGCGATTCTGCCATCCACAGAACCGAACTCTTCTAAATCTACTACAAACCGTTGCGCCAATGCAACCCCTAAATTATGATGTTGTATTTCACGACCTTTTAAACGCAGCGTAAACTTGACTTTATCGCCTTGTTCTAGGAAGCGTTTGGCATTGTTAAGTTTTGTCACATAGTCGTGATCGTCAATACGCACCGTCATTTTAATTTCTTTAATTTCAGTGACGTGCTGCTTTTTCTTGGCAATACGAATCTTTTTTTCTTGTTCATACTTATATTTACCGTAATCAATCAAACGCACCACAGGGGGACTGGATTCTAAGCTAATCACAAGTAAATCTAAGCCCGTTTCTTCAGCAAGGCGTTCTGCTTCTTGACGAGAGACAATTTGGGTGTCGCCGTCTTGAATCAGGCGAAGTTCGGTGGCTCGAATACGGGGATTTAAAAAGACGGGGCCTTTTGTTTTTTCTCCTTGACTGCCCGCTTTAGCGTATGGTGTAGAAATAGTGGAACCCTCCTTGGGGATTGTTGACAAATACGGTAGGAACGACGATTTAGACGCTCAGCCATAAGTATACCACAAACTGCCTAAGAGAAGACTCGAACTTCCACAGGGTTGCCCCCACATGTCCCTGAAACATGCGCGTCTACCATTTCGCCACTTAGGCATTGGTTTTATTTTAGGCGAAACACGGCGTTTTGCAAGGCACTGTTTATTGTGTTACGGTGGCGTTCAAGGAAAGTTAAAATTTTTTGATACGCGTCTTGGTGTTTTTGTGAGCCTAAAGACTTTCCCTTGTTTTTGGCGTGTGGATGGCGTAAAATAAAACGCAACCCTTAAAGGATGCCTTTCCATGCTTCATCTCAAGTTTCACGCCCTTGAAGCCGTCAGCCGTAATTACGCGCCCCACCTTGAAGCCCTTTCAAAAGACTTCCCCACACTGGATGCAAACGCACTGGCTGTGCTGTTATGGGGGCACATTCCAAAACTTGGGCTAAAGCGCCAAAAGCAGTTGTTTCAGTCTTTTGGGGGCGAATTGTTGTGGCAATTGTTTTGGGTGCCACCTGAATGGGGAGCAGAACATTTTGGCGAAAGCTTTGCCTCCTTTCCACCCACCTTGTTAAACGCTTGGAAAGAAAAACAAGTTTATTTTAAGGAACACCTTAAAAGCGTGTTACACCATTACCAAACCCAAGAGGTTGGATGGATGGGATGCCATGATGAACGATTCCCTGAACGCTTGGCACAGATCCATGAATCGCCTGCGATCTTATTTTACCAAGGCAATGTAGAGTTATTACAATCCGAACACCCGTTTTTGTCGGTGGTGGGTACGCGTCATGCCAGCGATTACGCGTGTGAACAATTAATGCGTATTTTAGAAGAAGCGGTCCCCCTAAAGCCGTGCATCGTCAGCGGGCTAGCCATGGGCATTGATGCGGTGGCTCACCAAAGTGCTTTGAACGAGGGGATCCCCACCATTGCCGTACTGGCAGGGGGCTTAGATTATATGACGCCTCCGTGTAATGAGTACTTGGCCAAGGCCATTTTAGAAGGACAGGGCTTGCTTTTGAGTGAAATGCCGTTGGGCGTTCCTCCTATTCCAAAATCTTTTCCGCGACGCAACCGCCTGATTGTGGGTCTGAGTCCTGCCTTGTGGGTGGTGGAAGGTAGCTTGTTAAGCGGAACGATGGTGTCCGCTCGAATTGCGTTAGAAGAAAGTCGAGATGTGGGCGTGTTGCCGATGGATATTACCCGTGAAGGCGCCGCAGGCCCTTTAAAACTGTTAAAAGAAGGGGCCATGCCCATTAGTTGCGGTCAAGATCTCGCTGATTTACTGGGCATTGTGGGGGCCGAAAAGCTTGTTTCTACCATTAAAGAAATTTCTGAAGAAAAACGAACCAATTTGCTGGACACGATTCAGCGTAAAACAGCCAGTCCCAACGTGATAGAAGACCCCTTGAACAAAGACGTCTCCAAAACGTCAGACGCCATAGAAGTGCCTAAAGAAGCGGATACGTCAGAAGTAGAAGGCCCTGCCGAAGACGACAACGTGTTGTTGTCTCTGTTAAGACAAAGTAAATCCAAAGAACTTCATGTGGATTCGATGGCCTTGTTGTCAGGCATGAAACCGCACGATGTGTTGGGAGAATTGAGTCTTTTAGAAATTACGGGGCGTGTGGAACGTCGTTCAGGGAATGTGTTTACCTTGGTGGTTTAAGGGTATTCCGTTCTTCTGAAATAATGGTATAATACAACAGTTAAGCCACTAAATTCATTTATCCATAAGAGACTCCTCCATGAAAAAGCCTTTCAAGATTTTGAGCATTGCTTGCGTAGCACTAGCAATGACCCCTCTCGGCGGATGCACACCGCCTCCCCTTGAGCATAGCGAATCGGTGACTCGCCCTGGTGAAGAAAAAATCACCTTCGCTCAAAATGTGCTCCCCGCACAAGCCGTAAGCTTAATACCCTTTTTAAGTGAAAGCCCTTTGCTTTTAACCGTTACCGCTGATTTATGTGCGGAATGTCAAGTCTTAAAACCTATTTTGGCGCAAGTGAGAAAAACGTATCTTGAAATCCCCGTTTTGGATTTAAACCTTAACCATAAACCGCAATGCTCTTTAGGCCTTAAACATTACGATGCCCTAATGTCGGCCTACGCTCCTGTAGTTACCCCTACTTTAATTTTTATTGCCAAAGGCGGGTCGGTTTCTTCTGTTCTGGCAGGGAATCAGAAAGTGGAGTACTTACATGAAGCATTCAAAAAAATACAGCTTGCACCCGAACAACGGCCTAAAGTCATGCCGAATCCCAATAGCCTATTAGGCTGCCAGTAATGATGTTCCTTTCTTTTTTAGAAGGGGTGGGGCATGAAGCCATGAGCTGGGTGCAGGGGCATCCCTTGGGGTGGTGGTCGCCTTTGTTTGCATTTTTGTTAGGTGTGCTGAATACGTTAAATCCTTGCACCGTAAGTATTCTACCGTTGTGGGGGCTCTACCTATTTGGGGAATCGCCTTTAAATGAACGCACGCACGCTTCGCCTGATTTTCAAGAACGCTTAAAGGGGTTTCGTCGCTATTTGCACTTAAGTCTTTTATTTACCACAGGCATGGTGCTCGCGTTGACTGTATTGGGTTTTATGGCGTTGCAGTTACGTTGGGTGATGTTTGGGGCATGGAATCAACCGTGGGTATGGGTGCTTGCAGGCGCCTTCACCTTTCTTTTGGGATTGTCTATCCTTCAGAAATGGCAAGCGTCTTTTCAGTTTCAAAATGCGACGCAAGGGCTTTTTAAATTGAGTCAAATCCCTTGGCTTGAAGCACTAAAGCCCTTGCTATTAGGCGTCAGTTACGCTTTTATTCTTTCACCTTGTAGTACGCCGTTTTTATTGGCATTGACGGTACTTTTATTACATAGCCCCCACCCTGCGGTGAGTCTATTCAGTATTGTGATGTACAGCGTTGGCCAAGGGGTCTTGTTTTTAGTGTTGCCGTTTATTTTACCTGTTTTACAACAACGCCTAGAATCATTGTGGTTGGAACGATTACAGCAAGCCAGTGGGTGGCTTTTATTGTTGATGGGTGTATGGTTAATGCTTTTTCCGATTCTGCCCATGAAGTAAGTTTTTAAAGCACTTTATTTGGACGAATTTTCAAGGTGATGGCTAGCTCTGTTGTTATGCCATCCAACATACTATAGTATCCGCTAGATAAAACGGTCTATGGTCTCTTCGTTGTCGCTACGATTTTTTTGCTTGGTTATGTACGTTTATGTACACGCCCGCACAAAAAAATCTAGGCTCCTAGAATAGCCTCATCGCCTGTTTCATCTTTCGAACACTATATATTTTAGAAATGTAGACGACTCTAAGGACAACGAACAATGGCTCGTCAAAAGGATACCGTTTTTAATTCAGGAACGCTTGTCAACTACTACAAGGTACTTGGGCTTGAAAATTATGCCTCGCTGAGCGAAGTGCGTAAGGCGTATAGAGGCTTAGTGAAAACGACGCATCCTGACGTGGTGGCGCCTGAATTACGTGAAGAAGCCACGGAAATTTTTAAAAGCGTCCTTTTGGCCTATACGATTTTGAATCACCCCGGTAAAAAGCAGTACTATGACGAACAGTTGCAAAGCGTGATTGACGCCGTTAAGCAACGGGTGAGTACGCATCAGGCCAAAACAAAAAAAGCCGCTTCTAAAGAAGGGGGCAAAGAGCGTCACCCTCACACTTCCCCCAGTAAAACTACACATGGCGAAAAAGCCGTGCAAGTTTCAAACCCCAAGCACAGAAACACGCATCACACGGGGAAGAATCACCCGAGTAAGCCCCTTGAAACAAGCGAACCTTTTATTGCAGTGCCTTCTAAACCCATGTTTTGGAAAAAATGGTACACGCTTTATGTCGTGGAATCCAAGCCCAATACGTGGCATGCCACGTGGGAACCCACCGCAAAACAACGGCAGCAAGCGGCACAAAAAGGGGTTTTATTTAAGTGTGTGAATTATTACACGGGAACTATTTTACAACATGTGCAGGTACCCTTTGGAGTCATCCCTGATCACAGTAATGCGTGCGTTTTAAAACTGGCCATTAACAATAGCATTTTACTTAATCTACAGGTTGAAAAAGTAAACCCCAGTGGAATAAGCTGGTTCAGCGTGGGGGATTCCCCAAAACCAAATCGACCTCCACAAGTGCAGACTTCTACAGAAGACGATGACCTTTCAAACGAAACCAACACGGAAGGGGAAGACCTTATTGAACAGGATCGGGAAGAGGACTGTGCCAATGCTGTTGAAGGGCAAGATTCTACCGTGTCGTCTTTTCAGCACAAGTCGCCCAATGAAGAGGGGGCTAAGCAAGCAAACTCTTTTGTTTCAAAGCAAGCTTCTTCTCAAACACGGCGAACGTCTTCGTCTGCTTCAGCGAAATCCACGGTTGAAAAAACGACTGCTCAACCCCCTGAACTCCCGTTAATGCTAGAAGTCTGGGAAGCGGTGCTGGGGACTGAAAAAGACGTGTTACTCCCCCAGCAGGGGACTCAAGAACAGAGCTTGGGTCATATCAGCATCCCAGCAGGGATTAAACCCAATCAATTGTTGCGGATTACCCACCACAACGAAACATACTTATTGCGGGTGTCAATTCTAATCCCCACCCAGTTGAGCGAAGAAGTACGCAATTGTTATGAACTGTTGCAACATATAAGTACCACAGAAAACCAAGGCTTCTAAAATAAGTCGAGATGCCCATGCCTACCTCTGTCTTTCGAATACTATATATAGTATTTTTTACCTAAAAAGTGGTATGTTTAAACTCGTTGCACAAGCAGGCGTCCAAGCACTAAATCCGAGCGGGTGAGCGCACTGCGAATCCCCGAGCGATTTTGCGGACGTCGTGCAACGAGAATGATGCGACGAGGTGGGTCAAAAGGGGGTGGATTTTCAAGGAGGGGGAAATGAGGGAGGAGAAACGCAATACGTCCTCCCTCATTTCCCCCTCCTTGAACCGCCTTTGGGGGTTGTGAGCAATCTCCTTATTTATCAGACAAGCTAACATGTAGACCGCCTATGGCGGTTTGGCGGCACAAAGACCCCCAAGCACCAGCGTTAAACGGAGATAAAAATCCAAAATACAATAATTCTCAAGTCTACCACTTCTTATGTATAAAACACTATAATTGGTATTAACAGCTTTTCAAGTGAAGTTCCTGCGTTTTAAGGACTGCCACATAAAAGGCTTCGACTTTTTTTAAGGTACTTAAAGGCGGTTGAGGCACTTCTAATAAGGCTTTAAAGGGCTCGTTTTGTAACGCTTCTAAAACACTTAGACTCTTCCACACGCCATAAGACACCCCCCATTGTTCCAGATCTTCTTTCATCAGTTGTGAAGCAGGAATTAAAGAGAGTCCTCCTGCATTAGGTTGAAACACTAAGCGAACTTCCGCTTCACCCTGCCAAACAACTGGCTGTTGATGCACAACATCCCATCCCCATGAAGGCAATTGCCCACTTAAGCCTAAAAGGCCTTGCCAAAACCAAAGTTTGGACCACTGCAAAAAACAAGCCTCTGTGGCTTGTTGCCACAAGGCAAGCAAGGCTTCATATTGGGCAAAAAGGCGTTGTCGCTTGTGGGCGTCTTCATCAAAGGAAATAGCAAAAAGCCTCATGAGTTCTAAGCAGGGCATGAGGGCTTCATAGGCTTCATACTCAAGCCCCTTTGCAAAATCCAGAGCGGTATGCACCTCATACTGCTCTAATCGACATAACGATGAAGCAGACGTTGAGCGCCTAAGATGAAGGTTAAAAATACCGCCTAGTTCACTTGCCCCCCCATGCTTCGCTTTAGCCCCCTTGGCTTGAGCAAGTAAGACGTCTACTTTGCCTAATTCTTTACTTAAATAGGTGGCAATGCGAGACCGTTCAGTATATTCGATACTTCTTAAGCAAATGCCTGTAACCGTTTGTGCCAGTCGAGCCATATGTACACTTGTATTTCACACTTGTATTTCAGTTCGGGGGTTGCTGCCCCACTGTAATTTTTTTCGCAACAGCCAATAGAAATTGTCTTCAGGTTGATCAAAGCCCAAGAGTTGTAAAGCACTGTTAGATTCTTTTATGTAAATACTTTCCCCATTGGCGACGGGCAAGGGGTCTTGGCCATCGAGGCTAAACATAATTGGGTGGATATTACGTTTAACAGCTTCAATACGAATGCTTGAAGAAGCGGGTACCACAATAGGTTTTGCTGAAAGACTATGCGGACAAATCGGTGTAATGACCAGTGCCGCTACATCAGGCACCAAGACGGGACCTCCTGCTGCCAGATTATAGGCGGTAGACCCTGTAGGGGTAGAGACAATCAGCCCATCCGCGTCATAACAAGCCACAGGAAATTCATCTATAAAAAGATCCAAACGTGCCATTTGACTAGGGTTTGCGGTTTTAACCACCACATCATTCAGGGCAATCCGTGGGGCGTCCTCTTCTCTCAACGTGGCACATTGCACTTCAAGTAACATACGTTCTTCTCGATGAAAATCGCCTGCTAATAATTGGGCCAAGTATTTTTCGATGGCTTCGGTTTCAATACGTGTTAAGAATCCCAAGTTCCCGCGATTAATACCAATCATGGGAATTTCAGCGGGGGCGTAACATTGAGCGGTTCGTAAGAAGGTACCGTCTCCCCCTACGACGATGATCAAATCAGGCGACCATTGCTTACGTTCTTCCCACAACGCGGCACATCCGTCATCAAAACTGGCTTTGGCAATATGAACCTCTAGTCCTGCCATAGAAAGAAAGCGTTCTGTGCGGGCCACATATTCCCCATCAGGATCCGTACTTTCTTTGACGACAATCAAGGCTTTTTTAAACAAATGCTTGGTCTTTTCATGTTCAAAGGGGGGCGTCATACAAGGGGGGATTCCTATTTTGTTATGCTGAACTGAAGATCTGTTCAAGCAATCAGGCTTGAGCGAAGGAGTTTAAGCGAAACGTTATAGCCCTAGTGGGCAGCGTTTTTTGTATGAAAGTCAAACGCGTACTTGTTGAAGCACTTGAGCACTGTTAGTTTAACACGTGAACTTTACGATTATACCACACTTAAAGCAGGTTGCATTTGATTCAACAAGGCTTCGGCAAATTGACGAGACGCCAGGTGTGTTTGTGCATCTTCCCCACTGGCGAGATGCGTCAATAAATCCGCCACATCCGCACGATTCAATAAGGTTTTAACCGAAGAAACGGTCACCCCATTATTCACATGCTTATGGACCCACCAATGATGATGTGCCGCCGCGGCCACCACCGCTTGGTGGGTCACCACCAAGACTTGATGCCCCGCTTGAGCGAGTCGCTGTAGCTGAAGGCCAATGGTTTTGGCGGCTTGCCCGCTGGTGCCTGTGTCTATTTCGTCAAACACATAAAGCTTTTTGGCTTGAGTTTCACCCGCTTCGGGAAGAAGGCTTGCCACCGTTAGGGCGAGTAATACGCGAGACAACTCACCACCACTGGCGACTTTGCCCAGGGGTTTAAGTTCATCGCCCACGTTTGCAGAAAAGGCAAACTGCACACGTTCTTGCCCTTGAGCGTAGGGATCTACAGGATCTAAAATAATTTTAAAGCGCGCATGAGGCATCGCCAAATCGCTTAAGGACGCTTGCACTTGGGCTTCTAAATCAAACGCCAAGCGTTGACGGGCTTGCGTCAACGCTTGGCAAGCAGATGTTAAATGCTGGCTTACGCTTGCCACTTGGGTTTTTAAGGCGTCTGGATTGCGGTGTCTAAACTCTAACTCCGCCAATTCTTGGCTACTGTTTTCATAGTAGCGAATCACGTCCGCCAAAGTGGGGCCGTAAAGTCGTTTGAGTTTTTGAAGATCATTCAAACGACTTTGTAAATCATCCAAACGCTTGGGGTTTAACCCTACTTCGTCATTCAGTGCATTAAGCTGATGTCCCATTTCTCTTAACTGTTCACGAATAGCGTCTAACTGTTCTAAAATAGGAGTCAACCGCTTTTCTGACGCTTCCACGGAAGAGAGTCGCTTACTTAAGCCACTCAACACATCCAACACGTTAAGGGCATCAGGAGACACCTCCCCCAAGCCCATGAGCTCTAAACCTTGAGCATAAGCGGATTGTAACTGTTCAGCATGAGCCAATCGATTGATTTCTTCTTCTAATTCTAAATCTTCTTGAAGATCGCTCAATTGAAAACGCTCGAGTTCTTCAACTTGTAAACGTAACACATGTAAGCGATGACTAGCTTGTTGCTCTTCTACTTCATAGGCGTTTAAGCAAGCAACCGCTTCCTTCCATTGCTGAAAAACACCTTCCACCGCTTCAAGGCAAGTTCGATGTGCCACTCCTCCATAGGCATCTAGCAGATGCTGTTGATGCGTTTGTTGCATAAGAGTAATAGTACTGTGTTGACTTTGTAATTCAAGCATATAGGGACGTAAGCTTTGCATAAAGGCACGGGACACAGACGTACCATTGATGCGGAAACGACTCCCGCTAGGGGTGAAGTCTCGTGTGATGTCCAACAACACATGGTTTTGGTCATTTCGCTCAAGATCAATCCCTTCTGCGTCTAAAGCATGCCAAATAACGGCATCATGCTCAGGGGTAATTTCATACAAAAGGCCCGCACTGCCTTTGTTACAATCTTTTCGCAAAATTTCTTTAGCCGAAGCATGCCCCCCAAAAATCCAATCCATGGCATCAATCATTAAACTTTTACCAGCACCGGCTTCTCCTGCAATGACGGTCATGCCTTGTGGCACATCGATGCATTGCGAATCAAAGACGGCAAGATGCGTTAAGCTCAATTCACGAAGGCTCATCATGAGGTAAAGTCTCAAGGGGGGTTGCATAAATATAGCTTTATTCTACACCCAACTATCTAAAAAGCCAACTACAGGAAGCCTCATCAGAGATTACCGGGTTTGAGAAAAATACGCATTCACCAAGGCATCAATAGACGCTTTCGTTTGTGCAACATGTTGTTCTAAGGGCGTCGATTTAAGAGAGGATACCTTATTTTGAGAACCATTGAATAAAACAGGCAACGTCTCTTCTTCTACAGTCGGGGTTTCTTGCCCAGTGTCTTTCGCTGTTTCATCAATGTTCAATAAAATCCAGGTGTTAATGTCGTCAATAGATTCTAAAGTTTTAGGTGGTTCGAGTGGTAAAACTGAAATAGAGTGGGTTTCTGTGACGGGACGCTCTTGAGAAAGTTCTCTTCCGCGTTCTTTTTCAAAACCACTATTTTTGTAAAGACCCTTTGAATCCGCGACGAAAGCAGGCATCTCTTCTTCTGGTAAAGAAGTCAGGTCATAAGGATTCCAAGAGGCAAGGGTTGACGAGTAAGTGGCTATGCTTGGGGGAACTATTAAAGGCAAGCGTTTTAACGGTGTTTCAAAACGACGCGGGGGGGGTTCTTTCTTCCCTTTTATTTCGACGGAGGCAACCATACATTTTTTTTCAGACGGCGTAAGCAAACGCTGCCACAGCAATAATCCCAAATGCTTTAGCATCGTCCATGCCCTTGGGGAATCGTCCAAAGGCGCGTACCAGTTAAATTCTTCATCGTATTTTCGTAAAGATGTAGACATAAAGGAAAACCTGTGCTAGTCAAAATCATTGCAGATTTTCTAGATATTACGTTGTTCTGTAAAGATATTCGCTATTGTATCGTATTTACTTGGCTTAGAGTGGGAGTTCCCTAAATGTAGAGCTTTTAATGGAGGAGATACACCTTTGGGATTAGAGAGCTTTCATCCCAAGGTATAAGGTCAAGCCTCTGGCACTGTGTCAAACTGATTTTATAGTAAGCGATAGATAAAAGGGTCTTTGATCTCTTCGTTGTCGCTACGATTTTTTTGTTTGGTTATGTAGTTCTGCCTACACGCCCGCACAAAAAAACCGAGGCTCCTAGAATAGCCTCATCGCCTGTTTCATCTTTCAAACACTATAACCGTACTGAAAGACCAACGGATTCAACTAACACTTTTCAATAATTTCACTGCTTGATGATATAGAGAGAGACAAAAACGATGAACTTTCCTAAGATCTTCTTTGGCCAACACCCCATTCTATTTTTGGCTTGGGTATTACTGAACATTATATGTATTTCAACAACACTTTCAGCGCAGGCTATTAGCCATATCAATGGGGTGGATTTACGAGAAGAACAAGGCACCTTAAATCTATACATTCACACCGATTCGCCCTTACGCCATGAAGCTAAACAACAAGGTAAAGCAATTGTTTTAGACTTGTATGAGACAACCCTTACCTCCAATGTCTTTGCCATTCAATACGAAAAAGCCCCTTCTATTGACAACGTTCGTGTAAAACATTTAGACAATGGGCATCTTCAACTCATGATTGAAGGCAGAGGATTAACCCTTCCTGTTGTAGGCTTTCGGGAACTCAATAAGTCTCGTTCGCCCAATACGTTTAAGCAAGCAACGTTAGTTAAACAGCACTCAAGACTGCTTCGCCCAGTTAGTAAACCCCTTCAGTCGTCAAAAGCTTCAGCGGGTGATGTGTTTTTGGCCATAGAAAGTGGCGAAATTAAAAAAATCCCCACACCTATTGAAGTTCCCCCCACTACCCCCTCAACTTCTACAAGCCACTCAATAAAGTCTCAACCCGCCACTGATGATCTTTCTGTTGAATTAAATCCAAACACCAATAGCCTCAAGCATCCTCGCGTGTCTTCATTGCTTGAAAATGATCCAAACCTTGCCAATATGCCCATTGCCATTGAAAGTGATGCCCTTGATGAGCTAGATGATGAAGAAAATGAAACCCTTGAAGACACGAGCATTCGTCAAACGCTTCAAACCCTTTTTGTGTTGCTGGTTCAATGGGCAAAAGCACATAGCAACTTACTTTTGGGGTTTTTGTTCGTTAGCACAATAGGTTTCTTTTTCTTGAGTAAATTAAAAAAGTCACACGCTTTAGAAGCTTACCCCTTGGACTCAAATAAACGCTTTATTATTCCAGAAGCGAGCATGCCCTTGGGACTCACACCTTCTGAAGCAATCCGTGATTCTTACGCGAGTCGTTTAAAGCCCCCCCCAAAGCCTACCCATCAAAACACCCTGCATCGGGTGCGTGAAAGAATGAAGCATACGGGATTTGTCTCAGCCCCTGATGCTCCTCAACAGTCCGAATTAATTACTGAAGAAGGCGTCAATCTTAGAGTCAAAGAAGCGATCGCTCGCAAGCAAGCCCAACGCTACGGTAAAATCACCCAGGCCCCAACCCCTGTGGTTGCTAAAAATCCCACAACCCCTCTTAAGAATCCTTCCGTAACAGGCAATGCCTTCTTACATGCCATGGCACAACACATGGACACCGAAGGAAAAGAAAATATCGCTAAAGCCATACAGCAAAGTAAGCCACAGTATTAGGACTTTCCTATAAAGTCCCTAAGGTAAACAAATACCACTGAAAAACGGATTTTTCAAAGCAGTGTTAGTTCCCATGCTTTTTTGTGAAGGCATGGGATTTTTTTTATAGAAAAAGGTTTGCTCTATTTTCAGGGTGTGCTAAACTAGAATTGTTAAAAATAGGTATTTTGTCTCTTACTTGCTTTAAAATGCTTTCGTGCAGAAAAAGAAGGTGGTGCCCAAGTCCTATTATGACAGTTACAAACGTGTCTCATCCTCATTTTGAGGATTTTAAGACGGTGGCTTTAAGCCCAAGGATGTTGTTCTATGAGCCGAATAACTGAAACAAGCTGGATGATCGGTGGCCCGCAAGGCAGTGGTGTCGATTCTTCAGCAACCTTATTTGCCCGTGCAATGGCGGTTGCTGGATTTTGGGTCTACGGGAAACGGGAGTATCACTCAAACATTAAGGGAAAGCATAGTTACTTTCAAATACGTGCCAGTCACGATGTGGTGCGTTCGCATATTGACCCCATTCATATGCTGGCGACCTTTGAAGATTCCACGGCCGTTATTCATGCCCACGAAATTTTACCCGAAGGCGCCTTGATTTACGATCCAGGTTTAACCAAGCCTGAAGTGCTTGAAATGGATGCCAGCGTCAAGCTGTTCCCTTTAGATTATGAAGGCATTATTCGTGAATTGGCTGAAGAAGAAGGCAAGCCCGCTGCAAAGCTGGCCATTGTTAAAAACACCATTTCAGTGGCGGCTTCTCTTGCTTTGTACGGTGTGGGTGTTGAAGTCCTTGAAGAAGCCCTTAAAGGCTTGTTTCGTGGCAAAAAATCCAAGCTGGTGGCCATTAACCTTAAAGCAGGGGTGAAGGCCTATGAAGCCATTCAAGCCATTGCGGAGGCCAAAGACTTCAAATATCAAATGCAAGAACAGTCCCATAAGCCTGAACCTGAATCACGCTTACTCATGAACGGAGCTGCCGCTTGTGGGATTGGTAAATTAAAAGCAGGGATGCGTTTTCAAACCTACTATTCCATCACCCCTGCGGTTGATGAATGTATTTACCTAGAACAACATAGCGAATACGGCATTGTGGTGTATCAAGCCGAAGATGAAATTGCTTCAATCAACATGGCCAATGGTGCTGCTGTAACGGGTGCTCGAGTTGCCACTGCAACGTCTGGCCCTGGGTTCTGCTTAAAAGCAGAAGGCATCGGCTGGGCTGGCATGAACGAAGTGCCTACCGTTATCTTTAACTACATGCGTGGAGGCCCTTCCACAGGTCTGCCTACTCGTAGTGAACAAGGCGACTTGTTGTTTGCGGTAAACATTGGGCATGGGGACTTCCCCAAAATTGTTTTGTCTCCTGGAGATATGGAAGAGTGCTTTGAAGACGGCTTTAACTGCTTTAACTTCGCAGAACGTTACCAAACCCCTGTGATTGTTTTGGTGGACAAGGCTTTAGCCAATTCCACACAAAGCATTAAAAAGTTTGCGGATCAAGGCTTGCTTATTGATCGTGGTAAGCAAATCACTAAAGTGGATTCCTACGATCCGGCGGACCCTTCCACTGGACTGCCCAAGTTCCCACGCTTTCAAATAACAGAAGACGGTATTTCCCCTCGGACTATTCCGGGTACACCTGGTGGAATTCACTTCTTAACAGGAGATGAACATACAGAATACGGCTTTATTACAGAAGAGCCCGCTATTCGTATGCAAATGATGGAAAAGCGAGCCCGAAAACTGGTTACCGCCTCCAAAGAAATTCCTGAACACCTACAGTTTAAATTGTACGGTCCAGAAAATGCTGACCTCACGATTGTGGGCTGGGGATCTACCAAAGGATCTGCGCTTGATGCACTGGATCGCTTCAAAGAACAAGGTCAATCCGTTAATTATCTGCATATTCGTTTGATGTCTCCCTTCCCAGTTGAAGCCATTACACGTATTTTAAACAATGCCAAGCAACGTTTGATTATTGAGAGCAATTTCACCAATCAGTTGGCTAAGTTGATTCGTCAAGAAACGGGTATTGACATTGAACATAAAGCTGTCAAATACACGGGGCGTCCATTTTCACAATGTGAAATTATACAAGCCGTTACAGAAGTGAAAGAAAAGCAATCAAGAAAGGTGGTGCTTGTCAATGGCCACTAAACAACAAACCGAACAATCCTTCCCAACGTTGGACGTTAAATTGAAGCCCTTTCAATTGCGTTCAGACAAGAACCCTGACTGGTGCCCGGGATGTGGGGATTTTGGCATCGTTAATGCGATTCAGCAAGCCGTTTCTGAACTGCAACTTCAACCTTGGAAAGTGGAGTTTTTTGCAGGAATCGGTTGTTCAGGCAAATCCGCTCAATATCTTCAAGCCTACGGTATTCACACCCTTCATGGGCGTGTGTTGCCTTACGCTTTAGGCGCTAAAATCGCCAATCCCAATAACGTGGTCATCGCCACAGGGGGCGATGGAGACGGTTACGGAATTGGGGCTGGGCACTTTATACACGCGGGTCGTCGTAATGTAGATATTACCTACATTGTTTTTGACAACGAAGTCTATGGGCTGACCAAAGGGCAGGCTTCTCCGACTTTAGAAGTAGGCATGCAACCTAAGAGCTTGGCATTACCTCATATTTCACAAGCCATTAACCCCTTGGCCTTAGCCATTGCTTCAGGCTTTACCTTTGTGGCGCGTTCTTACGCTTTTGATGCCAAGCATCTCAAGCAAACAATTATGGATGCAATCAATCATCGTGGGGTTAGCTTGGTAGATGTTCATCAGCCTTGCCCGACTTACAATGACTTACACCCTAAAGAATACTATACGGAAACGGTGAATTCAGGTCAAAGCGAGTTGCCCCGTTTACAGTACTTGGAAGAAACGGGCTATACTGGTTTCGTAGAAGACCCCGATGATTTAGAAGCCTACCAAGCCAAGAAAATCGCCGCTATTGCGGAAGCGTATCGTTTAACGGATCGTGTGGTGTTAGGCACTTATTGGAAAGTGAACTTACCCACCTATGCCGATCGTTTGAAAACAAACATTCCATTGTTGCGTGAATACGCTCCCATGGATGTACCTTTTCACAATGAAAACTTTATTGCTAATACGGATTTAACGTCCGCTTGTGAAGAGTTTGTCGTCTAAATCGTGTCAAGCATCGAATACCGTAAAAGCCCTTATTTTTAAAAATAAGGGCTTTTGTATCTTTTCTTATGTACATTAATGACGCAAAAGAAGGGTGACTGATGAAAAAAACTGTTTTTCGCTTTTTGCGCAAACGATTTATCTTAATACTTGTGGTGTTTATTGGGATTCTACTGATCCCCAATGAATGGATGAATTTAACATCGCCTCCTCTCTCCCCTTCCCTTGAACAACGCTCTACATCTATGAAAAAGCAAACACAGCTGCCAAGCTCAACGCCTCAGGCTCAAACGCCGAATCAAGCCCCTACAAAACAGTTAAGCCCCCAGCTGGAATCTAGTGATCGAAAACCATGCAAAGTACTCAAAATCATTGACGGAGACACCATTTCGTGTGATCTAAACGGCAACGGCTTGCTAGAACCTCCCAACGAAAACATTCGTTTCTTACAAGTAGATACCCCAGAAACCAAGCGTTCTAAGCGAAACCCTAGTGGGAAAGCTCAACCCTTTGGTTTAGAAGCCAAGGCATATACCCAAGGGTTGACCCAAAATAAGGTTGTTTACTTAGAATTTGACAAAAAAATAAGAGACCGTTATGGTCGAACCCTAGCATGGGTTTATTTACAGCCAACAGGTGGCCTAAGTGTTAATGAAGGTTTATTGAAATCGGGGCTGGCCAAAGTAATGATTTATGCCCCCAATTACGCTCATCAAGACGAAATGAAACACCTAGAAAAAAAGGCTCAATCTGAAAAACGCGGATTGTGGAAGCTTCCTTTGAATGGATGATTTTAAAATCATTGAAAATATATAGAGAACATTCATCCCCTGAATGATTGAAAAGGCTGGGCGACGTTCCATAATGAAGTGGCACCCCTTTACAATGATTATAAGTGGCCGTTTAGGCTCGCGTAACGTTTATCGCTTAGGTCTGATTATGAAGTTCTAATCATCTAGTTATAAACGTGTCGTTTTAACACCTTATTTTATGAATTAAGCACAGACCCCTGCCTTCTCAGAACCGACGTTGACAGATGTATCGCAAGTACAGCTTACTATACGAACCCTGTAAACAAGGAATCCATTCTACAGACTTCAAAAACCCCATAAGACATTAACCTTTTAACGGATCAGTATAAGGACCCCCAAAAAAATGAGTGAACATCAAGACGATTCCCTATTACAAGACTTCCTAAGCGAAAGTGCCGAGCATCTTGAATCCATTGAACCTGACTTATTGGCCCTTGAAAAACAAGCCCCCGAAGTCAGCCAAGAAATCGTGAACCGTATTTTTAGAGCCATTCATAGTATTAAAGGGGCTTCTGGCTTCTTTGGTTTTGAACGCTTAAAGCAAGTGTCTCACCTGATGGAAAGCGTCTTAATGCGAGTAAGAGACGGCGTATTGATTCCTCATCCCCATGTCGTTGAACCCTTACTAATGGGTGTAGATTTGCTAAATGTGATGGTAGAAGATATTCAGCGGAGTGAGCGACTAGATACTTCTGCTTTAGAAGAAGCCCTTACACACTACACCAAGGCAGACACCCCCTACCTAGCTGGCCCTGCTTCCCTTACCTTGGCTCAACCCGTTGAAAGCACCGATGAATCAAAAGTCCGTGTACATAATGACAAAGTGAATCCTTCTCTTTATGTTGAACGCGACTGCATCGAAAAAGCGAAACGTTTGGGTCAGTTTGTCTATGTGGCTAAATTGGACACAAACCTACATTTATTTGACATGCACCGGAGCTATAAGGATTTTATTGGTACGATCGACTCCATTGGTGCCGTTCTGGCATCTACTGTTTCTGAACTGGAAAGCGATGCGCCACCCCCGAATTTTCATGTGCTATTTGCAACCGTTTTAGAAAAAGACTTGGTGTTGCATGCCTTAGACTTAGCAGAATCACAGTTAGATGATTATGAAGTCCCTGTTGTGGATGAAGGCGTCTATGTAGAACAATCGGACGCTGAAGTTTACAATAAAACGGCTGAAATTAAAGTCGAAGCCCCTAGTACTTCAACTGCCGAAGTGAGTTATGACACCCTTCGAGTGCGTGTGGATTTGTTGAATACCCTTATGGATTTTGCGGGCGAACTGGTACTGGCTCGCAATCAACTGATGCGTGCCGTTCAGTCTGACAAACAACTTAGCACCAAAAACGAAAGCTTCGTTCAAGTGTTAGAAAGTATTAACACCGTCACCAATCAGTTACAAGATCACATTATGCAAACCCGCATGCAACCCATTGAAAACGTATTTCGGCGTTTCCCTCGTGTTGTGCGTGATCTTGCTAAGCAATTAAACAAAAAAATCCAGTTACAAATGATTGGGCAAGATGTAGAACTAGACAAAAGCATTTTAGAAGGCTTAAGTGACCCCTTGACGCATATGATCCGTAATGCTTGTGATCACGGCATTGAATCCCCAGAACAACGAAAAGCAGCAGGCAAATCTCCTTCTGGTACCATTACCTTGCATGCGTTTCATGAAGCGGGGCAAATTCACTTACGTATTGAAGACGATGGTAAAGGCATTGACACCGAAGCCTTGGGACGCAAAGCAATTGCTAATGGCGTAATGAGCCAAGCTGAATTTGATGATTTAAGCCATCAAGAAAAATTAAACCTTATTTTTCATGCTGGCCTTTCCACCGCCGAAGCCGTGACGGATCTTTCTGGCCGGGGTGTAGGAATGGATGTAGTTCGCGCTAACATTGAAGCCCTAGGCGGGCATGTGTATTTGGAATCCACCTTAGGGAAGGGATCGGCCGTCATCTTACAATTGCCTTTAACTTTGGCCATTATTCCTTGTTTAGTGGTTGGGGTGGGTGAAGAACGCTTTGCGGTGCCTCGAGTGAACTTACTGGAACTGGTGCGTGTAAAAGCCAATGAAGTGCATCAACGTATTGAACGTATTGGGCAAGCGTCTGTCTTACGATTAAGAGGCAATTGGCTTCCCTTAGTCAAGCTCGATGATGTGTTGAACCTTAGAAAGCCTAACGAAGCGCGTCGCACGATTGAAGATGCACGCTTTAACGACCCCGTTGCCATTGAACAAATCCCCGAAATTAGACGTCAATCGCCCGAAAGCGATTACACTTTATTGGTCTTAAGCGTTGGGATTAATCAATACGGTTTAATTGTAGATGAAGCCTATGACATTGAAGATATTGTCGTAAAACCCTTGTCAACACTGATTAAAAATGTGCATGCCTTTAGTGGTACAACCATTATGGGGGATGGTAGTGTGGCCATGATTTGCGACGTGGTGGGTATTGCCACACAAAGTGAACTGGACTTTAGTGGCGTACAAACAGAACACTTACGTCGGCAAGAATTAGAAAAACAACGGACTGGCACGTCCATTGTCGATGGGTTTGAATTTGACCCCGCGGGTAATTTATTATCTCCCTTACTTGAAAAGCAATCGGTTTTACTCTTTCAAAATAACCCTCAAGAACCTTTTGCCGTACCTTTAGCGGAAGTCTTGCGTTTAGAATACATTAAGGCCAAGCATATTGAGTCCGTTGGGAATCGTGAATTTGTTCGTATGCACAATGAAACCATTTCCATCATTCGCTTAGAACAGTATTTAAACATAAGAACTCCAAACCCAGAAGACGAAAATGGATACCTTATTTTACCTTTGGCAGGCAAAGGGAAGGTCGGCATTTGGGTGGCTGAAATTATTGACAGCCTTGAAGTAGATTATCGTTTAGACACTGATCTTATTGAAGAGCCGTGCTTGTATGGTTCGGCCTTGATTCAAGAACGGGTTACCTTACTACTCAATATCAATGCCCTATTAAAACGTGCCGGCGTAGAAGTACACCCTAGTTTAGCAGGTGCTTTTTAATCGTTATTTAGCCTATTCTTATAAATAAACAGGAACTTTTCTTTTATGTTAGAACAAAAACTTATTACGTTTAAATTTGGTGAAGTCATCTGTGGAATCCCACTGCTGGATGTACGTGAAATTATTCCACAAATGGAACATACCCCTGTGCCTTTGGCCATGCCCTATGTTCAAGGCTTAATCAATTTACGTGGTCAAATTGTAACGCTGGTGGATTTAACCAAAATTTTCAAGCAAACTTCTTTAAAACTACAACACGGCAAATATAACATTCTTTTACGGAATGAAGCCTACGCCCAAGAAGGGCTTTCCCCAGCGGATCGCATTGGCTTTAGCGTCGATGCGATTGGAGATGTATTACCTTATGTTGAATCCGAACTGGATGCCCCCCCTGCCAATCTCAATGAATTAGACGCCCGTTGGATTGAGGCGGTATTAAAAAGACCTGAAGGGATTGTGACGATCCTGAACATGTCGAACATATTAAAAGAAGCCCTCAGCGCTTCCTTGACGACTGTTTAGTACAACGTAACCGATTCTGTAAAAAGAGGTTCAAGTGTTGACTACATTTCCTTCATCATCTACCCATGTACGAACCTCACTTCGCAGCAGGGGTCAGCAAGCCGTACCCTCTCGTTTTGAAGTCGTGGTGATTGGCATTTCAACAGGAGGGCCTGTTGCCTTGACAGTGTTGCTTGAAAAACTTTCACCTAATATCAAGTCCCCTATTGTGATTGTGCAACATATGCCGACTCATTTTACGGCGTGGCTTGCAGAACGCCTTAATGAAGTAAGTCGCCTTAAAGTAAAAGAAGCGGAAGACGGTGAAAAACTTCAAGTAGGCACCGTCTATTTAGCACCTGGAGGCGTACACACAAAGTTTGAACGTCAGCCAAAGACGGGGGTCCATATCGTTCTGAGTGATGATGCCCCAGTGCGTTCTTGTCGCCCTTCGGTGGATGTACTTTTTCAATCCGCGAGTCAAACTTATAAAAACGGTGTTCTTGCTGTTGTGATGACAGGCATGGGCAGAGACGGTTGCGACGGTGTTAGCCACTTAAAGCAACGTATCCCCACCTATTGTTTAACGCAAGAAGCCTCTTCCTGTGTGGTGTATGGTATGCCCAAAGCGGTCGTAGAAGCCCACCTAAGCGATGAAGCTCTTTCACTTGAAGGACTTGCCCACCGTATTAGTGAACTTGCGAGTCAGTAAAAGGATTCCCCCTATGTGTTCCGTCATTAACGCCGATATTCACCCCATGACAGCAAATGAATTGGTTCAGTTGTGCCAATTGGTTGAAGACCTATGTGGTATTCAGCTTGACGCGAGTAAGCAATACCTTTTAGAAACCCGTTTATTGAAAACTTTAATTGAATACAATTGTGCCAGTTATAGTGATTTTATTCAGTTAATGAAAACGTCTGCTCAAGTTAAACTTAAACCCCTTGTAATTGACGCGATGACCACAAAAGAAACCTTGTGGTTTAGGGATGTACACCCCTATGAAACCATCGCCTCCACTATCCTGCCTGATTTACTTAAGCAGAATCCTATCGGTTCTATTAAACTTTGGAGCGCTGCCTGTTCTACAGGGCAAGAACCTTATTCCTTAGCCATGCTGGTGCATGAATATGCAGAAGCCCATCCTCACCTTGAAATCATTCCAAAGCAGCGGGTCCATATTTTAGGGACGGACGTTGCTTCTTCTTCAATTGCACTTTCTAAGCTTGCGCGTTATGACATTTTGGCCATGGGTCGTGGCATTAGTCCTGAACGTAAGAACAAGTTCTTTGAATCACAAGGCAGAGTTCACGTCGTTCGAGATGAAGTCAAAGCCTTATGCGAGTTTAAGATCGCTAATTTAGGTGAAGACTTAACCAATAGCGTAGGCCGAAACTTTGATCTTATTTGCCTGAGAAACGTGGCCATTTATTTTAGTCCCGAATTTAGACAAGTCCTCTTTAATAGGCTCGCAAAAATGCTTAAGCCTAATGGATACCTTGTTTTAGGAGCCACAGAAAACCTCACCGGTTTACAAACCCCTTTTATTCCTCAAAGCATCGGTAAAACGACCGTTTTTAGAATAAGAGGTTAGACCCTTTTTAATAATCAGAAGGATTTTTCAATTATGCCTTACATCTTATCTGTTGATGATTCTCGTCTCATTCGTAAAATTATGAGAGGTCCTATCCAAGCACTCGGCTATGAAATGCTTGAAGCTGAAGATGGTCTTCAAGGCTTGGAACAACTCAAGGCCCATTGTACGGATGTAGAACTCGTTTTGCTCGATTGTAATATGCCGAATTTGGACGGCATAGAAACGCTAAAGTCCATCAAAGCAGATCCCGCTTTATCTAATATCCCCGTCATGATTGTAACCACAGAAGGCGAACGTGAAAAAATGATCGGAGCCATCAAAGCAGGGGCGGCTCAATACTTGACTAAACCCTTTACAGAAGATGAACTACTTACCAAAATGATGGAATGCCTCCCGCAAGAAATGCTGGACTTTAGTTAGTGTTCTTTTAAAATGTAACAAACTCTAACAATCCCTTTAGTCTTTCCTTGTCTTTGACGAATGTACAAGTACAACGCACAACCAACCCCCAGTAATAAAGTGAGTTTACCTTATGCACACCCAATTTCGTAATGCGTTAGATGCCAAACTGGTACATAACCTCATGGATTCTGTCACTGATGTTTTAGGCATTATGGCAGGAACTTCCGTAACCTTACAAGACGTCAAGCCTGTTAAAACATTCAAGTTTAAAGGCGATATTTCCAGCGTCATAGGTATTTCAGGCGACCATGGAGAAGGCCTCTTCGCCCTTTCCTTTAGTGAAATGTTGACTAAACTTATGGTAAGTCGTTTGCTCGGCATTCCCATAGAAGACGTTCAACGTGAAGATATGATTGATGGTATGGGCGAACTCATTAACATGATTTCAGGCCGTACGAAAGTGGCCTTGTCTCAAGAAGACAACACCTTATATAGCCTTTCTTTGCCAAGCGTGGTTTTAGGGGAAGGCAATGAACTTGAAACAGGAAACCCTGAAACATCTTACTTGCTCTTGTCTTTTGATATTGAAGGTGAACTTTTTCATCTTCAAGTAAACTTCCAAACCTATTAAATAAAGGAATTCTTGTTTGGTTTTCGGTAATTTAGCATCCCTCAATGTTTAGGTAAAGGTTCTAATAATGATAAACGTTTTAGTTGTAGATGATTCCGCTGTCATGCGTAAAGTAATTATTCGTGAATTAAAACAATGTGGAATTGAAGACGTAACCGAAGCCACCGACGGCCTTGAAGGGTTAGAAGCAGCTTCAAAAGAAAAATTTGATTTGATTCTAATGGATTGGAATATGCCAGGTTTATTGGGCATTGATGTCGTCCGTAAATTGCGAGAAGCTCAAATCACCACCCCGATTATGATGGTAACCACAGAAGGCGAACGCAATAATGTCGTCATTGCCATTCAAGCAGGTGCGAACAACTATTTAGTCAAACCCTTTAGTTCTGAAGATTTTTCCCAAAAAATCGAACAACTGCGTGCGGTAAAGGCCTAGTTTCCCTGTGCATTTTTAAGAATTGAAGCAGGAGGGTGATTCAAGTACCCTCCTGCTTTTATAGTGTTTTTAAGATGAAAAAGTGTTATAATACTAAAGAAAGGCTTTTCTTTAATAAGCAGGAAACCACTTTAATGGACATCAACACGCCCCAAAGCCCACAAACACAGCAGGACTTCCCTTACTTACAAATTGTTTTTGATCCTCAACCCCCTCATGTGGCGCGCCCCCTGCCGTGGCAATTATTAAGCGGTTTGGTGCAAGGGCTTTCCATCATTGAACAAAACACCATTCAAGTTCGCACCGCTGAAGAAGCCCACCGTTTTTTAATGACGTATGGCTATGATTTAAGCGATCTTCAAGATGTTCAACGTCTTAGTCACTTGGTGCAAGAAGCCGTCAGTTTTATTGAAAACCGTTTGCTTGAAGCGGGAGAAGGCGAAACAGCGTTTGCCCGCTTGCATCTTCATGTGCCAGATACTTTCTTAAAACAACCCAACATTGTAGATTTACTTTGTTTGGCTTCTACATTGCCTCGCACCGATCAAAGCCGATGGGCGTGTGCCATATTAAAAGTCGTACATACGTTAACGCATATTGAACATGCCCCTCGCTTGCAGATTATTGAACCTGCGCGTCAACAGATTTTAAAAGGTTATGGGGAAATTATGCGTTATGACCTTGAAAGTGAAAAAGTCATTATTGGTCGAACAGGCAGTGACAAACAACTCGCCCTATACGGTTTAGAAATTAAAGAACAAAAAAGTCGAGAAAGCCTTTTAATCAAACTTCTTTCCAAAAAAGAAAATAGTATTGAATTGATTGACGACTTCATTGGCATTCGCATTATTACGGAAAGTATTCCGGATGTCTTGGTGGCCTTGGATATTTTAATGGAATCACAATTACTCGTCTTTAGCAATGTAAAAGCAGAACGATCTCGTAATACACTCATTGCTTTAGATGAATTCCAAAGCCTATGGCAACAACATCATCCAGAAGATTATCCGTCGCTTCATAGTGAAAAACCACACCCTCATGCGATGCTACCGTCTTGGATGGACTTACTAAGCACCTTACAACAGCTTGATGCAAAACTTCCTCACAATAGCTTTTCAAAACACAACCCTCATAGTGACAACAATTACAGAGCCTTACACATTACCACACGCCAATTAATCAAGGTGCCCGCTCGTGGGGATGAAGGGGGCACCATGCAACGACTTTTTTTCCCTTATGAAATTCAATTCATCGACAAAGCCCATTACATCGCGAATCAAGAGGGTGATATTGCTCATAGTCGTTATAAACAGCGCCAATTGCAACGGTGCCGTCGTCGTATTTTAGGGGATTTACTGCCCCGCCATTATGTGGAACAACACAGCCAAGATGAAGGAACTCGTTTAAAGCGTCCTTTTGAACGTCCCCCGCTCCACAAGCCCAGCCCCTTAGACTATATTTAGACACACTTTAGGGTTTAAATCACTTAGGAGCTATGGGCATCTAAAACATCATAATGTAACATAATGGCTTCTGCCTCTAGGTCTTCTGCCAGAACGGCGCCTTGCTCTTTGGTTCGAAACGCCTTATTGCGGACGTATAATTGACTTTGTTGCTTGCGTTTTTGCCATTGCACTAAACTTTCATTAACCATTTGAAGCAGTTGAAGCGAGCTTAACGTTTCATTGTTCAACTGTTCAAGTAGGGCATCCTGCCCAATAAGAACCGCTTCGAGCGCTTGAGAAAGGCCTAACTTATTTTGACGTTGGGCTTCAAGCCACAAGTGCTGTACATAGGGTTGCGCTTCACTAAAGGGAAGACCTTGAACTTGTTGCCATACCCAATTCAAGGTTGGACTTTGCCAGGAAAAGTTCACCAAAGATTTTTGCAACCCTTCAAAAATAGCGCCATGCGAAAGCGCCATGCTTAAGAGGTTTTGCTCAATCATAGGTAACGTTTGCTGTTTTAGAAGGGGCTGACGTAAACGGTTAAAATCTTCGGGAGGCATAGAGGTTTTAGCCGTGTAACGTTTGTTTTTGTCATGGGATTTGGTGTACTTGGCTGAATTGGTATAGCTTGATTGTGAAGAGGACTTACCTTCAAACAAGGCCAAGCTTTGACGCAAGGTTTCTTCTGGCAAATGCAGACGTTCCGCATATTTGGCCAGCAATTGAGCCCTTAAAATCGGATGCTTCACCTTCGACAGTAAAGGCAACAATCGATGACTCGCCTCTAGTTGTCCTTCCGCATGGTGCGTATTGACCCCTTCAAGCACACAATCTAAACGAAAACTCAAGCCATCTGGGGCGTTAGCCATAAGCGTTTCAAACTCAGTAAGCGTATGGGTTTTGAAGTAATCGTCAGGGTCTTTGCCACTAGGAATGCTTAACACCCTGATTTTAAGGGTTTGTCGTTGAATCCACGGATCCAAACGCTCTAAAGCGTTTAGGGCAGCATTTCTTCCTGCCAAATCGCTGTCAAAACACAGGTACAGTGCTTCGACTCCGGATTTAATCAACAAGGGAATGTGGGCTTCCGTTAAGGCCGTACCGCAAGTGGCTACCGCTTCTTGCAAGCCCGCCATGTGTGAAGCAATCACATCAAAGTAGCCTTCCATCACAACCGCCCGTTTGCGTTTACGAATGGCGTCTTTGGCTTGAAATAAACCATACAAGATCTGGCTTTTTTGATAAATCATCGATTCACTTGAATTGAGGTACTTGGGCTGTTGATCGTTTCCCAACGCACGCCCCCCAAAACCCACGATGTGACCCTTTAGATCGTGAATCGGCACCATTAAACGGTGGCGAAACTTGTCATAATAGCCCTTGCCGTTGTCGCGCACCCCAGCGACACTGGCACGTTCTAAAATGGATGCATCACTCGCCACATGAGGGCACGCCGTCTGTAAGTAACTATTGAGGGCTTCCCACGTTTCTGGCGCATACCCCAGTTGAAAGCGTTTAACGGCTTCCTGAGAAGTCCCTCTTCCGAGTAAATACTCACGAATCGCTTGGTGTTGGGGGCTTTGTATTTGCATGTGAAACCATTGGCCCGCATTGTGCAACACATCCCACAAGCGTTCACGTTCTTCTGTTTTTTGGGCGTATTGGGCTTGATCTTCAACAGCGTTATTGTAACGAATTTCTAAGCCCATTTCTTCAGCTTGTTCACGAATGACTTCGCCATACGTTTTATGTTCAATTTTCATTAAAAAGCTAATAGCATCGCCACTTTCACCACAGCCAAAGCATTTAAAAAAGCCTTTTTCAGCAGAAACGTTAAAAGACGGCGTTCGTTCATTGTGAAACGGGCACAGCCCTAAATGTGAACGGCCTCGCTTTTTAAGCGAAACAAAACGACCAATGGTGTCTAACACATTGAGTTGTTGTTTGACTTGTTCAGCGGCGTCTTGGAAAGAAAGGGATTGAGGCATAAGCTTCCTTGGGGAACTGTTGTAGAAAGTAGAACGGATTTAAATTATAATCCAAAAAATCTTTAAACAAAAGTACTCGCCTTTTAAAAATTTGTGTTATGATGGATTTCCAAATGATTTGTAAAAAGGTCCACTCACATAAAAAAATAAATTGCTAGAATTGTAAAGAATTTTACATGGACAAACCCCGCACTAGCACAAGATGAGATTGAGGCTCTTTTAAACAAATATAGCAAGTCCATGGGTCCACTTACCCAATTCTTGCCACCCCTATATTGGCAACGAGTGATGCCCGATTTCTGTAATTACCCCCCTTAAATTTAAAGGATGTACGCTTTCTATGATGAAACGACGATCTACCAAAAGTGATGATGCCCTCATTGATCTCATCGATCGTTCTGAGCGAAGTACGCATGATGATGTTGGCTTAGATGATTTTATGAAGGATGAAAGTGCTTCGTTGTTTAATCACGGCAACCCTGTGGTGATTAACAGCATGCTCGCCAATACCGATGATGACACTGTGGACTTTTCTGTAGACACCAAAGGCGTGGTGGTAGACGACCCTGTTCGCATGTATCTGCGTGAAATTGGGCGAATCAACCTGCTTACGGCGGACGAAGAAATTGAGTTTGCGCGTAAAATCGCTGAAGGTGGCGAAGGTGGCTTACGAGCCAAAAAGAAATTGGTACAAGCCAACTTACGCTTGGTGGTTTCCATTGCGAAAAAATACGTGGGAAGAGGCATGTTGTTCCTGGATTTAATTCAAGAAGGGAACTTGGGGTTGATTCGTGCGGCTGAAAAGTTTGACCACGAACGGGGCTATAAGTTTTCAACCTATGCCACGTGGTGGATTCGTCAAGCCATTACCCGCGCCATTGCGGATCAAGCCCGTACGATTCGCATTCCTGTTCACATGGTGGAAACGATTAACAAGCTCCGCAAAAAAACCCGTCAACTGGCGCAAGAACTCGGTCGTAAGCCGAGTGAAGAAGAGCTCGCTGCCAGCATGACGATTTCGATTAACAAGTTGCGTGAAATTATCAAAGTCGCTCAAGAACCATTGTCGCTTGAAACACCGATTGGTAAAGAAGAAGATTCGCGTTTGGGTGATTTTATTGAAGATCGTGAAGCTGAAGCCCCCGCTCAAAGCGTGGCTCATGAATTGTTGCGTGAAGATTTAACCGAAGTCTTGGCAGGACTTTCCTTGCGGGAGCGAGATGTGTTGCGTTTGCGTTTTGGACTGGATGACGGCCGTCAACGCACGCTTGAAGAAGTGGGGCAATTGTTTGGCGTCACGCGTGAACGCATTCGTCAGATTGAAGCCAAGGCCTTGCGTAAGTTGCGTCACCCCAACCGAAGTCGTCGCCTTCGGGAATATATTGAATAAAAAAACACACCCACCCTTGGCAAAGTCTGGCTTGTCTTGAAAGAGGGTGGGTGCTAGCATATGTAGGCTTGTTATTTTTACAAGGCGTGTTACTTTTCTCTTGATGAAATATAGGTGCTTTTTTCATGATGCTACAACTACTTTATAGGTGGGGTGTTTCCCCAGTCCAGTCCAGTCCAGTCAACCCAACCCAACCCAACCCAACCCAACCCAACCCAACCCAACTGACCAGTAGATCTCAAGGGGGCTTTAAAAATCCTGCGACGGATTGTTTTACCCCCACCCAAAGAACTGGGAATAAAAGAACTTGGGGTGAGAATGTTGGAGACTTTCTCAGAGAAATAGGGCGTGTGCCGTTGCTTACGCCTGCCGAAGAAATTGAGTTGGCTCACCAAATCCAGGCGGGGGAGAAAATCCTCCTAGATCTTAGAACGCAAATAAGCCCAAATCTAAGCTCCGAGAAAGGAGAAATCGAAAATCCAGGATTTACTGCTTTACTTAAAGCATACCTTGACGAACTTAAAACGGAATTAGGCGAAATTCTGGACTCTAAAGGTAAAGTAATCAAAAATCCAGAATTAGACGATATACTTAAAGCATACCGTGCGAACAATAATGTATCTAGTCGTCCAACGTTAAGCCAAAAACAGGCTAGAATAGTTCGAGCCGCCAAGCGGGCGCATGTTCGCATGATAAAGGCCAATTTACGCTTGGTGGTGTCTGTCGCAAAAGAATATCGGGGTAAGGGGCTAGACTACCTAGACCTGATTCAAGAAGGTAATTTAGGCCTAAGCCGTGCCGCGGAAAAGTTTAACGCCACAATGGGCTATAAGTTTTCAACCTATGCCTATTGGTGGATCCGACAAGGCATTACGCGTGGCATTGCGAATCAAGCCCGTACGATTCGGCTTCCTGTTCATATGCCCGCAAAATGGTCTAAAATCTGCAAAGCAACAACTACATTACGGAAGGAACTTGGTCAAGCTCCTACTCCTAGCGAACTGCTTGAACATTTACAGCAGACAGACCCAAAGGGTAGATGGAACGCAAAGGGGCTAGAAGAGGTGGGAGAAGCTTTTAGTCTTAAAACCGTCTCGTTAGATGCACCAATGGCTGGTAGCGAAACGCCCCTTTTGGAATTAATTCGTGCAACAATGCCAGATGAGGTTGAACCCTTGTCAATGCTTGAATTGAAGGAAAAGCTAGCAAAAGCCCTGGAGTCTTTATCAGAAAAAGAGCAGGTTGTTTTAAAAAAGCGTTTTGGACTAGATGGAGAGGATCCAAAGACGCTTGAACAAATAGCGAAAGAAATGAACTGTGGTAAAGACAAAATTAGTCTAACTGAAAACCTGGCCTTGCGCAAGTTGCGTTACACCCAAAGAAACCTCGGAGGAATCTTTGATCTACTTGACTAGATGGCCCCCGCCGTCAGGCTTGACTTGGCCAGGGGGGTATGGTAGATTTAGACTGCGCTTTTCTCTTTCAACTCCAAAGGATTCGCCCCCATGTTGTTTCCCGCTGTTGCTTCTCGCGTTCAACCGTCTACGGCTTTACCTTCCGCAGATCGCGCCCCAAATGCCTTTAGCGAAGAAGAAACCACCGTGTTTGTGATGCTTGAACCCTCTTCACCAGTTGAATCCATCCACAGCCCCCAGCGGGATGCCCAAAAACGCTTGAACGAAGCCTTAACCCAACGAGAAGCCACACAAGTGGGCAAGCCGTATTTATCTGCTGATATGTTCTTGTCTGAACAGGTCGGCAACCCTCAAAAAGCGAAAGAACTTGTTGAAAAACAAAGCTTTGTGTTCGCTTTTATTGATGGAATGTTGCTTGCGGGAGTTTTCACACTGCTTGACAATGCCTATCAAAGATTCACCAATAGGTATGACTATCAAAGATTAAGTGCCGAAGCCCATAGCCATACCAATTTAGCCTCCATACCCGAAGAAACATCAAAAAATGAGTTGTGGGGTGAAATCACCACCGCTTTGAAGGATAAATCCTTGTCGAACGAAGCCAAAGCCATACTGACCCGTATTCGAGCCAATACGAATGCGTCTGTGGCTGATTTACATCATGCCTTGGCGGGCTTCAAACACCTACAAGCACGTGCAGTTCTTGAAGGCGAACGACCGTTATTTTCTAAGTGGTTCCCGCTCTTAATGGGACTAGGTTCAGCTGCAGGGATCGTGTATTCCGCATATCGTCATTCGCCAGAAGCGGAAAAACGTCAAGTCGAAACCAATCGACGCAACCGCGCTATTTTAAACCAAGCGGGTCGAGACCTTACCCTACGCCAAGCCAAAGAAAACTTTCCCGAGTACTTTAGCCCTTTAAATAAGCCGTCGGCCAACTAAATCGTTTCGTGTCACTTTTCCCCAACCGTACTTGCTGAATTCGTGGGGGTTTGACTGGTTTGTAATCTCCTGTAACAGTCGCTCAAGTTTTTTACCCCAACGGACGATACCCCTTTAGCAAGGGGGTTCTTTCATACACGGTGTGTTTCGTTTACCGAACAGACCACTCGTATGAACAACCATGAACACGCCACGTGTTTCCCTTGGTATAGTCAGAATGTTTGCAAGGGGGTTCACCATCAAGACCCCTTTTTTCTTGACTATTTTGCTTGAAAATATCACAATGTAACGATTTTTTAACGTTTTCACCCTACTGTGAAAAAAATGCTTGCTAATCTACTACAATTTAGGTAGAATTGAGTTGCAAAAGGTTTTTCCTTTTTGTCGCGTTATCAATCCCCTTCTAATCGTTACGTGTGCTAAGGAAACGTTACATCATGGCTCTTTCCGCTTTGTCTGGATTTTCAAGTGCTTTAACCCCTTTTACCCCTGCTCAATCGCTGAGTGCTGGTGCGCCTAAGACTCAACAAAAACAATACCGCCTAACGATGTTTGGCAATACCTTTGTAGGCGACGAAAACACCCCAAAGTCTCAATTTAAGAACAGTAGTGGGGTCACGGCGGCTGAACATTCGCGACAAGGCGTATTGGCCCATGAACGCGCGCATGACAGCAAGGCCAAGGCAGCGGGGTTGTCTACTTCTGGCCCTGTGCTTGAAACACAAGACGGCTTAACTGTTGCAGGGCATGTGAGTTTATCCGTGCCTCAGCTCGACGTTCAACAAGCGATGATGAACCCTTCGTATTTGTCGAACTTTAAGCGTCAAAGTGAAGGCTTGGTTGATTCTGCACACGCCCCTGAAAATGCAGGTATTGGCGGTTATGGCGAAATGTCTAAGGCGGATCGCAACGTCGCGGCGATAGGAAGGGCCAACTTGGCTCAAGCCTCACAAGTGGAGTCTCAAAAACCCGCTATGGCGAAAGCCCTGGCTGCCAAGCAACAAAAAGCGTCCTTTGGGTATCACCCCAGTTTAATGCAGGCCTACAACGCAGGTACAATTTCTTAGTCTTTTCTCTTCAAGAAAGAAATTCGTATTCATGTGATGAAATAGCATCCTAGAACAATTGCGGTCTATTCTGATGAGGACTCCTTGTTGTTGTATTCGGATGCTATTTTTATATAGTGTTCGCTACGTTTGTTGAAAAGCCCTGTTGTAAAGCGCCACAGATGCAGCATCCACAGGCAGCAATTGCCCTGGCACCACCTTGAATCCTTGCCCAGCGAGGCCTTGCATCGTCGTATTGGCTTGACAAAACGCGACGGTCGTACAAGTGACTAAATTGATTTGATCCACCCCTACAGCATTAGGACCCGCTAGCCCGTTGGCATCAATAACAAAACGTAAGAGTTCATCAGTGGCCTGTACCGTAGAATCAAAACCAATGATGGCGGCGTTATTCTTTAATAACACCCCTTCGTTTGCCACATTGGCGGGTAAGGCTTGTTGCGATGTTGTGTTCCAACACCCTCCTGTAGTAGCCGTATTCGTGGTGCCTCCACAATTACGAATCGTTGTCAAGCGCTCAACGGCTTCATTCATTAAATTGGTTCGAGAAAACGCAAAAGCGTCTTCTAAGAGACTATTAGACGCCAAAATGCTCGATTTGATTAGATAAGCACAGTTATTTCGTGTTTGATTTTCAATAAAAGATGGCAAAAACATCGTAGTCAATAAGCCCATAATACCCAACACAATTAAAACTTCAGACAAAGTAAACGCTTGAGTAAAACGATTAAAGCAGGAAAATTTCATTCATCGAGTTCCTTGTATTTTAGTTTACCAAGGTTGTGGCGAATCGCTATGCGCTGAATTTTCTAACGAATCCTGCAAGCGATCTTTAATCACCAATAAAGCCACCACGTACAAAACGGCAAAGCATCCCAACCAAAAAAGTTGACTACTTGTTATATCGGCCCAAATCTGAATAGCTTGAGTAAAATTTTTAATTTGTAACGAAGTCACTTTTTTGGCCACAGTTACCAAGCCATTGACTACAAACAAAAAGTACACCACATTTAAAAGCCTTAAATACCCTTGTTCTTCTATATGAAGGGTCACTGGTGAAGAAGGGTTGGAAGGTTTGACTGGGTCTGCAAGGTTCTGCGTTGTAGATAAGGGCATTGATTTTTTACGAAACGTATTGCTCAGTAAATTAGAAAAAGAAGACCTTAATTGCCAATACACAATCCCATAAATAAGTAAGGAACTCGCCAAACTACCGAAAAACACATACACTTGCATCAGATTCATCTCCCTGCGGCCTACCTTCTAAGCGAAAGGTATTTTGGCTTCTTCCGCAATGCGTGTTTGTAAGTTTTGAAATGCTTGGACTTTTTCACTCAAGGCATCTGCGCCACGCACTTGTGTTAGTGTATCATATTTAATGCATCGAGACAGTGCTTTATATTGCAATTCCTTTGAAACCTGTATGCAGGTTTCGCCCGTTGGGGAAGTGGCTACCCGTGTTTCATGGGGTTTGAGTTCATAACGTTTAGAAAAATGGGGGGCTAACACCAGTTGAAAGTCCATTGTTTTAAGCCATTCAGAAGCCAACCACTGTTTTGGCACCTGACGTAACTGCCTCACATTACTCAACCTAACATAAAACACTTGGCGATTATAAGGATGAATAGCGGAAATAACAGCATCTCTTTGTCGAAACTGGGTAAGCGCATAAGGTCTGGCCCAAAATCTAGCCACTTGGGTTTGAGTTTGCACATCGTCATACAACTGAAACTCTAAAAGCTCCTTAGAAGCGATGGCGTCTTGTAAAAGTTTTAAATGTTCCTTGCCCTCAAACATCGTAAGACTCGAAGCTTGATTATACGCAAAATGGGGTTCCCAAAAGCCAATCCGAAAAGGTGGCGACACCAGCATCATCAACTTACGGTAAAGCAAGCTTGATTTAGATAAATAGCTCACCCACTCTTCAAAGCCTTGGGCATGCTGAACACTTAAGTCCAAATGAAATTTGGTGTCATTTAAAAAGTAAACAACCGAACCTTCAAAGCGTTTTCTGACAATGTCAAAACCCGCATAACGCAAGGTACGTATGTATTTACGCAAGGTATTATAAGGAATGGGTTCTTCGCCATTTGGGCTTAAGGTTTCCATTAAAGCAGATTCTTCGACCTTGAGGCCGTCAAGTAAAATTAAAATAATACTGAGCACCCTTTTTGCTGTGCTATGCAAATCTGCAGGAATCACCAGGGGAGGAGTTTTCTTAAAAGGATCTGAAACGCCTGAGAAGGTCATACGCTCATTACCCTTTCTTCTACGGATCTTTTTTTCTTTTCAAACGCCCTATTTTCTTGGCTGTTGGCAAATGCTTTTGAAAAAGCAGAAGTTAAAGGAATCAGGAAACCACCTGAGGACTTTAAACACTGAAGGAGGTAAAACAAATGGGTTGTTTTTACGGTGTACTGTATTGCATAGGTTTCTACACCATAAAAATCCGTAATATCTTGCCAGAAAGGTAAGGCTTGCTGTGAGTCTTGACTTAAAAACACAAGCCGTTCACCCCGTAAACGTGGGGAAAGAAAGTTCATTCCTTTAGGCAATACCACCGTACAACTTAACACAGGTTCTTCTTCTATATAGCTTAAAATACGGCGCCGTGTCGGCTCATAGACGTCAGCCTTCACAGCAGGAATCGGAAAAATGTTTCGACAACGATCTAGCCGCAGCATTAGAGGGGAAATATCGCCTGTTTCAGGATTGACCTGATAGCAAAGCCAATACAAGCGACGATGATCTAGAATCAGTGCGTCATGTAATACCTGCCATTCATAAACGGCATCCTTTCCTTGATACTGCACCAAAAACCAGCTATTTAATTCCGTAGCACGTTCCAAAATTTTCACATTCTTAAGCTGAAAGGGCTGAATATAGCGATTCAATAATGCTTGTAAGTCTTTCTGGGCTTGGGGGGTCAGAAATTTTTGTGCCAGCAAATGTTCGGCCATTTCATAAACACGCACAAAACTTTGGATATGGCAGGTCCTCAATTTGCTGTCCAAACTATGCAAAAGGAGTTTCCATTCTTCAGAAGAAAACTGCACCCAAAACGGGGAATAGTTAAGCTTGTATTGAAAATCGTTGCTTTTGTCAGGGCGTTGCAACAAGCAACCCAGGTCTTCAAGAGCATTGGCATACAGACGTAACGTGTCTGTGGAAAGCGGGGAAAGACAGTCAGCATCCTGCTCAAAGAGAGCCTGCAGCTCAGCACGTTTCAACGGATTCAATTCTAAAAATGCCAAGAACTTTAGCAGGTACAATGAACTCGTATGGTAAGTATTCTTTAAAGTTTGACGAACCATAGATAAAGGGGTTCTCTTTGACTATTTGAGTACAAATAAGACGTATAAAATAAGGATTGAATGTGACGGTATTCTTCACAATATCAATAGTTGTCTTGTCTTGCAAGGGGGGATATATTTTGACACCTATTTTATTGCTAAATGTTTTATTTTGTTACATAAAGCGTCTCAATAAAACGCCTGCCGCAAAACATTTGACGTTTAAAGTGCTAGAAGAACATTTGTTCCGTGAACGTTGATTAATTAAATGAATGCCAAGGCAAAAAATCGATCCAGCGTTGCTCAATGCTTGAAGGCATTTGCAAGTTTCTTTGGGCATCGACTTCTTTAAAAACTACCATCAGTTCTTTTAAGTTTACATGATTTTTTTGAGACACTTTGTTTTGAACAGGTTCAGCAATGTAACCTAATAAGGACGAAATTTGAGGTTCAGTTAACGACATAGCAGTGATTATTTCTCTTTATTTAATAGGGGGGAACAGGTAGAAACAAAAAAGGGGAATAAGACCCGAAACAGATACACAAGTCGCTCGATACACAAGCAACGGGGAATCTGAACCATGGTGCGTACAAAAAGATCACGTGTAGAAGCACGTCATACATCAGCGACGCTTGAACAAGGAGGGGGGTAAAACATCAGGGGGATTCAACAATAGGAGTTTTGTAGAAGAGGCACAGGAGTGAAGGACTCTTTCCTCTGTGCTTTAATAAAGATAAAATAAATCTTAAAATTGCCTTTATTGTAAACAATGTAACAGGGATGGTAAAAAAGCCTATACGCTCAAGCGTCTAAACAGGCGGTAATGGCTTCTCGGATATTACGCACAAAGTAAAGTTCTACACCCACAGGCAACTCTTTTTTCAAGGCCTCTACATCTTCGGCTTGTGTTCGGCCTTGTGGCCAAGGCAACACAATGCGGGTAAATCCAATTTTTATGGCTTCTATTAGTCGTTCTCTCCAACGACGCACGCGACGAATTTCCCCTGTCAGCCCAATTTCCCCCATCAGCACCGTGCCTGATTTGACGCTTACGTCTCGCAAACTGGTCACCAATGCCAAGGCCATGCCTAAATCAACAGCAGGTTCATCAATTTTCATACCCCCTACCACATTGATGTACAAGTCTAGATCCGCAAAGCTCAACCCCACCCGACGCTCCAATACCGCAATTACCTGATGCAATCGATTGGTCTCTACCCCATTGACCACACGCCTAGGCGACGCATACACGCTTTGCCCTGCTAAAGCCTGCAACTCGATCAATAAAGGGCGACTCCCTTCTAAACAACAGACGCTCACACACCCAGGGACTGGATGTAACGCCGCATCCGACAAAAAGACTTCTGAAGGATTCAAGACGTCTTTCAAACCACTTTCCTGCATTTCAAACACGCCCATTTCTTGGGTAGAACCAAAACGATTTTTCACCGAACGCAAGAGCCTTAAATCCTTGTAACGCTCGCCTTCAAAGTACAAAACAGCATCCACCATGTGTTCTAGCAATTTAGGGCCTGAAAGTTGTCCGTCTTTGGTGACATGACCGATTAAAAACGTGGTGATGTTTAAGCCTTTCGCCACTTGCATAAGAGCGTTTGCACAGGCTTTCACTTGGTTGTTAGCACCCGGTGTACCAGACACATTAACATCCATCAGCGACTGAATAGAATCAACAATGAGGACATCGGGCTTTTCGGCCACAATGGCTTGTAAAATGTTTTGAAGCTTCACTTCTGCCAGAAGCAAGATTTGGCATGCCCCTTTTAACTGTAAGCGTTCCGCACGATGCTTAATCTGCACACCTGATTCTTCACCTGTCACATACACCACTTTTTTGCCAGAATCCGCTAAGTTCGCTGCTGCTTGAATCATCAAAGTGGATTTTCCAATACCAGGGTCGCCCCCCACCAAGATGTATGCCCCTTGTAGTAAACCTCCGCCCAAGACACGATCCAATTCAGGCATTAAGGTTGAAAATCGTGGTGCTGTGGTCATATCCACATCTGACAACGGCATGAGCTGAATTTTATCGGTGCTAAAAAGCGGAACCGTTGAAAGGGGTGAGCCGCTGAAAGACGGCGTGGGGATGTTCCCGCTCCATGAGGCTTCACTTTCTAGATCTAAATCCCCACGGCTTAAGCTGGCGTAGGCTGGCACTTGTGTGAGCGAAGCAGGGGCTTCGACGACTTCTTGAAAGCTATTCCACGCACCACAATTATGGCAGCGCCCCACATGCACCGCCGATTCATATTCACAGGACTGACAGACATACTTACGTTTTACTTTGGCCATCAATGGATGTTCCTCCCGTGTCGTTAATTTTCATCATCCCCGATCAAGCAACCAAGCCGTTCAAAGACAGGCACGACGTCGTCACGGTCCCCATAGCGATTCAACTGGTACAGATCAAACACATAGCGTTTCTGCCCATGAGCATCTTCTTTGGCCTGAACCAATTCTAACATCACCAATTCGTGAAGCCGTTTTTTCAAACGATCCACATCCCGCTTATGCAAGTAAGGCTTCAACTCTTGTGTGGCAAACCCGTCAGATTCCACTTCGTTCAACTTGTCTTGCATGGCTTTTACATAAAGCAGTTCACAGATCTGCCAAGTCAACTTGTCCCAGTCTTCGCTGTTGAGTCGAGGTAGGCTCACGGCTTAGTCCAATAGCGTTAAATCAACGCTCAACAAATCAGGATGCTTAATGACTTCTTGCAATTTTGCAAACGTGGTGATTGTGCTAATGTTTACGCCGTTGACTTTCACCGCAGGAACAGAAATCGCTTCAAGAGCCTGGCCTAGGGTGATGGCTCCCGCTTCAGAACGCGCCAGCAATTGAAGCGCAATACGTTTATAAGTAATTTTTTCAAGGTCTTCTTTTAGACTCAAAAAGACATCCCACGCTTTACGGCTAAAGCGAGCGGTGCTTTGTGTTAGGGCATCCACGTTTTTGGGGCGGGGGTCAAAAGAAGGGGCTTCAACAGGTATTTCAAGAACAACTTCGTTTGATGGAGGCGTAGTAGCCACGGTGTCTTCAGTGGTCATGGGAAGGAATCCTTTCCTAAAGGGGCAACGTTTTTCTATTATAACAGTAAAATCGATTTTGTGAAAAGGCTTGCGTTGAAGATATGTTCAGTTTATATTGACTTGTATTACAACCCTTTGCGCGGCTAGCTCAGTTGGATAGAGTGCATGGCTACGAACCATGAGGTCGGGGGTTCGAATCCCTCGCTGCGCATTTTTTTACCAACGTTTCACTCGTTTACTCAATGTCGTGTTTTGGCGCTATTTCTTAAAAAAGTATTTTGACACTGAGGAATCCCGTTTTTATAACGCTTCACGCAAAGCGTCTAACTGCCCCGCCGTACCTAGCGCAATCAACACATCCCCCGCATTTAAGACGCTTTTGGCAACGGCATCCCGTCGCTTTAACGTATGGCTTTCAATAATAGACACAATTGTCACGCCTGTTCGTTGCCTAAGTTTTGCCCCTTCAAGGCTTTGGCACAGCAAGGGCGAACCTTCAGGAACAGGTACCCATTCTAGTAATGTATCCCCCACTAAAGGCAAGCGACTAGACAGTTCGGGCAGGCTCGCGCTACGTTCAGGCGGGTGAAACTCTCCTTCAAATTGATGCCGTAACATCAAGCTCCTGCTATGCGATTCTTGCAGTGAAAAGCCTAATTGAAGTAGGCTGTAATGAATGAAACGATGCCCCGATTCAAGTTCGTCGTAAATCACGGCATCGGCACCCGCTTCGTACAGGGGGTCAACATCCGTGCGGTATTTGGCCCGTGCCACAATGGTTAATTCAGGGTTGAGTTGGCGCGCATGAAACAAAATCGTCGTGGCCACTTTCACCATAGGCACCGTTACCACCAATAACTGGACGGATTTCACCCCCGCCGATTCTAGCACGTGGGGCGAAGTCGCATCCCCATAAAGAGCAGAAACGCCCTCTTCTTTTAGGCTTTTGACCGTAACAGCGTTATGTTCTAGCACTTGGTACGCCATTTGTTCAGAACGCAAGGCTTCAGCAAGTTGTTGCGCCACAGGGCCATAACCCACGATTAAAACGGGGGGGACGCCAAGGGCTTTGTGTCTTTTAGGTTCCATTAAATCACGACGTTGTTCTTCAATAAGACTCGCGTAATCCCATGGATCTGTCCATTTTGAAAGCCACGCTTGCCCTACGCCAAACAAAAAACGGCTCAGTAGGGGCGTCACCCATAGCGTTAAAATAATGGCGTGAATGAGGGCGTCCATCCATTGTTGAACCCACGCTAAAATCAAGGGGGCGTTTTGTACGCCGTCTTGCAGGTGACGAAGCACCATGAAAGAAAGTTCCCCCACTTGACATAGAAGTAAGGCAGATGATATGGCCACCTTCCATGAAAGCTTGGCTTGTTTGGCCACTATAATCCCAATAAGGGTTTTAAGCACCAACAACACCACGCTTAAGCCTAAAATGTGTTGCCACTGGGTTGTCATGACTTCCCAATTAAGTAAAGCCCCGAGTGACACAAAAAAAACGGACGCAAAAACGTCTCGAAAAGGCCGGCTGTCACTTAAGACTTGCTTGCTATACAGGCTACCGCTTAAAGCCAAGCCCCCCACAAATGCCCCTGCTTCAAGGCTTAAGCCCAACCAGTGTGTAAAAAAGGCCATGCCTATGCCCAAACTAAACACAGAAAGCGTAAAGAGTTCACGGTTTCGCGCTTGAGCAAGTTTGTCCACCCACGTGGGGATTAAATAAAAACTCAAGGCCACAGTGGCCACTAAAACCAAAAGCGCCTTGCCTAAATCTACCAGGAGCAACGGCAAGTGAACATCCCCCCCTTCATAGACTTGAAGCAGAACAGGCACCAGCAGTAAAAGGGGAATCACGGCAAGATCTTGCACAATAAGGGTGCCTACGGTGACTCGGCCTACAGTGCTTGCCGTGGCTTGAGCCTCTTCAATGCATTTAATCACCAAAGCCGTTGAACTTAGACTTAAGACACCCCCTAACACATACGCCAGTAAAGGCGGGGCGTGTAAGGCAAGCAATACCGTTCCTAACACCACAGTGCCTAGTGCCATATAGCGAATACCGACATTTAAGGCAGTATACTTCATGCGTTTTAGTTTGGCAGGCGAAAGTTCTAACCCCACCATAAAGAGCAAGAAAATCAAGCCCAGTTCAGCCATTCCATTGACCGTGGCTTGATCTTGCATCCATTTAAGGCCATAAGGACCCGTCAACGCCCCCACCAACATAAAGCCTAAAACAGGCGGGAGCTTAAGGGTATGAAAAATCGTGGCAACGACGCTGGCAACCAGTAAAACACTTGCAATTGAAGGATCAAACATGGGACTTCCTATTCATTCGACAAGTACTGACACACGGTAGCCACCGGATCTTCAGGGCAACTGGCCTTCAAATTGGGACGCAAGTGATAGTAGCTAAAGTTCGTCAACGCCAACAGGCAAACATCCCCACAATCATTGACCCGAAACGTCACGGCGCGCAGGGGCGTTAAAGAAAGACGAGAAGAAGGGGTTACACTTAATTCAACCCGTTGGTCACTTCCTAAGGCATCCACGTGTTTCCAGTGGTAAGGGGTGGCAAGGGGCAAGGCTTCCACCACCATGTTCAGGTCTAGATCTTTAGGTTTCAGTTGAGCACGTTGACTGCCTTCAATGAACGCCTGTTGAAAGTTCAGCAGTTGTGCTTGCAGGGCTTGGGCATCGGCTTCTTCAAAAGCACGTTCATAAGTCACCCACGCAAAGGCCAGCAACGTCACCAACATCGTCAGGCTCACGAGGGTTTCAACACGCGTAAGGGCTTTTAGGCGGGGGGACTTCCAGTGCAACGTCACAAACGCACTCCCTCTTTTTTTGAACACTTCTTCAGTATAGCCGAAAAACCAGAGGCGATGACTCGCTTTCTGATTTTTTTTTAAAGCGTTCGAAACATCAGCAATGCCTTTTGGTGAGATGTTACAGGATGTAACGATTTGTGAAGCGACGGTTCCCACCAGCGCGTGCCAGTGGTTTTATACCAGTGTGTACACCACGCGTAAGAAACGCCTTGTGTGTGAATCGTGTTAGGCGGGTGTCCACGTCGTGTGACCCTTGCTTCGTCTAAAAAATAAGGAATCCCCTATGTTTAATGTTTCTCGTACTTCATTTACCCCCCCACGCTATACAACCGCAAGCGACTTCGATTCAGCGTAATGGGGGAGTAAACCCCTGCAGACTAGTTGAAGAAATTGCTTTAGATCTTGAGGGTAAAACTTTAAAGGCTATTCTTCAAGTGCGACAAAACCCTTCTACACGAACTCCTTTTAACCAAACAGCTCATGCTATCATAATGGAATCTAGAACAGTAGATAGATTAAGAAGAAACCTAATCTCTATGCTAAATTGATCTGAAAGCATTACAGCAATCCAATCCGAATAGTAAGGAGAGTCACTCACCAACAAGGCGTGTGTGTTTCCCAAGCAGGGGTAGGCGTCTTCGCCTCCAGGCTCGCTCAAAAGCTATACCCCCCTTTTAGACGATCATGTCGTAAAAGCTTTTTACGCCAGATTTAAAGAGTTCTTCTTGCTTGGGTTTTTCAGCTTGTACCATCGCCAGTTCCTGACCCAAACGCATTTGAGTGGAATTGATTCGTAGTTGCCATTCTTTAAGTTGTTGAACTAAGCGATCATGCGATGCAACTAAATTCGGATTATTAGGGTCTAAATCCCCTACGTTATAGACTTTGTCTAAAGCGGCTTGAATGCGATATTGAGCAGAAGAGATGGTTTGTAGCTCAAATTGTAGCGAAATTTCACGGTCTAACAAATAGCTCGAACGGGCACCTGGCGTCAGAAACATAAGCATGCACTCCTAGGGTATTTATAGGTTGGGGGTTGGTCATCGAGGGATTGTGTTGAGTGGTCAGTCAAGGGTGAGTCAATAAGAAGTAGGTCAAATAAGGGTCAAGTTCATAAAAGGGTTAAAATAAGGCATTGACTGGAATGGGGCGTTTAACTGGGTTTACAACGTCAAAAGAGATTGTCTATTGGCATAAAAACAATCTTAACGATATTTTGTGCGTCACCCTGTAATAAGCCGTTACAGAAGCGTCGCGTTGGTCTATTCAAGGAAAGGCAACCGTGCGTTCCCCCTATATTTGCTTTTCAATGCGCTCGCTTAGGCATTGCCTATGTAGTTAAAGTTCTGCTTAATACCACCTTCAATGATTTTATCTAAGCTTTGCATTTCTTGATCAATCGCAGAAGCCTGCTGTTTCATTTTTTCTTGCATCAGCGCAATGCGTTTGTCTTGAGTTTGTAACCGTGCGACAAATTGATCATGTTGTTGTGCCACTGGACTGCTAGGGTCCATGGAGCTACTGGCAGCGTATACCTTGTCAATAATACTCATTAATCTTAAGCGCGCTTGTGCAATTTGTTGCAAATCGAACTGCAAATTCATTTTGTATGCCATTAGCATATACTTGCGGGCGCTTGTAGCGGCTAGTCCCATGTCTGTGTTCCTCTTTGTCCTAAGTATTTTTGTTTGAATCCACGATTTACATCGATGGTTTGATTGATTGCTAATTCTATATCCAAGGGCATAAAGGCAGAAAGACGAAACTTTTGTGCTAGTGTTTTTAAATTGTAACAAAACATATATAAATAACCAATGACTTCATCAGCATGAAAAAGTCATTCACGCACGTCCGCCCAAAACCAGCGGTTTTGGTACTTTTTTGCGAATCACAAGTGAAGCCAGAAGACGGATGAATAGCGTATTAGGCTATTGTAGGCGCCTATATTTTTTGTGCGGGCGGGAACATAAACATACATAACCAAACAAAAAAATCGTAGCCTTAACCAAGAGACCACACGACATTTAATCGTTTAATGGGTCTTACAAGCTTTTCAGCAGGTATTCCAACACATTTAGCCCTAAAAAAACGACAATCGGGGAAAGATCAAACATTCCTACAGGCGGAATGAGATTTCGAGCATAACGAAGCACAGGTTCTGTGGCCTCTTCTAAAAAACGAAAAAGAGGATAACGCCAATCCAACGAAGGGATCCACGTTAGGAGAATGCGAATAAAGATCATAATTTTATAAAGATTCACTAAAGTGGCCAAAAAATGAGCAAATAATGAAAGCATAGGGAAGCATCCTTTTTTTTATGTTATACGCGTGAATTATAACATAAAAAATCAGAGGGATCGTCGTCCCCCTGATTTTTAGAAATATAGCGTTTGATTAGACTTTCGCAGCGTCATCACTTGGCGTGTAATCCGCATCAATCACATCATCGTCTTCTGCGTTTGCTTGAACTGAGCCAGCATCCGCCGCCGTGGGAGCAGACCCTGCGGCTTCATACGCTTTGGTGCTAATGGCGTAAGCCACTTCTTGAAGTTCGTCATGCAAGCGTTGAATATCGTCATGCTGGTCTGCCGAAATGGCGTCACGCAGTTGTGTGATCAGTCCTTCGGCTTTTTCTTTTTCAGACGCTTCCACCTTGTCACCCAAATCTTTGATCTGGTGTTCTACAGAATAGCAAAGCTGTTCCGCTTGATTTTTGGCTTCTACTTGCTTTTTCTTGGCTTCATCTTCAGCTTTGAACTTCTCTGCCTCTTCAACCATGCGATCCACTTCAGCATCGCTCAAATTGGAACTGTCGTTAATCGTAATGGATTGTTGCTTGCCTGTGGCTTGATCTTTCGCCGAAACGCTCAAAATACCGTTGGCATCAATATCAAAGGTGACTTCCACCTTAGGAATACCACGAGGGGCAGGCCCAATACCTTCTAGGCGGAACACACCCAAGGACTTATTGTCTTTGGCGAATTGACGTTCACCTTGAAGCACATGAACATCCACACTGGTTTGATTGTCCGCAGCGGTGGAGAAGACTTCGCTACGCTTGGTGGGAATGGTGGTGTTACGTTCAATAAGTTTCGTCATTACAGAACCCATGGTTTCAACGCCTAAGGACAGTGGCGTAACATCCAACAACACGATGTCCTTGACATCCCCCGCAAGGACGCCCCCTTGAAGGGCAGCACCCACGGCGACCACTTCGTCAGGGTTGACGCCTTGATTAGCCGCTTTGCCTGTAATGGATTCCACCAATTTTTGAACCGCAGGAATACGCGTGGAACCGCCGACTAAAACGATTTCATCAATGTTTTCTTTGCTTAAGCCCGCGTCTTTAATGGCGGCTTCAACGGGAATACGGCAACGTTCAACCAGTTCTTTGGTGATTTGGTTGAACGTGGCACGAGACAAGGAGACATCCAAGTGCTTGGGGCCTTCTGCTGTAGCCGTAATAAAGGGCAAGTTAATGTTGGTGGATTCTAAGGAAGATAACTCGCACTTTGCTTTTTCTGCGGCTTCACGGACCCGTTGCAAGGCTTGCTTGTCATTTTTAAGATCCATACCTTCGACTTTTTTGAATTCGGCCATAATCCATTCCATCACCGCTTCATCAAAGTCATCTCCACCCAAGTGAGTGTCTCCACTAGTGGCTTTAACTTCGTAAACGCCTTCGCCCATTTCAAGAATGGTTACGTCAAAAGTACCGCCCCCTAAGTCAAAAACCAAAATGGTTTCTTCGTGATCTTTTTTGTCTAAGCCGTAGGCAAAAGCGGCCGCAGTCGGTTCATTGACGATACGTAACACTTCTAAACCCGCAATGCGTCCAGCATCTTTGGTGGCTTGACGCTGAGCATCGTTGAAGTAAGCAGGCACGGTAATGACGGCTTGCGTGACTTTTTCACCTAAGTAAGTAGACGCGTCATCCGCAAGTTTACGTAAAATTTGAGCCGAAATTTCTTGGGGCGTCCATTCTTTAGCGTCAATGGACCATGTTTTGTCACTACCCATGTAACGCTTGTTTGAAGCAATGGTACGATCAGGGTTGACAACCGCTTGACGTTTGGCATGTTGCCCAACCAAGCGATCACCATTTTTGCTAAATGCCACAACAGAAGGCGTAGTACGGTTGCCTTCTGCATTTGCAATTACAACGGGTTGACCGCCTTCCATTACGGAAACAACGGAGTTGGTTGTACCTAAATCGATACCGACGACTTTTGCCATGGGGATGTGTTCCTTATTGTTTAAATGTAATAACTTTTTCATCAAAAATAAAATTAAGATACGACTATTCTAAATGAAAGATACAGGTATGTATAGTAAGGCTTGCATTCTTTAGATTTTATTTAGTTTTTTACACCCTTGCGATTATTTACATCTATTTCATTGTAGTCAAAAAAAGTTATAACCCCTTTAGTCATAAGGTTTTTTTAGTTTTTTTATCATCATTTCTTAAGTTTTATGGGGGGTTCATAGAAAAAAGATCAGAAAATACCATATTCCCGCCCCTGAAAAGGACGGGAATATGGTAAAAACGAACTTTGCGAAAAAGTGCTTATACCATTTAAACGACTGAATAGCGTATAGGTGGATTCTAGGTGCCTAGACTCGCAGATGGGTGAAGTGTACATAAACGTACATAAGTACATCGAGAACCTGAGCGACAACGAAGACGCCAGACGCTATTTAATCGTTAAATTGGTATTACTACATATTTTCATACATACTAAAGAGCGGCATGTAGATGGATAAGGCTACAATTCCAACAATAATCCCCAAAAACATCAAAAGTATAGGTTCCATAAAAGACATCAACACCCCAATCCGTTGATCAATTTCTTTTTCCAAATATTCTTGGGCAGTGCCCAAAGATTGATCCAAGCTCCCCGACTCTTCGCCCGTTGCCACAATCAGCAAAACCAGTTCAGGAATAATACCTGTTTCAGCTAAGGCTACCCCCAAACGTCGTCCTGTCTGCACTTGCGTATTGACATTCATCAGTGTGGTTCGATAGGTGGCATTCCCTACCGTTGAAACCGCATAATCCAACCCTTCTGTAATCGGAATACCCGCTCCAAAACAAACACTCAAGGTAGAAATAAAGCTTGACACGTTTGTAAATCGAATGACTTGTTTGAGAACTGGAATATAAATCACATATTGGTCAATCAAGCGTTTACCTAAATTAGTAGAAATAAATTTCATGAACCCCCACACTGCACAAGCCACCGCAGGAAGCGTAATAAACCAACCACTTCGCAAGCAGTTGGAAATAAAAATCATAACTTTGGTGATTAACGGTAAGTCCACCCCCATTTGGGTATAGATTTTTTCAAAAGACGGCAACACAAAGTAAAAAATAACCAGTAAAACGATGCCCACTAAGCCCAACACAATGGCAGGGTAAATGGCTGTTGAAATCACTTTGGCTTTAATTTTTTCGGTGCGTTCCATGAGGTCTGCCATACGTTCCATCGTAACATCCAGCTCCCCTGAACTTTCTCCTGCTCGGGTAATGTTAATAAAAATAGTACTAAACACTTCAGGAAACTTACCTAAGGCTTCTGAAAAGGGCATACCGCCAAGAATGTCTCGACGTACGGATTGTACCATGGCTTTATAGGTAATCTTTTCTGAAAAGTTTTCAAAATAAAGTAAAGATTCTGTAATAGGGATCCCCCCACGAATCATAATCGCCAAGTTTCGAGAAAAAGCCATGACTTCTTTGCTACTGACTTTACTTTTAAAGCCAAATTTAAATCCCTTTTTAACGAGAGTGCCTGACCCGTCTTGATACCCCGTGACTTCTTCTAAAGAAAGCGTTGAAAGTTGCATTTCCCTTAATTTAGAACGTGCTTCCATTTCATTGGAAGCGGGGATGACCCCTTCTTGCTTTTTACGACTAACCAAATTCACGGCTTTATAAGCGTAGTTTGCCATTGCTTAAGCTCCTATCTATATTTTTATGCCTATTAAATAATCGGTAACTGGCTTTGTCATCGACTGCCTCCTCTAAAAGGACCTAAAACTCGTTCAATTTCAGCAAAATCCACTTTGCCTTCGATAATTTTGGTTCTGGCACACATTCCTAGAGTAATCATGCCACGTTTCATGGCAGTGTCTTCAATTTCTAGTTCATTGACTTGAGAAGCAATTAAGTGACGTAATTCTCGGTCAATCATCATAATTTCATAAAGGCCAGTACGTCCAAAATAGCCAGAATCTTTACACATTTCACAGCCTTTGGCCTTGTAAATCGTCAAAGGCTCCTTCATATCGGGGGCCGTTTCATAGAACTCATATAAAATTTCTTTTTGTTCATCCGTCGCTTCATGGGCTTCTTTACAATGGGGACATAAAGCTCGCGTTAAACGCTGAGCAATCACGCCATTGATCGCCGCAGAAATCAAACTACTGGATGCCCCCATTTCAAGCATGCGGGTAATGGTGGTTGCTGTTGAGTTGGCGTGAATGGTTGAAAACACTAAGTGACCCGTCAACGCAGCATGAATCCCTGCTTCAAGGGTTTCGTAATCTCTAATTTCACCCACCATAATAACATCAGGGTCTTGACGCAATAAGGCTCGCATCGAACTAGCAAACGTAAAATCGGCTTTGGCATTGACTTGGGATTGGTTTAAGCCTTCAATTTTTAATTCCACAGGGTCTTCAACAGTCGAAACATTAATGAGTTCACTATTGATTTTGTTCATAATAGTATACAACGTGGTAGATTTACCTGAACCTGTTGGTCCACACACCAGTACAATACCATACGGAGCTTTATAGAGCAGTTCAATTTTAGTGGCATCTTCTTGCGTAAAGCCTAGTTTGGTGAAATCCGTCACCGTGGCGGACGGACGCAAAATCCGCATAACCATTTTTTCACGCCCTTCTGTCACAGGAAGCGTGTTGACTCGAAAGTTATATTCAACTTTTTTATAGTGAATCGACATCCGACCATCTTGCGGCCGACGACGATCAGAAATATCCATTTTTGCCATAACCTTTAAGCGGGTAATGACAGCACCTTCCATGTTTTGCGGAATATCTAAAATTTCTTTCAACACCCCGTCCGAACGGAAACGTACGACATAATGGCCTTCTCGCGGTTCGATGTGAATATCTGAAGCGCCTTGCACGACGCCTTGAATCAACATTGAGTTTACAAAACGTACGAGAGGGTCTGAAGTGTCTTGGATTTCTGCTTCACCCATCGCGCGAATGTTGTCTAGTCTTTGGGCTTGGGCAGAAAGTTTTACTTGGCTTGCATTGGCAAGTTGATCCAATAAATCTCGAGTCGCTTCTTTGTTCCCTCTGGCTCTTAAGGACTGTTGAGCTTCAAATTTCAGCATCCATTGGCGGTAGTCCATAGGCAAGATAGACACAATCTGTGGACGCATACCTTTTAAAACAGTCACTTCTTCAATTGCTGCCGTATCGGTTGGATCAATCATGGCAATAACCAAGCGCCCATGTATATTAGAAACAGGCACTAGATATTTTTCTTCAATAATTTCTTCAGGAATCAGTTCCAGTAATTCCGCCGTAGGTTGGACGTTTTCTAAAGAATAATACTTGACAGGGAAGCACTTGGTCACGATTTGGACCAACTCTTCTCGAGTCAAAACACCTTCTTTAAGAAACTGTTCATCTAGAGAGAGTTTATTCTTTTCGGAACGCTCCATAATGGCAATTAGTACATCGGGACTTATTTTTTTGACATCTCGTACATACTTAATCACGCTTTGAAGAATAAGACTGGCGCTTCCTTCAACGACACCTAGGGACAAAACACTCACCTCCTTTTAAATCCACCGGGGAATTGCCAAACATTACTTGAAATTACTACCAAAGTTACGATTGAGGCCACCTATGTAGTCATTATAAGGCGTCACACTATAAGGGTCTTCCATTTTTGCCTGCTTACGTTTGACAGATCTTTCCAGTTTTTCACTACTTTTAGGGGCTTGGGGTTCGGGCATGACCAAACGACCGGTTTCTATCTTAAGTTCCCCACCTTTTTCGCCCATCACTTTTACTTCTGAAGGAGCGAGGGGTGTACCAGTTCTTCCATGTTGAGGCACCGTTAACGCATCAGAATCGGAAGCGGGTTTGGGGTCACCGTCAAAGTAAGGCGAGTTCACTTCTTCTTTTAGAATGTGAGGCGTGACCAAAACGACGAGTTCCGTTCGTTGGGTCGTGTTACCCGCAGAAGTCGTGGAACGGAACATGGCTCCTACAATGGGTAAGTTAGCGAGTCCTGGTATTTTGTCCCATGATTCATTGCGCGTATCTCTTAACAAGCCCCCAATGGCAAGAGTTTGCCCATCTTTTACTCGAGCAGACGCAATCGTAAACTCACGTGTGGCAATTTCAGGAGCACTTACCGCACCACCTCCCCCTTCTTTCAGCGAGATCAGTTGAGTTACTGAAGGTTTGAGTGCCATGGTCACATTACCATCATTGGTAATCACTGGGGTTAATTCAAGTTTAATTCCGACTTCTTGGTTATTGGCTTGCCACGTTACCGTAGGTACTCCAGCGGCAGGCACGGTCGTTGTTGACGTAAAGTATACAATCGTATCAGTAATGCTAACCGAAGAAGTGGTGCCATCCACCGCAATAAGGGTGGGATTCGCTAAAATTTTTGCTTTGGTGTCGTTATTGTTAAAGTTAAACCCTATCCCTGGTAGTCGAAACTTACCGACCGATCCGTTATTAGATCCACCCCCTAAAATACCTAAGGCTCTACCTCCATATGTAAAAGGTGAACCTGTAAATGTGGCGATTTGAAACTCGCCAAACCCAATCGGACCACTCGTAATGGGTTGGATGACTTTTGTGTTGGATTTGCTCAGTTCGATCAAAGAAAGTTCAATCATTACTTGGGGACGAGCCACATCTAGTTCATGAATCAATTCTTCCACCAATTGTAATTGTTCAGGGGTGCCATACACCGTTACCGTACCTGTGGCATGGTTTGGCACCATTGAAAAACCACCTCTTTGAAAAGACTGCCCACCGCCAGCCGCTCCTCCTGCTGCTCCGCCAGCCGCTCCTCCTGCTGCTCCGCCAGCCGCTCCTCCTGCTGCGCCACCAGCCGCTCCGCCTGCTGCACCACCAGCTGCTCCGCCTGCTGCACCACCAGCTGCACCGCCTGCTGCTCCGCCTGCTGCACCACCAGCTGCACCGCCTGCTGCGCCACCAGCTGCACCGCCTGCTGCACCACCAGCTGCACCGCCTGCTGCACCACCAGCTGCACCACCAGCTGCACCACCAGCTGCACCACCAGCTGCACCGCCTGCTGCACCACCAGCTGAATTACTTGCCCAGCCAGCGGTAAGGGTCGTAAAAACAGAAAGAGCAATTGCTGTTTCATTACCATGCATAATTTTAAAAACTTTACGGTTACGAGGCAAATCTAGTTGTGGCAAAAGCTCTTCAATCAACGCCACTTCACGATCCGTCGCCACCACTAATAAGCTATTGGTATTCGGGTCAAAGGTGGCTACCGCCATATTATTCGTACCCGGTTTATTCGCCGCAAAAATGGTTTGATTCAGTTGGGTGGAAACCTGCCCCGCATCTCTATATTTAATCGGAATCACTTTAAAGATTTTTGCATTTAAAGAACGGGCATTGGTCGTCGCCGTATTCGCCACAACAAGGGTATTCCCTTCTTGGGTATAGCTCAATCCACCTGTAATAAAAATGTATTCCAAGGCTTTATTGACACTGATATTTTTAATATCGACTGTCATGACTCCTGTGACTGATTCGTCCACAATGATATTAAAATGTCCTTGTTCCGCCAGTAATTGTAAAATATCAACAATACTAGTATTTCTCAAGTTTAAATCCACGCGAGCATAATCTGGAGCCACCTTAATACCCTTAAAGATACTCACCGCTGGGCGTGCTATATTTTCAGTCGGTAAAATAGAAACAGGGTAATTGGTTGCTGAAGCCTGAGGCAATAGCAAGTTCATAAAAGGATTAAAGAGGCCTAGAGTGAGTGCCATTGCAACGAAAGGCACCCAACCATAGTGAAACCCTTTGAAAGATAGATGCTTTTGAATAGAACGAGGATTGGGAAAGGAAGGGAAAGAAAACGTCATAATAAAAGACCTTTCATAGCTTTAGTTCAATAAATCTTTAATAATTTTGTCAATATCTTGGGAAGAAACATTTTTAGAAGTCCCCGAAGGACTAGCAGGGGAGGTCCCTCCTGAAGAAGGCCCACCACCAGTGGCTTCGGTCGATGAAGAGGACCCCACCGCACCCGCAGATCCAGATCTGGCGAATCCAAAAATATCTTGAATCATTAAGGTTTGTGATACTTTGGTGTGACCTTGGGTTGTACTAACTTTAACGGTACTTGTGGTAATGTCTTCAACAAGCACGCTATAACCATTAACGAAAAGGCGGGAGCCTTTTTTCACAAATAAAGTGGTAGAACTCGCTTGGTCTTTGCCTGAAAGGGCTAAAATCGCCATGGGGGAACTTTTTTTGTAAGAAATTCCATTGACGTTAATGGTTGACAAAGCCTCCTGCATAGCGATTGTAGGGTCTGCCATTGGAACTGAAAGCATTCCAGACACAGGATCTATAACAGGTTTTTCAACTTTAATCACTTTCACAGTGACTAAGGGAGAAATGCCTATAAGCGATTGATAGTAAGGAGAAAGAGCTTGAAGATCGTCTTCTTTCACTTCAATGGGTTGTACATTCATCGCAATGGAAAAGGGATCTACACCATTACTGGCAAGCGTAATAATGTCTTGTTCAACCAACTGACTTTCACTTAAAACGGCGGTTTCACCACTTTTAGGTTCTGTGGGTTGAGTACTCGAAGTAGAATCCCCTTCGGGAGAGGCCGCTTTCCCTTGACCCGTAGGGGGTTCTGTTACGGGAACAGTCGCTTCTGTTGAAGGGCTTGAAGTGGAGGGTTTTGAAGACTTTGGAGGCAAACTATTACCACATCCACTTAGCATCGTCAAAGAAGCAAAGCCTAAAAAAACTAGAACTAGCGTATAGGCAGTTAAACGATTGGGCAAAAAAAGTGGGTAATGAGACACAAATTAATACTCCTGTTTGACGCATAGTGTTGGGGAATTCTGTTTCTCTCTTGACAAGTGTCCTAAAAAAGCTAGAAACTCAGCTATATGATGATATAATAACGTTATTCTTAGAGTGTCGTGTATAATTAGGTACATATATCCACTATCTTTAGGGGAAATAAGAAAGACCCATGAGTTCATTTTATATTTCACTTGATTTTGAAGGCTTTTCAGGGATTAGTCATGCCAAGCAGGTTTTTCCTCAACAACCGCAAGATTTTCAAGGCTATCAAGTGGCACTTCAACAAGTCAAGCGAACGCTTGACCGTCTTTTTCAAGACATCACATCCATTGCAAGCCACCGCATCGTCATTAACGATGCCCACGCCAGCATGACAAACCTTTTCTTGGCGGACGTGGGCTTCCCAGCCTGTGTAGAAGTAATTTCAGGCAAACCCAAACGCTTTGGTATGATGGCAGGACTTGATGAGACCTTTGACGCCTGCCTTTTACTGGGGTATCATGCTAAAGCTGGGACTTTACATGCTCCATTAGCGCATACCTTTACAGAAGATGTCGCAGACATTCGCTTTAATGGCCTTTCCTTAGGGGAAGCGGGATTGAGCATTTTACTGGCTGAATTGGGCTTTGGGGTGCCTGTGGCCTTAATATACGGAGACGACATTCTAGGCCATGAACTAGAGGCGTTACAAGACAATTGCCTGTACCTTGGTCAGGGGACTCATGTGGTTTCTAAGCTTGGACGAGGTTGGCAATGCGTTCAAGGGGTGCCTCAAGCAGAAGAACATTTAGCCACCGTATTTAAAGCCTTGTGCGAACGAACGCCCGCTCAAAACAAGCAAGCCAAAGAAGCCTTAGCCCATTTCTCTGAAGCGCGTCCCCTTAACGATTTTGAAGTTCAGATACAGTTCCATTCCCCTTTAATGGCAGATGCTTGTGCTTTACTTCCTCATTCAGAACGCGTCAATGGTACCACGATTCAATTGCCCTTGTGCTTTAATGAAAACACCCCACTGGCTATAAAAATACAAAACGTCTACCAAAGCATTCAATGTGCTTATAGTTTAGCCCTTTATGCGCAACATTGTTAAGCCAAGACTTAACCAAGTACAGGCTGTACCGTTTCATCTATCGAATACTATATAGAAGGCTCTGCAAAAGTTCAAGCCGGATGAATATTCAAGGAAAAATAAACGGCTTTTGATGCGTGTAGACCTACTACATAACGCTGATTGCTTGCAATCACTCGCAAAGCGAACAACGGCTTGTTTTGTTGATTGCTTGCAATCACTCACGCTTCGTGCACAGAAGATTCGCCGAATGGGACTTTTGCAGAGCCTTCTATAGAAGCGTTTATTAGGCAATTTTATACGTGCCTTTGAAGGTACGGTACTTAATGCGAAACATGGCAAAAAGCATCTTCCACGAATCGATCCACACATTGACTTTAGAACCCACCATATTCGTCCAAGAAACACCGCGTTCTTCCACGTAAAATCCATGCATTTCAGCCATCATCAGATATTCTAAATCAGCTGCAAACCCTTTTTCCAGTTGTAATTCCGCAAATAATTGATAAGCCTGAGCAGGAAACAGTTTAAACCCACATTGGGTGTCTTCAACATCAGGAATCAACCACTGAGACGCCTTTTGAAAAATCAAACTAATGACTCGCCGAAAGGGATTGAATCGACGCACGACACCTTCTTCTTCCACAGAACGAGACCCAATAATAATATGTTCTATCGCATTAGGCACTTCTGCATTTAGCCAGTCTTCAAGCGTATCAATCGGCACAGCACGATCGGCGTCGTACATCAGGGCATAACGCCCTTTGGCGAACTTAAATCCCGCCTGTAACGCAGCCCCCTTCCCTTGGTTTGCAGACAAGTTCAACAGTCGCAAATAGGGGCATTGGGCTTGAAACGTTTGGACGATTTCAGCGGTGGCATCCGTACTGCCGTCATTAACGATAATGACTTCCACCGAATACGCTTGTGAATCGAAGTACTGGATCAGGTGTTCTAAGGTGCTTGGCAAGCGAAGGGCTTCATTGTAAGCAGGAATCACGACCGACAAAAAAATTTCCTTAAGGTGAGAAGCTGGATTACTCACAAAAGGCGAAATATGGCGTTCTTCTTGAACTTGGGTGGAATACAGCATGATTATAATCTCATTTAAGGGCTAGGAAAGCTGTGGTAAGCAGAGTCGTTACCGAGAAGAAGTCACTAAATATAGTGTAACACCTTTTTTTGATTTGTGAAGGGCTTTACGAACGAGGCGCTTGGGCCAATGGGCATTTAAAAAGGGGGTGTGTTCTTTATCCCGCTCCCAAGTCATGAGTAAAAATGGCACCGCTTGAGATTTAAGGGCTTCAATGGTTTGAATTTCTCGGGGTTCATAACGACTTTTAAACGAAGGCGTGTAAGGTAGGCCTTTCCACCAAAGGCGTCTTGCGGTATTGGTTTCATCTTGCTGAAGGTAACACAACCAAGAAAATGGCACATTGTTAAACCATCCAACCACAGGGCGATCCAGTAACTCAGGATTTTCTTGCTTGAGGCGTGTCACCACGCTCCGCATACTGCGGTAGTCAGGAAAGACTTTCGCCCCAAATTGAGGTTGCTGAATCACGGCATCAAAGCCCCATCCCCCAAACCATAAGGCAATCCCAAGCGTCACCAAGCCCGCTAAAAATAAACCTGCACTTTTTGCGTAAATCCAAGGCATTTTACGATGCCATAATCGCGCCAAAAGAATCGTCGCTGGAGGCAAGCCTGTCATCACATAGGTCATAAGAATGGATTTGGCCACCGAGAAAAACAAGGCGGGAAAGAGCATACACACCCACAAAAACGTGGTTGCTGAATGAGTGTGTAACCTTACAACCCCCTGCTGGAAAGAGCGTTGAATCCGTTCTTTGGGGCGTTTAAAGACGTCTTTCATCAAAGAGGGCAACCCAAAAAGAGGAAACACGGAACACGGTAACAACGCGACCAAAAAATACCAAAGGCTGGTGCCATAAGGACGAAGATGCCCACTGCCGTAACGGTCTCCGTAATTGGGGGTGATGTACCTTAACAAGTGTTCCTGCACAAAGAAGTAATATAGAAAATCAGGGAACTTTACCTGGACTCGCCAAAACCAGGGAACGCAAAGAAGCAACACACCTAAAATTACCCAATGCCACGCCACTTTTTTAAGGGAAGGGACTTCTTGTGCCAAAATCACCCAAATCCCTAAAGGGGTCAGGGTCATAATTAAGGGCAGTAAGCCTTTGGTCATCACTCCCATGGCAAGGGCCAGCGTCAACAAAACATGCCAAAACACGGGGTGAGAACAGGAAGCAGTCAAACGGCCTTCTTCAATAGTCTTCACCGTTGAAGAAGCATCTTTTATTTCAAGCAAATGAAACAAGCTCAATAAGGCGATCATCACACTGGCACAGACCCACATATCCATGGAAACGGTCATTCCAATCGCATTAAAAAACCCACACGAAATAAGCAGTAAAACCGCCAAAATCCCGACCTGGGTATTGGCCACTTTCTTTGCAAGTGCAAAGGTGGCCCATAACGTTAATAGCATGGCAATAAAATTAGGGAAACGAAAGGCCCATTCATTTGAACCAAAACTTAGGACGCTTAAGCCTCCCACCCAAAAGCTAAAGGGGGGCTTGCCAAAAAAGGGTTGATGAAATGTAGGGCTATAAGGCACCAGCCAATCATTCCGTAACAGCAGGTGCTGAATCATGTTCGCATAACGAGATTCTGTAGTGTCAAACAAGGGGGCTACGCCAAAGCTCACCAGCCGCAGTAAGACTGCCCCTATAAAAAAAACAAGGCTCGTCTTTACCCACCACGGGGAATCTTCCTTTGGGTTTTGGACGGTTTCAGGGGGCTGGGTCATCATTGATACTCATTCCTATGACAAACAGGGGCAATACTAAATCCGCCTAAATAACAGGGGGGACAGACTTGGCTTTAAATACCCAAAAGGTTTGCCCTGTGTAATTTAAAGCCACCGTTAAACTGGTTGCCAACAACCATGCCACCACACTTATTTTGGAAGAAGGCACCCAATGCGTGACAAGCAATAAGCGAAACAAGGCAAAGTTGGAAGACACATTCACTACCCCAGAAAAGGCATACAATTTTAGGAAGTTTATCAGTCGTGACGGTAAGTCTTTCCACTTGACTTTAAAGTTCCACATCGCCGAAACCACAAAATTCAACAATACACTCACTTCAAAGGCAACGGCCTTAGATGCTACAATATGCCAATCTTCAAAAGAAAGGGCATGAGCCACGTTGGCATGCCATGCTTGTGCTTGCCAATACATAGCCAACTGGTGGTAAACAATCCCGTCAATAAGGGTGGCCATTAAACCGATGCAAATAAAACGGGTAAAGAGTTTTCTTTTGGGGATATGACGATGCATCTACAGAAAACCCTTTCCATTGACTTGAAAAAAGACGTTTTATTTATGGAAGCATGCTAACACGAACAAAAAATAAGAAGAAGCTTCTCTTTCCTTTTTTGTTCATGCTAAACTTTAGTTCTAACGCCTTATTAAAATATACCCTTAACAAACGTTTGCCTTCGCAAATACCCCCCCCCCATAAAACAATATCCCTATAAAATAACTGGTAAAGTGGTAAGGAGCATCTTATTCTCATGACGACAACTCATTCACACGACCCTCAACACAAGGATTCTCGTCATCACGTCGTTGTCATAGGTGGCGGATTTGCAGGCCTAAATTGCGTAAAAGCCCTAGCGAATGACCCTAAAATAAAAGTTACGTTGGTAGACAGACGCAATCACCACCTCTTTCAACCGTTGTTGTACCAAGTCGCCACAGGCATGCTGTCTCCTTCTGATGTTGCTTCGCCCTTGCGTTACGTTTTGCGTAAACAACAAAATACCGCAGTATTCATGGCAGACGTTCAAGACGTTGATGTAGAGACTCAACAACTCCAATTGACGGATGGGCATTTGACCTATGACAGCTTGGTCATCGCCACAGGAAGTTTGCATCATTATTTTGGCCGAAATGAATGGGCCGCTTTTGCCCCTGGCCTTAAAAGTGTTGAAGATGCGCTGGGCATTCGTGAAAAAATCTTAAAAGCCTTTGAAATGGCTGAACGCACGGAAGATGAGGCCTTGCGTCGTGCGTACTTAACGTTTGTTGTTGTAGGTGGAGGACCCACAGGGGTGGAACTGGCAGGTTCAGTAGCCGAGCTGGTGCAACGTACCTTAAAAGGACAGTTCAGACGCGCCAACTTAAACGACTTTAAAATCATGTTGGTTGAAGGTCTAGATCGCGTCTTACCGGTTTTTTCAGACGTGTTGTCTGCATCCGCACAAGACGCGTTAGAATCCCTCAATATTGAAGTACTCACGAAAACGATGGTGACAGAACTTTCCGATTCACACGCGGTTCTTAAAGATCGTGACGGACAATTGCGTCATGTAGATACCTACACCGTTTTATGGGGGGCAGGCGTGGGGGCTTCTCCCTTAGGTAAGTTAATTGCCGAAAAAACGGGTGCTGAAAGTGACCGCATGGGACGAGTCATCGTAACCCCTGAATTTTCCACTGAAAAATACCCCAATATCTACGTCGTGGGTGATTTGGCTCACCAAGTGCATGGTACCCAAACAGGGGATCCTATTCCAGGGGTGGCGCCTGCAGCGACACAAGGTGGGTTACATGTGGCCAAAGTGCTTAAAGCCAAAGTGTATGGCTATGAAGTCCCCGAATTTACTTACCAAGACAAGGGAAGCATGGCAATTATTGGCAATAACAAGGCTGTTGCCAGCGTAAAAGGCTTAGAATTTGACGGTTTTATGGCGTGGTTCTTATGGTTAGTGGTGCATGTCATGTTCTTAGTAGAACATGACAACCGAGTCGTGGTCACCTTTAACTGGTGGGTGAATTACGTCACAGGCAAACGTTCCACCCGCATCATCGCCAAAGATTTGCTGCCGTTCTTTAAGACCACGCAAGACTAATGCCTGTGTCCCCTTCCACCAGTGAATATGCGGAAGCACCCTCTGTTTTAGCAGGACTCAAAACCCGTTTTGCTCCAGCGTTAGAAGCTTGGTATGTGCAACACGCCCGAGATTTACCGTGGCGAAGAACGCAAGATCCTTACGCTATTTGGGTTTCTGAAATCATGCTACAACAAACCCAAGTAGCCACCGTGATGCCTTATTACGAACGCTTCCTAAAACGTTTTGCCACGGTTGAAGACTTGGCAAAGGCTTCTTTAGAAGAGGTGCTAAAAGCATGGGAAGGCTTGGGCTATTATTCTCGTGCCAAACATCTCCACCAAGCGGCTCAAAGAGTCGTGCGGGACTTTGGTGGGGTGGTGCCTGATACGCAAGAAGGGATTTTAAGCCTAGAAGGCGTGGGGCGCTACACCGCAGGCGCCATTCTAAGTTTTGCTTACGGCCAGCGCGTGGCATTGTTAGACGGCAACGTCAAGCGTATTTTAGCGCGCCTTTTAAACGACGACGCCCCCATCAACCTCCCCGCCACCGAAAAAAAACACTGGGCTTGGATTAGCGAATTGCTTGAAACAAGCGAAAATCCCTATGTTTTCAATCAAGCCATTATGGAATTGGGAGCCACCGTATGTACCCCAAAACTCACCAAATGCTTGCTATGCCCAGTGCACGAACTATGCCAAGCCTTTAAAGCGGGGCGAGTCGAAACCTTACCCATTAAAACCCCCGCCAAAACCGTTCCCCATAAACACATTGGCGTGGCGTTAATTCAAAATGTCGACGGCTTATATTTTATTCAAAAACGCCCTAAAACAGGCTTGCTGGCTAGTTTGTGGGAGTTCCCCGGAGGAAAACGAGAAGGGCAAGAATCGTTGGAAGACACCGTGCGTCGAGAACTGAGGGAAGAATTGAATGTCGATGTGGCGGTCGGGCGCCATGCCTTGAGCATTGATCATGCCTACACGCATTTAAAAGTGACGCTTCATGTGTACCACTGCACACTAAAAAGCCCCATGGCGCAACTAGAACTCAAGGCGGCTCAAGCCTTTCAGTGGGCGACTTTAGAAGAGATGAAGGCCCTGCCGTTTCCCAAAGCCAATCACGCCATTTTAAAGTATATTGAAACGGGGTTTAAGCCCGCATAGCATCTACGATAGAGGCAACTCTTTGTTTCATTGCATCTATTAACTGGACTTGTTTTTTTAAAAGGGTGAGATCTACGCCTTCTAACAGAAGATCTAAAAGTTGAGGGGTAAAAGCAATCACTCTCGTCCGCATTTGGACATTCATTAAATTTAAAACAACACGTTTTAAAATACCCGCATGATTTTTTAAAGTGCTATATCGTTCATCACCGATTCGGCGTTGTAGGCGCCCAGAGATTTTAAGATATTGCCTAACGAGTTCTTGCCGAAGCGCACCATCTTTAAGTGATTCTTCTTTTAGAGAGATATAATACTGTGCAAAAGCTTGGAAGTCGTCTGCGGAGACATTTAATGATTTAAGAACTGGTCCGAATAGTCTTGAATAGGGAACAGACGTTTGACTTTCAAAACCGTCAATGTAAAGTGCTGTTTTTTGATCATCAATTTGTTTTAGAATACTATAAAATAGGCTGGTTTGATGGCAGGCCTTATTCATTTCCACCTTATATAAAAAAGCTGTAACGGTTGGCTTACCCCAAATGATCGATGCAGTTGGCGGGGGGGGGGGGGCAGGTTTAGAAGCATTCAAAGCCCTTTGAGAGCTCCCAGTGTTTGTAAAAGAAATGAAACTAATCACACAAAACGCTTTCATTGAACTGGGGTTAGGCACTAAAACACCGCTTCTAAAACCATGGTAAATAATAGCATTTAAAGCATCTAAGGGCAAGTCACATTTTAGGCCTGCTGGCAAATTAGGCAACGCAATATAGTGAAACATGCTCCTAATGTCATGGGCTTTAAAACACTCAATAAAGGCGGAACGTACTTCAAGTGGATCTAACAACAGGTATAGTGTTCAATAGATGAAACGGTCTTCGAAGACGCCCTACGGTTTCATAATTTCATCCATTTCGCAGGCCACCTTCGCATAATGCAGCGGAACAATGGCTTGCTAAAGGGCATCTGCCTTTGTGAGGGATTTGAGGAGTTTAGAAAATTATTTGTGAAAGGAGGCCCCCTAAAAGTAGGCACGTTCTAGGTTAGGTGTGTATTTTATACGACATTTAAACGTTCTTGAGTGATGCCCAACAAAGAACAACATTTAAGAATAAAGGCTTTAGAAAGGCGTACACTTAAAACCGGAATTTTACACACTTTTACCAATAGTTTTTCCTGCTTAGTTATTTTGACGAGTAACAACCAGCCCCACTGAACAAAAAGATGTTTTTTACAACAACTCAGCAAGGCTTCTTGATTGATTTTTTCACAATCTATGTTCAAATTTTGGAGATGTTGATGAATTAATTGAGCAGGGTAGTCCGTATATCGCGCTAAAAAAGCCTGCCAATCGTCGCACATTTCGGCTAAATGATGTTCAGGTTCCGTAAAGGTTTTTACTTTCAGAAGAGGCATTTGAAATTCTTTTATCAAAGAAAAAGGTAGCCTTGTCATGTTTTTAATTTTAGTCGTTTTTTGTTCATGGGCAATATAAGCCCCCGCTTTAAAATTTTCTTTCAGCAATAAGGGCGCCAAAGTTAATTCATAGGCCTTAATAACCTTAGAAACGTTGGGTTGCTTTTGTATGGACTGCCAAAAATGTTGAAAGGCGTTGTTTTGCAATACTTGCTGCTTAAACACTAAAAAATAACTTTGTAAATGCCAGTTGATCTCTTTGCCAGAGGTCAACCCCCAAAAATCGCAAGGAGTTTCATCCATTTTTTCAAAAACAGGCGCCCACTCATACAAGGGGCCGTAGCAACTGTCATTGGCTAAAATAAGCTCATCGTATTGTTGAATCACATCCCACCCGAGGTGTTGGATTAAAGCTTGCCATGAACCAAAATCGTACTTGGCATGTCGTGAAGCAAAGGCCTGTTTCACATAGGGTGACAACTTGCCTAGTTCTTCTTCCGCTATAGGACAATCTGCATAATAATACACATCGCAAAATTCAGACAAACTTTGCACGTAAAAACGAACGTATTCTTGGATTTGGGCTGTTTTATCAAACCCTGCAAATAAACAAAGGCGTTTTTTCATTAGGCGCTGGACTCTTTCTGTTGTTCACACTGGGCGTGGATTTTTCGTTATTTTAAAAATTACCAGAAACATGACGCCTTCACAAGTTGAACCACTTTATGCTAAAATCGCTTTCATAAGCCATAAGGGAAACCCCATGCCTGAATACGACTCCCCCACACGTCAACGTGCACCCGTGGTGACTTACACGCCTGAAGCCACCGAAGCGCAATGGATCCCGATGCCCCCGATGCTTCAAGGTGGTGCGATTCTCAAAACACTGGGCTGTGGCCTTTGCGGTACGGATGCCGAAAAAATACAACAGCATAAAGTGCCTGTCTCAAGCGTCCTTGGGCATGAAGTGGTGGCACGTATTCACCAGCTAGATGCCCAGTACAAAGGCGATTTTGTCGTGGGGGATCGTGTAGTCCTTGCTCACCATGTGCCGTGTGGGGTTTGTCATTATTGCGTGAATGCTTCGCCTAGTATGTGTGCCGAGTTTAAAGCCAGCAATCTTTTGCCAGGGGGCTTTGCCCCCTATTTTTCGGCTTCTGCAAAGCATTTGGCACAGACGACTTTTAAAATCCCGTCTCACATTTCGGATCGTGAAGCAGCGTGCATGGAGCCATTGGCCTGCGTGTTACGCGCCATTCGTCGCACGCCTTTGGCGTCGCATCAGGGGAGTGTGGCTGTTATTGGCTTAGGGTTTATAGGCTTATTAAGCGCACAAGCACTCCACCAGCAGGGGCAGAAGGTGCTTGGCTTAGATCTAAACCCTCAACGCTTGGGCTTGGCGCGGACGATGGACTGGGTGGATGTGGCGGTGCATCCCACTGAACAAGAAAATGAATGGCAAAACTGGCTTAAAACGCTCCCCACCCAAGCGGTGGATGCCGTATTTTTAAGTGTGGTCAACCGTCATACGCTGGCTTTAGCCTTGTCTCTTGTGCGTGCTGGGGGAAGTCTAACGCTTTTGGCGGGAAATCCAGAAGGTGATATTTTAGATCCCAAAGACTTGTACTACAGAGAAATCAACTTAATCACCAGTTATTCCCCCGCCTTAGAAGATTTACACCATGCGAGTCAAGCCTTATTTTTGCGGGAAGTGGTGGTCAATCCCCTCATCACTCACCCCATGCCCATTGAACAGTTTAATGAAGGCTTACGCATTTATAGCAATGCGGAAGCGATTAAAGTATTTTTTCAATTCCCCACGGATTTATGAACAGGCTTTTGGTTTAAAGACGTTTAAATATGCTATTTAGTCGTTTGATTGGTATTGCCTTGCCCTGACTAAAGCGGTGCAGGCATTTTTTACACTGTAACAACTTGTAACAAAACAAAAAAATTTAGGCAATTTTAAGGATTGGGCATTGTTTATTAAAGCGAGACAGTAAAGAGATTGCACCACTTCAAAGCAATCTAACCCAATACAGAACGGTAAGAACGGTAAAAAATCGAATTTACCCCTCACCTTTAAAGACTTCATACAATTTTTTGGCATAAATACATAAGGGACAATAGAGAAAATGTTAGTCGCAACAGTACAAGCACGTTACATGGCCGCCATCGCCAGAACTTCTGATTTGGAATGGCAGATCCAACTTATTACACAATCGCTCATGCAAATGAGCAACACGACGGGGGCCTTATTTACCTTGTCGGCAGACTTAGAGCCAGAATCACCGACTTATCAGTCCATCATGACTCGTTTAAATGGCATTCAAATGATTGAAAAATCTTTAAGTTTGCAAAAGCAACGTATTGAACAACAATACAAAGCCCTTGAAAAAGAAAGAGACTCGCTCAAATCACTTCTTGACAAAGGTGTAGAACAATTTAAGTACTTAAGCTAAGTTTAAGACAAGATTGACTACTTTTTAGTAGAAGCTTCGGTGCTTCCCATCGGATCAAGCCCATATTGCTCAGTCAGCTTCTTGATCCGTGAATTGGGTAAGGGATGCGTGACTAAAAACTCCACTTCTTGACCCGAACCTGAAGCCCGAAGCACTTTGAAGACTTCAATGGCGGCATTCTTATTATACTTGGCGTTAATAAGAAATTGTATTCCTGAATCATCCGCCTGGTATTCTTGTTTACGATCAAACTTTAAACCCAGCAATTGTGTGCCTAATTGCGCACCGTAGTTTCCTAATGGATTTTGGATGACGGCAGAGAGAACCGCTCCAACTACATTTAAGCCCACCCGTTTCGCTAAACCTTTGGCCAAGTGATTGTGGGTGATATGACCGAGCTCGTGCCCCAATACAAAGGCACGAGCATCGTCATTTTTAAGCTTGTTCCACAAAGCGGAAGTGATGATGATTTTAGAGCCATCTGTATAGGCGTTGATGACGCTGGTTTCTTTAATATCAGAATCTTCCACCACAGAATCAGGAATGTTTAGATTGTTTTCATCAATTAAGCGATGTAACAAGCGGTGCATGTCTTCTTGAGGGGTTAAAGTCACCACAGGAGTTGCTACCGTTACAGGCACAAGCGCTTTTGAAGTCGTCTTGTTCTGAGTGGCGGAAAATAGCACAGGCATGCTAACAGCATTCAGCAAGGCGACACTAAGCATAAACAGAAGAAGATTTTTATGAAGGTTCATACAGACACTTTTTATTTTGAGGCGTTTAACTTAAAAAAGAACACTTGATTACACCAGCAATTCTAGCAGAGTTTCACCCGAAACACAACTCTGCTAAATCACCAATGCCTAATTTTTAACTAAACGCAATCGTTTTCCTTGTTTTGCGCGCCAAACTGTGACGCGTAATACAGTTTCCTTGTCACTGTGGGCAGTTCATGTGAAATGGAATGAGTGACTCCTTCCTTAATGAATAACTCATAGTAGTACCTATTTAGTTATAAATCAGCACTCTCGAAGCGTTCTATCACTTGTCTTGACGTTCATTTTATGAGATATTGAAGGGATACACAAGCATTCAAACTAGGTAAGGACCTTCTATTGTGACAAGTCAAAATCCTCAAACTGAAGAAATCAACTATAAAGACAGCCTTCGCCTGCCTCAAACCAGCTTTCCTATGCGAGCAGGTGCAGCGACTCGCGAACCCGAAATCCAAGCCTTTTGGGAAGATCACCATATTTATGAAACCAATCTCGCCACGAAATCCAAGCAAAAGCGATTCGTTTTGCATGATGGCCCGCCGTATTTGTCTAGCGACAAAATCCATATCGGTACAGCCTTAAATAAAATCCTTAAAGATATTGTGGTGCGTTATAAAACGCTTCAAGGCTTTTACGCTCCTTATGTGCCGGGGTATGACGGTCATGGCTTGCCCATTGAAGCGGCTGTCGAAAAGAAAATCAAAGGCGGACGTAAATCCATTACCGCCTTAGAATTGCGTGAAAAATGCCGTACCTTTGCCTACGGCAACCTCAAAGGGCAAGAAGAAAACTTCAAACGCTTGGGCGTTATGGGCAATTGGAACGCCCCGTATGTCACCATTGACGGGCATTTTGAAGCCACGCAAATTGAATTGTTTGCCGAAATGGTTGAAAAAGGCTATGTGTACAAAGGCTTAAAGCCTGTGCATTGGTGCCCGATTAGTGAATCGGCGATGGCGGAAGCTGAAATTGAGTACGAAGATCATGAAAGTCATAGCATTTATGTCGCCTTTGGCTTGCCCAGCCTTGAAAAACGCTACGATGCGTCCGTCCCTGCGGAACTCGCCACCCACTTAAGTGGAGCATCGCTTGTGATTTGGACGACCACCCCTTGGACGCTACCAGCCAACGTCGCCATTGCCGTTCATGAACAGGTGGAATACGCCGTGGTAAAAACCCCCAAACACGGCAAAGTGGTGGTGGCGGTGGACTTACTGAGCGCGCTTGCCCCCAAGTTCGGAGTGGAAGACGCACAGGGCTTCACCCCTTTGGTGACGTTTAAAGGCGCTGTTTTGAGAGGCCTTGTGGCCAAGCATCCCTTTATTGAGCGAGATTCGGTGGTGATTTCAGCCGATTTTGTCACCACTGAAACAGGCACAGGCTTGGTGCATATCGCAGGGGGTCACGGGCCTGATGACTTTTTTGCGGTGAAAGCCTATAACCGCAACGAGCTCAAAGAGCATCCGTTACCGATTATTTCCCCTGTCGACGGGCAAGGCAAGTTTAAAGATGAAGACGGCGTGCCTACGGAAGTCGTCGGCATGTTTTACGAAAAGGCCAACTGGGTTTTGCTGGAAACACTGAAATCCGCCAATGCCTTGGTGTGGAACGGCACCTTTAAGCATAGTTTCCCCCATAGCTGGCGGAGCCACGCCCCTGTCATTTTTAGGGCCACTGAACAGTGGTTCATTCAAGTCGATGCCTTTCGTGAGACAGCGTTGAGCGAAATTAAAAACGTCCAATGGGTGCCTGCTCGTGGCGAATCTCGCATCACGACCATGGTGGCGAACCGCCCTGAATGGTGTATTAGTCGCCAACGCGTCTGGGGGGTGCCGATTCCTGCGTTTTATTGCGAAACATGCGGAACCGCTCATCTCACCAAAGAAACGACAGCGTGGGTAGCGGATGTCTTTCGTGCTGAAACCAGCGACGCTTGGGCAAAATATGACGCCGATGACTTCTTAAAAGGACGCTTGACTTGCACGAATTGCGGCAACGGCTCCTTCAAAAAAGAAGAAGATGTCATGGATGTGTGGTTTGATTCAGGCGTGAGCCATACCACGGTTGTTGAAGCTCGCCACGATGAACTCGGTCATTTGCCTGTGGACTTGTATTTAGAAGGTAGCGATCAGCATCGGGGCTGGTTTCAATCGTCTTTGTTGACGAGCGTCATGCTTTCAGACAAAGCCCCTTATAAAGCGGTTTTGACGCACGGCTTTGTGCTGGATGAAAACGGTCGTAAGATGAGTAAATCGCTCGGCAATGTCATCGATCCCAATACCGTGATGCGTGAATACGGCGCGGATGTCCTGCGTTTGTGGGTGGCTTCGGTGGACTACACCAACGATGTTAAAATCGGCGGTGGCACGCTCAAGCAATTGAGCGATATTTACCGAAAAATTCGCAATACGTGTCGCTTTTTAATAGGCAATTTAAATGGGTTTGATCCACAAAAAGACACCGTGCCTTATGCTCAACTCAGTTCGCTGGATACCTATGTCTTGCACCGTCTGAGCTTGGTTACCGAAGCGTTGGAACACGCCTTTGAACGCTATGAATTTCATCGTTTTTATCAGTTATTACAAAATCTTTGTGTGGTGGAATTGTCGTCGCTTTACTTTGATGTCGTCAAAGATGTGCTATATTGCAACAACGAAAAAGACCCCCGCCGTTTGGCGGTGCAAACGGTCTTGTATCATATTTTAAGCACCTTGAGCCGTGTCATTATTCCTGTCATGCCCCATATGGCGGAAGATATTTGGAGCCATTGGCCAGAGGCTCAAAAACCTGATTTTGGCTTGACGGAAGGTGTGCCGAAGTCCATTTTACTCGCCCCTTGGCCAGAATTGCCTGCCGAATGGCGATTGGATGCGAGCAAGGAAAAAGCCTTTGAAGCCTTGTTAATGTTGCGTGAAAGCGTCAATGCAGCACTGGAGCAAGCTCGTTCGCAAGAAGAGATCGGCTCTTCTTTGGAAGCGAATGTGTTGATTCAACCCTTGGCCGCGTCGTGGAACTTTTTGAAGCAGTTGAACCCAGAAGTGCTAGAACTGTTGTTTTTGGTTTCAGGGGTGGAGATTTTACCCCCTCAAGGGGCGGGTGATTTGTACACCAGTCATGCCGTTTTGGCGGAAGAAGACGTCGATGGCGAGTACAAGGTGACCATTGTGCGAGCGGTGGGCGACAAGTGCCAACGATGCTGGCAGTACAAGGAAACCGTCGGGGCGTATGTGGATCATCCGCATCTTTGCACCCGCTGTCATACGGCAGTGGTCGCTTAGTTTTTTGGGTTTTCTAGTTCCTTTTATAGCTGGTCGTCGTCAGAGACCTTTGCTCCGCCAAAGGTCTCTGACACCTCTAAAGGCGGCTTAAGGGAGGGAGGGTCTTGGTCGCCCCCCTCCCTTAAGAATCCCACCCCTCTCGCTCTATCGTTGTTCCTGCCGTCCGCAAAATGTCTCGGAAGCCT
>JBIKNF010000022.1:0-23031 GCA_044358835.1 Vampirovibrionales bacterium | reverse complement strand
GACCCACCCCCCCACCGCGATACCCCTCAGCCCCCCCTCTCTCTTTTTACTCCCCCCCCCCCTTACTCCTAAAAACAAAAGGAACTCGATATGCCAATAGAATGTCATAACGTATATGGAACCCATAATGGGTTCAATGCCGTCCCCCCCGCTAAAGCTAAAGGTAATGATGTCATTGAAGTAAAATTAACAAAAGCTCAGAATGGAACATTTACCCTTACAGATAGAAGCAAACTAGCGCCTCCAACATTTTCTAATCTAAACGAAACAACTGCTGCTAGTGAATTTAAAAGATTAAAAAAGTATTATGAAGCACAGGGTTATAAAATAACGACCTTCTGTAAACCATAACCCCCAAAAATTGCCCTAGATCGCGTGGTGGTGGGGGCGTGACCCACGCCCCACCGCGATGCCCCTCAGTCCCCCTCTCTCTTTTTACTCCCCCCCCTTACTCCTAAAAACGAAAGGAACTCGATATGCCCCCTATACCAAAGGTATGTAACCAAACTCTAAGCATTGGCTCTGGAACAGAACTATATGCTGCTCGTATGAACAATAATCCCCGCCAAAAGGTTATTATAACAGGGTCTTCTCAAAAGCCTGGTCAGATTGAGATTAAAATTTTTCGGCAGGTTGAACCTGAGTCGTATATTTTCTCTGGGAACAATAGGGAAAATAAGGCTAATAACTTTGTAAAAAATAAGATTTTGTATTTTCAAAATTCAGATTATCAAACAGATAGCAATTTCTGTAATAAATAACCCCCAAAAAATGCCCTAGTATAGCGTCTTCATCGCGGTAATCACAGGGTGGTACGCCGATTTTGCCAGCGTGCCGTCGGCGTCCACCAGCAACATCGGCGGGGCCACCCACCACTTAAACACACTCGCCTGCATGCGCCTAAAAAACTTGTTCACCCACGCCGATTTCTGCGTGGGTTCAAGTTTTCCGTGCGTGCGTTCCCAACTCCACACCATGCGTTTGAGTTCAGACGCATCCATGCCGTGGGCTTCAATCCGCCAAATCAGCTCGTCAATCACTTCATAGGGCATCAACGCTTCTTCGGCCGTCAACAGTTGGCCTGTTTGCGGATTCACCGCCAAATCCGCCCCCGAAGGCCGTTCCACCACGGCTTGCGGTATCACCCCCCCGCGCTGTTGATTGATCCACCGAGCCAAGGCGCGCACCTTGGTTTTGCACACATCGCCCAACGGCGCCAACGCCCCCGACATATCCCCATTCACCGTGGCATAACCCATGTAAAACTCGCTTTTGTCGCTGGTGGCAATGGGCAGGGCGCGGTAATCATTGCCAATTAAACGCAGGAGCGTCGCACGGCTCATGGCTTGCACGTTGTCTTGGGCGAAACTTTCGCTAGAAGGCTTGCCCCACAAGGCTTCTAAGGCTTCACGTTCGTTGTGAATGCCCCCTAAAAACGCCGATTGCATCGCCGAAATAGGGATTTCCACCCAGCCGATGCCAAGATTTTGGGCGAGTTGTAGGGCATCGCTTTTATTGTCAGCAGGCGTCAATTCAGAAGGAAAGCTAAAGGCGAGAATGTTTTCAGCGCCCAAGGCATCCGCCACTAACACGGCGTTGACGGCGGAATCGAGTCCGCCAGAAAGCCCCAAGACGGCTCGCTTAAAACCGCACTTTTGAAAATAATCCCGAATCCCACAGGTCAGGGCGGCATAGGTTCGAGGCAAATCGCTTTCGTCATACGGGTCAAAGACGTCGTTTGGTGAACTGCGTTGCGATTGTTCGACATTCGGCACCCAGCTTTCATGGTGATGAAACGCCGCTTCACTCACGTGATGCAGGCTCAACTGCGTTTCAAATAGCTTGGAACGACTTAATACTTGACCGTCCGCCCCCACCAATCGGGAGCCTCCGTCGAAGATGAGTTCATCGACCGCGCCGACTTGGTTGACGTAGAGAATGGGGGTGCGGTACTGCGTGGCAACGTCGCTTAAAAGCGACTGCCTGCGGTATTCCTTACCCGAACGAGACGGTGAAGACGACAGATTCACCAGCAAATCAGGTTGCCCTTTCATCAAAGCATCGACGACATTTTGCTGGTACCACGGGTGTTGATTCGGTTCTTTTGCCCAGAGATCTTCACACACCGTCACGGCGAACTTGCGTCCGTGAATGGTGATGTTTCCGTAGGCGTCGAGGGGGTCTTTTACTCCCTCTCCCTCTGGGAGAGGGTTGGGGTGAGGGGTTTCCCAGCGTTGGACGCCGGGGGTTTTACTGGCTTCAAACACCCGAAAATCTTCAAATTCATGGTAATTCGGCAACAGGCTTTTTCGCACCACGCCTTGAATGACGCCCCCGCCTAAAATGGCCACGCTGTTGTAATACGGCTTGCCCCACGAATGGCCCCAGCCTTCATCCGCGTCGTAACGGCGCTCAGCAAAACCCACAAAAACGCGCGTGTGGCCTGATTCCAATGCCAGTCGAGCCAGTGCGGATTCATTGTCTTTCACGAGTTTGGGAAAGCGCAGGAGCATGTCTCGCAAAGGGTAGCCCAAGAGCGTTTGTTCTGGAAGCACCAGGGCATCCACGCCGAGCGCTTCGGCGAATTGCATGGCCTGTTCCACCAGTTGCGCGTTGCCCGCCAGATCTCCGGGGTGGGGGTTCCACTGTAGGGTGGCAAGCACGCCGTGGCCTTGCAACGCCTGTTTAAGGGTGTTGAGCGTGACGTGATTAAGGGCGTCAAGCGCCGACCAATTTCGGTCGTGGGCGAGTTGCGACCACGTTTGGCATCGTTGTTGAAGGGGGGTAAGAGCTAAGGCATCCATGCCTGTATTGTAGCACAGCTATTGGGGAATTATAGAGGATTCTCTATGCTTTATTTCTAATGTAATTGTGCTCAAGAATGTATCCCATGCTTCAATAAGAGCATTCCTATCAATATTTTGGCCATTTTGCCTTGCACGTATTTGTTCAACTTCTAATCTAGTATGAGCTGACAATCGACGACCAGCTATAGTTAATTGTTTTAGATCAATTGTATTTTCAGGAGTAGGAGGTGTTAATACTCTTCTTAAATCATCTACCTGTTCTTCATAGTTCAACATAGCAAATAGATCATCACGCAAATATGTAAGATAAAATACTATATCGGCTTTTATACTCTTTAAAATTACCAACTTTTCTGCTGGTGTTTTTTCTAAATCTTTAACACCCCGAAAAGTTGTAGTTAAATCTTCTAATGTCCCAAAATCAAACCCCGAGCGCTGGTGGAGGGATTGATTCGCTATACTTTTGTTATGAAGGGGGTCAGCGCAGGCTGGGGCATTAGCAAGGGCGTGGTGGGGCGTGGGGGAAGAGGGCGAGAGTCGCATAAAAAGTAGCTTTCATCGGTTGAAGGAGAGACGTAAATAGAGAAAAGCAAGTGAGCTTTAGTTTGAATCGTAACGCAAAGAAAAACCGCCGTCAACCCTGCCCCCTTTTTTTTTCAAGCATGCAAAACAGGTGGACTGAAACTCAATCCACCTGTTGAAAAACGTCTATGAAATTATTCAAAACGTCTGTTGGGTTTAACGATTAAACGAGGGTAGAGGACTACCAGCGTCCACCGCCACCACCGCCGCCGCCGTAGCCGCCGCCACCGGAGCGTCCACCGCCGCCGCCGCCGTAACCACCGCCGCCAGAGCGTCCACCGCCACCGCCGCCACGATAGCCACCGCCACCGCCGACTGGACGTGCTTCACGAGGACGCGCTTCGTTGACGCGTAAGACTTTACCGTTCATGTCAAATCCATCTAAACGTTCAATGGCAACTTTGGCTTCTTCGTCGTTGTCCATTTCAACGAACGCGAATCCACGAGAACGGCCCGTTTCACGATCCATCACGATGCGGCAAGACTGCACTTCGCCACAGTCTACAAATAACGCCAACAATTCATCATCGTTCGCAGAAAAAGGCACGTTGCCCACATATAATTTCATAATCAAAAGTTCCTAATCAAAATAAGTTCCGCCAACAGAGTAAAACATTTTTTTGCAACTGGCGAACTATCGCAAAAAAACGGGAAGTTTTTCAAAATCAAAACGTCAACTGAAAATCTGATTACTAACCAACCAAGTACCGAGAGATCTTCAGCAGAAACACTAAAATAGGAACTTTAATCGTTCTTCAAAAAAGGATGTTTTGGAAAAAATCTAAAAACCGGGAGATTCAGGGCATCGTCAAAAGAAACACGTCTGATTCATCCATACCATGTAACGACCCACAAAAAATGGTGGAGTCGGAGGGAATCGAACCCTCGTCCAAAACGATTGCCTCCAGGCGTCTACGCGTGTAGGTAACTTTAGAGTGTTTCGTTTCGTGGTAGCTGTGTACCCCAGTTCACCACGAACTTTAACCCGCTTTACGTCCGTGTTCGGACGCATTGACGCATACGCTGTACTGAAGAGCCAATGAGTCTTTCAGCATGGTCATGCGAATTAGCAAGCCCACCTTAGCAGCATGATAGCATGTGTGGGAAATAACATTAGTTTACTTTACTAAAGAACTAAGCAGCTTGACGCTGTTTGGAACCAAAGTTAGGGTAGATAACGTTATCGGCAGTTTGAGTTTCTGCATTTATTGTTTTGCTCAGGATTAACGAGGATTAAGCGTCCTCGACGCGCAACCCAGTCACAAGAATTCGTCCTGTCAAGTCCAGAACGACCCCATGTCTTTAAAAAACAGCGTCGTGCCAAAGGGATTTAAACCTTGTATGCACTTGCCTTTTTTGGTGGGTCATTACATGTATATGAAAATTTCAAAGAACCATCTTCATCATTATGAACGAGTTATTTAAATAATGCAAGGGGTAATTTCTTAATTGTTTATGAACTATAAGAGTTGAAGTAAAATTTCGGCAATCGCTTTTGTGGCCTGAGGCTTGGCCAGTTGTTTAAGCGCCTGCTTGATGGCTAAGGCGTCGGCTTGCGTGGGGCAAAGGGCCTTAAGCGCTTCAACGATTGAAACGCGCTTAAGTTCGGCGTCTAACACCACCCCAGCGGCCCCTTGGGCTTCGACTGCGCGGGCATTGGCGACTTGGTGATTTTGCGCCGCATAGGGGTAAGGCACCAAAATGGCGGGCGTTTGGGATGCAAAGAGTTCTGAAAGCGTCATGGAACCCGCACGGCATAGGGCAACATCTGCCAAGGCCCAGAGCGCGGGCATGTTTTCAATATACGGCAGGTACACATAATCCTGATTAAAGGGGGTTTCACTGCCGTATTTTTCAAGAAACGCCTGTTTCAACCCCTGAACATGTTTGCTTCCACACTGATGCACAATTTTATAGCCCGCCTGAATCAACGCTTCTACCTGATTAAAGACGGCTTCATTCAGACTTAACGCCCCTTGCGAACCGCCGAGTACCAGCAGTATTTTATCAGACTCTTTCCAGCTTGGGGGCAGAAGATACGCCAGTTGTGTCAAGGCATCTGTTTTACTGATTTGGCCGATGCTTTCATTGACGGGGTTCCCTGTGAGCCGAAAGCGTTCATGCTTGAGCTTTAGGCGGGCTTGAACTTCGGAAAAAGAACCTGTTACGACGCGGGCTTTGGGTGCCATAAGCCGGTTGACTAATCCCGGAATGGCATCGCTTTCATGCACCACAAAAGGGATTTTTAAGGCAAACGCCGCCAGCAACACGGGGCCAGACACATAGCCCCCTGTGCCTAGCACGGCTTGGGCGTTTAAGGCCTTTAAATACCGCGCGGCCAAAGCCGTGGCTTTAAGCATTTCAAACGCCCATTTCAGCAGAGCCAGCGGGTTTTTGGAACGTGGCATGCCATGGCTCACCAGGGGAAGAAAGGGAATGCCTTTAGTGGGCACTTTTTGAGATTCTAAACTGGCTTCATTGCCAATATAGGTGATGTTTTCTAGCGGGAAGCCAAAATCGCGCACCAAGGCATCTGCCACGGCAAGCGCTGGGTAGAGGTGACCACCGGTACCCCCGCCAGTGAGTACGATGGAAGCGTCTTTAAATTGATTCATGGGCATGCTTAACCTTCACGACATATATTTTTTAGTATAAACGCATCCCTATAAATAGGTCTACTCCTCTTTCGATTTATGTTATGATAAGTTGAGAAAAAAGGGATTCGATTATGTGGCATATAAGTTTAGTATTTTTAGCCATCTGCGGAGCGATACATTCGGCATCCACCGTGCAAGCTCACGCCAGCGGATCTTCAACCACGCCGTTTTTAATCGCCAAACCTAATTACCGCTGGCAATTCCCGCAAGACCACGGCGAACACCCTGATTACGCCAATGAATGGTGGTACACCACGGGTCATTTGGCCACGCCTTGGCAGCCCTTTCAAGCCCCGCATCATTTTGGGTATGAAGCCACCTTGTTTCGCCTTTCACGCCCCACTGCGGTTAGAAGCTTGACGCTAAGATCCAGTGCGTGGAAGCCTCAACAGCTTTACATGGTTCATGTGGCCTTGAGCGATCTAAGTGGTAAGCATTTTTATTATAGCACGGCCTATGAACGCCAAAACCCCTTTCGCAACGTTGTTGAAGTAGAACCATGGCGCTTTATGGCCAAAAGCCTGAGCCTCAAAGAACGGCCCCACCCAAAAGGGGCTCTCCCTCGGTGGGATTTAAGCGTGCGGGACACCCACTTTTCGCTCGATTTACACTTGGTTCCCAAGAAGGACAAGGTCTTTCACGGGACGCCAAACGGCTATTCCAAAAAAGGGAGTTGTGTGAGTTGTGCGTCCATGTACTATAGTTTTACCCACATTTCAACCACGGGCCAAGTGACGCTCAAAGATCCTCACGCCCGTTTGAAGGATCGTGTGTTTCAAGTAACAGGCAACAGTTGGTTTGATCACGAGTTTGGCTCGTCTCAATTAAGTAAAACACAAGTGGGGTGGGACTGGTTTGCTATTCAGTTAGACGACGGGCAAGAACTGATGCTGTACTTCATGCGTGAAAAAAATGGCGGGGTTTCTCCGCAAAGTGGCGCCACGTGGGTGAGCAAAACGGGCCAAGTGATTCGATTCACCGCAAAAGAGCTTGAATTAAAGGTGTTGAACCGGTGGAAGAGTGCGCAAAGTGGGGTAAACTACCCCAGTGCGTGGGAACTCAAGGTGCCTGCCCTAAAGCTGACGCTTCGCGTAACGCCTGCCTTGGCTGAACAGGAACTCTATTTTTCTAAGCAAAGGGCGTTAAGCTATTGGGAAGGGGCGAACCTTGTTACAGGCACGCGGGGCCAAACGCCGGTGCAAGGCAGGGCCTATGTAGAACTGGCGGGTTACGCCGAAACGCTCAACTTTTGAAACTTTTTTAATTTTACTAGCACAATAGTGAACCGACTTTGTTTTTAAGCTAGTAAGAACAAACCAGGACTTAAAAAAATAAGAAACACCATTCATATAGGCTAGGAATGGTTGTTCGAATCTTTAGTGAACGGAATCAAACAAACAACAGGGAAGGACGAAATAATATGTTAGGTGTCAATCAATTTAGAACTATAGCGCTAGAGTTCGCTGAAAACTTTGGCCGTGGAGGTGTTAGAACTTCAGCACGTAATCTAATTAACCCTTTGAGAGCTGTTGATGGTAGTGCTCTTGTTGATAATCGTATAGTACCCGTGGCAGTACAAGATATAACAGGTCTAACAACTTCTAGTCGTCTTCTGCCCCCAGCAACACAACCGATAGCCCTTCTGCCACCGGCTAAAACGTATCGTTTTTCCAACGCCAATCCTACCGCTGCTATGACTGATGTGCCAACTCGTATTAGCCCTAAAAAACATCCATTTGCGACAGCTGGAACGAGAGCACCACAACCCTATCGCCTTGCTAAAAACTCAGAAGGAGAGTTAGAATCTGTCGTACTTAGACAACCACAACCTTACATTCATTCTAACGCTAGAGGTTGGCCACCTGGATATGATCTTGCCAATAAGAGTAATCCAGTTTTTGGGAATGCGACAATAACAGATGCGGTTGCCTCTTCCACAGCTTCACCTTCTTGGTTTGCTAGAGCACAAGCAGGAGAGGCTGCACAAGCCGTCCGAACAGCAACCGCTACAGCGAGCAAAACAGTCGGACAAGCCGTAGCAGGTGCTGGTAAAGGCTTAGGAAACGCTGGCAGACGGGCTGCAGAGGGCATTCAAGAAACAGGCCGTGGCCTCGTAAGGGCTATTGAAGCACACCCAGTTGGAGCAACCGTAGCAGCGGGTTCTGTAGGAGTTGTCGCGGGTACCGGAATGGGTCTTGCAATCGCGGATGAAAGTCAAAGAATCTAACTAAATCGAATTAGGCCACACAAATTGCGAAAAGGTCTACGTTCATTGTGTTGAACGCAGACCTTCTTTGCGTTACGTTGAAATGATAAATTAACCTTGCCTAAAATTAACCTTAAGGTGTATGGCGTTTGTGGATTCTATGCTACACTAAAAGTTAGTGACGGCCACATTTACTCGCCCTGCCTGACTTTACCCCCCCCTTGAGGTGATGCCTTGTTCAATCTTCGTCCCTTCTTCTGCCTTGCACTCGTTCTAGCGCTTTTTGTGGTTTGGGCGTTGCCTACCGCGCAGGCGGGTTTAAAACTTCCACAAACTTCCACAACCCACACACCCGCCCCGCCTGTTAAAAAGGCGCCCAAAGTGACTAAACTCACCCAGCCGGCTCCTTCGATTGATGCCGTCCCAAAGCTTGCGCCGAAAGAAGAGGCCGTGGTGATTTATAATGAAGGGGTCCGGCTGTTTCACGCGTCTCAAGACACCAGCACCCAAAGCATTGGGGAATCGTACCGGTTGCGTCAAAATGCGAAAAAAGCCTTTAAACAGGCGCTTAAGCTGAATCCTGACTTGGTGGAAGCCCACAGTAATTTAGGCTATATTGAATTAACCGAATCGCACGCCAAGCAAGCCATGCCGTATTTTGAAAAAGCCGTGGGGTTAAGCCCACGGCATGAAGCGTCTGTTGCGGGGTGGGCCATGGCCTTGCATGAATCGGCTCAAAGCGAAAAAGCCCTTGCCTTACTCACTTCTTTAACCCAATGGTACCCTGAAACAGAACGGCACTGGTTTAATTTAGGCACGATTCTACAACAACAGGGCCAGCATGAAAAAGCGGTTGACGCCTATAAAAACGCCTTGTTGGTCAATCCCAAACACCCGCCAAGTTTCTTTAACCTCGCGACGCTTTACCATGAAGCCAAGCAACCCCAAACCGCGTGGACGTATTATGAACGCTGTATTCAAATGGATCCCGGCTCTGCGCTGGCGTTGCAATCGCAAAGTCGTATTCTATTGCTAGAAAAAAGCTTCCCTGAAGCTTTAAATACAAAACCCCCTTTAGAAAATAAGTAAACCCCTTTACTCAAACCGCAATCGAGCGCTTAACTCATGCCACAACGCCCCCTTTCCTTCTTGTTTCACAAACTCACCCAAGCGGTGCATGTTTTGGCGTTGAAGGATCGCCAAAAGCTTTACCCACTGTTGGGCTTGACTTGGCTCAGTGCGCTGTATGAAGTCATGTGCATGGTTGTGCAGAACCATCACATGGGGGCCACCACCATTGGCACCGCGTTTACCTTTCAAATCGAAGAACTAACGATCGCCATGGCCGTGTTGTATACCGTCTTTATTTTTATGCCTCCTTTGCGGGCGTGGCTTAAATGGTCGCTGTACAGTGTCTTTCCCCTGAGTATTTTAGTGCTTTCAGGGCTCATGATTTCTCAGCATCATGCGAGTTTAATGTGGTATAGCTTGCCTATTTTAATGATGCTTGGGCATTTGCCTTTAATTCAGTCGACTCGAAAATGGGTGTGGGGGGCTAGTTTTGGAGTATTGCTGATTAATCTGGCGTTGTTTTTACCCCAGCCGGTGCATCACATCAATGCCCTGATTTTGAAGCAAAACCTTTGGATCAACTTCAGTGGCGCCTTGCTGAAAAGTTTGGCCTTTGTTTACCTTATTGTGTGCATTAAGCGTTATGAAGATCATATTCTGAACCTAAACCGTGCCTTAAATGTGGAAAAAGACACCGCCAGTAAAGACGATTTGACTGGCTTGATGAACCGTCGCAGTCTGACTAGCGTGATGTTACGCGAAATTTCTCGAAGTCGTCGCACGGGGGCGCCTCTTTCAGTGGCGATGCTAGACATTGATCACTTTAAACAGATTAACGACGTTTACGGCCATAAAGCGGGCGATGACGTATTAGTAGAACTGGCGGGGGTGTTACGAAACAACCTGCGAGACATGGATGTGGTGGCGCGTTACGGGGGGGAAGAGTTTGCCTTGATTCTGCCAGAAACACGATGTTTAGAAGCCCTTTCGTTGTTAGATAGGTTGCGTCGCTTGGTGGGGGAACATATTTTTGTGGCGGCAGGCAAACCCTTGCGCATGACGATTAGTTCAGGGGTGACGCAATTTGACCCACGGCGTCACGATGCCACCACCTTGTTTGAAGAAGCGGATCTTGGGTTGTACGAATCCAAGCGAAGTGGGCGAAACCAAGTGCGGGCCTATGGGCTTGGCCCCATGAATGCCGTAATGCTTGAAGCCACGCCATAAGTGCGTGCGCTTGCGCTTTTGAAGAAAAAGCTTGTCGATTCTTTGCGTTTGTGGCATCATAAACGTATCTGAACAATTCATAAAGGGAGTTCTTTTCTATGTCCGTCATGCACACCAATATCGCCAGTGATTTAAACGAACAAGTCGACAACCGCTATAAGCTGGTGCTTCAAATTGCGGAACTCGCCAAACGCCTGATGGACAGCCAACGCGAACGTCGCAAGTCGGATCCGTTTGGCACGGAACTCAATAGCTATAATGACGAAAAAGTCATTTACCAAGCGTTGATTATGAAGTCCAGTGAAGTGGACTTGGGTGATGGCTTGATTGGCTAGTGTGGTTCAATCTAATATTGAAGCGTCTAGTTCACCTAAAAAGTAGTCGCCCGTGTTTGGCGTGGCGTCTTCGTTGTTGTATTCGTCCATGTCGTCTTCTACGAGCAGTTCCCACTGCTTGGTGAGGTTGCGAAAGGACTTTTTAGAAGGTTCGCTGGTTTTTTTGGTGCGAAGGGTGTAGTCGTCTTTAAAATGGGCGTGGTTCGAGCGTGATTTCCCCATGGGGGGCTTCCTTTGTGGCGTTTGGTTGGGTTGTTTACCTATAAAAACACTGTAGCAAAATTTCGTCCCTATGCCAAGCCTTACCCAAAACAACTTCCTTTAAACCTAGTAGTTTTATGTATTATAGTTTTTTCTATTTTAAGAAGTGGAAGTCTTCACAATCTTTCTATTTTGGATTTCTTGTTCCATTTATCGCTAGTGCTTGGATGTTTAGCTCCCTCTCCCTTTGGGAGAGGAAAACAAGCTTCTTATTCACGAAGTGAATCTACCCCTTTAGGATGGAGAGGTTGGGAGAGGAAACCAACGGTTTTCTTTCCCAAGAGAAAAAGTCAGAGACTTTTTCGACCATGGTGGGGTGAGGGTCCTGAGATGCCCAGTTATCGCTGGTGCTTGGGTTTTCTTGCTCCCGTTTTGAGCTGGTGCTTGGAGACCTTTGTGCCGCCAAAGGTCTCCAAACCTCTAAAGGCGGTTTAAGGAGGGGGAAAGAGAAGGAAGTTGTTGCGGCTCTCCTTCTCTTCCCCCCTCCTTAAAAATCCACCCCCCATCTCAACCTCTTCGCTTGCTCCATCTGTTTTCGTGGGACGTCCGCAAAATCGCTCGGGGATTCGCAGTGCGCTCACCCGCTCGGATTTAGTGCTTGGACGTCAGCTGGTGCAACAAGTCAAAAATCAACACACAAGGTCTATACAGATTGCCACGCTACGCTCGCAATGACGGACAGAAGGCTTGCCGACGGCGCACTAAATGCGAGGCTTCCGAGATATTTTGCGCACGGCAGGAACGAAGGAGAAGCGAGAGGGGTGGGATTCTTAAGGGAGGGGGGCGACCAAGACCCTCCCTCCCTTAAGCCGCCTTTAGAGGTATCGGAGACCTTTGGCGGAGCAAAGGTCTCTGATGACGACCAGCGTTAAAAGGGAACAAGAAAACCCAAAAATCGTGCGTTTTAGCCACTAGGCAAAGGGCTAAAAAATAGGGTATACTGAAAAAGAGTGGCTTTTTTCGACAGCCCTTCACCCCCCAGCAAATTCCTTGAAAATTGAGCAAAGAACCAGTCTAGCGTGGCCAAAAAACAGACTTTCGTGGACAAAAAATCGACTTTCGTGGCCAGAAATCGGACTTTCGTGTGTCAAAAACAGACTTTCCGACACACGAAATTAGGGCATTTTTTTACATCTTAAAGACGCTTCGACTTTTTCTGACTTTGGCGGTAGAATAAAAACACCCTAAGCCCAGCAAAGTGACCCCATGCCTCATTTATTGGATTCCTTTCGTCAAATGCCGTCACGGCTCTATAAAATCGTCCTAATTGAAGCCATTTCAAGCTTTGGTACGTTTTTTACGTTTGTGGCCAGTATGGCGTTGTATATGGAACTTACGGGGGATGTGAGTTCTTGGTTTTGGGTGCCGTTGATTAAAGCCATCGTGCCGTTGGTGGCCAGCCCCATCACGCTAAAATTGCTCAAGCATCAAAAAGCCTGCCCTTCTACGGGTTGGGTATTGGGTCTAAACATCCTAGGCATCGCTATTTTGGCGATTTTTCACACCCTTGAAGTGTTCTTTGTGGTAACAGCCTTTATGGCGTGGTTGGACACCCTGGCTCAGCCGTTTTATCGGCAATGGGCCAGTGAACAAATCCATGAAGATGACTTGCTCAATTACAACGTAACGGGTGAAACCCTCCGGTGGGTGCTGTTTACGGTGGCCTTGGGGCTTTCAGGGCTGGTGACGGCTCACTTTAAGGCGTTTGCCTGCTATTGGGTGGATGTTGGCGCCACGATACTGGCGTTTTTGATGTGGTGGGGCGTCCGTAAAACGCTTGCAACCCCTCGTTTTACGGGGGAATCTGTGATGGAAGAACTGCAAGAGCGAGAAGAGAAAACAGGGCTTTTGGCCGTTTTTCACAACGCGCGATGGGATTTACTGTTTGGTTCGCCGTTGGTGACGATTTTATGCTTCACTTACTGGGCCATGAACACGATTTCCGCGTTTCAAGGGGGGCTGGCCTTGCCCTTTGTGGCTGAAAATGGCTGGAAACCCGAAGTCACCCACGCCAGTTATATGTACGCCATGCTCGCCTTAGGCGGTTTGATTGCCTTTGTGCTACAGCAAAACAAGCGCATTAAACACGGCCTAACCACCGCGAGCCTAGGCTTACTGGCCATTATGATTACCCTAGACGCTTCAGGCGCGTTGGGCAAAGTGCTCGCGGGAAGCAACTTCCCACTGGTGTTGGGTATTCAAGCCATTTTTGGCGCCGTAATTATGTTTTTAAATGCCATGTTAAACACCCGCCTGCAACGCCAAGCAGGCCCTGAACACACGGGCGAAGTGTTTGGTATTTTGGTTACGGTGCAAAAATCATTACGGATTTTAGGCTATGCGGGTTCAGGCTTGATGATGAAGTTTGTTCCGTGGGGGGGGCATTGGGGGTTTGTGCTTTCTTCAGCGCTTGAATACTTGGTGGTGGGGGCTATTTTGGTGGCTCAACAAGCGCAACAAAAGCATCGATCACGCTAGAGTCCTTCTTTCAAAAAAGTGTTTTAAAAAGCACTTTTTTTGGTGTTTGCGATATAATGGAACTGTCGTATTTGTTTGAGTAAAAAGGAGTTTGCCATGCTTACGTTTGATTTTAGCAATTTGTCCATTCAAAAAGTGGGGGCGCAACACGGCCTAGATTTAGACGCCGAAGTGCACAACCACCATCACGCCCTTGAAACAGCAGTGCGCGAACTGTATGAAAGTCGTCATAGCGTTGGGGCGTGGACGAAATGGCTCAACCTAGGTAAGCATCAAGATTTGGCCTTTGCCTTAAAGTCCTATGCAGAATCGGCCAAAGGCAAGTACGACGATCTCATCGTCTTGGGGATTGGGGGGTCTTCACTGGGGGGGATTGCGCTTTTAAAAGCCTTATTGCACCCGTACTGGAACAATTTAAGCCATGAACAACGCCAAGGCTACCCGCGCTTTCACTTTGTAGACAACGTCGATGCGGATGTGATTCAAGGGCTCTGCGATGTGGTGGATTTAAATCGTACGCTTATCAACGTGATTTCAAAATCAGGCACAACGGCTGAAACCATGTCCGCCTTCATGTTTTTTAAAGAAAAGTTTGATCGCACCCTTGAAAATCCTGAAAAAGACTTGCGTAAACATTTGGTCTTTACTACGGACAAACAAACCGGTATTCTGCGAGAACTGGCCGATCGCTTGCATGTGACGAGTTTTGAAGTGCCCGATGATGTGGGCGGGCGATTTTCTATTTTTTCTGCGGTGGGCTTACTTCCTGCCGCGCTTTGCGGGTTAGATGTCGCCGAATTTCAACGCGGTTTGCAAGACTTTGAAGCCGTCTTGTCCAATCCAAACCCGCATGAAAATCCCGCCGCTCAAAATGCCTTATTCCAAGTCCTTCATTACAAGGCGGGTAAACCCATTTCGGTGTTAATGCCCTATAGCACGCGTTTGGCCTTTGTGGCGGACTGGTACGTACAACTATGGGCTGAATCGCTTGGCAAAGCCACCTCAAAATCCGGCGAAACCATCCATGTGGGCCCCACCCCTTTAAAGGCCGTTGGCGCAACGGATCAACACAGCCAAGTCCAGCTCTACAATGAAGGCCCCTTTGACAAAGTCTTTACCTTTATTGAAGTAGAAGCGCCTGATCATCCCACCCTCATTCCCAACAGCTTGCCTGAAGTGTCGGCGTTGTCCTACATGGCCAACAAAGGCTTCCACGAACTTTTAAGCGCTGAATTTGTGGCCACGCGTTCAAGCCTAACCCGTAACCAACGGCCGAACGCCACGGTGCGTTTGCCAAAGGTGGATGCCTACCACTTTGCCCAGCTCTTGTACTTCTTTGAAGTTCAAACGGCGTTGGCAGGTAGCCTTCTTAATATCGATCCCTTTGATCAACCCGGAGTTGAACTAGGCAAGCAATACACCCATGCCTTAATGGGACGCAAAGGCTACGAACATTTGGTGGCCGAAGCCAAGGGAGATATTCCTGTTTCAACGACATAACTTTGGCGTGATTCAGAGGCGCCTCAATGTAACAATTTAGTTACATTGAGGGTTCATGTTACTTTTACGCGTATTTTTACTCTAAGATGACTTTAATAAATCTTTCATACAGTAGGGGTGCTAGAACCAAAAGTCTGGCTGAGATGTTGATTCAACGGTGACAACAAACCCTTAAACCTGATCTGGGTAATGCCAGCGGAGGGAACTTCTTATGTTGCGTGTTTCAACGCCTTCTTTTTCTACTTATGCCTTTCTTTCAACCCCTTCACCCCTTGTGGTGAAACAGGACGCCATGAAACCTGTGCCTTCTACCCCCCCCTTAATGAAGCCCGCCCTGCAACGTCAAGGGCGTGGCTACGACGCATGGATCCCTAAAACCCTTTCAAACAATGCGAAATCACTGCTGGTGAAGACCTTAGAATGGGCAGAAGTCAACGGCGTTGCCATTACGCAAGCACAAGTCACAGCCCTTGCAGATTCATTTGAATCGGCGCTGAATGTGGGTCAAACTCAAGTGATGAACGACATTCAAACCCATTTACAGCTAGATTCAACCCACCCCCACTACAACAGTTTAAAGGGCAATTTAAGCACGAAAATAAAAGGGGGCGAACAAATCAAGGGGCTTGTTAAATGGTTACTGACCTTAGAATATGTGCCTTCTTCGATTATGATGCTTTTTGTCACCAATCGCATTTACAATGAAATGCAGGCGCGTCAAAGCATTACCCCTGAACAAAAAAAGGTGCTGATGCGTCAAGAAATTGCACGCCAAGGCGTAGGCGCTGGCCTGCATGTGGCCCGAACCTTAATCGGGTTTGAAACCGTGGTGTGGGTAATGAACCTAATGAAGCGGCACCCCAACGTGCGCCAAGCCGGCGAACAGCTGATGAAGCACCCTTCGCCATTACAGAAAAAACTTGGGAAAAGCTTGCAGTGTATGGCCCATTACATGCAAAAAACATGGAACACCCTGTATGGGGATGGCAATCAAACTGTGGCGTCCATTGCGTCACTGATGCTGATTAACATTTTGACCTATGGCATTACGCGCCCGCTTATGGTGAATATGGCGTTTTTTGGCTTGCATACCACTGAAGAAAGCCTTGAATTAGAGAAAAAATCCACCAACAAACCCTAGACCATTTAAAACGTTGGCGTTATGCTAATATAGTATTCGAAAGATAAAACGGTCTATGGTCTCTTCGTTGTCGCTACGATTTTTTTGCTTGGTTATGGTCGTCTGTGTACACGCCCGCACAAAAAAATCTAGGCTCCTAGAATAGCCTCATCGCCTGTTTCATCTTTCAAACACTATAACAGATTTGAAGAGGAAGCCCCATGCCCGAACATGCCCGCCATTTTCACGCCATTGAAGAGGCCTTGCAACAGACGACTTGCCTTGTTGTAAAACTCGGCAGTCAAGTCATTGTGGATGAACAAGGGCGTTTGGCCATTGATCGCATTGCCAGTTATGTGAAGCAACTCTCCGCGCTGCTTCAGCAAGGCAAACGCGTGGTGATTGTCTCTTCAGGGGCGGTGGCCTTAGGCCGCCAACGCCTAAAACTCCCCCCTGAACTTCCCCTCACCCCAGAACAAAAACAAAGCTGTGCGGCCATTGGTCAATCGCTCATGATGACGATGTATCATCAATTTTTTAGACATTATTCCCTTGAAGTTGCCCAAGTGCTGGTGAACCCCAGCGATTTTTCGGATCGCCAACGCTACAACCGCTTAAAAACCCTTTTACATAGCCTGCTAGAACTGGGTATTATTCCCATCGTCAACGAAAATGACGCCATCCCCGATTTACAGTGCTTTGACGAACAATGGGCCAGCAGTCGCCTTTCCCCCTTTAGTGACAACGACAAGCTTGCGGCCCTGATTTCGGCGCAAGTCAATGCTCACCTGCTTATTATATTGTCAAACGTGGAAGGCTTATATACGGCCAATCCCTTTAAAGAAAAGACGGCCAAACGCTTAACGTATATCAGCGATTTAAGTGCGTTAGACGATATTGACACATCAGGCAAAACGAGCTTGGGGCGCGGAGGCATGGCTTCAAAATTGCAGGCCGCGGAACTGGCCAACTTTGCGGGGTCTCATGTGGTGATTGCCAGTGGTTTAACCCATCAATCGATTGAACAATTGTTGGAGTTTAGAGGGGAGAATGGCGATTTTCCAGCGACGTTTCTGGCTGCTAAAAACGCGCAAGACACGCGATACAAACAGTGGATAGGCATGGCATCCGGCTATAACGGGGTCATTGTGATCAATCACGGGGCGGCCAACGCCTTGTTGAAACAAGGGGCGTCCTTGCTTGCGGTGGGGGTGGTGGATGTACTCGGGCAGTTTTACGCAGGAGATGTAGTGGCCGTGCATGTAGAAGGGATGTTGAATGAGGTGGCTCGAGGCATTGTGCAGTATTCCGCCACTGAACTGGCTCTGATTAAAGGCTTGCAGTCTCAAGCCATTCAAGAAACCTTAAAACGTGCGGATGTGGAAGTCATTCACCGAGACAAGCTGGTGGTCGAACGGGTGAATGAAGAACGTGTTTTGTAAAAAAAACGTTACAAAAAAGGGAGCACTGTTTGAAAATGAGGGGGTTTTATCCCCTTGATGCTATACTTAATGTAAAGAAGCAATAGGATTTTTCTTCAATGGTTTTTGTATCTCCACCCCAAGCACTAGCCCTTTCTTCTTCTTCGACTGCTTTGCCCCTTCGTGAAGGAAAAAACCCTCAAAAGCTAGCCTTGCCCGCTTCCTTGATTCCGGCCAACCCCACCAACCCCAACGGCCTTACCCTTGCCGATGCTGAAGAACTGCACAAGCGTAAGTGGGAAACGGCTCTAATGGATATGATTCCTTTTATTGCCCCGATAAAATTAGCGTGGGATGCCCTGTTCTTCAATCCCAGCAAAGCCGCCGTCAATCGCGAAGACTTCTTACACGGCGAACGTTCTTATGCCAGCGCGATTATGCAAGAAAAACGCAAGAAGAATGCGCAACTCAAGGCCAGTGTTATTCCTGCGCTATTGGGGACTTTTCTCTGGATTCTTGGAGATCCCATTAAAACCCGAATACCCAATATCAACCCTTTACTGATTCAAGGTCTGCCTGCCGTTTTAACTGTTTTAGGCTATGTACTGTTGGAAAATCCCAAAGCCAAGCACTTTAACGAACAATTTTAAAATAGGGATTGATGAGAGAAAAAACACCCATGTTTCAAAGTTTACGCGAAGCCCAAGCCACTTGCGAAACCTGTAATGCCTGCGAACTCGGGCAAACACGCACACGAACCGTGTTTGCAGGAGGCTCCCCCCACGCCAAAATCATGGTGATTGGTGAAGCCCCCGGTAAAGATGAAGACGTGCAAGGCGAACCCTTTGTGGGGCGTTCAGGGCAATTTTTGATGAAATGCTTTGCCCAAGTGGGCCTTGAACGCGAAAAAGACTTGTATATTTGCAACACGATTAAATGCCGACCGCCTCAAAACCGCAAGCCCACCCCCGCTGAAAAACAGGCGTGTCGCCCGTTTTTAGACGCCCAAATCGCTTTGATTCAACCTAAAATTATCGTGCTATGTGGGGCAACGGCCGTTTCGAGTTTTTTACCCCATGAAAAGCGAACCATTACTCAACTTCGTGGGCAGTGGTTTGAAGAGGCCAGTGGGGCGAAACTCATGCCCGTGTTTCACCCGTCATATTTGTTGAGGCATCACTCGCTTGAAGCAGGGTCGCCTCGGGCATTGATGATGCAAGATTTAGCGGAAATTAGTCGTCAACTAACAACCGCCTGTTTCGCTTGACGGGCCTGTTTTTCTTCCGCCCGTTGTGCGCGCCACGGCCGCGTCAAACGAATCATCAGCATCGGCAAAAGGGCGCATAAGGCTGAACCAGCTAAAGTCCCTGCGAGTAATTCGATATTCTTTTTCCCTCCAACATAGGGAATGTGTGCATCGGGTTTAATATGTTTACTCACCCAGTTTTCCACCGTGTTCGGGAACAGCACGTTGGCCAAGGCATACGCAACGGCTCGAACCGCAATTTCAGCTTTTTCAACATCGTCTCGAGAGTACAAGGTAAGGGCCGTATACGTCGGTAACGCAAAGACCAAAGCCACCAACAAACGATTGGCTTGTGTCCAATCCCCATCGGGCAATAAAAACTCTTCTACCAAATCCAGTTTACCTTTTTGGTCAAAGTATTTTTGAGGCTGTTTGTCAGTATAAAACAGGTTATTCATAAACTGATCGACCCCCTGACGCAGGAACTGTTTGACCCCAGCTTCTTGAGCATGCTTTTTCCCCAAGACGACTTCTAAGAGTTTGGGGGTGTCTAAATAGAGTTTGGGCATCTTCCAGTGATGTTTCATACCCATTAAGCCCACGCCAAATAAAGCGAAGGCTGTGGGTAACATAATTGCAAAATCTCGCTTAGAAAGGGCGATGTATTCGGCCATACGTTGTTTTACCAACGTTTGATGCTGATTTGAATGCAGACGTTGTTTTTCGTCTTCTTTGGATTGTTTCGATGTTACCTTGCTTTTCTTATGATTCAAGCTGGTTATTTTTGAAAACTCGACTTCTTGAGTCCGCTTTAGGGTAATGATATTTCGCAATAGGGGTGTAAAGAACTCCATACCCGCCAAGTAAGCAAACAACGGTGCTGAAAGTGCAAAGTTTCGCCACATTTTTTGATCCTGCGTCAGTATTTTCACCCCGTCTTCACTTAAACCTTTCGCCCATGTGGTACTCAATTTTTCCACGAATTTTTTCAAGCACCAGTTTATCCCAACGGCTAAAGCAAAGGCATTCAACGTTTCCACGGCTTGATAAAACCCTTGATCCATCGCTTCATCAGGCGTTGAGGTTACGGCCACCAACGGAATGTTGGATCCCAAGACTTCTTGGATCGTCATTTTAAGCATAGGCTTTTCGTGAATCTTATTCAATAAGGATTGCGTCCACGGCACGCCAAGCCCTTGACGCTGCAACGGCGCCCCCTTCGGGGATTTTAAAAACACCGGAGGCGTCATGCGCGATGTTCTTGCGGGAAAAGCGTCCATTCAGCTACTTTCAAAATTGAGAGGGAATCTTCAAAACCAGTCACCTAAAACACCCTAAAGTCAGGGGAGAAAAGTTTTTTTTAATTGTAGAAGAAACATAAAGAAATAGCGAATTATTTTACAGGGGTTTCTATTTACGTTATAGTAAAGCTAATTTAGTGAAAAAGGGTTTGTATACATATGATGATGTTTATTGATGAAGTGACCATTACGGTGCAAAGTGGGGCGGGGGGCAACGGTGCCATTTCTTGGCGGAAAGAAAAGTATGTTCCCTACGGTGGCCCTGCCGGCGGCGATGGTGGACGAGGCGGGAGCGTCTTTTTTGAAGCGACCGATGACATGCAAACCCTCCTAGATTTTCGCTTTAACGCCCGTTATGAAGCCCCCGCAGGTGCCAAAGGCGCTAGTAAAAACATGCACGGCAAAGGGGCTGAAGACTTGGTGCTGTTCGTGCCTTGTGGAACGATCGTGAAAGACGCTGAAACACAACTCCCTATTGCTGATCTCGCCACAAAAGGCCAACGCTTTTTAGTGGCCAATGGCGGACGCGGCGGCCGTGGCAATGCACGTTTTGCCAGTGCCAACAACAAAGCCCCCCATTACGCTGAACCGGGTGAAGCAGGCATCACCAGAAACATTACCCTAGAACTAAAAATGCTCGCGGATGTTGGACTCATTGGCATGCCCAATGCGGGCAAATCCACGCTCATTAGCGTGCTTTCTTCTGCCAAGCCTAAAATTGCCAACTACCCCTTTACCACGCTTGAACCCAATCTAGGCGTCATGAGAAAAGACACGGGCGATGGCATTGTGCTGGCGGATATTCCCGGTTTGATTGAAGGCGCAAGCGAAGGCGTGGGACTGGGTCATGCTTTTTTGCGTCATGTTGAACGTTGCCGAGTGCTCTTACACTTGGTGGATGCCACCGCACAAGACGGCGGAACCCCCTTAGACAATTACGCCATCATCCGCAATGAACTAAGATATTACAGCCCTTCTTTAGGGCAGCGCACCGAAGTTATTGTGCTTACCAAGGCAGACGCCATGGAAGAAGCCGACTTCAACGCCTTGCTAGACGCCTTTAAACAAGCCACTGGTAAAACCGTTTTAGGCATTAGTGCTGTGGCTAAACAAGGCTTAGCCCCCCTAAAGCAACAACTCATCGACTTACTCGAAGCCATTCCCCCAGACCTCACAAAGATCGAGCTGGTGGAAGACACCAAAGCCACCGCCAACGACGATTCTTACTTTAGCATTGAAGTGGTGGATGAAGAAGAAGGCGTGTTTGCCGTTCACGGCGGAAAAGTCGAACGCTGGTTAAGCATCACGGATATTGCCAACTATCAGTCCTTGAGCCGTTTTTGGCATGTGTTGAAATCCATGGGCGTTTTTAATGCGCTAGACGCTCACGGGGCAACAGCGGGGGATACCATCGTGATTGGTTCAGAGATGTTTGACTATATTGGGGCGAACGCTTCAGCGAGTGAAGCGGATTTTGATCGTCATCGTGAAGGGCGTGAACCGTTGGAAGAGGGCCAAGTGCTTGAGTTTGACGAGGAGGACGACTTTGACCCTTCTCAAGGGCAAGTGATTGAACTGAATTTAGATGACTGGCAAGAACTACTCACCCATGACGACAGCGATTTAGAAGATTAACGCTCCTTACTTCTACCTTTCAGGCAAGGTTTAATCGCATATTTTAAACTATTACAAAACGTTACAAATTGACACTTTATTTAGATTTAAACCGTTTATTTAGGTGGATGAATATGTGATTTAATTTGTCATCCACCCGTCTAAGCCTTATGAGAGATAGAGAGAGAGATTCTAATCCATATGAGTACAAGTTTGGGGACGATTGCCAACCCACCCACTTATTTCCAACTTCAAACAGGCAAACTTGACGCGCAAGTCAAGGCCTTTATTGACGCCCATGATCAAGACGGCGACAACGCCCTTTCTTCTGAAGAAGCCAGTCAAGCAGGCAGTCTCACAGGTACGGTTGCCTTTAAACCCACCAACAACAGCTTGAACAAAGCCTTGTGGGCCGCTATGGCTGGGCCAAGCAACACCCTAAATGCCAAAGAATACGCGCAATACCTGATTACGCTTGACGTCAATAAAGACGGAAAAATCACGCAAAACGAAGCCAATGCCATCTCTACCAAATGGGCAAACACGCTGAAAAAGGCGCCAAAAAATGGCGTAAAAAGCCTCTATCAAGAACTCGTTCAAACGGGGAAAGCCTTTGGCATTGAAACTATTTTTAGCAACACTGAAGAAGAGCGTCAGGCCTTTGGCTCGACGGACACAAAATCGTCCCCAAAACCCGTGAACAAAACGTCTGCTCCTTCTATAACATTACCCCTTGTTTCCTCTTCGGATTCTCCTACCCCCGAAACAGAACCGCTTGTCGATGTTTCCACCCTTCCCCTGAATACAAGCCTTTTTGATCAGATTTTAGCCCCGTTTAATTTTACGGGCAACACCCTCAAGTTAGAACAGTTTAAGAAAATCCATGCGCAACAAAATAAGGTGTACATTAACCCGGATTATCTCGCCGCGGTGAGTGCGACCACCGGCAAGCAGTCGACTTTGCAAAGTCTGTATGGCCAGTACATGGCTCCTTCAATGTACAGCACTTTAGTGAATCAGATGACAGAAAAAATGTCCACCCCCACCAGCCATGGCTTACCTATTTTAGGTTCAAATACTTATACCAATTAAACGATTAAATAGCGTCTGGCGTCTTCGTTGTCGCTACGATTCTCGATGTGCTTATGTACGTTTATGTACACTTCACCCATCTGCGAGTCTAGGCTCCTAGAATCCACCTATAC
>JBIKNF010000023.1:0-22044 GCA_044358835.1 Vampirovibrionales bacterium | reverse complement strand
AATAACGTGATTCACTTAAACCGTACAGGCACATGGGACACCACCGCTTCACCCAATACACCCACAGGCAATAAGGTTCCCACGACTGCGCCTACGAATGGTAACATTCGCTTAAATGCCGACATGAGTGGCTTTAGTGGCTCTAGTAATACCGTGAATTTATATGGTGGTAGTTTAAATGTGGGTTCAACGGGCACCTTCTTCAATAATATCAACTTTAATGCGAGTAATAATGCGACGTTGAACTTGATTAATAATAAAATTGATACGATTTCCCTGAATCAGATCAGTGTCGACAACCTCAATCTGCATGTCGATATTGATCTGGCCAATAAACTCGTCGACAACATCAATGCAACGAGTGTGGGAGCCAATGACACCGTCACGATAAAAGGCATCAACTTATGGGATGATGGTCCTTCAGGGGTAGTATTGGTGAATAATTCTTACCAATTGAAATTAACGGTGGATCCTTCCGTTCAACAAATCACTGGCCCCGTCTATATATACGACGTTATGGTTCCAGATCAAACGGTTCCTGGGGGGAATGCACCCTCTTTTGCCAATAGTGCCTTGTTATTATTAAGAACTAATGAAGTAAACCCCTATGTGCGCTCTTCTAACACCGTAAAACAAGGCGTACAACTTGGTGTTTTAGACAACACCCGAATGGTGATGAATCGTTCGGATGAAGTAATGAGCTTTATGGATACTATTTTGTATCAAACGGGTGTGGATTATGACAAAGTCAACAAAGTGGCTCTTCTTGAAGGGTTCCCTGAGTATAATGCGATGTATGATCGTTTAGAGCGCGGTGGTGTTTGGTACAGACCTTTTTCCAGCTTTGAAAAAGTCGCCTTTAGTAATTTAAACGGACGCATTAACAGTAGCGGTTATGGCATGTTGGTGGGGTACGATTCCGCTCTTAAAAGACGTGCCTTTGGCTTTAAGAATATGACGACGTATTATGCAGGTTATAATGGAAACAATCAGGGTTTTCAAAACGTTAACAATACCATTACGGGTGGCTTTGTAGGAATCATGGAAACTCTCTATAAAGGCAACTTTTACCTAAGTGCTTTGGCACAAGGCGGCGGCGCCAGCGTGCGTGAGAGAATCGCCAATTACGGGGCGTCTAGTTATGGCATGGCCAATGGTAGTTTTTCAGTAAAAACAGGTTATAACATTCACCTGCCTCTGCAAAGCGTTCTGCAACTTCATGGGCAAGCAGTCTATACAATACTGCAAAGTAGTACTTATACCAATGGTCAAGGGGTTCGTATTCAGCCTGATTTAGTCACGAGTCTTCAAATCGCACCCGGTGTCAGGTTGACGAAGAATATTAAAGGCTGGCAACCTTATGTGGAAGCCAACTGGGTAATGAACCCTTATCACAGTGCTGGATTAAGGGCCAATGATTTTTCCATAAGCAACCCTGCCCTAGGAGATTATTTTGAATATGGTTTTGGTGTTCAAAAAACAACCCAACATGATGTACAAACCTACGCTCAAGCGATGATGAGAACAGGATCTCGAACAGGGGTAGCCTTAGAGCTCGGTATTAAAATACCCATTGGGCAAAGATAAACGCACAACACGTTTAAAGAAAAGAGATAAAACCCTTTGTACTTAGCTATACTTTCCCTGTTATTCTTGTATGGCTAGAATACTATCGGTTTTCTCATCCGCCATTTTCTATTTAGAGTCATTCATATCAATCGCTTACAGGATTTACGCTCAAGCACTCGGCGACTCTGCAAGGTTAAGGCGATGGGGGGGGGGGGTAAAGCAAAAGGACTTTCGCAGATCCTGCTAGAGTCTTTTAAACGAATGGAGTATTGTAATGTTTTTGTACAAAAGGTTTTTCTCTTAAAATGGAATTCGACCGTGGCCCTGTGGTGAAGCTCCATCTTGATATAAAAACGCATTGACGCTATGATATTTCAAATGCGCCGTTAGCTCAGATGGATAGAGTATTTGGCTTCGAACCAAAGGGTCGGGGGTTCAAGTCCCTCACGGCGTGTTTTTTCTTTTCTTCGTTAGGCACTTGAACCCCCAAAATTAACAATTCTTAACATTTTAGCACTTGCATTTTAAAAGGTTTTGAGATAAGACTATAGGGCTTAATTTTACACACAATAATGGATGCCCCTTTTATGACGTCTTCTTCCCCTTTCAAATTGGTTATTTCAACAGTCGGTCAAGACCGCCCAGGCCTTGTGGCACGGATGTGCGAAGCCATTTCAAATGCTCAGGGTAACATTGATGATTCGACGATGACTCGACTAGGGGGTCAATTTTCGATGATCTACATCGTGCATTTTACGCGTGCTGAAGATCTTGAACGATTTAAAGACGCCATTGTCGATATTAAAAAAGAAGGCTTGTTTCATGTGGATCTGTGCCTGCTTTCTTCGGAAGATGAGCCCATGTTGCCTGAAACTCAAGTTGCCCCCAATGCCCGCAAGTACTTACTTTCGGTGGGGGGGTACGACCGTACCGGTATTACGTACGCTTTTTCTAAAGCCTTGGCGGGCTTTGGCATTAACATTACGGATCTTCATGCCCACCGTATTAATGGTGAAAACGGCATTGTTTACATGCTGGCCATTGAAATGGATGTACCTTTGACTGTGAATGACAACGAGATGAAGACGACTTTAGAAAACCTAGGTCAAAAATTGAACCTAGACGTTAGACTTCGTTCTATGGATGCTATAATTTTGTAATGTCTGTCTTAAAAATTCTGAAGTACCCTCATCCGATTCTACGCATTCCCTGCCCAGCGCTCACCGTGTTTGACCAAACCTTACAAGATTTAGTGGCTGATATGGTAGAAACCATGTACCACGGCACGGGAGCCGTGGGCTTGGCGGCTCCGCAAGTGGGGCAAAGCGTGCGTGTTTTTGTGATGGACACCAACGCCTTCACCACCCGAGACAACCTTAAAGTCATGGTGAATCCGAAAATCATCACGGCAAGCCGCAACAAAACCATGCGTGAAGGATGCTTGAGTTTTCCCGACTACTTGGCTAACGTTAAACGTTCACAACGTATCACGGTCGAAGCCTTTGATGCCTTTGGTGTGTTGCACAGCTATGAACTCAAGCATTTAGAAGCGGTGTGCGTGCAACATGAAATCGACCACTTAGACGGCATATTGATGATGGATCGCATTGAATCGTTGAAAACCGACTGGCTGCGTCGCCAAAACACGCAAGTGGATCCAGACGACCTTCAGTCAGACTAAACCTCCTTAAATGTTTGTGATACATTATATATATAATGAAACATAGTCGTAAGGAAACCCCCCAATGTTGATTCCTTCCATTGATTTGATGAACGGCCAAGCCGTTCAATTGAGACAAGGTAAAACACACGTCTTAACGGCGGAAACACCCCCAGAAACGCTGATTCAACAGTTTAACCGTTATGGGCAAGTGGCGGTTATTGATTTGGACAAAGCCCTCAACAACGGGCAAGACAACCTTGAACTGATTAAACGCCTCTGCCGTTTGGCGGAAGTGCGCGTGGGCGGTGGCATCCGCACGGTGGAACGTGGGCGTGAACTTTTGCGAGCTGGGGCGAAAAAAATCATTATTGGCACGTCCGCCACGCCTGAGTTCTTGGCGCATTTTCACCCCACCCAAGTGCTGGTGGCACTGGACACCAACCAAGACGGCGAAGTGCTTGATGAAGGCTGGACGCGTTCCACAGGCGAAGCCTTGATTGAGCGTGCTGAACGGCTGGCGCCTTATTGTTCGGGTTATTTATGCACCTTTGTGGAAGCCGAAGGCGGTTTGGGCGGTTTGCCTGTGGATGCCGTGCAACGCCTGAAAGACGCCTTGCCTCACCCTGTGACCGTTGCGGGGGGCGTGAGCGATACGCAAAACGCTGCGGATCTCGTCAAGCTCGGCGTGGATGTGCAGGTCGGTATGGCGTTGTACAAGGGCTTGCTCAACCCTGCGGATGTCGTAGTGCAAAGCGTCGATTTCGCCAAGTGCGACGGACTTGTGCCGACCGTCGTGCAAGACGCCGACACGCTGGAAGTCTTGATGCTCGCCTATTCTAGACCTGAATCGTTAAAACTGGCATTGGAAGAAGGGCGTGGCTTGTATTGGAGCCGTTCCCGTCAAGAGCTATGGCGTAAGGGCGACAGCTCGGGGCATGTGCAGGAACTCGTCAGTTGCCGAGTCGATTGCGACAACGACACACTCTTATTCAAGGTGCGTCAGGTGGGGGCGTGTTGCCATACGGGGCAAGCCACTTGTTTTGGCAGTCGTGATTTTAATATGGTGCGTTTGTTTGCCATTTTGGCGGATCGGAAGGCGAACCCACCCGAAGGGTCGTTTACGGCGACCTTGTTTGCCAAGCGTCACAAGTTGGACAAAAAGATTATTGAAGAAGCCTTTGAAGCCACGCAATCGGAAAGCCGTGCCGAATATGTGTGGGAAATTGCGGATGCGATCTTCTTCTTGAGCATGCTCGCCGTCGATGAAGGCATCGCCTTTAGCGAGATCGTCGCAGAGCTGGCTGGTCGTCATCGGTAGGAAATAATTACTCAAAAAAGGACACCCCCACATGAACATTAAAGCCAAAGCCCTCAAGTTTCACAAACTCATCGGGAGCCTGCTTCTTCTGCCCCTCGCATGGACCGCGACTACTGGCATTGCCTTCACCATTGTCAAAGAAATCATGGGCAATAAAGCGCTTGGTAAAACCGTGTTACACCTACATACGCTAGAAACCTTCGGCTTGCACAAGATTTACCCGATTGTTTTGGGGGCATCAGTGTTGGTTGCCTTAGGCTCAGCGGTGGTGTTGATGTGGAAATCGCCTAAAACCAAGTAAACGACTTCATCGCGTTTAAGGAGTCTAAGACGTCACCAGTTCACACGCGCCAGCCGATTCCATCTCTGCAATCACGGCGTCAAAACTAAAAAACGACGGACGCTCCTTAATGTAACGAGGCAGTTCTTGGCGTATTTCTTCAGGGCTCATTAGGCAGGCATCCAGTTGGGCGGTGATTTGCGCTTCGTTCATGTTTCGCCCAATAAAGACCAACTCCTGCATTCGATCTCCCCACGCTGGGTGCCATGTCGCTCGCACCTCGTCACGACTCACGCCTTCATCAGGTTCCCACTGTTCTTCAGGCAAGCAACACAACCACGGGGCGGCTGGCGTCACCTGCAACAACACCCCCGCTTGGCTCCATTGAATCATCCAATCCCACTGGTGCGCCAACCAACAAAACCCCTTAGAACGAATCACCCCCGGAGTGGCTTCTTCTAAGTATTGACGAAGGCGTTCAGGGTGAAAGGGCTGTTGGCGCTTATAAGTAAAGGCCGAAATGCCGTATTCTTCTGTTTCAGGGGTGTGTTCGCCCCGTAGTTCAGCCAACCATCCGGGGGCGTTGGCGGCATCTTCCATGTTGAATAAGCCGGTATTGAGGATTTCTGTTAACGCCACTTGTGAACGTTCCGTGCGAATGACCTTCGCCAGCGGATTCAACTTCTGTAACAGAGCATCAAGGGCATCGGCTTCTTGGGCAGAAATACGATCGCATTTGTTGAGCAAAATCACGTTGGCAAACTCGATTTGATCCAACAACAATTCGCTGATGCCTCGCTCGTCGTTTTCACCCAGTGCCATCTCTCGATCGGCCAATAGATCCAAGCCATTGAGGTCTCGGGGTAAATTCACGGCATCTACTACGGTTACCAGCGTGTCTAGTTCCGCAATATCACCTAGGCAAACGCCGTTTTCGTCTTCAAAGGTAAAGGTTTCTGCTACAGGCAGGGGTTCTGAAATGCCTGAACTTTCAATTAAGAGGTAGTCAAATCGTCCTTCTTCCGCCAAGCGACGCACTTCAATCAGTAAGTCTTCTCTGAGAGTGCAACAAATACAGCCGTTGCTCATTTCCACGAGTTTTTCATCTTGACGGCTCAGGCTACCTTCACCAAGGTGGACGAGTTTGGCGTCAATGTTCAGATCGCTCATGTCGTTGACGATGACGGCGACTTTGAGACCGTGGCGGTGGGTTAAAATGTGTTGCATCAAGGTGGTTTTACCCGCCCCTAAAAATCCAGAAAGTACGGTAACGGGTAGTTTTTGCTTAAGCGCCATGGGTTAAACTCCTTTAAAGTCAATGAATACCGTTAGTATAACGAAAAAACAGAAAAATGCAACACTGTTGCATTTTTGAGAGTGTAACCATAAATGTAACAAAATTATAAAAACAATCAATTGTCGCGTTTATTAGGACTTTATTAAGACACACGTTACTTTCATGACTAAATGCTCAATACATTTGTCAACCAACACTTTCATTTTTAGATACCCCACTCTTAATATAAAGGAATTCATCACTGATGATCTCTCTCTCAAATTCATTGCTCAATCCATCTTTGTATGGAAATGCCTTGACTTCATACAATCCGACTTCTGATCTTTCGAGCTATGGTCTTGGTTCAACCTCTTTGTCTAACTTAGGTTTGACTGGATCTTCTTCCTTAAGTGCCTTGTCAGGACTTTATGGAACGTCAGACCATCGTACCTTGCTTGTCGCATTAGCTAATCAAAATGCCCAATTAAAAGAAAAATTAGAAGAAGTTACTGAAAACCGAACAGGCTTTTTAGGATTACCTATTCTTGGTGCTAACAAAGAAAACGGCAATGGTGGTTTCGATCTAGGTTCAGGTGGTCTTGGTGGTCTGATAGGATACTTTTTACCTAAACTTCTGAAAGGAGAAAAGCTTTTTGGATAATCCTTGGGCTAATTCTAGGCCACCGAATTTAGGGTTATCCTCTCTTCTTATATTCTTAAACCTCAGGCGATGCTTTTAAATTGTTTTTATTCCAAAACACTTGTTCTGAAATCGCCTTATCTGCTTCATGGCATCCCGTACTTCATTTAGCAGGATGCCTTCTCTCCCCCCTCCCCCTCAAGGGCTTTTGGCCTTTGTTTGATGTTTCCCTAGTATAGTCCCCCTTCAATTTCCAATGAAAAAGGAACCTTGTATCAATGACGTTTAGTTACCCCTCTTCTTATCTGAGCACCGCTTATCCAGCGCCTCCAGCTCCATCGTATTATAATCAGCAAAAAATGCTGAATTATGCCCCCACTTCTACCTACGCGCCTAGCACGTCTTTATACTATACGGACAATTCCAAGTTCAATTACCAATCCTTCAATTATGCGCCAAAAACGTTTACTTATGCCGACAACAGCACGATGGTTTTTAATCCCAAAGTCAGCGTAAACGGAAGCAACTACGCATCCGCGTTTGGCGGTGGAGGGTCTGACCCTTACTTCCCGCAAGACTTTAGTAGCTTCAGCAACCCAAGCACCTATGGCGTCATTGGCGGTGGGTTCGGCGGTGGCTTTGGCGACGGCTATGGAAAGCCTCCCTGCCACAAGGGCTACCACCATCCCCACCATCCCCACCATCCCCACCATCCCCACCATCCCCATCACCCTCAAGGGGGCTATGGCGGAACTAGCTACGGTGGCGGTTATGGAAGCACCGCCTACGGTGCAGGAAGCAATGGGTTAGACATCGTCAAACAGCTCTACCCCAACGGCTATATGGATCCCAAGACGTTCTTCAGTATGGGCAATCCCGGACTCCAAGGAATCCTACCCGCCTTAAATGGTTTCTTCAATAGCTAGATTGCCCTTGTGCATTTCATCCTTAGCACCCTCCCCGTCCGCGTGGGGGGGTGCTCACTTATAAGCCCGCATTCACGGGTAAACTTGGGCGATCAAAAAAGTTATTCAACGCTTGAGCATCAATCGTATGAGCAATCGGTCGCCCATGCGGGCAGCTCCATGGCAAGGTACAGCTCAACCAATCTTCCACCACGCGTTCTTGCTGAAAGGGGCTTAGCACATCGCCCGCACGAATGGCCATGTGGCACGCCATCGTCGCATACAAATGCTCCGTGTCTAAACCGGCGGAAGGCTGATGCGTGAGTTGTTCAATCATGTGCTTTAACTGATGCACAGGGCTATGCGGTGTATTTCGTTCAGGGTACAAAACCGGCACACCCCACACATGCCATTTTTGAAGTTGATGCAAATCAACCGCTTCACAGGCAAATCCCACCGCTTCAAACTGGCTCATATGAGACTTCAACACATCCCCTTCTTCAGGACTTAAATCCAGTTCTAGTGGGGTTACAAAGCGTTGCACCACCGTTTCACTAGATTGATGTTGCGCTTGCAAGGCTTCAAAACACCAACGTTCACTGGCAATGTGTTGATCGACCACCATTAAGCCATGAGGCGTTTCAAGCAAAATATACGTGGTGTACAATTGCCCAATAACACGCCATTTTTTAGCCTTAAGGTGCGGATGCGTTTGCGCAGGAGGCTGCCATGCCGACTGAAAATCAGGGGGCAAACCCCTTGTCCATTCCGTCGCTTCAACCCCTTGCGCCAGTGGGGAGACATCCGCCAAGTGCTGTTGGGTGGGCCTGTAGGTGTCCTGAGTCTGTAAATCAGTGGGTGAATACGGCGGAGCATACGGGGGTGAATCGGTTTCTGAAAAGGCCAGAACCCTTGCTTGTTGTGAAGTCCCCTGAAAAAAAGGGGAAGACGCTGAAGATATAAGCGCAGGCGAGGGGGTATTTTCCACCCCATACACCCGTTGAAAATGAGCCGAAAGCGCTCGCCGTAATGCGGTGTACACGAATTGATAAATCTGCCCTGAATCGGCGTAACGTACTTCTTTTTTAGTGGGATGCACATTGACATCTACGGCGTCTGGGGGCATATTGAGCCACAACACGCAAAAGGGAGACATACCATACGGCACAAGGCTTTCATATGCTGCGGCAATAGCACGTTGTAAAACGGCACAGCGAATGGGGCGGTTGTTTAGAATCATCCACCACTGTTTCTTCGATTTTTTCTGCAAACTTTCGCACGCAGGCGATGCAAAAACCGCTTCGATTTTCAGCCCTGAAAGGCGATCTTCAAACTGTGTGCTCAGCAAGTGGGCGGATTGTTCGGGGCGAAAGTTAAACAGCGCTTGCACCGTTTCAAGGGCATCGCCCGTGCCTGTTGTGCTAAAGCAAGGCTTGTCATTCATCGTTAAGCTCATTTTTACATGCACGTGAGACAACGCCAAACTTTTGGCCATTTCATCGCAGTAGCTCAGCTCAGTACCAGCACGCTTTAAGAACTTTAATCGCGCGGGGGTATTGAAAAACAGATCATCCACCTGCATCACCGTGCCAACAGCGGTGCCTATGGGTTGAATCTTCGGGGGGCTACCGCCTTCAATGCGTAAGTAGGTGCCATCGGCGTCATACACGCGCCGACTTCGGCATTCAAAGCGACTAATGGCTGAAATACTCGCTAAGGCTTCGCCTCGAAAGCCCATGCTTAAAATGCGTTCTAAATCTTCGGCAGATTTAATTTTGCTGGTGGCGTGATTCAGTACGCAACGCTCCACGTCTTGCGCGCTCATGCCAAAGCCATTGTCTGCAACCACAAGGGTTTTCCCGCCGTTGTCGACCGTCACACTAATTTCAGATGCCCCCGCATCCACACTATTTTCAACCAGTTCTTTTAATACGCTGGCGGGGCGTTCGACGACTTCCCCCGCGGCAATACGGTTCACTAAATAGGCCGGCAACACTTCTACTGCCGCGTTTGGGGGGGAAGATTGAGGAGGAAAAGCGTTTGACATGGATGAAACAAGACCTCTAGTTTAAGGCAATATCGGTATCCGCCAGTAATTGAACATATAGGGCATCGTTGGCGGTCAGTTGCACGCCGTCGCCTTTGGCCACCGCGTAATACACCGATTTACCCACCAAGTAGCCAGCACCCGCAAGGCTTCCGCCAATGGCTGAAAAAGTTCCCGTGACAATCCCTAAGCCCTTACCGCCGGATTGCACGCCCGCTTCATACCCTTTGCGGGTTATATCGCTAATTAAAGTGCCACTTTTGTCGAGGGTTTGAACCCATTTGTGGGCATAGCCAGGGTCTTGATAGATAATCCCCCCCGACTTCACCACTTCAGCCCGTTGATTGATGGTAAACACTTGCAAGGCAATGGGTTGGGCTTCACCATTGGGAAGCGTGACATGGTCAAAATCAAGGCGCAAGGACGCCCCTTTGCCAAAGAACTGACTAGGCACCACTTGCACCACACGCCCACGAAACACCGAACCCTTGGGCAGAATGATACGTCCTTCACTGGCGAATAGGGCTTCATCTAAACTTGCGGTAAAGCCTTCGCCTTCGCGAACATTGGCGGTGTTGAGGTCTTGTAAAAGGCGCATGCGTAAGACGGTGTCTTTACGAACACGTACGGTTTTGACTCGGGTGCTAATGACGCTTCCTGCAAGGCTAGGGGGTTTGGTTGCGGTAGCGACTAAAGGCGTTCTAATAGACACGGCACCGCCCACAGGCACGCCTTCTGCATAGGGGGTTTCGGTTTTAGGTAATGGGATCGTGGCAAAAGCAGGGTAGGGGGCGATCACGGCGAAGGCCAACAAAGCGTTTAGCAAGGGGGTGACGTTTCTTTTCATATTTTAAAATCCTCAATAGAAATAAAATTGCAGTGCTTTGAGTATAACACAGTTCTAAAAAAGTGACGAACCCCCCACATAAAGGAGCGTCTCAATTTTCGCCTTGCGTTGGTCGAAAAGAAGCGTAAACCCTCATTGATGTGTAAGGATGCTCGTTCCATGGCCTTTAACCCCCTTTCTTTTAAAAAGCAAAGTATTCCTGCGGCTAAGGTGCTTGCCCCGCAAGAAGAATCCGCGCCATTGCCCCCCCCCAAAAGCATGCTTCAAGCCCCCGCTGACCCCCGTAAGCCCTTGCCTAAAGAAGCACCCGCTCAAGTGCCTGTGCAAAGCCACACAATGCTGCTCGCTTCACCTGCCAAACACAGTAAAGCCCAAGGCACTGATTCTCTACTAAGCAAAACCCACACACCCGTAAAACCTTCGGTGCCTTCGCGAAGAATTGGCGATATTTTGGTAGAACGAGGCTACTTAACGCCTACACAAATTGCGGGCGCCTTGTCTGAATCCAAAGCGACTGGGGCTACCTTGGGCACCATTGTTACGCGAGCCGGTTACATCACGGAAGAACAATTGGGTATGTGTCTTGCAGAAAAGCATAGCTTGGAATATATTCGTGGCAAGGATATTTACATCAAGCCAGAAGTGTTCAGTTTGATTCCTGCCAACTTTATTAAAACCCACTTGGTGTTGCCCCACCGTTTAGACACGGAAGCCGAACGCCTTGAAGTGATCATCGCTCACCCAGACGAAACAAGGGTTTTGGATGACATTGCTTTAATGACGAGATACCGTGTGGTGGCTAAAGTTTCTACAAGCTCAGAAATTTCGAGCATCATTGATCAGTATTTTTCTACTAAATACGTGGCTGAAGAACTGATTGAAGCGTTGGAAACAGATGCTTTTTTAAATACAGAAGAAGCACAAGAAGATCTTTCTACCCAAGAAGTCAACGCCGATTCTGCCCCTATTGTGCAGTTTACGAATGTGTTGTTGACTGAAGCCATTGAAAAGGGCGCGTCAGACATTCATTTAGAACCTCAGCCCCAGCGTTTTTTAATTCGTTTTCGTATTGACGGGATTCTAAAAGAAATTCATAGCTTGAGTATAAAAATGGCTCCCGCGATTATTTCTCGGCTGAAGGTCATGGCCAAATTGGATGTGTCTGAACGTCGGCGACCGCAAGACGGAAGACTTAAACATGCCTATGGCAGTATGTTTGTAGATATGCGTATTAACACGATTCCCCTGCCTTTTGGGGAAAAAATGGTCATTCGTGTTCTGAAAATGAATGCCAATTCGGGGCAGTTAAATAAGTTGGGGATGGATGAGGAAACGCTTAAGCGACTCACGCAAATGATTCATGCCCCTCATGGTCTGGTATTGGTTACGGGGCCCACTGGTTCAGGGAAAACCACCACCTTGTACGCCGCGTTAAGAAACATTGCAAGCCCTGAACATAATATCTCGACCATTGAAGACCCTGTGGAATATCTGTTGGCAGGCATTAACCAAATGCAAGTGCAACCCAAAGCCGGCTTGACGTTTGCCTCTTCTTTACGCGCCTTACTTCGTCAAGATCCTGATGTGATTATGCTCGGTGAAATTCGTGACGCTGAAACCCTTGAAGCCGCCCTTCAAGCTGCAATGACGGGGCATTTGGTGTTAAGTACCGTTCATGCCAATAGCTGTGCAAAAACCGTGGCCCGTTTGTTGGATATGGGTGCCCCTTCTTATTTGGTTTCCACTTCGGTGGTGGGTATTGTGGCGCAACGCTTGGTGCGTGCGTTATGCCCCCATTGTAAAAAAATTACCACTCCTTCACCAGAAGATCTTGAACTCTTAGGTCACCCTAAAGAAGGCGAAGCCCCTTATCAAATCCATGAAGCCGTCGGGTGTGCTCAATGTGATTATTCAGGTCATAAGGGACGACATGGTATTTATGAAGTCATGGTAATGAATCGTGAAATTGCGCAACTTATTGATGATGGAGCCTCTTCCGTGACGATTGAAGACGCTGCCATTCAATACGGCATGAAGCTGTTGTTAGATGATGCCAAACGCTTAGTTAAATTAGGGGTGACGACCACCAAAGAAGTGCGACGTACTTTGGGGCATTAGCCTGTCCCTCATCGCTTAGAAATAAGGATTTTTGAACATGCCTGTTTTTGCTTACAAGGCGCTGACTGCTGGAACGTATGCCACTGTGGATGCTCGACTAGAAGCGAAAGATCTGCACCATGCCAAGCAACAAATTAGAGATATGGGCCTATTGGTTCAAAAGTTAGAACAAATTCAAGATCAACGTACAGAAGAAGCCCTTAAAAAGTTTGCGCTTCGTTTTTCCTTGGGTTTACCTGAAAAGCAGTTGCTGGTTTTTACGCAACAGTTGGCCGTGGTGCTTGAAGCGGGAATCCCGTTGATTGAGGCCTTGTTTATTTTAGAACAACAAACCACCAATCCTAAACTTCAGCAAATTTTAGCAGAAGTGCGTCAAGAAGTGATGAATGGCAAGCTTTTTTCTGAAGCGATGGCTCAAACAGGTGATTTTGATCGATTATTTATTACCATGTTGAAAACAGGCGAATCTACAGGGGAACTGGACAACGCCCTATTTGCCTTGTATGACTTAAGAGATAAAGCCTTCAAGCTTCGCGCCAGAGTAAAAAAAGCCATGACGATGCCTGCCATTGCAGCCCTCATTATTGTTGGTGTCATTATTATTATGCTGACGTTTGTCATCCCTCAATTTCAGGAGTTCTTTACCAATCAAAAGCAAGAACTCCCGTTGATCACCACGTTAATGATTACAATAAGTAAGATAGTCTGTACTTATTGGTGGGGCGTTATTTTAGCCATGGTGGGCGGCGCGCTTTGGTTTAACACTTACCGCCAAGGGGTGGGTAAACCTAAGGTGGATCGCCTGATTATTCAACTGCCGTTTGTTGGGGGGCTAGTCAAGCGTGTGTATACATTACGTTTTATTTCAACGTTAAACACGCTCTTAAGTGGGGGGATTATTCTTAGCGAAGCGTTAGACAGGGCAGCAGGGACGATTCCAAATGTTGATTTTCAAACCGCATTTGCCGCCGCCAAAGAAACGTTAATGAAGGGAAATGGCATTTCAAAAACCCTTGAAAAAGAAGGCATCTTTCCCCCCATGGTGACTAAAATGATGGCTATTGGCGAACAAACAGGCGAGTTTGAAAAAATGCTCAAAAAAGCCATTGGCTTTATGGATGATGAAGTCGATGCTGCCATGCACGCCATGACGGAAATGATTCAACCGCTGATGACTGTTGTGGGCGGGGGAATTATTCTATTTATGTTTGCGGCCATTTACTTGCCGATTTTTCAAATTGCCAAAGGCGGGTAAGCTTTAGAACCCTTTCCCTAAGGGAAAGGGCAGGGTGAGGGATTTGGGATGCCCCGTCAGGGCGGGTGTCCTTCCTCCTCCTAGCGTAGCCCGCCATAGGCGAGGCGTGCGACCTAATGGAAGAGGGACAAGGCAAAAAGCATTTTTATTAAGGATTGTAACAATCGAGCAACAACAGGGCTTCTGTTCTTTTTATTGCTTATGGAACATCTTTTTTGAGATGTTTAACCTGTATTGATTGAACAAACGATTTTGTCTATACCACAACGTAAACAAAGGGAAATTCTTATGGTTTTAGGGATTTCAAGCATCGGTTCGCAGGGGCTTCCCCCTGGTGTTTTAGATTATTACCAAAGAAACGTACAGAATAGGACACAACCTACTCAAGGTGCCATGTACCCACAGACTGGCACAAACGCGGGTGTTCAATTAAGCGCTAGGGATACCTTCACCCCCCAAAACCAAATGTTCACAAGGTGGAACCAAACGTTTTATGGTAGAGAAGGACAAGACCCTTCAACATTTATTAACCTTGCTGGAGAAACCGCAAAAGAAAATACCATAGGTGGAGTCAAAGCCCATGAAGATGCCCACCGCTTAGTAGCTCAAAAATACGGTCTATCCACTGGTGATTCAATTGTTGAAACAAATCAAAATATGGCCGAAGGTGGTCATGTGACTTTGCAAATACCCGAATTTGATTCTAAACAAGCTTTTCTCGATCCTTCCTACCTCAAGGATTTTCGTTATAAGAGTGAAGGAGTGGTCGCTTCAGCAGAAGCCCCTCAACATGTGATTTCACAATACGGAACAACAGCAGGACTCGATTCTAAGGGCTATGGCGAACTTTCCCAAGCAGATAAAGATATTGCGGCTACGGGCAGAGCAAATCTTGCGAAAGTCGCTAACTTTAAATCGAGCGATGCAGGAAAGGCCCTTGCCACCTTAGGCCAAAACCCATCACCAAGAGCCCAGCAACAATTCGCCCTAATGGCTCAGCACCCTGATCTCTTGCAAGCTTTCAATAACGGTACGATGAGCTAAAAAAGTCTTCATTTAAAAAAGAGAGGGTTTTTTAACCCTCTCTTTACGTTTTTTGAAAGAAAGACTAAGCGTCTGTCGGGGTTTCTTCTTTAGCGACTTCTTCGGCTTGGGCTTCAGCCGTGGCTTCTTCAACTGCTTCAGCGACTTCTGCTTCCGCTTCAGCCACCGCTTCTTCAACCACTTCGGCTTGGGCTTCTTCGGCCACCACTTCAGCCGTTTCAACTTCTTCAATCACTTCAGCAACTTCAGCTTCCGTTGCTTCTTCTTCAGCAACCACGTCTTCAAGAACCGCTTCTTCAACCGCGACTTCTTCCGCCACTTTTTCTTTCACTTGGTTGGCTTCGCCCAAGTGTTCTTTTTTGGCTTTTTTAGGCAATTGAATTAAAGAACCATCTTCAGGCGCCAACGTCGCTAAGTAAGCCACCGTTTCAGAAGGCTGGGCGCCTTTGGCGATCCACGCATTGAGCGCTTCTTTGTTGAGCTTCAATTCTTTGGACATCGGGTTGTAGTAACCCAATTCTTCAATGGGGCGACCGTTCCGACGATCCCGCTTGTTCATGACGACGATTCTGTAAAAAGGGCTTTTTTTGCGTCCAAGGCGTTTTAAGCGAATACGAACCATGTTGTTCTAAATCTCCAGTGTTTAATGAAAGTGTTGCAATGAATGAAGCCGTTAAACGCTTGTGATTCAAGCGTCTTGCTACTGCGACGTTTTTACCGCAACAGCTAAGCGTTCACGAGGGGGGAATACTTGCTAGACTTACTTTACCGCATCCATGTGAAATAACAAGGGGGGATGGGTAAAAATGTGTTTTGCAAATCATGACGACAACAACTGGCGATTGAAAAAACTAGGGTCTAGTAAACTCTACCACCCTGTTTTAATGCTAAACGTTAGATCTTCATCTTTAATCAAGTCGTAGCGATCTTCTAGCTTCTCGATCGCCGCTTCCACAGGGGGCAAAATTGCCTCCTGCAACAGCTTCACCATGCTTTTAAGGTATTGAGCGTCCACCGAAAAGTTTTGCCGATGTTCCGCTTCTGTTTCCGCAAAATCATTGTAGGCTTGGTAAATCACCAGCTGTTCGTGATAAAAGGTATCGTTCAACAACGGTTCTGATTCCAAGGTTTCTGAAAAGCGATTGAAGGCTTCAGAATACCGCTCAGATGCTTCCGTCCATGAGTTGGACTTGAGAATTTTAAGCGTTTCAAGCTTTTCAATCGCGGTTTTCGCTTCTTGAATGGTTTTTTCCGTGTGTTGTTGAAGCGACTTTAGCGCTTCATGTAGGCGTTCTGCCTTGGCTTGAGCACTGCTTTGTGCTTCAGAAGCATGAATGCCTACTTCGACAATGGCATCCACATCCACGCGTTCTTGCAAGTTCAAGCGAGGCAATAGTTCTTCAATCGGCAGATTTTCCATGCCCTCTATTCTCGCCCCCCCTACCGAACAGTTGTACACGTTAAACTCAGGATACACGAAACGGATTTTGCTTTGAATGGTGTCGAAATGGTACTTGAAATGGCGATAATCTTCTTGGGTCATAATGCGGTTGCCGTGCCAATCTTCTACATAATGCAGTTCAGTGGCGCGGTTGTTGAGTGCTTTTGAAACGAGGTAGTTTCCACTTAGCTCGACTTCTTCACCGGTGGCGTAGACTTGCATACCGCGTAAGGCCAAATCTTGCCCAGCTAAAATCATGGTGCGAAAGCCCAAATCCACCGCCACCAAGAACATGTAAAACGCCACGGTTCCGCCGGTGTGATACTCATGCGTTTTTTCGTCAAACATTTGATTCAGGTACGTGGTGTATTGATCGTTATATTTCAAAGACGCCGCCCAACGGCTTTTACACGCTTGGCTCAACATAAAGGTGTCCGAACTAGGGCCTGTAATAATGTGGCTGTCTTCCATGGGATCTTCCAAGCCGTCCATTTGTTTGGCAGGACCGTAATAATCCATACCAAACACAAAATCAGGTGTGATGCCGTGCTTTTTAAAGGCTTTAACCGCCCCGCTTACACAACATATCACCAGTTTGTTTCGCACGGCATGGATGTGGGGCAACACATCATTCAAGGAAGGCCCTGCACCGCACATGAGCGCGGTTTTTCCTTCAAAGGCGTTTCGTAAGTGCGTCACAGAATGCATGGTGGGTAAATGGGTCGTATTTTCGAGAAAGACATCCGTCCATAAACGGCTACGCCCTTGCAGAAGCTTGGCGTTACGTACGGCGTTGTCCGCATGGAGCTTGAGCTTTGCAATCACTGGCTTAAGTGTTTCACCAAAGGCGTTTGCCATGCCAGCAAGCATCATCAATCCAATGCCGTCGCCTTGCACCAGGTGCGTTTCCACGTATTGCCATAACGGCTCCGCATCCGTAAACAGCAAGATGCTTTCATCCGCCAGTTCTTCCGTTAAATTGATATGGCTTAACGTGAAGTGAAGTAAGTCAAGGTTGTTTTCGTAAATAATGACTTTTGCTTGACTATTTTTTGATCTCAAGGCCCTCACCAAAGGCTTCAATACATAGCCCAAACCCAAACCAAACACGATGTTCATGGAATGCTTGCCGTAACAGACTTGTTCTGTAACCAGTGCTTCCGCTTCAGCAACGGCCCCTTCCATACTATGTAAGGGGATTTTGTCGTTGTATAACACCGTTAAATCTTTGACGTTGGTTTCATAAATGTGTATTTGTTCGGTGGATGCTTTTTCCGTATGGTGACGAATGTGTTGCGCAGAATGGGCGTTAAAGCCTTTGGCATCTTGAAATAGGGCGTTTAAATTGAGTTCTAAAAAAGTCATGAATGAGTTTGCCTTATGGGTTCTTTCTTTAGGATTCTGTGAAGCGTTCGGGATGTTTTAAACATTTTAAGGGATTCAATCGCTTGCGCGCTGTTATTGGCCTAGAAGCCTCGATGGATTCTTTAAGCGTTGATTCGTGAGGGGCGGAAACCGTCGTGTTAAGCTGCGCGTTTAACAGTGCTTCAGCCACTTGAAAATCAGTGGCCGTGTCAATATCAATGGAACGATGCCATGGCATTTCATACGCCAAAACCGTGTCTAAATCCCACAAACTAAAGCCCACTGGTTTTTGAAGAAGGGCAGAAGTCGGCACAATGTAAAAGGCGCCGTTGGGGGTCACGTAAGTGCTTTCTTCGCTCGTATGCCAGCGCATGGGGGCGGGCTTCACGTGGCCTTGTGTTTTCTTCAACAGCCATGAAAGGGGCTTGTTTGGCGCGGAAACACTTAATAAACCCGTTGAATGAAGCGTTGGGCGATGGGTGTGAAGTTCCGCTAAGGCGGCGTTAAAATCTTCGGCTTGTACCAAGGGGCTGGTGCATTGGCAGAGCATCACCCAGTCTGGCAGTGCTTCATAGGTGTGCGACTGCCACGTGTGTAAAAAATACGCCAAGCTTTCAAAGCTCGATGTATGCGCTTCACTCACGGAAAGAGGCCTCTTAAAGGGGGGCAGTTCAATCTGGGGGTGGGAGTCTTGCACCAGATTCAATAAGGCGTCATCATCACTAAATAAAAAGCGACGTTCCAGACCTTCAGCGTGTTCAAGGGCGTCAAAATACCACGACGCCATGGGGCGCTGAGACAAGGGAAGCATGGCCTTGTTGGGCAAGCGTTGTGAACCCGCACGAGCCAACACCACCGCCCACACACGAGGCGAACCTGTTTTTGAATAGGACGATGATTCTAACATAGCAAGGGGGTTCTCTTCATTAGAAAGGCAATGCAAATACGCTAGTTCTATAGTGTTCGAAAGAGGAAACAGGCGATGAGGCTATTCTAGGAGCCTAGATTTTTTTGTGCGGGCGTGTACATAAACGTACATAACCAAGCAAAAAAATCGTAGCGACAACGAAGAGACCATAGACCGTTTCATCTAGCGGATACTTCTTTCGTACACTATAGTGTAACATGCCACGAATAGGCACTTGTTGCTTTTATGTGAAGATTGCCCTAAGTGATGGAGTCCAAGAGAGAGGACAATTAAACTTCTTGGGTTGCGGTGGCTTTTTCTAAGGGGTTTTCACCCTTCATTTGCCACGCAAACATCAGAATTTCAGCAACAGCTTGGTACAAATCAGGCGGAATATCTTGATTAACATCCACCACGCGATACAGCGTTCGAGCCAACACGGGATTTTCAACAATGGGAATACCATGTTCTTTGGCCACCGCTTTAATGCGTTCAGCAAAGTGTTCGGCGCCTTTGGCCACTACAAGTGGGGCATCCATTTCCTTGGGCTTGTACTTCAACGCCACCGCCACATGAATGGGATTGGTCGTAATCACATCCGCCGTCGGCACGGCTTCAAGCTGGCGTTGCATCATCATTTGCATACGTTTTTGCTTGAGCATGTGCTTGACCATCGGGTCGCCTTCGGTTTGTTTGTATTCGTCTTTCACTTCTTTAAGAGACATTTTTTGGTCGTTCAAAAACTTGGTGCGCTGGTACAAATAGTCCCCTAAACCAATAATAATAAAAAACAAAATGGCCAGAAAAATAAAATCTTGAAGAATACGCCCCACCAAAAACAGAATCACCATAGGCGTGTCACTATGCATGCTGTTAATCATTTCAGGTAAGTGCTTCATAAAAGAGTTGTACCCCATGTAAAACAGAATGCCGATTTTCAGCAAGTTTTTCACCAGTTCAACCACCGTTCGTTTTGAAAAAATGCCCTTTAGCCCGTTGACGGGGTTGAGTTTGTCAAGTTTTGGGGTAATGGATTTTAACGCAAACAAGGGGCCTACTTGCAAAAAATCCGCAAAAAAGGCAATCATAAACGCCAAGCCCAAAAACGGCAAACTCGGCAACACCAGCCCTTTAATTGAATGAAGAATCAAGAACATCGGGCCCATGTCTTCTAAATGTTTTTGGGGAATGAGATCAAAAAACACCACAAACATTTCTGAAACGGCCCGAAACACAAAGGGAGACAACGCCAAGAGCAAAATAAACATGACCGCCAAAAAAACCCCTGCAGAAAGGTCTCGGCTTTTAATGACCTGCCCCGATTCCCTGAGGCGCTGAATTTTTTGCTGGGACGCTTCAAAGGATTTGTCTTCATCACCCATGGAGGAGTTGCCTTTTAGGTTGACTGCTTCTTCTTTATAGTATCATGCACAACTGAAATTTTCAAAGCACGCCATTGTAACGGTTTTGTCGTTCAAACGTTTATGATACAATAAATCGAAAGTTTCCTTTACGCTCGCAAAACGAGGCTCATTTACCCATGCCTAAACAACCTGTGTTGGTTCTACTTTCAGGCGGACTCGATTCCACCGTGACGCTTGCCACGCTGATGAACGATCCTACCAAAGAAGTCTTGCGCTGCATCGCCTTTGATTATGGGCAACGCTCCTGGAACAAAGAACTCAAAGCCATTCGTCACATTAGCGTGCATTATGCCTTGCCTTTACAAATCATTAAGCTTGATTGGCTAAAAACACTGGTGCCTGAAGGCTATACCCCTGAATTTAAAGGCGTTGCCACCCATTTGACGGATGTGTGGGTGCCCAACCGTAACGGGGTCATGCTCAACATCGCAGCGAGCATTGCCGAAAGCTTAGGAGCGTCTGGCGTTGCATTTGGAGCGAACTTAGACGAAGCAGAAGCGGGATTCCCCGACAACGGCGAAGAGTTTTGGCATGTGTTGAACAAAAGCCTCAAGCGTTCGACCTTAACAGGCGTCAAGGTCTTTGCCCCTGTGGGCGACCTTCGCAAAGTCGACATTGTGCGCCGCGGCATGCGTTTACACGCCCCGCTTCAACATATTTGGAGCTGTTACGGCAATGGGGATTTACACTGTGGGCGTTGTGCGTCGTGTCAGCATCTCAAACGAGGCATGGCTCATTTGGGAGATGACGCGCCGATTAAGTTTGCGTCCCACGAATTTTCGGCGAGCGTCTAATGCGTTTAATCAAAACCTTGCTCGTTATTTTCGTGTTGTGTATGCCTCTGCTCCCAGCGGCTGCTTATACCAAGCTTTCGCCCCAGTGGTATGCTAGTCTTGCGCAAGAAGAAGCGCGTAAAGGCGATGCCTTGCATGAAGAAGGCGAATACCTTAGGGCGTATGAAGCGTACACCAAGGCCATTGGCTACTGCCCTGTGGGAACTGCCACGGCAAGCTGGTATAATAATTTGGGGCTGAATTATGTGGCCATGAAGCAACCCGCTTTGGCAGCAGCGAGTTTTCAAACGGCGATACGGTTGCATCCGATGAATGTGGTGTATTATGAAAACTTGGTGAGGCTTTATAGTTCAGACGATCAAGCCAAGGTACGGCTCAAGGCGTTGGTGGATTATGTCGCCTACAACCCCCCCCATGCGGATGCGTGGTTTTTGTTAGGCTTGTTTTACAACGCTTTGGGGGACAATCGAGGCATGCAAACGGCGTGGCGCCAGCATTTAAGCCTCGCCCCCCGCTCGCCGTTTCGGTCGAAAATTTGCCGAGAAAGCCCCGAAGCGTGTGTGCCGAAACCTTAAGAGGGTTGGTGGAGTTGCAGAATCTTCATCCATCTCAAGCATACTAAAACTATTCTGTAAAATGCGAAAAATAACCTAGAACGCTTTTTGAAGTAACAGCTCAAGCGGATACAGCCCGAACCGCTGTATCTTCAATCGGTTTTGGGCAGTATCTTCTATATACATTCAGTACGCTATATAAAGCGTCTCGAAGATATTGTAAAAGGGTCCCCTCATAAGCAGAATCATTACCTGGTTTTAGCTGTACTTCAAGAAGTTTTAACTGGTTTACTGAAGGATTTTGAAGACTGGCTGAAAAAACCTTTGTTCTTCTGTTTTGGAGAATCATTACTTGAAATTGCGCGTATTCAGGGAGTTCATTAGCCTTTAGTTCAGAAAGAGCAGCATTAATATCGCTAATTAATTGACTAGTGTCTCCTTGGGTATGTTCAATCGCATACTTAAATACAGACTCTAACTTCCGTGAGCCATTAATTGTAGCGCCTTCTCGCTGACTATGGGCTCTTTGCGCTTGGGGGGGGGGGGGGGGGGGGTTAACGGGGGTGGGTAAAAAAATTAATAACATTTAATGTTGAA
>JBIKNF010000021.1:0-25218 GCA_044358835.1 Vampirovibrionales bacterium | reverse complement strand
GCCCAAAAAGGGGCGTGACTGCTCACGCCCCCGCTCCTTGAAGGAGCCTTTAAAACTTCTTACAACACTTAAGCGTCTTCTAGGGCTTCTTGTTCGCTACCAAACACACGAACCGCTTTATTGACGCCTGTTAAGTTAAATAGCTTGTTTACATAGCCTTGTGCTTGGCAAACGGCAAATTTACCCCCTGCTTCAGCTAAGGCACGTTGGCCGTAAAGAATCACACCCAAGCCTGCAGAATCCATGAAGTTGACCGTTTCAAGATTTAACAACACTTCGTTATGGCCGTTAATGCTGTTGTTAATGGCTTGTTTGAATTCGTCGATAAAGCGGTGGTCAAAACTTTCAATGTTTACATCAATGACATTGACGTTCTTTTCTTGGCGGGTGTTATAAAGTTCGTTATGAGTACTCATCATGGTTGGGAAATCTCCTCAGTGGGTATTCTAATTAAAAGGAATCTAATAAAAAACGTAAAAGACGCGGGAAAACGTACTTGTATTAACACTATAAGAGATGAATACACAAGAAGGTAAGATATATACTTCAGAAATACATCGACTAGTGGGGGAACGGGTACAATACCAAACCATAAACCACAAAGGGACGCCCTCTCTTAGGCATCCCTTTATGGTGTAAAAACGAACCGTGATTTTGATCTTACGCGGGGGTGACCAAAAACTCAACGTTTAAGACTTCTCTTGAAACGGCGTGGATTTGAATTTGGTGGGCTTTAGCCGTTACGCCAAGGCCTTCTAAGGTAAACACGTCATGGCCTTTTAAATACGCTTGACGAAACGCATGAGCAGGCAACTGAATGGATTTAGCTTCAACGTTCTTTCCGTAAAGGGTTGCAGGAGTCAAGCCGGCCGCACGCAATTGGCGTGGGTTACGGCTCGTATCCCGCTCTTGGGCTTCAATGGTAAATGCCGTCATGGGGTCATTTCCTTTCTTCTTGTTTCCGCAAGGGTGTAGAGCCTAATACTGTAGATTTTCATCCACCTTCGTTATTATGATTCAAACATATTTTTTTTCAAGCGCATGAGGTTCTTTACAAGAACGACTTCCCGTCTGTTACAAGAAGTCCTTGCATTTGGGCTTTGTTTTCGTCATAGTAAAATCACTAGCTTCTGATTACCTTGGAACAATTCCCCCTTGAAGCGTTCATTCCCTTACGGTGGTGCTAGTCTACATTGGGTGTGGGGCGTGTCTTACGGGGAGGTTCCACAGAAAAAAGGAAACCCTTATGTCTATTACTTTAAAACGTAAAAAAGAATTGACCATTGAATTTGGCCAAGACGAAAAAAACACGGGAGCCACTGAAGTTCAGATTGCCGTGTTAAGCGAACGGATTCGTAATTTAACGGCGCATTTGAAAGAAAATCACAAGGATTATGCCACCCGTCGCGGGTTGTTGATGCTGGTGGGTAAGCGTCGTCGTTTATTGAAGTACTTTGCCGCAGAACATACGGCAGAACAGTACAAAACGTTAATCGATCGCCTCAACATTCGTAAGTAAACCGGTCTTTCTAAAAAATTTCAAAGGGTGGGTTTTGTAAAATCCGCCCTTTTTTTAAGCCCTTTAGGTGTTGTTGATTTTTTAGATTGCCTTTTTCCTAGAAGTTTCGTAGAGTTTTAGTATGACAGCACTTGTTTGGTTTCGTCAAAATTTAAGACTCAAAGACAACCCCCCCCTGTACTTTGCCTGTGAACAAAATCAAGGTGTACAAGCGGTGTTTCTTTATAGTCACGATTCAACCTACCAACGCCCAAGGGGAGGCGCCAGTCAGTGGGCGTTGCATCAAGCCCTCACTCATCTGGCCACAGCAATTGAGCAACACACCCCCAAGCAGTCGCTTTATGTGGAAAAAACCGAAGACCCTTTAGCAAGTTTATTACGCTTGGTTGAAGCCACAGGCGCCACCACCGTTTATACCGAAAAGCGTTGGGAACTGGGTGAGCGCCAGTTGGAAGCCAAGCTTAAAGAAGCCTTAATGCAACAGGGCGTAGAACTCAAATGTTACAACGCCAGTTTGCTTCAACCCGCCAGTGCAGGCACCAAGGCCGATGGTTCCCCGTACTTGGTGTTTACCCCGTATTGGAAGGCGCAACTTCCGCAATTTCAGAACGCGTTGCGCCCTATTTTAGGGGTGCCAAAGCACATGCCCGTTTGCTCTAATCCCTTACCCGCATGTTCCATCGATTCGCTTGGGTTAATGCCAACCATTGCGTGGTTTAAGGCCATGCAAGCCGAATGGGATTTGAGTGAAGCGGGGGCTCAAGCCTTGCTGGATCGCTTCTTATTTAAGGCCATTTCAAACTATAAGGACGATCGAAACATTCCCGCCGTAGAAGGGACCTCTCGTTTGTCGCCGTATTTGCATTTGGGCATTGTGAGCGTATGCGATGTGTTTAAACAAGCCTTGGATTTGAAATACACCGCCTTGGGCCCTTGCGCCAATGCGTCGATTGACACGTTTCTTTCTGAATTGGGCTGGCGAGAGTTTGCGCATCACCTCTTATATTTTCACCCGTCCATGCCAGTGACGCCCTTAAAAAAACAGTTTGAATCCTTTCCTTGGCAACCCAATGAAGCCTTCTTACGCGCATGGCAAACGGGGCAGACGGGTTACCCCCTTGTCGATGCAGGCATGCGAGAGCTATGGGCTCGGGGCTGGATGCACAATCGCGTGCGGATGGTGGTAGGAAGCCTGTTGGTTAAGCATTTTTTACAGCCTTGGCAAGCAGGGGAATCGTGGTTTTGGGAAACGTTGATTGATGCAGATGTGGCCAATAACGCCATGGGCTGGCAGTGGATTAGTGGTTGTGGGGCGGATGCGTCCCCCTATTTCAGGGTGTTTAACCCCATCATGCAGTCGCAGAAGTTTGACAGCCAAGGCGACTATATTCGCCAGTGGGTGCCTGAACTGGCTCAAGTTCCGGCAGAAGGGGTGCATGCGCCGTGGGAATTGGGCAAGCATGAATTGAAGGGCTATGGCGTGGTCTTGGGGGAAAGTTATCCATTTCCGCAGGTGGAACATTCGTTTGGGCGTAAACGCGCGTTAGACGCTTTGGCCCGTTTAAAATCTTTATAAAAAACGCATCAAAAAAACTTTAGAGCCTTTAATGTCATTAACACTTCATCTTATTTGAGGTAAACTGTCACTGTGAAAGCCTTTTTTCACACTTAGGCCCTTTTCTAAGCGTTAATGGTTTTTTCTTTATGCCCACTGGTGTTGTTTCGAATTTAAAGCTAAACTTGTCCCAAAATTCAACAATACAAGCCTTCACCCCAGAAGGCGCTGCTTCGGCTCGTCAAAAAAGGCGGCGGGATCATGCCAGAGACACCCAATTGTTTGAAAAAAGCCTTATCACGTCGGGTGCATTGACACTCTTCGGTTTGCTTGGCCTGTGGAAATGGGGGCAAATGACCCCTGAACAAGGCTTGTTTCGCAGTATTAACGCGCAAAGCATCCCGATCCTGTCTCAATTACGTCTGCCTAAAACAGGCTTTAGTAAGGTGGATCTCACTTCGACTGCAATGACCACTATTCAATCTGTCGCGTTGACCTTTTCTGCATTGCTCACCGGTCAGCATGCATTTGAAACGTCTGGTGGAGAAATGCTAAAACGTATTTTTGGTGTAAGTGTCATTAAATCGGTAAAAGGCTCTAAAAATAAGTCTGGGCAATACCCCGTGTTTAGTGTGAATCGATGGTTCTTGGATTACATGATGAAGCCTAGAAATTTGACTCGAAAAATCGACACATTGCTATCGAAATCTGCGTGGGTGAGGTTTAATTCTAGCTGGCGCAACACGGTGGGTTTACCCATTCAGGACATGTTTGGGCTTAACACCCCCTTTGAAGCGATGTTTCCCCAGATCAACGAAATTCCTAAAAAATCTGGCACGCTGAAAGACGTCAGGATTAACGCGTTTCGTGAACGCTTGACCCTTCAACAAACAGAGTGTAAAATTTTGGATGCTCTTGAAAAAGGCATTGTCTTTAAAGCGGCCTATACCCAAGCCCAAAAAGCCTTTAAAAAGGCTTTAAATTCTAGGGACGTTGAAACACTCCGCCGTTCTTATGAACAATTCGCCCAAGCTCAAGTCGATTACAACCGTCATTTTTATGATATTCGCTATAAGCAGCCCCTTGAAGGCAATCTCATGGATCACTGGGTGGGCCATGACAGTCGAAATACCTTTGTCAACACTTTAAAAGAATGGACTGGTCAGTCTTTCGATCCAAATACCCTTACTCCACGTACCCAAGACTTATGGACGCGCTTAGATGCTAAAATTGAAGAAAGCAATCGCTTACAACCGCAACCACTAAACACAGATGAGATTAAATGGGAAACAGAACTCATCCTACTAGGGCAGAAAGAAGCCGAAAAAAGCTTACAAGAGTTAAGAGATGCTCTAAAATGTGGCTATTTAACGGACTTGCTGAAAGCCCAGTTTGAAAAAGTCTTGCTATTAGAAGATGACACCCCCGGCGTGCCAAAGAATACGCCTGAACGCATTAAAGAGATTTTCATTCCCTATTTAGAAGAAGTTACCAATTACCTTACCTACGACGATGAGCACCTCGCCCACGTTCAAGCGCTTCAGAAAAAATATCCAAACCTGCCTTCACCTGTGAATTTAGACGAACTCAAGTACTTGGGTAAGGAAAGGCTTGTTGACTATTTAATAAGCGACTTAGATTCCCTCAATCCGCAACCTAAGCCCATTCGCCCACGCGAAGCGGCTTTAGAACACGGCTATGGCATAGAAGTGAATAAACCCTTAAGTGCTGAAGAAAAACTAATCCCTTATAAAAAACTCGTCCACAAACGTTTGAACACTTTTGTGACAGATTTGAAAGAAAAGCAGAATTTAGTGCTTAACTTGTTTACGTATAAAGCAACTCATTTTTATAACGATTTGATTAAACAAAGCATTCAGGAATATACGCAGGCCCAAGCCCACAGTTCACAAGAATTAAAACTGGGCCATTACCTTACAAAAGCCTTTGGCCAAGCCCGTTACCTAAACACCCAAGCACCCGCAAACAAGGCTACAGCAACGCCTCGATTGTTTGCGGGCCAAGCGTTTGATATTTTAGACGCAGGCTTTAAGCTCAATGAACGCATTAACGATATTGATCAATACAAACGCAATTACTTTATTAAAACCATGTTACAAGTGGCCTTCCAAACGGCGGTGACGGCCTTTGTGTTAAGTAATTTACTGTTCTTTATTGTGTACAACACCTTCTCTCGTTTAGATCCCGATTACAAAGGGCAGGGTAAAATCCCGCTCAATAATTGGGTGAAATCGTTTAAAGGCTTCTTGGGTCAAAAAGAAGCCCTTGAAGCAGAAAAAGCTCCTGTAGAAGCGCACGTGAATGTTTCCTTGAACTTAAATGAAACCTTGTTAAAGCAAGGGCATTCTAGTTCACGTAAGCGTCCGCAAAAACCTATTGCCCACCCACAACAGGGAGGGCTTCAGTCATGATGATGAACACACCCCAGACACCTTCTCCCCATGCCCTTTCATCCAACACCCTTGAACCCAATACGCAAACAACCCCACAGAAGGCTTTACCTTCTAAAGATTCTGCGATGTTGCGTCTTGCTCAAGCCTTAGTGGTAGGGGTTCCGCTTACTTCAATAGTCGCTGGGTGGGTTGAACAGCTAAAACGCCCGCCCAACACCCCTAGTACTTATAACGTGAGTCTTCACGGCGTTAACCCAAATGCACAAGAAGGGGGTAGAGCCCTTCATCATAAAGCGAACCTGTTGAGTGAGTATTCCACCGATTTTTCAAAAGCGGTGCAAAGTGCTTGGCGAATAACCGCCGTCTTACCCACAGATATTTTACGTTACGGCTTTAGAGGCTTTTCACAACTCTATATTCAACCGCTTCTAGAAATAGTGCGTCGCATTAGCCGTGGTTTAAGTTCCCCCATGATTCGTGAAGCTATTTTACCCACCGTAAATGGGCGTAACCTTGAAGGGGCCAGGGAGTTTTACCCTCATTTAACGGCTTTTGAATTTGAACAGCTTCAACAAGAAGTCGGTGACTTACAACTGCATCAGCTAGAAGGCTTGCAAGATGCCTTGACTTCCGATTCAATGACCGAATCCGGCGAAGATTTTAAGTACTTGTCTCAAGCCATGAACGTCTTAAAGTTTAATCGGTGGAATCCTCAAACGCGCCGCTACGAATCCCTGCCGTTGTCTAGTCTACCCGTATTGACGCGACACATTCGCATTATGACGCAACCTGATCTGATGGCCAGAACCAGTGCGACTTTAGCCAAATACGGGCATCGAGATATTCCCCTGTTTCCTACCAGCCAAGTGAAAGATGGAGAGGTTGTGCTACTTGGTAAGGCGGATATTCAACATGCGTTGTTTACTGGCCCAGTAGGGGCTTACGAACATGTGGTGAACACCTTAAAACTAGGCGACTTCATGCCAGAATACCAACAATTTCTACAGCTTGCGAGCCAAGGACGTTTTGCCAGCAACGGGTCGCTGAACCGGAAAATGGCCGAGCGTTTGTTTAACCTACACACCACAGAAGCCATTGAACGTGATTTTCGCGTTGGTCATGCATTTTTAGAATATCTATTTGGTTTTGCCAAACTAAAAGACAAGGGCGAAGGGCAAATCCCCTTTGGTCGAGATACCTTAGGCTACATCAAATACAGCTTACTTCGGGAACTTTCTGCCCCCGTGGGTGTAAACGATTACAACGAACCACAACACATGGCAGATGAACGCTTGGTAAGGGTGTTGAAAAAAGTCATTGGTAATGAAACTTTGGTGTTGGACGACAACACCACCAAGCGAGTGGGCATGATTTTTGACAAAAATAAGGTCTTAAACATTGAAAGCATGGGCGTAGAACGATTCGCCCAAGAAGTTAGTCCAAGTTTAAAACGTTTAAGAAGTAATGTAGAAGCCGTTAAAGCCTTATTAAACAACCCTCAACTAACCGCTGAACAATTTCAAAGCGAATGCAAGAAGCGATTGGCTGAATTTGAACTGGAACGCTTGCGCTTTGCGACTGTTTTTCCAAGCAATAATCCCGAAAGACGAGGGGCGTTAAATAAAATCGTCGAAGAAGGACTCAGCGGACAAAGCGTCAAGAATGCGTATACCTTTGTTACTCAAGGCATTCGTCATTATATTGCGTTTCACCATACCATTCCAAACGCGAAAAAACGCATGATCGTGCCTGAAGTCTTGGTGAATTCATTTTTAGGATTTAGTTTACTGGGTTTTGTGTGGAATGCGTTGGATGTCAATCGCATTCAGCCCTATGAATCTCAAATCAGCGACCAAAAAGGCAATGTTAAAGGCGCAGGCCTGATGCTTGGGCTTTCTATTCTGCCCGGAGCCACCTTGTTTACAGGCTTACTGACCCATGGCGCCTTACGCAGGTGGACGCAAGATTCGCCGACACTTCGCTTTGCCGTGGCTTCGTTAGCTGGGCTTGCCACCACGTCGTTTTGCGCGTACCACTTTGTGCGTGGGCATTTAGAAGGGAAGTCTGATGTTTCGTCCAAACAACGTTTTTCTCTAAACTCTCGTGTTGAAATTTTCCATTCACATCATTCGGAAATTATTAAGCAGGTCAAAGCCCATCAGCGCGTGCATCGAACCAATGAACGACGACCCTACCCCACCCCTTCAAAAACGTTTCCACACATTTAGGGCTTCGGGGGGACTCCCTCTCCCTATAAAAGAAGGGACAAAGTGAAAAGACTTTTACAGAGGGTTCTAAAAAAGGTTCCATTTTTTTTCTGCCGAACTGAAGAAAAAGTGCTATGCTATAAAAGCCCGTCCTTATCTTGAAAGTCCCCAGCACTATGCGGATCCACATTAAAAAGAAAACCAAAAAAAACGGAAACGTCGTCTTTGTCATTCCGGGTATGAGCCTTCTCACCCCCGAAGGTGAAAAACTCATTCCCAACCCCAACGGCCTTAAACCCATGGCTTATGAAGCCCTTGAAAATGCCATTGCCGCAAGCCATAAGGCGGGTTATGACGCTGAATTTCAAGACGATCTCTTCCCACTTGAACACCCCTTGCGAAAAAAAGACGCCCCCACTCTAGGCAACCAGCGCCAGTTAATGGTGAAAGACGCCTTGAATCAGGCGTTTGCCACCTTGCTTAAACGCCTCGAAGACAAAGAAGCCCTTGTGCTGGTTTCCACCATTAAAGCCTTGAGTTTTTATAACAAAAGCGAAGCCATTGCCCCCCTACTCACCCACTTGGGGCATGAAAGCAGTGATGTACGCACCGCCCTTCAACAGGCGTGCTGTCACTTACCGAGCTTAGAAACGCTACAGGCCTTGGCTCATGCGTATGGTCATAGCCTGGTGCATGAACGCAATGCGGAAATGGGGTATCGCGTGCGCTTAACGATTTTAAAGAGTTGGGAAGCCATGGCCGATTGCCTCCCCACCGAAGCCTTTTCAGTGGTGATGACCCATGTGCTTCACGCCCTAGAAGAAGAACAGTGGCTGATTCGTAGCACGGCGGCTAGTGTACTGGCTCATCTTGCCGAACGCCATAAGCAGGAGCCTTCAAACTGATGCGTCTTTCCACCTCAGTCCCAAGCGTTACGACTGTTCACCCACCGGTGCTTTTAATTGGCGCAGGCGGGCATGCCAAAGTAATCCTAGAAGAGTTTAAATCCCTATGGGACTTTCGCGCGGTGTTGAGCGATGCCCCCTTAAGTCGACGACAAATCGCGTATTTTAAGGTGCATGGGCTAGATGTGTTGATTGAATCAGACGCCGTGCTTGACGCCTTTTTAGCCCACGGGGTGAATCACGCCGTGGTGGCGGTGGGGGACAATGACGTGAGGCTCCAAATCGCGGAATCGCTCTTGCAAAAAGGGTTTCACGTGCCTAGCCTTATACATCCTGACGCAAAAATTGCGTCCACCGCAGAAGTTTCACCCACAGGCGTGCAGATTTTAGCGGGGGCGCATGTTGGGGCATCAGCAGTGGTGGGTGCACACACGATTTTGAATCATGCGGCCATTGTGGAACATGACGCCACCTTAAGCAATGCGGTTCATGTGGCACCACAAGCGGTGGTCTTGGGAGGGGCTTCGCTTGCCACAGGCACGTTGTTGGGGTGCCATGCTACAGTGTTACCCAATGTGCAGGTGTTGGCCAAAGCACAGATTGGGGCAGGGGCAGTGGTGACTCAAAACATCGATCAAGAAGGCGTTTATGTGGGCATACCGGCTGTACTATGGGCTTGAGAAGGCACAAACGCTAGCGATGCAGAATTGATGCAGTAGCGTAAGCCCGTTGGGGCGGGCCCATCCGTAAAGACATGACCCAGATGCGCCCCGCAAGACGCACAACACGATTCCGTGCGAAGCATCCCGTGAGAACGGTCCACCTTTTCAAGCACGGCGGTAGGCTCAATAGGGGCGTAAAAACTCGGCCAGCCCGTTCCGCTGTCAAACTTGGCTTGGCTACTAAACAACGGGCTGTTACAACAAAGGCAGTGGTACACGCCCACCGCTTTATGATTCCAGTACGCATTTTGAAACGGCGGTTCTGTGCCACCGCATTGGGTCACGTGGTGCTGTAAATCAGTCAATTGGCAGGATTCTGGCTTCATTGGGGTCTTTCCTTCTAGGGGGGAGTTTTCCTTTTTTACTAGACTAGCACAAAAAACAGCGCCCGATGCGTTTATGCTAATGAAGACTCTTTTTAGGTCATATCATCAAACAATTTACAGGATTCAAGAGGAAGGCTCACATGAGTGGTATTCAAGGCTCTAATTGTGCTACGTCAGGCACAGGCAATCCAGCGATTGCCACACAAAGTCAAACGCCGGGAGGCTGGTACAATCCCTTGCCCAATCCTTATCCCTATGGTATGCCTTCAAATGGCGGAAATGTTGGAGGCTTAGGCATGAATGGGATGGGCATGTACGGAATGGGGATGAATGGGATGGGCATGTACGGCGGTGGATTTGGCGGCGGATTTGGGGGTCAGTACGGCCCAGGGCTGATTAACCCAGCGGTGGCAGCCTATGGCGGGGGATTTAATACGAATATGTACGGTGGCTACAACTACCAAAATGACAACTCGAATAGTGCTTTACCCAGTTATGGATATAATTCAGTAGTAGCCCCAACCACCTTTACCGCGCCCTTAAGCGGAAACGGGGTCGATCCGAATTCTTCAGGAAGCCGTGTTCACCAAGAACTTTTCTACTGGCAAAACATTCCATCATTAAGTATGGCTGGAGGTTTGATTGGAGGGATTGTAGGTCTTGGGGCATGGTCTGCTACTTTAGGACATAAAATTAAAGGTAAACCTGGTAATATCGGAGCTGCATTATTTACTATAGCGACTGCTCTAGCTGGTGGTGTTTTAAGTAAGAAATACCATGAAGATAGGTTGCAAAGAGAGTATACAGGTTATGATTATGCGGACAACGGTCAGATGGACGGTTCATACACCGTACAACGAGGCTATGATATTACGTGGCCTAAAATCAAATAAACCGTTTTTCAGCAGGCGGGTGGGGTTGCGATCTAGCGAGTGGCCGTAAGCACCATGAGCGCATACACCCACACGGCCAACGCCAGTTGCACGTTTTGAGCAAGGCTTGTGGTGCTAAGCGTGAGTTCGGGTAAGTACACGAACCCCAAGGCCAACAACACGCCAACACACCCGCCGTAAACCAAGCGACTCACCAGGCCAAAGCTTAACAGATCAAGTGGCACACACACGAGGTTTAAGACGGGACGCACCCCCAAATCAACGAGGCTCACCAGCACGCAAAACACCAGCAACGCGCGTTCATCGCCAAAGTGCAACCCCCCCACGATCGTTGAACTGTAGAGCCATCCGTAAAACAGGGCGGAAAGTCGTAGGGCTTGCTTGATGATGAAAAACATCGTTTTGTGGAGCAGACTTTTTTTCTTAGACATGGCAGTTTCCTTATGTGAAGGTGATCTGTCCCTCCTCCCTTAGGGAGGAGGCTAGGAGGAGGAACACCAGCTCTGATGGGGCATCTTAGAATCCCTCATCCTAACCTTCTCCCTAAGGGAGAAGGGACAAGACGTAAGGTGTTCGCTTATTTCATCATGAAGTTGCCGTAACTATGAAGCCCCACCCCCAAAATGTTAATGCCAATATACGTCAACATCAACACGGCAAAGCCCACAATCAACAGCCATGCCAGGGTTTTAGGCTTGCTGGGTGTGTTGGCACGCAAGTGCAAGTAAGCCCCAAACACAAACAAGCTGGCCAAGGCCATATTTTCTTTGGGATCCCAGTTCCAGTAGGTGCCCCACGCTTCATTCGCCCACACCGCACCAAGCGCAGTGCCCACCGCCAGCAGAGGCACCGCAAGCGTCACGGCTTTGTCGGTCAGGTGTAGGACGTCCTTTTTAAGTGCTTCGTTCTTCACCGTCAACAAAAAGGCGCCGCCTAAGGACGCAAAAAACATCAGCGCGTAAGAAAGCAAAATCACCGGCACATGAATCGCGCGCCAATAGCTCATTAAGGCGGGGGCCAAGGGGGTGATTTCTTGCGGTAAGAAGCCCGAAAACACAAAGCCTGCAAGCACCATGCCCATGACGCCCACGTGAAAAATAGGCACGTTGAAGGGGGCATCCAGCAGGTAGCGACACACCACTAGCCCCACGTTGACGGCCAGCACCGATTCAAACATATTGGTGAGGGCGAAGTAGTCCGCCAGTAGCGAACGCAGGACGAAAACACCGATTAAGCCGAGTAGCAGGGCGAGATCCAACGCGCGTTGTAAGGCCGCTTGAGCCGGCAAATGGCGTTGATTCAGGACGAGCCACAACAGATTCAACCCCGCCACGCCGTAACTGGCGAAATAAACCGCTCGTGCGACAGATTCATCAAACATAAAGGACCTTCTTTCTTTTTTGCGTGCTGTGGCTATTATACCCCCAGCACAAAAAAGAGACCACTGCTGGCTCGCTTCCTACCCCCCTCTCCCTCTGGGAGAGGGCTGGGGTGAGGGGGAGCGAGGGGTTGACAGCCCTGTTTCTTTGCTTTACTATTCAAGCTAAAGCACGATCGCTTTTCTCTACGACGCCCCCTCATCCTGACGAAAGGTCTCTTCTATGCGACTTCAACTCTCTTCGTTGCCTGCCCGCCCCATGAATACCCAACAACAAGCCCCATTTACCCCCCCCCAATAACAAAAGTATAGTAAAAAATACTTCGCTCGCTTTGGCTCAGCGTCAGGGGTTTACGCAAGGAGCATTAGAGGCTTTAGAGATCAGTTGTCAGTCGTGTGCACGTGAGTTACTAAAGGAACAGACTAAACAAAATAAAACAGCACTAGAATTTGAAATCAAAATGCTGTTTCAACTTGCTCAATATTATGCGAAATGTATACGTGACTCTAAGTGGCTTCAGTTAAACTATCAGCAAAAGTTGGATCATGCTAGAGAACAACTAATAAATCCATTAAAATTAAACGATTCTCTTAAAAGTGAGGCGGGACGACTATTAACTTTCGCAATTCTCCCTTTTGAAAAAGAAGGTACAAGGCCAACTTTACTAAACCCTGTTCAGTTTGATAAATTTTGTCATGAAGTACAAAGGGCTCATCCTGATATTTTCGAACCAAAAGAACCAAAAAAGAGAGTGCGAAAGAAAAGGCCCTGATCCAAGTCTTCTACCCAAGTGTGAGGGGGCTTTACCCCTCATGCTGTTCATAGAGCCGAAGGGTGTTTTGCAACAAGGTCGCAATCGTCATGGGGCCAACGCCACCGGGTACAGGCGTCAGCGCAGATGCCACCCCCCACATCGACGCATAATCGGCATCGCCCACCAACTTACCGCTGGGCAAGCGGTTAATGCCTACATCCAACACCACCGCCCCCTGCTTGAGTTGCTCGCCCCTAAAGGCCTTGGGCATCCCCACCGCCAGCACGACGATGTCGGCTTGCTTAAGGTAGTCATCGATGTTTTTCGTGCGGCTATGGCAAATCGTGACGGTGGCATGCGCCTGTAAAAGCAGTTGCGCCATGGGTTTTCCCACAATGTTGGAACGCCCCACAATCACCGCATGCAAGCCAGCCACATCAATCTTGTAAAAATCAAGTAAGCTCATCATGCCTGCTGGGGTGCAAGGCAAGGCATAGGGCGACAATCCCGCCCCTAAACGACCCACATTAAAGGGGTGAAAACCATCGACATCTTTGCTAGGTGAAATCGACTCCAACACGGCGGATTCATCCAAGTGCTTGGGCAGCGGCAACTGCACCAAAATGCCGTCCACCGCCTCATCGTCATTCAGTTGTTGAATCGTGGCCAACAAAACGCCTTGAGCCACATCATCGGCAAGGGCGATAATTTCAGATCGCATGCCTAGCGCTTCGGCGGTTTGCTTCTTTTTTTTGACATACACGCTGGAAGCGGGATCATGACCCACTTGAATCACCACCAATTTGGGGAGCCGTTTTCCCGCCGTTTCTAAGGCCAAAACCGCCGTTTTAAGCGTGGCCAAAACGCTTTGGGCGCAAGCGTTGCCGTCAAGCTTTAGCGTGGTAAGCGGGGGCATCATCATAGAACAGTATCCTCGTGCAAAAAGGCGCTGGCTTTAGCTTAAGCGACACACGGTTAAATCAATCGAAGAGGGGGGCGTTGGCGTGTGTACGCCTTCAAGGTGCGGATCCCCCAAAATGCCCGAATCTTCAGGCAAGTGGTCGTGCGTGTCGTTGGCGTCAAAGGTGTTCATTTTCTCATCGTCAAAAACGCCTTCCCAACGAGCCACCACCGCAGTGGCCACGCAATTTCCGACCAAATTAACTGACGTGCGTCCCATATCCAAGAAGTGATCAATGCCTAAAATCACAGCCACCCCTTCAATAGGCAGATTGTACAAGGTCAGTGTGCTCGCTAAAATCACCAAACTGGCGCGAGGCACCGCAGCCACCCCTTTAGAGGTCAACATCAAGGTCGCCATAATGCTTAATTGTTGCCACAAATCCAGCGGAATGTTGGCCATTTGCGCCACAAACAAGGTCGCCAGCGCCAAATACAGGGTAGAACCGTCTAAATTAAAGCTATAGCCCGTTGGCATGACAAAGGCCACAATATGCGGAGGCACGCCAAAACGCTCCATCACGCTCATGGCTTTGGGCAACGCCGATTCACTATTGGCGGTGGAAAACGCAATCAAGAACGGTTCCTTAATGGCGGAAAACATCCGCGTAAAGGGGACTTTGATAATGGCACAAGCGCTTAATAACACAATGCCTACAAAAATAAACAACGCCAAGTACAGCGAACCCGCGAGCTTGCCATACGTCCACAAAATACCCAACCCGTTTGAAGAAACCGCATAGGCAATCGCAGCCAGCACACCCATCGGTGCAAAACTCATCACATAACCCACGAACTTAAACATAATTTCACTCAAGCTTGAAAGCCCTCGTAAAATGGGCTTGCCTTTTTCACCCGCGGCCATAATCGCCAGCGCAAAAAACACGCTAAACACCACCATTTGAAGCACGTTGCCTGTTGCCATGGCTTCAAAAATGCTGGTGGGCACCATCCCCAAGACGCTGTCCATAAAGGTATGATTCGCCACCGTATGCGTATTGCTGGCGATGTTCGCTAAATCGCTGAGGTTTTTGGCGTTCGCCTGAAGCACCACACCCGCCCCCGGTTTGAGCCAATTCGCCACGCCCAAGCCAATGGCGAGAGCAAGCGTTGTGGCAATTTCAAAGTACAAAATGGTTTTCAGTCCTAAGGATCCCACTTTTTTGGTGTCACCTGCTCCTGCGATGCCCACAATCAGCGAAGAAATCAGCAAGGGGGCAATGAGCATTTTAATCATGCGTAAGAACAAATCCGACAAGGGTTTAAGTTTTACGCCTAGTTCAGGGGCGAAAATCCCGAGCACGAGGCCCACGGCAAGGCCAATCATAATTTGGGTGGTGAGTGACAGGGAAAAGGTGGGTTTTTGAGTGGTTGTGGGGGTTTGGGTCATGGTGGAATCTCAAGGCTTGTGTGATTAACTGAACTATCATAGCAGAAAAGTGCTAAAAGCTAAAACATTTCTAAAGAAATAAAGATGCCCCCGTTACAAAACCCCGTTTTGGGGTGAGGGGGCTCTTTTCTAACTACTTGGCTGAACCCTTATCGCACTTTGAAGGAGAAGGTTTTTTAATTTTTAACGCCCAATTCTAAGTAGTTTGAAGGATTGTTTCTACTAAATCTAGTAAAGCCCTAAATTCAATAATGCTATTATTTACAATCCTGCGTGGGTTGGCAGTTTCAAGGGTTTCATAAATGTCCAAGAGTACCGAAGCTTTTATACGTTTCTTATGTAACTCATTACGAAGTGGGCTTTGACCTAAGCATGTCTCATATGCTTGGGGATTAGCCAATAACTCAATATACCATTTTAAATTTGTATAATTTTCTTCACTCTTGCTTGGATTGGTTGGAACAGGTCTCCCGTTTATCCAATTCTTTAATTCATCAACCCCTTCAGTACCATAATAAGACTTGATAAAACTATGTTCTGTGTATTGGTTTCGGAACTTTTGATTTAATCTTCCATTTAAGGCCGTAAACGAATCCCTTGTTAGCGATGCAGTATCATCAGTTGCATTTTCTTTGATTTTATTCAATAAGTCTTCTAGGGAAATTCCGAACTCTTGAGCAATTCGAGCCAATTCTACTAAACAAAAGCCTTGGCGTTGGGTGTTGGCCCGTGAAGAGACCCCTAGTGCTTTACTGTTCTCAGTCGTGGCAGTAAAGGCAAGGTTGGTTGAATAAGCCGGCAAAGACGCGCCAAAACGAGAGAGAGAAGAAATCATAGTAAGACCTTTTTTAAGGATGAGGGAAACAAGTGGAGAAAAGCATCAAGGGCTTTCTTTTAGATAGTAAGAAAAAGAAGGGGCTCTGTCAACCCCTAAAAATGTTTTTCACGCTTGAATAGCGCTTCTGCTTCCCAAGAGAAAAAGTCAGAAACTTTTTCGACCATGGTGAGGGGGCTCTTTTCTAACTACTTGGCTCGAGTAATACTTCTAATGTACGTTTCAAGTTTGTAAATAATTGCCCGCGTGCTTGTTTTTCAGGTGTCGTGTTTCTATGTTGTAGCTCTAGCTTAAGCCAAATCTTGTAAGAATCCCATCGTCTCTGTTCTGTTTGAGTAAGAGACTTTCCGCTCTTTAAATTAGCTTCTATATGCTTAACCCAATCGTCTAATTGAGTTAAGTCTCCTAAGTGGTCTGCGTAAAAAGCACAATCTTCAACATAGGCACGAAGGGTTTCTTCTTCAATTGGTGAAATACGCTGCTTTTCCTTTCCCTTAAGCCAACTCTGCAGAACATCGACTGGAGTGATCTTCGCGTTAGAAAAGACTCTTCTAAAGTGCGTGTTTAGATAAGGAACAATTTCTCTAGGTTGATTTCTACTTCCTAGATCTATTGCAGTAGGTACTCTAATGCCCCCCCCATGAAGGACTTTGTCTAAAGCAATTAGAACATCTTTAGTATTAAAGCCAACTTCATACTGTTTTTTCCCAGTGGCGTAAGCCATCGTCGCTAATGTAATGATAGAAAAGCCTTGGCGTTGGGTGTTGGCCCGTGAAGAGACCCCTAGTGCTTTACTGTTCTCAGTCGTGGGAGTAAAGGCAGGGCGGGTTGAATAAGCCGGCAAGGACGAGCCAAAACGAGAGAGAGAAGAAATCATAGTAAGACCTTTTTTAAGGATGAGGGAAACAAGTGGAGAAAAGCATCAAGGGCTTTCATTTAGATAGTAAGAAAAAGAGGGGGCTCTGTCAACCCCTAAAAATGTTTTTCACGCTTGAATAGCGCTTCTGCTTCCGATACAATAGAATCACTCCCCCCAAAAAACGCAAAAAGGACGCCCATGACTTTCCCTGATCCTCAGCTTCAAAGCGCTTATGCCCAACACGTCTGTGATTTTGAACGACGCATTGCCACTGAAACCGCCTACAACCCCGATGGCACGCTTGCCTACGCCTTAGGGCAAGGCTTCATCGAAGAAGCGGGCCTAACGCCAGAGCAACTCCAACACTACGGCATTGCTCAAATTTGGTTTGGCCGTTACTTTCAACGCAACGTGAAGCTCCCGACCCTCACCCCCCACGAATTTCGTGAAATTGCGCAAAGCCAAGTCAAACTGGCCGTTGAACTGCATGAAGGCCAAACGTGGACGCCTGAACGTGAAGAGGCCCTTCAAGCTTATATTTATCAACAGCTCGCGCTCACCCCTGAAGCCGTGGATGCCTTTTCCGTTGAAACAGAAAAAGTGTGTTGCCATTCCCCGTGTTTTGGGTGTATGCGTTTTGACGTGGACGCCGCGATTGTTCAGCAAGGGCGCACACCGTGGCTCGCCATTTTAGAAGCCCACCACCACAACCTTTCGGATGCCTTGGCATGAATGAAGCCCCCCCCATTAACTGGGCAAAACCCTATAAAACTTGGGTGCTTACGATTGTTTTAGCCGCCCAAGACTTACGCTGGCAACCGCATCAACACGCCACCCACCGTTGGGAATCCGTCCGCCCTGAAAACGTGCCTGTGTTGGTGGAAGGTTTGAATTATTTTATGCCCTTGCACGTGGCTCAACTCACGCCTTTAAATCACCCTGCGGTAGCCGAACAACAATCGGCGTGGGATTTTACCCTAGAACTCGAAGAACCGTGCGCCTTTTTTGGCATGCACGCCTTGGTCACAGACGCCCTAGACGGTTTCAAGCTCGATTGGTGCCTTCACCCTGTGGATGATGCCTTTGCGCGTCGAAAAGCGTTACTGATGAGCGACATGGATTCCACCTTTTTAGAAGGCGAATGTATCGATGAATTGGCGGATTTTGTCGGTAAAAAAGCCGAAGTCGCTCGCATTACCGAAGCGGCCATGAACGGGACGCTGAATTTTGAAGAGGCGCTCATTGAGCGAGTCGCCTTGTTAAAAGGCCTGCCTGTTGAATGTGTACAAGACGTTTTACGCACGACCTCTCGCATGGCGGGGGCCCACACCTTGGTGCAAACCATGAAGCATTTTGGCGCCTTTAGCGTGCTGGTTTCTGGCGGATTCACCCCCTTTACCCAAGCCGTGGCCGATGAGTTGCGCATGGATGCCCACCAAGCCAACCGCCTTGAAGAAGCCGACGGCGTCTTTACAGGCGAAGTCATTCCCCCGATTTTAGGCCAACAAGCCAAGCAAGACGCCTTAGTCTATTACAGCAAACGCCTGTCGCTTCCCCTTGAATCCACCCTGTGCGTGGGCGATGGGGCGAATGATTTGCGCATGCTTCAAGCCAGTGGCATGGGCGTGGCGTTTCATGCCAAAAAAGCGGTGCAAGCCCAAAGTCGCGTTTGCGTGCGGTTCAATGATTTAAGCGCCTTGCTTTATTTTCAAGGCATCCCACAGTGGGAATGGATTATTTAATTTTTTTACGCTACAATGAAAAAAAATTATGATTCTGATGAAAAGGACTTTATTTAGTATGAACGCTTCAACGCCTGCTTATGTTTATTTTCGCGGTCAAATTCGCCCCAATGCCGAAGCCGTCGTGTCCATTCGTAACCATTCGTTGTTGTATGGCACCTCGATTTTCGAAGGGATTCGTGGCTATTGGATTGAAGAGCAAAACGCCATTGCCATTTTTAGGGCCAAAGAACACTTTGAACGCCTGCTGGCCAATGCCAACATTTTTCACATGCACATTGAAGAAACGCTCGAAGATTGCCTGAACCTTGTGGCTGAACTGATTCGTCAAAATGCGCATAAAGGCGACACTTACATTCGCCCAACTCTTTTTAAAGACGGCCTTTCTATAGGCCCCTGCCTTGACAAAGACCCCACCAGCTTAAGCATTTTCACCCAACCCTTGGGCGATTACATTCCCACCAACAAGGGCTTGCACGTCACCGTTTCCAACTGGCGCCGCAACGGAGACAACGCCATTCCCCCCCGTGCCAAAGCGGGTGGCGCCTACATGAACACGGCCCTTGCCGTCACCGATGCCCGCCGTGCTGGTTTTGATGATGCCATTGTGCTGACTGAACAAGGCAAGGTTTCTGAAGGTTCTGCCATGAACCTGTTTATGGTCAGAAATGGCCAACTCATCACCCCTTCCAATACGGAAAACATTTTAGAAGGCATTACGCGTGACACGATTATTCAGATCGCGCGCCAAGAATTGGGCCTAAGCGTGGTGGAACGGGCCGTAGAGCGCACCGAACTTTACGTGGCGGACGAACTCTTCTTCTGCGGTACAGGCGCACAAGTCGCCAGCGTCACCAAGGTGGATCACCGCCCCATTGGCACAGGCGAAGTGGGGGCGCTTTCTCAACAAATTCAAGACTTATATTTTAAAGTCGTGCGAAACCAAGTGCCCGCCTACAGTCACTGGTGCCAGCTGGTGCAGATGTAAGCGCCTTTTTGCTTTTTTGAATTGTTTCTTTTTTTTTAAAAAAGCGCCTTGGTGAAATAAGTGCGACTAAACGCCAGCACAAAAAAGACTTTAGCGTGTTTTATATGCTTGAAGGCCATAAGAAGTGGCTTTCGGTAATAGTATGTTTGAAAAAATAAGGAAGGTTTTCAAATGAATCCCATTTCTCCCACTTCTCGTTATTCATCTCCCCCCTCCCCCGCCACGTCAAACACCCAACGTTTAGGGCAATTTGTAATGAATTGCCCACCAAAGCACTATTGGCCTTTTGTACATCAATTACAACAAATGGCAAGTACTGAAGGAAAAATGCTGCTTGCTAAAATTGAGAATTCTGGTAACCGTCATTTAAAATTTGAAACACAAGGAGATTTTAATCAAATCTTAATTTTAGTAACCACAGGGGATTCAGCAAATAGAACTATGAGAATGATAGAGGCTTTCGTAACCCGAGGCGAGTTGCTTAACTATTTTAAAAAGATGAATCATAACTTTAACGCAATATTTGGTATTGAATCCTAAACGACCACTCCACTGGTGCCAGCTGGTGCAGTTGGTGCAGTTGTAAATCATCTACAATAGCGAGTTTTACCCCCGCGTCATGAAGAAGTAGCCTTTAATGCAGTCTTCGCTTAATTCGGGCAAGCGTTGCCAAAATGCGTGCTCCATTTCTTCAGGCGTCTGCTTTTTTAGTAAGTCGAGCACCAGTGTTTTAACATCTAACACGTGGTGAATGTTTTTGCCGTCTAGCAGGGTTTCGAGTTCTTCAGGCGTCATGGTGCTTACCCCTTGGTAAATGGTATATACGTTTCTAGTCTAACATAGGCATTTAGACTTGGCACGCCTCTGGTTCTAGGCCAAACGTTGCGCCAGGCTACTGAATGGAAAAGGTGACGTTGACGACACTGGTGACCTTTTTTTGACGCGTGGTGGTGTCGTACTGGCCGTAATCGCTCACATCCGTGCTGTTGGGCGGGGTGATTTGAAACACGCCGCTAGTCGCACTAAGCAGGCTACCCACTTCATTGCCTGTGACTTTGGCCATGGTCGTGGCGCGATCCTTGGCGTTTTTGGTGGCTTTGGCAATCAGGTTCAGCTTCAGCGAATCGAGCTTGCTAAACAGGTATTGTGGCGCGGTAACGTCCACCCCAAGGCCGTTGCCCACCAAGCGTTCAAGCGTTTTTGCGGTGGATTGAACGGCGTCGAGCTTGGTGGTGCGCACCACCACTGCCTTGCTCAGGGTGTAACCCGCAAGTTCAGTGGTGTCATAACCATTCAGGTTTTTTTTGTACTGAGTGGTGACATACAGGGTATTTTCGTTTAAATCGCTGGGGGGAATGCCGTTGGTGTTGAGCACGTTTTTCAAGGTGGCTAAATCGTGATTGAGTTTTTTGTAGGCCTGCGCTTTGCTAGAATGAAAGGCACTCACCGTCAGTGTCCATTCGGCAATGTCAGATTGGACAAGGGTTTCGGCGTAACCTGTGACGGCGAGCTTGGATTGTTCAAGGGCTTTAAATTTCACCAGCCCACCGGCCAAAATACTGGTGCCAATGATGACAGAAGCCAGCACCGCCGTGAGCAAGGCCGTTTTACCGTGGGATTCAATCCAGTTAAACATGGGGCATTTCCTTCCACACACAACGCAACAACTGCCACTAGTCTACCCTATTTTCACGCACTTGTCGAGGGGGGGACTTGTTCTTGGGTAGCTAAATCATGCGCACCTCGTAGAGCTTCTACGAGTTCCTGATGTTCTCTATTTTTTTGCGTGCCATGCTTCTAATGACTTAGGTGATGTATCAATCCTTCTAGGTAATCCAACGGCTGTTTCTAAGCCAGTCGCCCCATGAAAAATCGTTGGATTTGTAGAGCCTAATTGACCTATTCTTGCGCCCTTAAATAAAGTGCGACATAAATTCGCTAAATTAAAATTGGTTCCTTCCAGCCAAGTTTTTCTTAAACTTGCTTGTTCTAAGTTGGCACCTGCAAAGCTCGCTTTTGTAAAAATAGATCCATCTAAAGTGGCACCTGAAAGATCAAGCCCTAAAAACTCCATTTGAGGGAGATTGATGTATCGCCCCAGATTCTTTAGTCCGTATATATGTGATAAATAAGCATGTTTTAACTGCTGTGTTATTTTAGAAGCCCACCCAAAAACGCCTGAATTGGCTGGTTCTGGACTTGGGTTTTTATGAAATGCAATGGCTTCATTTAACTGTTTTAGAGTTCTTTCCCACGCTGGCAGCACAAATGAAAATCCAGGATCAATTTTTAATCTATCTATTTGTATTTTAATATGTAAAGCAAAATACTCTAATTGTTCTATGTTTTCAAACCCCTGCCGTTGGAGGCGTCCACTAGGCGTAAAGGCCTCCGTTTTTTGGGGAGCCACGTTTGCGGTAGAAGTTTGAGCCTGAAGCCCTGCCATACGAGGGGTTGAGTAAGTCGGAGTTGAGAGAGAAGCGAAACGCATGATTTTTTCCTTATCGCGTTAAAAAGAGAAGAGTCGTAGAAAAGAGTACATCCTAACTATACTTTAAACACCCACCGTGTCAATACCACTGCCCACGGCGCTGGTTGTAGCGACGCAACTTTTCCAACGCCACCCACTTCTCGTAGCGTTCCTTGCGCAAGTCCCGCGCCCAATCAGACGAATCCATCAGCAGTTTGCCCAATTCCCACACGGCGTAACGCAAGGCATCCGCCACATCTTCAAAGGGATGCTCCTGCGCCAGTTCTTCCGAATCATTCGACACATAGCGATACCCCCCTTGCAAGGCGTCAATGAGCGTGGGGCAATGTTGGGCATCCACCAAAAAGGCGGGGGATTTGACCATGTGCTGCCCTTCACGCATGAAGACAAGACCCTCACAGGAAGAGGGTTCTGCTCCCTCTCCCTCTGGGAGAGGGTTGGGGTGAGGGTCTTCTTGCTCCCTCTCCCTTTGGGAGAGGGCTGGGGTGAGGGACACTGGCACATCGCGCTCTTCAATCATCAGGTGGCGAAGCTTGTCAATACTAGCAACCACGCCACATCGCACGCCCACAGGGTGAATACCCATGTGATTGAGCACTTCAATACTGGTGTTTTCAGATTTGTCGTTATGCTGATGCCCCGCAGGGTCACACACATCGCGAAAGCGCGCATTGGGGCCAAACATCGCCACGCAGTCGTCTTTCACCTGCTGGGCAAAGGTCTTCAACACCACGCGTTGGCCCACCCATTCTTTCAACACCACCACACGGCCCCATTCGTCTCGCTGTAAGGCCAACACCGCAGGCGTATGGTAGCCAAAATCCCACGAACGCAAGATCTCCAAATCCGGATTATACGCCACGTGCGCCACATGTTGCACGGTAAACTCTTCAAACACGCGGTCTCGATTGCAGTATTCGTAGCTAATATCCAGCTCTCGCGCGATTTCATGCTTCAACAGGCGCCGTTGCTGTGCGGTGTACCACACCTTGTCCTTAAAAGGGTGAAGGCTCCAATGCACGGTTAGCACGGGGGTAAGGCCTGAAAAGCGTTCTAGGGCAAAGCGGTTTTTTCGACCGTTGGGCGTTGACACCAACAAGCGACACAGCGTCGACTGACCCGCCGCAGCATAGGCGCCATCATCCCACATCCAAAACGCAAATTCATCCAGCAATACGGCGGAATAGCGCCCCCCTCGTGCAAAGTTTTCCGTGGTGGCTTCAGCAATAATGGTATTGCCATTTTGCGGATTCAGCAGGCGACCGGCCACATCATGCTTGCGAAAGTCAAAGCCCGCAGGCAACATATTGACGGGCTGTTCACGCAGGTTGAAACGGCATTTTTCCATGAGCGTGGAAAGATCGCCGCGCGTGTCTGCATGGCCGTATTTACGACTGCCCACCAAAAATTGCTGGCCTGAATGAAACAACCAGCGGTACTGAAACACCAAACTAATTAACCAAGAAAGGCCCATGTCTCGGCTTTTTTCCACCAGTAAATCTTCCCCCAATTCAATGGCTTCATTCAAGCGTAAGACGACTTCCATTTGAAAGGGGTACAGCACAAAGGGCACGCGCCCGATGCTTCGATTGCCGTTTTGAAAGGGATTGGGGCGTGGGTCGTAAGTCCACGCGAAGTAGCGAAACCAAAGAAGGATGTTGTTTCGGCAGTCGTGGTGCATGAGTTCGGCAAGGGCGTCGTCTTGCTTTAGGCGTTCGTAAAGCGCGGTGCGTTTTTCAATGATGGCTTGGCGACGGGCATCCCAGGCGGGGGGGCTTTGCAGGCGGGCCAAAAACTGGGCTTCAGGGGGCAGCGCTTCGTTAATGGCATCCATTTCTTGCCACACGGCGTTTCGGCAGAAGCTCGCGAGGTGGACGTAGGGGTTGTTTTCGGGTTGATTGGGGTTGTTCATGTTCAGGGTCTCTCTTTCTTTTTTGGGGTTGATTGGTTTTGTTTTGGGGATTTTTTGGTTATCTATCTCCTTTTATAGCTGGTCGGTCGTCAGAGACCTTTGCTTTTTAGCTGGTGTTTGGGTATCTCGTTTGTTTTTGTAGCTGGTCGGTCGTCAGAGATCTTTGCTTTCTAGTTTTGGCTAGCTCCGTCTTGAGCTGGTGCTTGGGTTTTCTAGTTCTCTTTTATAGCTGGTCGGTCGTCAGAGACCTTTGCTCCGCCAAAGGTCTCCGACACCTCTAAAGGCGGTTTAAGGGGGGACGGGGAAGGACGCATTGCGTTTCTCCTCCCCTTCGTCCCCCCTTAAAAATCCCCCCTGAATCCCCACCTCCTCGCCCTATCTTTGCTCCTGCCGTGCGCAAAATGTCTCGGAAGCCTCGCATTTAGTGCGCCGTCGGCAAGCTTGTTAGTAACGAACTTATTCGCTATGTAAAATTGTAGTGTGTTGATTTACAAACTCGTGGTTCGGGACGGGAGGGAGGGGGGGATGGGGGATTCTTAAGGGGGGCATACGGGGGGGAGGGAGGACGTAACACGTCCCTCCCCCCGCCGCCCCTTAAGCCGCTTTGGGGGTTTGGGGGTCTTTGGCGGCACAAAGACCCCCAAGCACCAGCTCAAAACGGAGCTAGCCAAAACAAGTAGGCAAGGGTCTCTGACGACCGACCAGCTAAAGAAGGGAGCTAGAATCCCAAGCACCAGCTAAAAAAGGGAGCTAAACATCCAAACATCCACAAAAGAAGAAGTCACCCTGCCAGTATGACAAAGGTTTCGACATAAAAACAGTGCCTAAACCCCACTATTTTTAGGGTGTTGGGGGGTTTTTGGGGGGAACCCCACGTAAACAATTGTAACAAGGGGGTTAATTCTTAAGGAAAGATTGTTTTTATTAAGACACAGAAGAATATCTTCTATATTTATCCCCCCCTTATTCAAAACATGAAAGGAATTTTTATTGATGTCCACAGCTATAGCGAAACCACCTACTGTAGATTTTTTGGGTGTAAACGTTACAAAGAACACAATAATCGGAAACGTTTTTTCTTTTAAAAAAGGACTAAATGGCGAAACAACCACAGGTTTAGAGTCTAAAGCAAAGCTAACTGGAACGGCTGGGGGAGATGGCAAAATAAGTCTCCGCACAAACGCATCAACCGATCCGTTACAATTTTCTGTTACAAATCAAACCTTGCAACAAGCTGAAGATGCTTTTAAAGCATGGAATTATCGTTTAAATGAAAACAATTTTAAATTTCAACTTGTTAAAGTTGTAGAACCAATATTGACAGTTTAAGTCCTAGAACGCGTGGTGGTGGGGGCGTGACCCACGCC
>JBIKNF010000020.1:0-25591 GCA_044358835.1 Vampirovibrionales bacterium | reverse complement strand
AATCCCCCCTGAATCCCCACCTCCTCGCATCATTCTCGTTGCACGACGTCCGCAAAATCGCTCGGGGATTCGCAGTGCGCTCACCCGCTCGGATTTAGTGCTTGGACGCCTGCTGGTGCAACGAGTGTAAGCATTATGATAATGAAGCGTATTATGAAAATGTAACGCTTCTGCTTGAAGACTTGAATATAAGCTTTGACAAGACTACACTTAATAAAACACTGTAAAAATTGTAAGGTGTACCCAATGTTTGAATCGCCCTACCAACCTGAATCCATCGCCCTTGAAGGGCTAGAACGCTACGGCACAGTCTTCACCTATAAAGCCAACAAAAACGATGCCACCCCCATGATGCGTCAGTTCCTCGACGTCAAAGAACAGTACCGAGACCTTATTTTGCTGTACCGTATGGGTGATTTTTACGAAACTTTTTTTGAAGATGCTGTTTTAACCGCGCGACATTTAGAATTAACGCTAACGGGCAAAGATTGTGGGGCCTTAGGTAAAATCCCCATGGCAGGGGTACCGGTTAAATCGGTGGATGTTTACGTGCCACGCCTGTTAAATGCGGGCTTTAAAATCGCCCTTTGTGAACAAATGGAAGATCCCGCTACCGCCAAAGGCTTGGTGAAGCGAGAAGTCGTTCGCATTCTTTCGGCGGGAACGGTGAATGAATCCCAACAGTTGACGCCTCACAATGCCCATTACTTAGCCGCTGTTGTCTTGCCCAAAGGCTTGAATCAAACAACTAAGGATGCTCACTTGATTAAAACCCCTTGTGCCTTGGCGTATGTAGACATTAGCACAGGGCGTTTTTGTGTTAGCGAATTCCCCTATGCCCATTTACTCACGGAACTCGATCGCTTGGCGCCTCAAGAACTGTTGGTGCAAGGCGTCTTGCAAAAGTCTCAAATACCGGGAATTCCGGGGCGTTGGGTGGCGGATGTGCCTACTGAAGTTCAAGAAAAAGCCCCCTGTACCCCCTTGGCCAAAGAAGTCATTACTCAAAAAAACGCCTATGAACGCATTGCCCAATGGCTGAATGTGAGCAGTTTAGAAGGCTACGGCCTTTATGAAACGGACACTGCACTCATTCAAGCCTGTGGCATGATTGTGCATTATTTGAATTATAGCTTTTTACAAACCCCCTTGTACTTAGATGGTATTCAACGCCTTTATGCAGACAAGCAAGTGCGACTTTCCGCCAATGCCCGTAAGCATTTGGAACTATTGCCCAATCCCAAAGAAAGCGGTTCCGTGTCGTTGTTTCAGATTTTAAATCGGTGTATGACGCCGATGGGTCAACGCCTGTTGAAAGACTGGGTGGCCTGCCCCACGCATTTTTTACCAGAACTTGAAAGTCGCCTTGAAGCCGTAGAAGACTTGGTGAATCAGCCTCACACACGGCAGTTGTTGCGTCAATTATTGCCCAACATTTATGATTTAGAGCGCTTGGCCACCAGATTGGCCAATTTGTCCGCCACGCCACGGGAACTTGGGGCTTTGGCGCAATCTTTAAAGGTGTTGCCTCGCTTGAGTCAAACCGTGTTAAGATGTTCGGCATTTTATCTCGAACGCCTCAAAGCGTTCCCGCCTGAAGTGGGGCAAGCCTTGGCTTTAATGGAAAACGCCTTGCAAGACGAATTACCCGCGACTTTAAAGGAAGGGGGGATTATTCGCGCGCAGTTTAGCCCCACGCTTGATGAATTGCGTCATTTGGTGAATGACCAAGCCCAGTGGATCGACGCCTATGAAGCGCAAGAACGTGAATCTACCGGCATTAAGCATTTAAAGGTACAGTTCACCAATGCCACGGGCTACTTTATTGAAGTGAGTAAAGGCAGTGTGGCTCAAGTGCCTGAACGCTACCGGCCCAAACAAAGCCTCACCAATGCCACGCGTTTTATGACCCCTGAATTGCGCGCGCACGAATCAGCGGTGTGGGACGCTCAAAACCGCTTGCTTCATGTGGAAAGTGATTTGTTTCTTCAATTGCGTCGGCAACTGTTGCCTTATGCCCCTGTTTTAAAGGAAGTGGCGCATCGTTTGGCGTGCTTGGATGTGTTACAATCTTTTGCGGAAGTGGCTCAAGGGCAGGGGTATACGCGTCCTTGCTTAGTGGAAGCCCCTATTTTAGAGCTTCAACAAGTCCGCCACCCCGTGATCGAGCAACAGTTGCCCAAAGGGCGCTTTGTGCCCAATAATACCGCTTTAGCAGGGCAAGTTTCACCACAACAGGCACAAAGGTGCCCGCAAGTAGAAATTATTACAGGGCCGAATATGGCGGGTAAATCCACGTACATGCGCCAAGTGGCCTTGTGCGTTTTAATGGCACACATCGGCTGTTTTGTGCCTGCGACTCACGCCACGATCGGGGTGGTAGACGCGATTTTTACCCGCATCGGCGCGATGGACAATGTGTCGAAAGGGCAGTCCACTTTTATGGTGGAAATGGCGGAAACTGCTGAAATCCTGAACACCGCTACAGCCCAATCTTTGGTGATTTTAGATGAAGTGGGCCGTGGTACCAGCACTTATGACGGTGTCGCCATCGCTTGGAGTGTCGTCGAACATTTGGTTGAACACGTGGGAGCCCGAACCTTGTTTGCCACCCATTACCACGAATTAAACGTGCTAGAACTGGCCCATCCCGCTTTGGTTCAAAATGTGCGTATGGTGGTGGCTGAACAGGAGGGGGAATTGGTCTTTTTGCATCGGGTAGAAGCAGGGGCGGCCCAAAAAAGTTATGGCATTCAAGTGGCCCGTATGGCGGGTTTACCCAGTCGCGTGTTACAACAAGCCACCGGACGCTTAAATGACATGCAGAAAATGGCCAATCATCAGTTGCGCCAACGCCGTTCGAGCTTAACGGGCCTTTCAGAAGACGACACCCAATTAAGCATTTTTTAGTGATGCTTTTTCTAAAATCCAAGAAGCCCGCCTAAAGTGCTGAATTCAAGCCGGCCTCACTGACATAGGCGTCCAAGGGGAAATCCCAATCATCGACAGGCAAGGCGCGAATGACTGTTTCCTGATACAGTACCCCCACAGTCAAGGGCACGGCTTTTTCCCCAGCAGTGGAAATACCTTGCCATTGCTTGAGTTGAGCATCGTAAAAGCCCCCTCCATACCCCAAGCGAAAGCCTTTAAAATCAACCATTAAACAAGGCACAAGCACGACATCAGGCAAGTCTTCAAAAACCGCTAAAGACGCCTTGGGTTCCCAAATGCCGTAGCGGTTTTGCTGAAATTGTTCAGGGGATTCTTCAAGAAGTTGAGAAACACAGTGCCACACCAACTGTGCTTTGCCCACCACCCGAGGCGCCAAAAGTCGATGCCCCCGTTCTAAACACGTTTTAAATAAGGGGTTTAAATCCACTTCGCTTTCTATAGGCAGGTAAATGGCAATGTTGAGTTGAGGCGAGTGCTGGGCCAAGGTGCTCATTAAGGCTTCAAGCAGGCTCACGATCTGAGCATCCGCCTGTTTTTTGGGGGTGGGGGCTTTAAACGTCCCACTCATGAATGAATTCCGCCACGCCTTTGCCCATAGACGCCAGTCGGCTTTGGTATAATGAAAGTAGGATCTTTCTTCAACCTGCCGACAATGGATGTTTTTTGTGTCAAAAAAAGCCATTTTTTCTTGAAACCCTTCCATTTTTGACATAGTGAAGACCTTCCTCTACTCTTTTTGTGCGATTTTCATCAGTTTAGTATACACGAAAAGGCGAGAAAACGGGCGTTCGATGAGTAAGAAAAAAGACAAGTATAGCATTTCCATTAGCATTGCCGCCACTGAAATTGAAGGGGCGCTGTATTGCCATAACCGCCAAGCCGTGATTAAATCGGTCGTGCATAAAATGCCCATGGGGGTGTTGGTTTCGGGTGGGGATGTCATCGCTGAAGTGGGCCAGTTGAGCAATTTACTGAGCGTGATGATGAAGGATCTTGACGCCCCCACCCGCAAGGTGCATTTAAGCATTCCCTGTACGTTGTTGCGTTTAATGGAACTGCCTAAAATGGAACGCGATGAATACTATGTGTACTTGGCCAGTGAAGCCGAACGTTTTAGAGCCTTTGACAACACTGAAGCCATAGTGGCCTTTGAAGAAATAGACGATGCCGTTAATGTGGCTCACCAAAAATTGATTTACAGTGCCATTCGTAAAGACACCTTCTTACGCTATCAAAAAGCCGCGACTGACGCTAAAATCCACTTGCTTTCCATTGCAGTAGAACCCCTTCAAGTGGTTCGTAGCATGATTGCCACAGGCATGGTGTCCAACATTGCTGAACAAGCTGAAGAGCCCAATTTTTGCTGGGGTTCCTTAATGCATGAGTTTGATCGACTGCGTTTCTTGATTTGGCGTGGCACTAATTTGATTGACATTCGTGAAATTACCCTTTCAGGGCAAGTGCTTTCTAACGCCAATGAAAATCCTGTGATTTTGGAAGATTTGGTGAATGAGCTTCACCGAACAGTGGCCGCCAACAAACCGTTTGAACCGTTGTTTTGGTTTACGCAGCGTTTAAACTATGTGTTATTGCAACATTTACAACACGCCATTGGAGTAAACTTTAGAAGCTTTGAAGTGCCTGCTTCATTTCAAGTAGATCGTGCGGATATTGGTATTGTAACGGTAGGGGGTTGTTTTTTCGAACTTGAACCTCGACCTTATAGCCTTAATTTTTTAGACAAACGTTCCCCGTATAACAAGAACAAGTCTGTTTTTTCCTTAGGCACATTTGGAAGCCTTAGTGCGTCTTCCTTAGAAGACATGGACTTTAAAAATAATCTTTTAATGTCTTTAGTCATACCTTGTGTTATTGGTTCTTGTGCGTTGGTGGGCATTGTGTGGATAGCCACTCTAACGATTCATAAATCTAATCAACTTAATAAAATTGAAACTGAACAAAATAAGATACAACTCACCGCCAATATCGCTCGCTTAAAAGATCAAGTCGATTACTACCATCGCTACAATCAACTTTCGCTTAAAATTCTTTCCATTGCTCGTGAATCAAAAAGTGTGAATAAAGTGTTACTCGGCTTGTTGAATGACATTCAACACCTCCCCTCTTCTTTATGGTTTAGTGAAGTGGCGTATGACAAGGATATTTCTATTACAGGCAAAGCCCTGCGCCATGAAGATATTTTAGATTTAACAAATCAGTTAGAACAACGCCAGTACGGCCGAGATTTTGTGTTGCATTATATTCGTGAAGAAGAAGTAAGCCCTGAAAAACCCTTGCTGTATAGTTTCAAACTAGGCGGCTTGCTCAACACCACGCACGCCCCCACGCCCAAGGCTAAAAAAGAAGACGCAACACCTGCTGAAGGCATAGCCGCGACGCTTGAAACAGCGTCAGATTCTGTAGATACCGAAAAAGAAACCGTCACCCCCTCTTCTCAACCTTCGACTTAATTCTCGTTCCGCCCCTTCCCCTTGAATAAAGGATGCCCCTGCCCATGGAATTCAATCAACGCGAAGCCATCTTGTTAAGTCTGCTGTGTTCAGTCGGCATTTTAATGACGGGCTATTTGCTGGTATTAAAATCACAATTTAAAGCGGTAGAACGAAGTAGTGCTGCTTTTTTAGAAGTGACAGGGGAAGTCAAAGCCCTTGAAGCCGAGCAAATGGGATTGAAACAACAAGTGGGGCAAGGCAAAACCCAGTATGAAGAAAATAAGACGGCCCTTTCCTTTACCTTTGAAAATAAGGATTTAGAATCTCGCATGAAAGGCTTCATGCGGGTGCTTTCTACCCTAACCACGCAAACAGGCAATCAATTAATCACAATTCAACCCTATGGTGGCGCGCTTCAAGACAGCGCTTCAAAAGCGGAAAAACTAAAAGAAGACGGAGAAAAGCCAAGCGAAATCCCTGAAGAATTACAACGCTTTCAAGCCATCAAAGAACAAGATTTACCGCTGTATTCCACCAAAATGGAACTTAAAATACGAGGCAACTTCGCCGAAATCAAACGGTTTATGGAAACGTTAGCCACCTTTAAAAAGGAATTGGTACAGGTAGAAAGCATGTACCTTAGTTATGAAGGCCTAGGTGAGCGTTTGATGACGAATTTTTCGAGTCAAGATTCTGGCAAGAAGTCGAATCCTGCTCGTCATTTGAACCGTCCGTTGTTGTTGGTGACTCGCTTGAAGTTTTATCTCATGGAACCGAATGAACAGAGCTTTGATCAAGCCGTTGAAGAACTTAAAGCACAAACAGAAGCGGAAGAAACCAGTGCTGAAGCGAGCAAAGAAAGATCCACCTAAGCCGAAGGAACAACAGGCACAAGTTCTTGAATCACGACCTCACTCATCAACCCCCAACGAGGCACCGAAATCGGCAGTCGGCGGGGCATAAAGGGGAGTCGAATCGGGCAAGGAATACTGGCAGTCCCCGTGGCGTGATGCACGAAAAGCTGGCAGGCTTCTAGGGTTGAAGGGGCTTGCCCAAGGCTGTACCAGTTGCGAATATAGGGCGATTCGGTGACTAAGCGAGCAAACCAATTGGGGCATCGAAACTGCCCGCCATGGGTGTGACCGGCTAAGGCGACATCAAACGCCTGCCACGAAAAAGGCTGTGCCATTTGAGCTGGATTGTGCGTCAGTAACACATGCGTAAAAGTAGGATGTTCTTGTGCGGTGTGAAGCAGTGAAGCCACATCAGGGCGCCCTTTGACGAAATCGTCGACCCCATGAAAATACACGCTCCCCCGATCGCCTGAAAACGTGTGCTGGCAAGATTCATTCACCAAAACCCGCATTCTTCCCGCTTCTAAGGCTGCTTTTACGGCTTTACCCCCACTGGCTTCATAATAATCGTGATTGCCCATTACCCCATAGCACGGCAAATCAGGCAAGGCGTTTACCCAGTCGCTTAAGGCGGGTAAATACGCTTGACCATAAGCAATGGCATCTCCCGTAAAAATTAGGGCATCGACGCTAAAGTCTTCGCACAAGCGGTGAATATGAGGCAACAACGCCTTGAGCCACGCTTGGGTGTTCCAGTCTAAGTGGATGTCAGAGAAATGAAGCAAGCGAACAGGGGCGTTGAGTGATTTCATTGCCACTTCCACACGTTCGACTCTCACGTGTAAGTCGCCTTGCATGTGATGAGAAAAGAAATGCCCTTCCACCACCTTGGCAATGGTTAAGGCGACTTGCGTTTTAGACGGCAGGCGCTTGATGTTCAACTTGGGCAAGGGGAACGTCTCTCACTAGGTTTAAAGGTTCGTTAATACTTCGGTTTGAATTGCTTCAAAAAGCGTTGATCGTTGGTGTAAAAAATGCGGATGTCGTCAATGGCATCGCGCAACATTGCCAATCGTTCGACGCCCATGCCAAAGGCAAAACCTTGATACACCGTCGAATCGATCCCGCAGTTTTCTAGCACGTTGGGGTGAACCATGCCAGCCCCCAAGATCTCAAGCCATCCGCTATGACCGCAGACCTTGCACCCTTCGCCTTGGCAGAAAAGGCATTGCACATCGACTTCGGCACTCGGTTCGGTGAAAGGGAAATAGCTGGGACGAAAACGCGTGGGGCGTTCATTACCGCCAAACAATTCGGTGATAAACGCATTGAGCGTGCCTTTTAAATCGGCAAAGGTCACGTGTTTATCCACGTAAAGCCCTTCAATCTGATGAAACAGCACATATTTACGACTGCTCACTTCTTCGTTGCGATACACCCGCCCTGGAGCAATCACACGAATCGGCGGTTTGTGCTGGCTCATATGCCGAATTTGCGCATTACTGGTTTGCGAACGCAACAACACGTGGCTGGCGACTTCCGTGTAGTAGGTGTCTTGCATGTCACGAGCAGGGTGATCGGCTGGGAAGTTGAGGGCTTCAAAGTTGAAGAACTCGGTTTCCACTTCAGGGCAGGCGTTGTCGTCTAACACGCTAAAGCCCATGCCTTCAAACAAACGGCAGACGTCTTCCGTAATCTGGCTCAGGGGATGCACCTTGCCCACTGGCACATGTCGCCCCGGCATGGTGACATCCAGCGTTTCGGCGTGTAATTGAAGCGCTAAGGCTTTGGCGTCCAAGCGCGCTTTGATCTCGTCATGCACGACTTCCACGGCTTGAGATAGGGCATTGAGCAGGGCCCCAACGGCTGGGCGATCTTCGGCAGGCACGTCTTTCAAGCCACGTTTCAGCAGGGTTAGGCTTCCGCTGCGGCCCAAGAGTTCGACTTTCGCGTGTTCGAGTTCGGCTAAGTTTGAGCAGTCGTTGAGTTGAGCAATGGCTTGAGCTTCAAGGGTGTTGAGGTGTTCAGGACTTAAAGACGTGGTGGCATTCATGGAAAAATCCTTCATATTTACAAATGCGAATGATTTATGAAAGCAGACGTTCAAGCACTAAATGCGAGGCTTCCGAGACATTTTGCGAACGTCGTGCAAGGGGAATGATGCGAGGAGGTGGGGATTCAGGGGGGATTTTCAAGGGGGGACGAAGGGGAGGAGAAACGCAATGCGTCCTTCCCCGTCCCCCCTTGAACGCATTTAGAGGTGTCGGAGAACCTTTGTGCGAGCAAAGGTCTCTGACGTCACCAGCTAAAAACGAAGCTAGAAAACCATTTCCAACGCATTTTAAGGAACTGTATTTATAAGATACCACAAAAAGGAAAACGTGAGGCTAGCACATGACGGACAATCCCTGCATAGTCGCTAATCCATGCTTGATGCGTAAAACCGTGAGCGTCCAGCTTGGTTTTTAGGCGGTCGTGCATGTTTTCGCCAAACTCAAGCGCCACAAGCCCTTGCCAGCCGTCCCCAAAACGCGCGTGGACGGCTTCAATCAAGAGAAAAATGAGTGCAAACCCCTCATCTTCGGCAAATAGCGTGTGATGCCCTTCATGGTCTCGCACTTCAACCGCCATGCTTGAATACAAGTCCCTATCGATATACGGCAAGTTCGCCACGAGGCAATCAGGAGCGGGTAAATCAGGGGGAAACCCGGCTAGTAAGTCGCTTTCAAACAGGGTGATCGCAAGCCCTTGCGTGTCGGCGTTTTCTTGAGCCAATTTTAACGCATGGACGCAAAGATCCCCTCCATAATAGTGAAGACCCTTGTTGTGCGGATGCCCTTTCAGCAAGTGATGAATCCCGACGCTGATGCACCCTGTGCCGATGCCCACTTCCCATATCGTAGACGCTTGCGTGTTCTGTTGAAGCCGTTGCACCACGGCTTCCACGAGCAATTCGGTTTCGGGGCGTGGAATCAAGCACGGCGGCCGCACCACGAGTGTCATGCCCAAGAAGGGGGCTTCTTCGAGCAGATATTGAATCGGCAGGCGGTCGTTGAGGCGTTGAGTCAGCAGGGGGTGCCACGCGTCCCACGCAGGGAGCAGGGCGTTGTAGGCGTCGTTTGGGGTCATCACATAGGCGAGGGTTTCGTAGGTGGGGAGCTTTAAAAAAGCGAGCCACCGCTTGAGTTCTTCCACGCCTTGTTCAGGGGATGCGTCAAGGGGGGCGTAAAGACCCTGCCACCAATTGAGGAAGCTCGGGGCGGTTTTAAGGGGTAGCAGGTCGTTTGTTTTATGGGCGTGAGCCACGTGTTCGGGGTGAGTCATGGAAGGTAGTATAATACAGAAGGGGCCTGCTGTATATGCCACCCTTCTCCCAAAGAGAGAAAGGGTTCAGGCGCGTCAGGGGTATTTATTAGGAGAGGGGACTCTCAGTTTTCAAACTATCCAGATAGGCTTGATAGTCGCTCAATAAACAATTCAAACTGTTTAGTCTTTTCAAGTGTTCCGCCCGCTTCGCGCCACGTTTAAATGCAGAGTAAGTATAGTAATTTTCAACGGATATCCCTGGATAGTTTTGAGGCTTATAAAAATTTGAGTTTTGAAATTGCAAAAAATCAGCAAAACCATGGTTGCCTGTGATTGAAATTCCTGTTGTATTTTTATTAATTACAACTCCTAGATTTTTATTTATTTTGGGATTAATGAGTGTTGCAACTGCGTTCCAAAGTTGTGAAACAGTAGGGTTAGATTTTTTTAAATTTTCAGCCTTTCGGCGAGCCTCCTCTATGACATGGTCAAGTTCAAATACACCTTTACTCGTCAAAGGCAGGCCTTCCCCCATGAATTTAAACAATCGATACAACATCAGATGTGATTCTGATCGAAAAAAAGAAATCGCTTCCGGAGCGATTCTTCTTTCAGGATTGCCTATTTGTGCGCCTTGGCGCTGGAATGTCACATTTGAAACACTCGCTATACTATTGTTATTGGGGGGGGTAAGTGCCGAGTTTTGATCGCGTGAAATGACGGCAGAAACAGGTGAAACGGGGGTAGGAAAAGACGTGATTCGAAACATGATTAGGGCCTTTCTAGAACGATTGAGGGAGAGAGAGAACGACTTGAGAGAGTGTAATCGTAAAACAAACGGCTTGACCTGTCAACTTTTTACTTATGCCCCGTAATAAAAAACACAGGGAGGTGGCCTTGTTCTTGAATCAGTTAAGGCGTTATGCTAGCCTACTTTAAATCCTTTAAAGGGTTGCTAATAAGCAACACCCCCGTTCTGTAACAGAAAGGAGGTGAGCTAAAATGAATATAACAGAAACCATGATTCTTGTTATCATTCTCTTGTTAGTGCTGAAGCTACTCGCTGTAGGCACTTAACAAGATAGCGTGGAGTTCTTTAAGGGGATCGACCTTAGGGGACTCCGCCCTCTTTTTATATTGTGGCAAATGTCGCACGCTTTGTCAAGAGGTTTGGCTCTGTTCCCATTACTAAAATGAGGAGAAGGGACAAGAAACGGCTTCTTTTTTTCTTTCAATTTTTGCGTGTTTGAAATTAAACTATGTTTCATTTAGACTAAGTGCATTCCGCTATTCACAAACAAGTTTCGCAAGGGAGCGTTGCCTAATGGATTTTTTATTTCAACCCATGATTGGAGCCTTGAGCTTTTTAAACGGTTTTTTAGGCAGTTACGGCTGGGCGATTATCGTCTTTACCGTGCTCATGCGCTTGGTGTTGTGGCCCTTGAACTCCAAGCAAACCGAATCCATGAAGGCCATGCAAGCCATGCAACCCAAGCTCAAAGAGATTCAAGACAAATATAAAGACGACCCTGCCACCATGCAAAAAGAAGTCATGGCGTTTTACAGCACCAACAAGTTTAATCCGTTGGCGGGTTGCTTGCCTATGTTGTTGCAAATCCCTATTTTCATTGCCCTTTACGGTGCTTTGTCGTCTCCTGCGTTTATGCAACTAGCTGGAGCTGAACACTTCGGCTTCATCGAGCATTTGCACCACACCTGGCGTTCCAATGGCGGCGATCCGCTGGATGGGGCTTTAGCGGTTGATTCTTCCACGCGTCAGTTTGAAGCGGGCAAAAGCATTGAAGTATACCTCAAAGGCGTGGCAGATCCTGAAACCTTCCCCGTCAATAGCCTGCGTATGAACGATCTGAAAAAGCTTTACACGGCAGAGCCTCAGCCTCCGATTGCGGGTAAGCCCTTGCGTTTTACCCTGCATCAGAGCGATTTGGGCTTTGACGACACCTATGTTCACAACATCGTGAAGATTACTGGTTCTGTGATTAACCCGAGCTCCAAAGAAGTGGAAAACCTCAGTTTTGTCCCCGCGAAAGATGGCAAAGATTTCAGTAGTGAACTCCCTACCCGCAAAACGCAAACGATCTATCACTTCGGCGTGTTGGGCTTGATTGTGATTTACGGCATCTTGAGTTGGGCGTATCAATGGTCGATGACCTTGATGTCGGGGGCGCCTACCCCTACGGAAGGGCCTCAAGCCTTGATGAACAAGTTTATGCCGATTCTCTTTTCGGTGTTGATGCTGATTATCCAAATCCCTGCTGGGGTGATGCTCTATCTCGTCACCACCATGGTGATGATGCTGGTGCAGAATCTTTACTTGTACAAGAAGGATCAAAACACACCCACGGCGGGGGATCCCAAATTACAAGTGGTGACGGTTAATAAGTAACCCTTAATCCATTCTATTTCAAAGCGACCGTTTCTTAAAAAAAGAGACGGTCGCTTTTTTGAAATGACGTCAAAAAGAGCTTAATTTCCGACACACAAAAGTCGACTTTTCGACCCACGAAAGTCTGATTTATGGCCACGAAAGTCCGATTTCTGTCCATGAAAGTCGTTTTTTTGGCCACGAAAGTCTGTTTTCTGGCCATGAAAGTCGTTTTTTTGGCCACGAAAGTCTGTTTTCTGGCCATGAAAGTCGCTTTTTTGTCCACGAAAGTCCTTTTTCTGGCCACAAAAGTGTGGGAAAAATGAAACAAAGGGTGGTGTTTTATGCGTTTTTCAAGGAGCCACTCTTTTTCAGTATGACGGCTTTTCGACCGCTTTCCTAGTGCGTAAACCCCACTATTTTCATTTAACGCATTGCGCGTGTTTCGTGTAAAATAAAAAGAAACACAGTTAAAGGATGATACCCCTATGCCTAAATCACAGAAACCCACTCTCGGTATCGGTGCCGCCAACGCCGTGTCATTGTTCCGCAACGCCCTGTGCTTTGTCGCAATAGGCTTGCTGTTTAGCACTCAGGCCAGTGACTACACGCTTGCCTTCATCCTCACCGTCGCCATTATTTGGATGGACGGGCTGGACGGTTTCCTCGCTCGTAAACTCGGCGAAAGCTCGCCTGTAGGGGCGGTTGTGGACATTTTAAGCGATCGCGTGGTGGAACAGCTCTACTGGGTGAGCTTTGCCGTCTTGGGCTGGATCCCTTTGTGGATGCCGTTATTGGTGATTACGCGCGGGGTGTGGGTGGACGGTCTTCGCAGTTTCGCCCTGCAAAAGGGATGCACCGCCTTTGGTGAAAGTTCTATGATGAAAAGCTGGTGGGGCGTTTTATTGACGAGCTCTCGCTTGAGCCGTTGGACTTACGCGGTGACTAAGGCTGTTGCCTTTGCCTTTATGATTCTGGCTCATCAGCCCAAAGGCGTCGACAACTGGAGCCTTCAGTGGGTGTGGATTCCCCAAGTCGCCCAGTATTCAGCGTGGATTGCGGTGATTTTCTGCGTCATTCGAGGCATCCCCGTGTTGCTTGAAAGTCGTGCTTATTTTAGTGAAGATTTGCCTAGTCCAACGGGTAACACCCCATGACCCCGACACCAAAAACCGTTTCAGATCAAGGCACCGTGGATTTCTTCACCAACCCCAAGCAAATCGGCACGATCGGTTTGGCCCTGAGTTTTGCCGCCGCGTGGTTTGGGGCCACTTCAACCAAAGCCATTATGGATGCCTACTGGAAAAACGGACTCAGCGCCTTATGGATGATTGCCATTCCTTCTATATTAACCATGTTATTGGTGGCGTTATTTGTGGGCAAGCGCGTGCAAGCCTTGCCGTACATGAGCCAACCTGAAGCGGTGGAAGAAGCCTTTGGCAAGCGGGGCCGACTGTTTTTGGCGTGGGTGATTATTATCGCCACTACCACCACCGTGGCGTCTCAATTGGTGGCCAGTCGTCAGTTGTTAACGGCTTTACTGGGTGAATGGGGGACCCCCCTTTTACTTTCGCTTTATGGTATAGTGATTTTATATAGTTTACTAGGTGGCTTTTTTGCGGTGGCCTTTACTGATACCTTGCAATGTATTTTAATGATTGTGGCCTTAAGTAGTTTGGCTGGTTTTGTGGCATGGCAGGGGTGGCTTCATCCCGATGTGTTTCAACAAGCGTGGATGCACCCTCAAAATGGAGCCGACGCCTACTGGACGCTGTTGCCTGAACCCGCGTATGCCTTGGTATTAACCGCCGTATTCGCCCTAGCGTGGATGATTGCCCCTGAAATGTGGCAACGCATGAAGGCGTGTAAATCCCCTGAACAAGCGACTCGCGTGAGCTTTTGGTCTATGGGCTTTATTGTGCTATTGTGTGCGGTGGTGGCGTGGATTGGGCTTTCGGCTCAAGGGGTATTTGAAGCCTTGGGCTTTATTGCGCCTCCGGGGCAGGCCAATGTCTTTTTATGGATGACCCAACAATTGCCGTCAACCGCATGGCAAACCCTTATTATTGTGGGGTTTTTGTCTGCGGTCACTTCTACGATGGACAGCGCCATGAACGTGGCGTCACAATCCTTGGTGTATGACGTGGTGCAACGCTTTATTGCCCCTTCCGCCACGTGGATGCAACTGCGTTGGGTGAATTATGTGTTTCTCCCCATTCAAGCGGTGGTGGCGGTGTTGATTGCCTTTCGCTTTAACGACATTATTAAAGTCTTGTGGTTGTCGGCGGATGTTTATGCGTCCACCATGTTGGTTCCGGTTTTGGCGATTTTATTTACGCCCAAACCGCACAAGCAAGCAGGGCAATGGGCCATGTGGGTGGGCTTTTTCTGCACTTTACTTACCACGTTGAAGCAGTATACCCCTTTGCCCCTGGGCTTTTTACCCGATTGGCCTTTTTCAACCCTGTATAGTATTACTTTTGCGGGTTTGACCTACCTAGGCCTTAGCCGTTTTAAGCCCCTTAGTCCGTTCAAACAGTTTAAGCGTCTTGAACGCGGTGCCATGAAGGAGCTCACATGAATCTCGCGTCTTCATTAACACAAGCGATTCATCGCTTGCATTACACCCGCCCCACGCCCTTGTGGTGGTGGATGTTGATGATACTGCCGACAACAGTGTATCGCATGGGTGTTGCGTTGCGTCAATGGTCGTATCAAGTGCGGTTGAAGAAAAACGTGTACCTGCCTGTGCCTGTCATTAGTGTGGGCAACTTAACGACAGGCGGTACGGGCAAAACCCCTATGACGGTGGCGATTGCCCATTACCTGCACCATGAACTTCAGCTCAAGGTGGGTATTTTAAGCCGTGGCTACGGGGCCACTGAACCGCAAACTTACGCACGGGCCGAAAATCCCGACTTCGGCGATGAAGCCTTTATGATTCAAAACGCCTGCCCCTTTGCCACGGTCATTGTGGGACGCAAACGCTGTGAAAATGCCTTGCGTTTGATTAAGGAAAGTCCGATTGAAGTGCTGGTGCTGGATGATGGCTTTCAATACCTCCCCTTGGCGCGTGATTTAAACGTGTTGTTGGTTGATGAAACCGCTCGATTGGGCAATGGGCATATTTTGCCCTTAGGCCCCTTGAGAGAGCCTCTTGCCTCTTTACGACGTGCGGACAGCCTACTGATGACGCGCAGTTGTAACGCGTCAAGCTTGGATTATTTAAACGCCCTGATTCACAAAAGCAAGGCCCGTAAAACGCACCCTGATCTTGTGGTGCAGCGGCTTACAGGCGTTACCCCCTTGTTGGATTCTACCCGCACTGAAGCCCTAGACCATTTAAAAGCCCAAAAGGCGCTGTTGTTTACAGGCATTGGCAATCCGCAACAATTTATGGACGGCGTCAAGGCCACCGAAGTCACGTTGCTTGCCACCCTTATTCTGGCGGATCATGAAGCCCTTGAAGGCTATGCGCTTGAACAATTACAGCACTTGTGGCGTAAGTTCGAAAAACCCATGATTCTTTGTACGCATAAGGACGCCGTGAAGCTTAACCTGCAGGATCTAGGCGAATTGGCGGGATCCATTCATATTGTGGAATTTGAACTACTTTTGCCAGAAGGGTTTAAGCAACTCATTAAACGCTTTGTGGGCTTGGGCGAACGCCAAGGCCCTGTGCAGTTAGAAACGCCTTTGCCGTCTTCTTCTTTAAATGCCCCCGCCTTAACGCCTGCGGTTGGCCCCGCCATGGGTGAATAGTACCATGTGGGGCAAGTGGTTAAAAAGTATCTCTTTAAAGGCCGTATTGAAGCATCCAACGGCTATTGCGTGGGCTTCTGTTCAGCGTGTTTTGGTTATTCGCCACCGTTTTATTGGGGATACCGTCTTACTAGAGCCCTTTTTACGCGCGTTACGGCATGCTTTACCCAGCACCGCGGTGATCGATGTGTTGGTGAGTAAAGGATCGGGCGAATTACTCGAAGGGCATCCTGCGGTGGATGAGCTGGTGTATTTTGAGTCCGCCAAACAGGTTTTGCCACATCTAAAAGCCAAGTCTTACGATGCGTGCTTTGTCTTGAAACGTTCGTGGTCTTCGGTATTGCTGGCGTTGAAGGCGGGCATTCCGTGGCGGATTGGCTTTGACACGGAAGAGCGTGGGGGACTCTTGACGCATCCGATACCCTATCGTTTGGGCGTTCATGAAGCCCAAGCGTTTATGGATGCCTTGGCCGTGTTGAACCCTGCTTCTGTTGAAACAGAAGAAACCGCGCTAAAACAAGCCATTTTAGAAGCGGATTGGTCGTACTTGACTCAGGCCCACCCCTTGCCTGAAGATTGGCAAGCGCTTATTCACCGCTATAAAGCAAGCGGGCGCCGATGCGTTTTGTGGCACGTCGTGGCGTCTAACCCCGCAAAAGCGTGGCCTACGCAAGCGTGGCACGCCTTTTTTGACTTGATCAACAACGCACAGGGCGAACTGCCGCCCTTGGCCTTTTTTTGTATTGGTAGTCCCGCTGAAAAAGCGTATTATCAAGCGTTTGACGCGCACTTTTCGACTCAAATGCCCTTACACATCGCTTGTGGCGAATTAAGCTTGGCCCAAGGCATGAGCTTGCTTCATCAGCTTGATGCCAGCTTCGGCATTGATTCAGGGCCACTGCACATGGCAAGTACAGCAGGGCACCCTATTTTGGCGCTGTTTGGCCCTACCGATCCACAGCGTTGGAAGCCGCTGTCCACAGCTTGGGTGCAGGTGTTGCAAGCGGGGTTGCCGTGCCAACCCTGCCAGCTCAAGATTACGTGTGAATTTGAACAACGATGCTTGACGCATCTTTCGCCTGAACAAGTGTTTGACGCCTTTGTGCGTTTGTTGAATGACGTGGACGCACGTCAAGGAGGGGCCATTGTTTAATCACCATCCCAACGATCCACTTTACGAAGACCGCCTTAAAAGCCTTGACGTCTTAGAATGGCCTCGGCTTATGGCGGAACTGTTTGCCCGTTGCCCCAGTGTCTATGGTGAAAAAGCATGGCAAACGCGTCCCTTTTTAGAAGCGGTGGAAGACCTTCAACGGCATCAACATGAAGTGGGGGCCTTGGCTCAACTCCTTCAGCGCTTTGGGGAATCCACGCATCAAAACAAGGGGCGCTTTCGTGATGCCTTGCCCGCGCTGGAGTCCCTTACGAAAGGGGCGATTCTGGGTTTGGCAGATTTGGTGGATGTGTTGCACGGCTTGCATCACGGTAGGCATTCTATGAACCATGTGCTTAAGTTTCGCGGCCAGCTCAATGCGCAGTCCAACGTCTTTGCGTGGCTTGAAGGCGTCCCAAGCCCTGTAGGGTGGTGGACGTTTTTAGATGAAAAAATCGCCCCTGAAGGCGAACTTCGAGACAGTGCTTCCCCTGAACTGTCTCAGCTCAAAAAGCGTGCCTCTGCTCAAGAACAGGAAATCCAAAGTACGCTGAAACAACTCTTAACGAGCCCCACCATTGTAAAAGCCCTGCAAGAACCCATTATCGTTCAACGCAACGGCCGCTACGTCCTGCCTGTCAATGTGTTCTACAAAACCAGCGTCCCCGGTATTGTGCAAGACGTTTCTGCCAGTGGTTCCACCGTGTTTATTGAACCCAAACGCGTGGTGGAACTCTCCAATCGCTTGCAAGAAACGCATCAACGCATGGAAAAGGAAAAGGCGCGTATTCTAAAAGAAATAAGCGAAACCCTCGTCTCAGACGCCGAAGGACTCGTCACCTTTTTTCAGGCGCTTGAAGCCCTTGAACGCCAATGGGCCGCCGCTCGTTTGGCGAAAGACTTGGACGCCCAAGCCATTCGCGTGGTGGACGAGCAAGCCCCTCATCTGCGGTTGAACAATGTGAAGCATCCGTTGTTGTGCTTGCAAGAAGGCAAGCACGCCATTATCGCCAATACCGTGACGCTGGGGGACTTTGAAGTCCCTCACCCTAGCCCTTTCCCTAAGGGAGAGGGGACAGAGCAGAATGACACGTCTGCCCGTTGTATGGTGATTACAGGCCCCAACACTGGCGGTAAAACGGTTCTACTCAAAAGCGTGGGCTTGGCCGTTCTGATGGTTCAAGCCGGCCTACTGCCCGTGGTGGAAGAAGGCTCTTCAATGAGCTTGTTTACCCGTGTTTTGGCGGATATTGGCGATTCTCAAAGCTTGCAACACAATTTGTCTACCTTTTCAGGGCAAATGAGTCGACTGGCGCGTTTTGCTCAAGCGTCTGTTTCACTTGAACAGTCGCTTATTTTAATTGATGAAATCGCCGCAGGCACAGACCCCATTGAAGGTAGCGCCTTGGCCCAAGCGCTTTTAAAACGCTTTTATGACAAGGGCGCCATGATTATGGTGACCACACACCTAGGGGTATTGAAGCAAGAAGCGCATCGTCAAGCGGGCTATGTCAATGCATCGGTGGCGTTTGATGTTGAGCGCTTGGCCCCGACGTTTCGTCTGCTTATTGGTGTGCCGGGGGCGTCTAACGCACTGGCCATTGCAGAACGTTTGGGCTTGGATCACGCCCTTATTGAAGAAGCCCAGCTGTACATGGGTCAAGTGCAACGTGATTCGTCAAGCTTGTTGAGCGCCTTAGAACAAGAACGGCTTGCTAGTGAAGAAACCCACCTTGAACTTCAACAGCTCAAAGACGCTTTAGAACAGCGTCAAAGCGATTTTAAAGCCGAACAACAAGCCTTTCGTGAAAAGAAAAAGCAATTACTCAGTGATTACCAAGCCCAATTCAAAGCCCGTTTAAGAGAAGTGGACGAAGAAGCCAAACGCCTGAAAAAAAGTCTCAAAAAAGCGGAAGAATCGCCGAAGTCTCTCGCCTTTGCTCAACAACGGATTTTGCGTCTAAAGCACAAGGTGGACGCGCACTTTCAAGCCGAACTCGCCCCCCTTGACGCTGAACTACTCGCCCATGAACCTGAAAAACCGCGCCACACCTTTGAAATCGGGCAAGACGTCAAACACCCCAAACTCGCGGGCAAGTCACACATCGTGGCGCTTTCTAGCGACGGCAAAAAAGTCACGCTTGTAAACGGCACGATTCACTTGGTGGTAAAAGCCAGTGAAGTCGAACCCTTGGGCTTGAATCCTGACGCGATTAAGGCGATTAAAAAGGCGGAACATCGTAAGTTATTGCACCGTATTCATCAGCAACAGGCGCCACTGGGCCAACCTGCTTTTCAAGGGACTTTTTCACTCGAATGTAATGTGCGGGGCAAGCGAACCGTTGAAGCATTGGAAGAGGTGCAAGCGTTTTTAGACAACGCCCATCGGGTGGGGTTGAATACGGTGGGCATCGTTCACGGGCAAGGCACAGGGGCGTTGAAAAAAGCGGTCAGGGACTATCTCAAAACATGCCCTTTTGTGAAGGACTTTTACCCTGAACAGGCTCACTTGGGTGGCGACGGCAAAACCATTGTGGAAATGAAAGAATAGGGTAAACCACCTTCATAGGCGAAACTCTAATAACCGAGCTTACTAGGCACCAATTCTTCGGTAGACGCTTCACTAAAAAAGGCGTGATGAATGGCCTGCACCGCCTGTTCACTTTGCGCGCTAGACACCAACACCGAAATTTTAATTTCAGATGTCGCAATCATGCCGATGTTGATTTCCGCTTCCGCGAGCGCTTGAAACATGGCCGCCGCCACCCCCGGCCGATCAATCATCCCCACCCCGACGATAGACACTTTGGCGACTTGATCGTCTAACAACACGTCTTTGGCGCCTAAGTCTTTGAGAATAGGCTTTAACACGGCATCCGCATTTTGTAAATCCCACGTGTTGACGGTAAAGGCAATGTCGTTTGTGACGCCGTCTTGCCCAATGGATTGAATAATCATGTCCACACTAATGCCCTTTTCAGCGAGTGTTTTAAAAAGCTGGGCGGCAATGCCGGGTTTGTCCGGCAAGCCAATGACGGCTACACGGGCTTGGTTTTTGTCACACGCGACACCTGCAACGGCTCGGGTTGAATCTTGAGACATAAGGGCTTCATCCACAACAAGGGTTCCTTCATCGTTTAGGTTAAATGTACTGCGCACCCGCACTTTTACCCCCCAGCGACGGGCAGCTTCTACGGATCTGGGATGCAACACCTTTGCCCCCAAGCGCGCGAGTTCGAGCATTTCAATATGGGCAATTTCTTCTAGCTTTATGGCGGTTGGCACCAAGCGAGGATCCGTCGAATAGACGCCTGTGACATCGGTGTAAATGTCGCAGGCATCGGCGTGTAAGGCACCCGCAAGCGCCACGGCGGATGTGTCTGACCCTCCACGGCCAAGGGTGCAGAACTCCCCTTTGCTGTTTTGACCCTGAAAGCCCGTGACGATAACAATGGTGCCCGCTTCTAAGAGCCGTTTGACGTAGTCGGTTTGAATGTCTTTAATCCGCGCGGTGTTGTAGACGTCTTCCGTCTGAATGCCGGCTTGAAAGCCCGTCAGAGCAATGGCCTTGTAGCTACGGCTTTGCAGGTGCAAGGCCAGCAAAGACGCCGACACCATTTCACCTGTGGCGAGCAACATGTCGTATTCACGGCCTTGTGGGGCGTCATGCAGGGCGTTGGCCAGGGCCACTAGGCCATCAGTGGTTTTGCCCATGGCAGACACAATGGCCACCACTTGGGTGCCTGAATCGTAGGCCGCGCTAATGATGCTTGCCACGCCTTGGATTTTGTCGGTGTCGGCGAGTGAGGAGCCTCCGAATTTTTGAACCAGCAAACGCGTCACGGTGTTGTTCCTTTTTAACAAGTCTAGGCTTTCTACTATAGTAGAAAGCCTAGACGCCCGTCAAGCCCCAGAAGCCTAAATATTTGGCACGGCTTCTTCTGTCAAGCCTTTCAAGGCCCTCACCCTGCCCTCTCCCAAAGGGAGAGGGTTCTAAGGCACGGCTCCGTCGCTTAGCCTTCGACTCCCTTGGTTCGGCCCTCGACTCCCTTGGTTCGGCCCCCTCTCCCTCTGGGAGAGGGTTGGGGTGAGGGGGGGCGCTAGCCCCAGCCCAGAGGTGTTCCAGATATTTTTTTTGCTCCAATTGATTGACCCCAACCTATTGGTGTGAAATGTACGTTAGAACTTACAAAATTAGATGTATCCCTCTTAGATGGTGGTATTGATGGAGGGAGGTTATTGAGAATATGTTGTAAAACACTGTCAACACCTTTAATACGATACTTTTCAGCTAATCGTCTATCAAGTTCTAAAATTGAGGGATGTAGTGCGTTGAAGTCATCACCTCGTAACTGCAAAGCACTTTGCAAGGCTTTAAGTAATGTAGATCGCCATGTGGAGTCTGTTATATAATTTACATTGCTCCCTTGCTTGCAAGCTTCCTTCAATAATGTCTTTAGCCATCTTTCAGCCAAGTCAATTTCTCTCACCGTCTCACCACCATTCCCCACGCGTTGTGGTTGTGGGGTAAACGGTTGATGCCGTATGGGTGAGAGAAGCATTTTTAATTTGTCTTTCTTTTCTAATGTACGTCACGACGGGGACGTTATCATCGTGATATGAACATAAATGTTGCTCAAGCCAAAAAGGTGCGTGCGGGGCTCAGTTGTTACAAAATGAAACAATTCCTACCCCAAACAACGGTACGCCCCTTGCTGGTGAAAGGTGCGACTGCGGGCCTTGAGTTCAGAGAGCATCCGCCCTTCGGCCATGCCCGCGAGATCGCCTTCCATGTCTAAATAAAAGCGGTAGTTGCCGTACTGTTCGCGCGTGGGGCGAGATTCAATTTTCGTTAAGTTCACCCAGTAACGCTGAAACACCTGCAAGTATTCCGTCAACACACCGGGGTATTCATGCAAGCCCACACACAACGACGTTTTTAAAGGCGGTGCTTCTTGCCGAAAGCGCGGAAAGTGCGCGGGCCATTGGGCGCAACGGCTCACCATAAAAAAACGCGTCACGTTGTGGGAAGCGTCGCTAATGTTACGGTCGATGATGTGTAGATCGTGCAAAGTCGCGGCGGTTTGCGTCGCCAACACCCCGATGCCTTGAGCGTCTTTAGGCGACAATTGAGAAAGACGCTTGGCGGCTTCAGCGGTAGACGCCGTGGGAATCAGGTTCACGGTCGAACCAAAACGTTGACGCAACGAATCTTTACACTGGCCCAAGGCCATTTGGTGTGAATAAATCGTGTGCAGATTGGTGGAACTGCTCGGGGTTTGCACCATAAGCGCATGTTCAATCACTTGCAAGAATTCGGCTTGCACAAACGCGTGGTGGGCAGGATTTCCCAAAAACTCCAGCACTTCTACCACCGTGCCTTCTAGGCCATTTTCATACGGCACAATGGCAATGTCGACTTGTGAATCCAACAAGGCTTCGAGTAGATGAGTCAAGGTGTGGAAGGGCTGTTCATGCGGGGCTTCTGGCCAGGGGTGCCAGTGCGAAAGGGCGGTACTGACGGCTTGGTGAGAATTGGAGCCTTCAGGGCCGAGGTATCCTAGGGTGAGGGGGGAAGACATGAGTAAACCTTCAAGGTTAAAATGCGTATTGAATCACTATAACATAGAAATAAATAGCGCGTCATCCCTGTTGATCTCACTTGAAAAACTGGCTTGGGAACGAGCCAGTTCGATGTAGCCATGGCTCCCACGCAAGGCAACCCCTTGCGGATGCCTCTCACCTTCGGCGTAAGAACTCACCAGAGGGAGCGTGACGCGTTGCGTGCGGTGCTTGATTTGCACCTGCGTACAGGATTCATCTACCCAGTGCGAAGGCAAGGTGGTAATCAGGTTGCCGAAGCCGTCACGCAATAACACGTGAGCCAAAACGCCTCCTTCTTGGCGTTGAACAGGGGGCGGAAACGGCCACGCCCCTTCTAAGGGTGCGGGTGGACTGGCTTGCAGTAAAGGCAGGGTTTCTCCCCTAGACCATGCGTTAATAATGGCACAGGCCAGTGGGGTATAGACGTCTCTTCCGTGAAAGGTCGTCCCCGCAGAGCGTTGCGCGTCTCTGGTGGGGTAAAACCATTCGTGGGCTTGAACAGCTTGCCGTGTGAGGCGAAAGGCCTGGGCATCAGGCAGGCAGGCCAAGACAGGCGCCAGCAGTCCGTTGTCTGGAGCGAGAAAGACGTGTTGAAAGCTCGGGCGGGTGATGAGCGCAAGGCCTTGGCTGGCCTCTCCTACGTGGGGGTCCACCACAGCGACGCAAACCGTGTGCGGGGGAAGGTAAGGCAAGGCTTGTAAGAGTTGCCACGCCCCCGCGCGCACGTCAAAGGGGGCAATCTCGTGTGTTAAATCCATGCGTTGGGTAAATTGCTTGGCTTCAGGCGTTAATCGACTTAAGGCCACCGCGTGTAAAATGCCGGCGTACGCATCGCTTTTGCCGTAATCACTTAAAAAAGCCAGCGTCCATGAAGGCGAAGCGGGGGTATTCATTCGGTGATCCTTTCTAAGGCCCACGCCAGTTTGGCGTCTAGGGGCAAGGGGTGTTGTGCATCGGGGGTGCTGACATCCAACCATTGCATGTGTTTGTGTCGATTAAACCACACTTTTTGGCGTCTGGCGTACTGACGCACGTGAATGGCAATGTTTGTTTTGGCTACGTCCAAGCCTTGCGAACCGTTTAACACCGCCAGCAGTTCAGGGTATCCGTGAGCCACCTGCAAGGCATGGGCATCTGCACCATAGGTGTGGGCGAGGTGTTCGACTTCTTCAAGCCAGCCGGCCTTAATCATCGCGTCAATGCGCGCTTCAATCCGCTGGTAACGAAGCCCCTTATCTTCGTGCGTCAAGCCAAGCCATGTGGCTTGGGGATTGTGGCCCAAGGCAGTGGCTAGCACACTAGGGCGTTGTTCTTGAGGAACGGCTTGGCCAGTGGCGTGGATGATTTCTAAGGCCCGCAAAATACGGCGATCATCTTGAGGGTACAACTGCCAAGCGCGTTTGGCATCAAGCGATTGTAGCCGTTGATGCAAGGCAAAGGGTTCGGATTGTTGGCTGGCCCAGTGCGTCATTTCTGCGCGAAAGGCGGGGTTGGGGGGAACATCCACCAAGGGGCGTTCTTCAAGGATCTGGCGCAAGTAAAAGCCTGTTCCACCCACTAAAATGACGGGTTGCTGGCGTTTAAGGCGCTCTACGATTAAGGGCAGTACGGCCTGTTCATACATCGCGGCAGAAAAGGGGACATCTGGCGTGACGAGATCCATGCCCCAATGGGCAATGCCTTGTTGTTCTTCAGTCGTGGGTTTGGCGGTGCCGATATTGAGCCCTTGGTAGACCAGTTGGCTGTCGCAAGAAATGACGTCGCACGCGAAATGTTGCGCCAAGGCCACGCCTAAATCGGTTTTGCCTGTGGCGGTGGCACCTGTAATGATGATCAGTTCTGGGGGCATGAGGAATCTTTTCTGTTGACGTTTTAGCGGATGTTCATCCATAATAAGACCATACGTTCATTATAGGTGAAACAGACGATGACGGTTCTTCACATTGCCCCTATTTTTAAACCTTTAGATGCTGAACTTCACGCCACGGTGGATTTTTTGCAGGGGTTGCTCCCCCCTGAAGCCTTGAGCCTGGCTGAAGCCACCACCTATGGCCTTAGTACCCCTGGTAAATTGGTGCGTCCTGCTATGGTGCATGCCTTGTGGCAAGCGCTGACGGGGAAGCCCAGTGATGATCGGGTAATTAAGCTAGCAGCCGTCACGGAAATGATTCACTTGGCCACGCTCTTGCATGATGATGTGCTCGATGAAGCCGATTTAAGGCGCGCTCAAGCAACCGTTCGTCAACGTTTTGGCAACCGTTTGGCTATTTTAGGCGGAGATTGGCTCCTCGCACAAGCCAGTCAAACTTTGGCAAGCTTAGGGCATCTTCAATTGGTGAGCTTTTACGCAAAAGTATTGGCGGAACTGTGTGAAGGCGAGGTGCTTCAAAATGCCTTGGCTTTTCAACCCTTGGCGTCTATTTCGTGGGACGCTTACACGCAGAAAACCTACAAAAAAACCGCCAGTTTATATGTGTGCCTCGCGCAATCTGTGGCCGTACTGGCTCAGGCCGATGCCCCTTGCCTTGAAAATGCCATCACCTTTGGCAAGGCCTTTGGCATGGCCTTTCAATTTCAGGACGATTTACTCGATTACACGGCCCAAGCGTCTAGCCTAGGTAAACCTATTTTAGATGATATACGAAACGGCTTAGCCAACGCCCCTATTTTACTCTTGTTTCAAGAACCCCACCAGCAAGCCCCTTTAGAATCGGCTGTTCAGGAAATTTTTACGCTCGTGCAAGGCAACGCCTCGCTTGAAGCGATTGATCACGCCTGTGTGGCCTTAAAGCAACAGCTCCATCAACACGGGGGCATTGCGTTAACAGAAGCGTTGATTGAATCGACCCGTCAAGACGCTCAAAGGGCGCTGGCCCATTTTAAAGGCAACCAAGGTTTGGCGATTTTACAGGCCTTAGTGAACGCCTAATTCAATCATACGGCTTCTAAAAAAGGTCACATAGGTTTACACGTTTGCAAACCCAGAAGCCTTTTCATGCTTGGGTTCGGGTATATCGCTTTAATACCATTTAAACGACTGAATAGCGTATAGGTGGATTCTAGGAGCCTAGACTCGCAGATGGGTGAAGTGTACATAAACGTACATAAGCACATCGAGAAT